>JAFUTV010000030.1 GCA_017484125.1 Bacilli bacterium
TGGAAAGGTATTATTTAAATCTATTTCATCTTGATCTATATATGTAAATTTAAAACAATCTGTTTCCATTACATTTGATAGTTCTTGAACATGTGAAAAAGACCACATTGCATATGATGTTCCTATTACTATTGATAATAATAATAATATAAATATTGATATTAATACTATTAACTTCTTTTTATTCATATGTATCTTCCCTATCATACATATTTATTTTATCATACTTTACTTATTCATACAATTAAAAAAGATTAAGTTTTATATTAACTTAATCTTTCTTTAATTAATTTAGAAACAAGTGCTTTATCAGCATTAGATCCAAACTTTTCATTTGCTTTATTCATTAAAATGCCCATATCTTTAATTGATGTAGGATTTACTTCAGTAAATATTTCATCTAATCCTTTATTAATATCATCAATTGACATTTCTTCAGGTAAATAAGTATTAATAAGATTTATTTCTCTTTTTAAATTATTTACAACTTCATTTTTATTAAACTTAGAATATTCTTCAATATCATCTTTTTTTTGTTTAATAAATTTTCTTAATACAAGAATTACTTCATCTTCAGATAAGTCATGATTTTTGCTTATCTTTTCAGTTTGAATAGCATTCTTTGCCATTTTTAATGTAGTTAAATCCTCTTTATTATTTTCCTTCATTAATTTGGCTATATCTTTATTAATTGCATCTATTATCATTATTATTTCCCCTTAATTATATCTTCTTTGATGCTTTTTAGCATTTCTTGTCATTTCTTCTTTTTCTTCTCTTCTTTTAACTCCTGGTTTTTTATAGAATTTTCTTTCTTTAAGTTTAGAAGGGACACCACTTTTAGCAACACCAACTTTTAATTTTTTTAATGCACTATCAACATTACCATCTTTAACTAATACCTTTGTCATATTTTTCCCTCCCTTCTCTAACTAAATTTTATTATAACACTTGAAATTTTTATTTACAACATTTTTTGTCGTATTTTGTAAGCATTTTTCCATCTAATGAAAAACTTTTAGCTTCAGTAATTTTAACATCAATTATTTTTCCTATAGTATCAAATGGAGCATCTACATTAACTAATTTCATCGTTTCACTATAGCCACATACTTTTGTTTTATCTTTATCAGATATACCTGTAACTAATACTTTAACAACTTTATTTAGATACTCTTGATTTTTCAAATTAGAATAATGATTAACTAATTTATTTAATTCTTGTAATCTTTTTTCTTTTTCTTCTAAAGATAAACTATCTTTCATTTTTGCAGCAGGTGTTCCAACTCTTGGTGAATAAATAAAAGTAAAAGCACCATCAAATTGGCATTTATTAACTACATCTAAAGTTTCCTTAAAATCATCTTCACTTTCATTTGGAAAACCAACAATAATATCTGTTGTAATTGAAACGTTTTTAACTTTTTCTTTAATTTTATTAAATAATGTTAAATATTCTTCTTTGGTATATCTTCTTCCCATCAATTTTAAAATATTTGATGATCCTGATTGAAGTGGTAAATGAATATAAGGCATAATATTATCATATTTTGAAATAATATTTATCATTTCATCAGTAAAATCCCATGGGTGAGATGTTACAAATCTTATTCTTTCAATATTTGTTTTTGCAACATCCTCTAAAAGATTAGCAAAATTATAATTTTCATCTAAATCTTTACCATATGCATTAACATTTTGACCAAGTAAGGTAATTTCTTTATATCCATTTCTTATTAAATCATTTACTTCATTTAATATATCTATATGTTTTCTACTTCTTTGTTTACCCCTAGTATATGGAACAATACAATATGTACAAAATTTATCACATCCATACATAATATTAACCCAAGCACAGATACTAGAATCTCTCTTATATGGAACATTTTCATATACATTTCCTTCAATAGAATATACTTCAATTTCTTGCTTATCACTTATATTAGTTATTAATTTTGGAAGTTCGTGAATATTATGAGTTCCAAATACTATATCAACATAAGGGTGTCTTTCTTTAATTTCGTTTACAACACTTTCCTCTTGAGCCATGCAACCACACAAACATACAATTAAATTAGGATTATCTTTTTTTAAATGCTTGCACCTTCCAAGATAACCAAATACTTTATCATGAGCATTTTCTCTAATTGCACAAGTATTTAATATTACAATATCGGCATTTTCAATAATTTCCGTTTTATTTGCACCTAAATTTTCTAAATGGGCAGATAGTTCTTCACTATCATGAACATTCATTTGACAACCATATGTTTTTAAAAAATAATTTTTATTTTTTAAAGTATCTTTTTTATCTTCATTATCTAGATAAATAATATCTACTTTTTCTTTATTTCTTTCTCTTTCTTTTTTATAATCAGGTAACATCATAACTAATCACTTCCGTTTGATAATTATATCAAAAAAGATGCTAAATTGCATCTTTTTTTCTTATTAGAGTATTAATTTCGTTATATAATTCATTAATTTGTATATTTTCATTATATAATTCATTAATTTGTTTTAAAATATCTAAACAAATACTAGCTAAAGATACTTTACCACATCTAGTATAATTATCAAATAATCTTAAATAATATCTAATATCTAAGCTATTATTTGATTGTATATTTTTAATACTTTTAATTGTTTCTTTAAAACTATCATCACCATTTATTAAATCTATTTTTATTAAATTTATTACTATATCAATATATTGTAACTTGTTAATATTTTCTAAAACTAAATATACATAATTATATAAATTTTCTTTATTTAAGTATTTAAAATATAAAATCATTTCATTAAAATTTAATTTATGTTCTTCTTTATCATAATTATCATTAATAACTTTAGCTATATTTAAATATAGTTTTGGTATTATATTTTCACAAACATAAGATATATTTTCATCATATTTTTTTAACTTTACTGGACTATTAAATCTTTCGCCATAGCAAGAAACAATAATTTTTTGATCTTCATCATTTAATAATTTAATAGCTTCTTTAACAATACTTTTAATATTAATATTTAAAAGATCATAAATACTTTTATAATTAGATTTTTTAGTATTTAATCTTTCTACTATTTCTTTTTTAATATAAGGAATAACTCTCTTACTAAATAAAATACCATCCATTTTTTCATATGATTTATCTTTTTTAGGATGATCTAAATCATTTCCCTGACATTTAATTAAAATATTATAGTATTCAACAGGCATTTCACTTATTATTGTATCAACAAGTTTTTTATTTCTTGTTAAACGAGATACTATTTCATAAATTGTTTTATTAATCATCTCTGAATTATCTAAATTATTATTTTTTTCTTCTTTGTCATCAAAATCATAATAATCTTTTATTTTTTTAGCAACACTTGGTCTTCCAAGTTTATTTAATGCTCTTTGTTCAATTTGTCTTACTCTTTCCTTAGTAATATTAAAATAATCAGATACTTCCTTTAAAGTACGAGGTATTTCATCTTCTAAACCAAATCTTAAAATAAGAATACTTTTTTCTCTTTCACTTAATGCATTAAATGCATCATAAATAGCTTCTTTTCTTGTTAATGCTATTGCCTCGCTTTCTACATTCTGTTTTTTATCGCTAACAAGTGTTAAAAGTGGTAATTCATCATCTTCATTTGAAGTTACATTACATTCTAATGATAAAGGCACTTGACTAATTTTTAATAAATTTTCTACCTTATCTTCTGGCATATTTAAAATTTGAGCAATTTCTTTAGAAGTTGGTTCCCTATAATTTTCTTGTACAAATTTTCTTTTTGCTTTAATTATTAAATTAACAGCTTCACCCATGTGTGAAGGTATTCTAATTGTTCTTGATTGATCAAGAAGTGCTTTATATATACTTTGTCTAATCCACAATGTAGCACATGTTGAAAATTTAAAGCCTTTTTTATAGTCATATCTTTCAACCGCTTTAATTAAACCTAAATTTCCTTCTTGAATTAAATCTAAAAATTGCATTCCTCTGCCACAATATCTTTTAGCTATTGATACTACTAAACGAAGATTAGATTCAACTATTTTTTTAAATGCAATATTATCATTATTATCTTTTCTTTTTGCAAGATCTATTTCTTCCATAGAAGTAAGTAATGGATATCTACTTATTTCATTTAAATACATTTTAACTGGATTATCACATAAATTATCATCAGATATATTATATTCTTTAATTATTTTTTCAAAATCATCATCTTTAATTTCTTCTTCATTTAGCATTGAATATAATTCTAAAATTGATGATGAAATATCATCTATTTTTTTTATATTGTTTTTATTATTTATAATACTTTTAATAATATTATTTAATATATTATTTTCAATTAATACTGTTACTATCATATCATTATCAATATTAATATTTAATACTTTTAATATATTAGATAATTTTGCTAATTCATTAACATTATCTTCTAACTTCTTACATAAAATCATATTTTTATCAATAAAAGTATTTAAAAATAATAATGGGTTATCATCATACAATAATTTTAATTTATCTATAATAATATTATATATTTTATCTTCATCATTGTATTTAATACTTTTTATATCAACATTAAAAGTATTAATTAAATCAGTTAAATCTTCAATATTTTTCACTTTAAAATCTCCCTTAAACAAATTAATAACATATTATACCATTACTTTTTACATATGCAAAACAAAAAAATCACAAATGTGATTTTTTATTAACGGAAGCCACCGCCTCCGCCACCACCACCGAAGGAACCTCCTCCTCCGCCACCGGATGAGAATCCTCCTCCACCAGCAGAATAACTTTCAGCTCTACTTCTAGCAGCACTTGCAGCACTTACAGAATCTGATGAAAAACTATGTATTAAAATAATATCGTTATAATCATTATCAGTAATTACATCAGGATATAAATTTTTAAATTCTTTAGCTACTTCTTTAGCCATACCAAATATTTGAGCATAAATTAAATAATCACGCCACATTTTAACTTCAATTGCTTGTTTATCATGCATAGATGTAAATTCCTTAAAGAATTTCTTTAATCCAGCCATTTGTGCTGCTTTTTCATTTAACTTATCAGTAGCACCTTCAACTTCTTTTTGTCCAAACATTGTCTTTGTCATTACTTTATTTATGTATTCAGATTCTAAACGTAATTTAGAGTTTTCATCAGATATTACTTTATCAAACCAAGATAATATCTTACTATAATGTCTTTGACAATATTTTTTAAATTCATTATTTTCTAATATATCATCTTTAGCAGCCTCAA
This sequence comes from Bacilli bacterium, assembly GCA_017484125.1. Taxonomy (GTDB): domain Bacteria; phylum Bacillota_I; class Bacilli_A; order RF39; family UBA660; genus RUG12834. The sequence goes on from JAFUTV010000030.1 coordinate 5,286, forward strand.
CCATCATTAAATATAGTTGCGTTTCAATTTGATCTTCAGGTTGCTTTTTTAACTCAATTTTAGTTGTTTTAGTTTTAAAAATTCCTTTTTCTTCAGTTGTTACACTAACATTATCATTTTTTATCCATTTTAAGATTACAGCGCCCAAATAATCCTCTTTTTTATTATATAAAGAATATTCACTTGATATAAAATATGCTCTTGAAAAATTATCTTTAAATGGTAAATCTCTAAATGGTAAAACATCTTTTTTAGGATATACTTTATTTTTAATTTTATTTGTACCATTTTTAGCAAACATTGCAATAATTATTGGTATTCCAACAAATAATAATATTTCAAATATTATAAATATTGTTGAGAAAAATTTATCCCAAAATTCTTCTTTTTTTACATCATATTTATCAGCACCATCCTCGGCACCATTAAACACTTCATCCCAACTCTTATTTATTTTATTTGTTGTATTAAAATAATTTTCTGGAAATTTTACTAAAACTGTCATATAATCAGATGACTTCAAACCATTTTTAGGTGGTCCCATTTCAATATATCCATCATAAACATAAGCTGTTCCACCTTTATTTCCATATCCCCATACATCAAGTTGATCGCTAAAGCGCTCATCAGCATGAATTTTAATATATACATCATCTGGTTTTGGATCCATATCGTATGGTATTAATTGCCAAAATAATATTTGATAATTATCCGTAGTATTATAAATAAAGTTTGTAATTGTATAAGTTAAAGTATATGTTCTTTTTCCATACTGTGATATTCCCCAACAAAGTTCAACACCATTTGATATACTATGAATACCATTAGTATACGCTTTTTCTTCAAAACTATCAGATGTATTCCAATATGATTTTGAAGTATAAGTTCTATTAGTATCATCTTTTACACTAAAGTTAGTAAACATTGAATTACCAATATTATAAAATGGATGATATCCTTCAGTTCCTTTACTTAATTTAGCATCCCAAATTTCCGTTACATGAGCATTTCCCTCAGTATCTACATAAATATCCATAGATATTTTACTAACAGAATTTGCAGCACTTACTTTCAAGCTAAATAATAATAGTAATAAAAATAAACCAATATATTTAATTTTTTTCATAAATTAACTCCTTCTTAAACTTTTTTTCTCTTTCTAGTATTGTTTTGATTTTCAAATTCATCAAAGAAATCTAAAATACCTTTTAAATGTTCTTCATCATCTTTTTTTCTTTTTTCTTCTTCAGTATAAATATCATCTAAAACAATACTTTCATTTAAATAAGTTTCCAAATTATTAGCTTTTTTTAAACTATTAGCTAATGCTTTAAAGTTTTCAACAAAAGCTCCATATATTCTTGCAACATCTTCAAATAAAATATTATTATTTTCATCTATTACTATATCTAAAGACTCTAGTGTTTCTTTAATACTATTAATATTATTATTATATATATTATCAATAATAAATAATAATTTTAAACATCTAACTTTAAATATACTAACTGACTTTTTATAATAAGTAAGTGTATATGAATTATATGAATATTTGCTTGCTTTTAAAGAATCTACAAATCTTTGTGCTTTTGCTTCAATTGTTTTTTTATTTTTATTAGCTTCAATTTTTTCTTTTAAAAGTGGATCTTTTTCATTAAATTCTCTTTCTAAATATGATTTAATATCTTTTTCACAAAGTATTACCCCACTTGAAGCAACATAGCTTTTTATCCTATCATAAGACATATTTAAATGTTCTTCTAAAGAATTAATCAAAGATTGTACACTAATAAATTTTCCCATAACTTCACCCTCTTATTAATATTTTATCATAAAAGAAAAAAGATTTAACAAAAAATTAAATCTTTTTAAAATTTTACTGAAACATTTTCTCTTTCTTCACTAGAAGCTTCAAAGAATTTTTCAGAAGTAAACCCAAACATATTAGCGATTAATACAGATGGGAATACTTGACAAGCATTATTATATGATAAAACAACATCATTATAAAATTGTCTAGCATATTGAATCTTATCTTCAGTTTCAGTTAATTCTTTTTGCAAGCTATTAAAATTTTCGTTAGCTTTTAAATCTGGATAACTTTCAGATAGAGCAAAAATTTTAGAAATAGCTTTAGTAAGTTCACCATCAGCTTTTAATTGATCTTCAGGAACACTAGCACTAACATATGAGTTTCTTGCTTTAATTACTTCTTCTAAAGTTGATTTTTCATGTTTGGCATAACCTTTAACTGTTTCAACTAAATTAGGAATTAAATCAAATCTTCTTTTTAAAACAGTATCAATTTGTGCCCATTGATCTTTTACCTTATTTCTTAAAGAAACTAATCTGTTATATGTTCCAATTGCCCATACAACTAATAAAAAGATGATTACTAATATTACAATCAAAACCGTCATCATATTTATTCCTCCTTATTACTATTATATTAACATATCTTAATTATTTTTTAAATATTTTTTTTAATAAATTATAAATATAATAGATAAATGTAACTTTTACTTCAAATGCACCAAGTAATTCCTCAACATATCCATTAAATCCTTTTTTAAATTCATATACTCCATAGTCTTTACTATTTTTATCAAGATAAATACCATAAAAGTTATACCTTTTATAGTTATTAAGTGATGCATACTTAATCATTTCATATTGTAAACGATATTGACCATTAAATTTCATAAATTCTTCATAAGAGCCACTAAACAAATAAACTATTTCATTTCCATACATTATAAACATTGCTCCAGATAAAATGATATATTTTTCATTATTTTTAGAAATATTAGTCATATAATTAATTTTATTATCTATATTTAATATTTCATTTTTAAAATTTTTCTTCTTTTTTATATTACTATTTGAATCACTTAAATTATTAATTTTATTAATTAAGTGCTCTTTTTCATTTAATAAAGTATTAATATATAATTGTACATCCAATTTACAAACTAGTACTTTAATATTATTCTTAAAAGATGTATATATATCTTGATAGTATTTTAAAGATCTATCATTAAAATTTCTTCTTTTTGACGTATCTTGTGTGATTTTTTTAAATATATCTAATTTATCATAAGATAATTCCTCAACCACTAATTTATATTTATCAAGTGTTTTATTAATGGCGTTTCTTGTATTTGGTCTCATATCATTTAGTAAATCATTAATATTTTTATTAGTATCTAAAACAAATGTCCATTTAACTTGATTATTATTTATTTCTTTAAATTTAATAGACTTCAAATATTTTATTATATTAGTATTATCAATACCATTTTTTATAATATTACCATCAATATCTCTTTGCTTTTTTATTATATATGGATCAATAATTAGTCTAAAGCCACCCTTTTTTCTTATAAATTTTTTTATATAATTAGTAAATAAATTAATTAGTTCATAATTATTATAATCTATTAAATATCCCTTTAAAGCCTCATATGATTTAAATATAAAACATTTTGAAGAAACTAAAAGAGTTGCACAAACAATGTTTTTTTCTTCCTTAATTCCTAGTAAATATACTTCTCTTCCTTGTTTAATAAGTAATTCCTTCATATAAATTGATTGAAAAAAATTACTTAATGGATGAGTACTAACAAAACTCTCAAATTCTTCATCAGTTAATATCATAAATTTATATTTATTTGTTTTCATATTACTATTATTTATTTTTAAAAGATTAATATGCATAAATGTCTAATTTTCTTTTTTTTCCTAAAATTATTTCTTTTTAGACTATTTAAAGTTATAATATATATGAAAGAAGTGATAGTAATGAAATTTGAAGTACTAACTGATGAAGAATTTAAAAAATTTGCATATAATCATGAACAAGCATCTTTTCATCAGACTCTTAATTGGGCAACATTAAAAGCATTTACTAATTGGGAAAAACATTTAGTTGGTGTTAAAAAAAATAATAAGGTCATCGCAGCCTCTTTAATATTAGCCAAACAAACACCAATAAAAAAGAAAATGTTTTATGCACCTCGTGGTTTTTTAATAGATTATGATAATTTTGAATTATTAAAATTTTTTACAGAAGGATTAAAAGAATATGCCAAAAAAAATAAAGCAATATTTGTTAAAATTGATCCATATATTTCTTATCAAGAAAGAGATTTATATGGAAATATTGTTGAAGGTGGTAAAAACAATAAAAACGCATTTAACAATTTAATATCTTTAGGCTATAAACATAAAGGATTCAATCTTATGCAAGAAGAATTACAACCTAGATGGATATTTGTGACTCAAACAAAAAATACCACAGTTGATGAAATAATGAAAAACATGGATCCTAAAACAAGACAAATACTTAGAAAAAATGAAAGAAATAAAATCAAAGTAAGAGAAATTGGCTTAGATGAATTAGAAAAATTCAAAAAAATAATGGAGCATACTGGTGAAAGAAGAGGATTTATTGATAGACCATTAGCATATTATGAACATATGTATAAAGCAATGCACGACGATAACTTTATTAAAGTAATGCTTGCTGAACTTGATACCGATGAATTAATTGATGAATATAAATTAGAAATTAAAAATATTAATGAAGAAATAAAACAAAGAGAAGATAAATACAATTTAGATCCTTCCAAAGTTAATAAAAACAAATACGATCAAAAACAAAATCAAGCTAAAAATGAGATTAATAGAATAGAAAAAAATATTGAGCATATTAAAAATTTAAAGGATACTCATGGTAAAATATTAACTTTAGGTGGCATTATATTTTTAATAAATAATAAGGAAGTTTTATCATCTGTTGGCGGATCTTATGATGAATTAATGGAATTTCAATCTGCATATACCCTACACTTTGCAGGAATGAAATATGCTATTGAAAATAATTATGATCGTTATAACTTTTATGGAATTACAGGAATATTTGATGAAAGTAATCCATTATTTGGATTATATTCATTTAAAAGAGACTTTGGTGGTAAAGTAGTTGAATTAATTGGTGAATTTGATTTAATAATTGATAAAAGTGCATGGATTTTATATAAAAATGCTTTAAAAGTATATAGTATATTTAAGAAAATAAAAAAATAAAGTATTTAAAATACTTTATTTTTTAGTTATTGCATTGTATGCTATGTTAAAATCATTAATTCTACGTCTTGCCCTAATTGTATGTGCACTCTTTTCCCACTCCATAGTTGGACGAGCTTTAATGCTTGTTTGAATATTTACACAATCACCTGTTTTCAATTCTGTATCAATTGTAGCAACTTCACCATTTATGATTACTTTTTCAATTTGATTACCATACATAATTCCTAAATGATAAGCAAAATCTATAGGTGTTGAATGAATTGGAAGTTCCACAGTATCACCATTAGTAGTATAAACATAAATCATATCTGTAAATAATTCTTTATTAACATTATTTACAAATTCTTCATCACTATCAGAATATTCGCATATTTCTTTTAAATGATCATAAAATTGAAATACTTTACCTCTTGAAAGTTCATCTTGCATTGTTTCTCTTGATAATCCTTTTTCAATATAAAAATATGCAGGAAGACCATATGATGCAATTTTATCCATATCAAATGTTTTTAATTGTACTTGTACAGCCCAATCATCTGGAGCAAATACAGTTGAATGAATAGATTGATAAAGATTAGTTTTAGGATTACATATGTAATCTTTAAATTTATCATTATATGGATGGTAAATATTATGTACTCTACCTAAAGTTAAATAGCATTCCGAAACTGATGGAAGTAATATTTTTAAATTTAATAAATCATGTATTTCAGATAATTTACTACCTTTATTCATTTTTTTATAAATACCATAAAGGTGTTTAATTCTTAGTAATATTTCATTTTCAACTTTATCTTTTTCTAATACTTCGCCAATTGTTTTAGCCATTTTATTTAAACAATAATAAGCATCTTCTTTGACTTCTTGATATAATTCATAATAATATGCATACTCTTCAGGCTTTTCATATTCAAAAGATAAATCCTCTAATTCATTTTTTATTTTATATGCTCCAATATAATCTGCTAAATGAGTAAATATCATTCTTGTTTCTTTAGCTTTCTTTATTTGCTTTTCTCTAGATTTAAATTGCAAAGTTCTCATATTATGAAGACGATCCGCTAATTTTATAATAATAATTCTAATATCTATAACTGCTCCAGCAATAATTTTTCTTGTATTAGCTAAATTCAATTCTTGCTTTGTATAAAATGGTATATTACTTATTTTAGTAACACCATCAACTAAAATAGAAACTGTTTTATTAAATTCTTGTTCAATTAAATCTAATGTGCAAGCTGTATCTTCTACAACATCATGTAGTAAGCCAGCTACAATAGTATCAATATCACAGTTCATTTCAGCTAGTATATAAGCAACATTTAAAGGATGAATTATGAATGGTTCACCACTTGCTCTAAATAAACCTCCATGATATTTTTCAGCCATATCATAAGCTTTTATGATCATAGATAAATCTTCATTAGTATATTCTTTTATTTTATTTAATAAATCATCTAAAGAAAGTTCATTCATTAATTATCACCTATCCATTATTTCTATATAAACATGCCTTTTTCAAAATATTTAATTAACTTTACATCTTTAAGTTTTATTTGTCAATAAAAAATAAGCAATAATATGCTTATTTTAATATATCTAATACTTTATTTTTAATACTATCTTTATCAAAATTCATTTTCTTTAAAACATCATTTGACTTACCACTATAACCATAATTATCTAATCCAATAATATTATTATATGATGTTATTTTTGCCCAGTTTTCTTTAGTTGATGCCTCAATTGCAATAATTTTTGAATCCATTGGTAAAACTTCATTTTGATATTCTTCACTTTGTTCAAAAAATAATTCTTGACAAGGCATTGAAACAACTCTTAAATCATATTGTTGCTTTAAATCATCTGCAATTAATAAAGTAGTCGTTAAATCACTTCCAGTTGAAACTAATATAGCATCAATTTTTTTATTTTCCTTTTTTACTATATAACCACCTTTACTAACTTCTTCACCATTAGTTCCAGCTAAAATATGAACTTTAGTTCTTGATATAACAAGACTAGATGGTTTATCTTTTTTCATAATAACATCCCAACAGCCAATAACTTCATTAATATCTGCAGGCCTATACACATATAAATTAGGAACATTTCTTAGTGTCATTAGTTGCTCAATTGGTTGATGACTTGGACCATCTTCACCAATATTTACTGAATCATGAGTAAATATATAAACTGGACTTAAGTTTTGCATTGCCGCAAGTCTTATAGAAGGTTTCATAAAATCAGAAAATGTTAAAAAAGTTGATGAAAATGCTTTAATATTATAAGTTGAAATGCCATTAGTAATAGCACCCATAACATGTTCTCTTACACCATATAAAATATTTCTTCCGCTAAAGTTATCTTTAGAAAAATCAGAGTATTTAATCAATCTAGTATTACAACTTGCAGAAAGATCAGCAGAACCACCTATAAAAAATGGTGTTCTATCAGCAATAATATTCATAATTTTAGAATTTGTTTCTCTTAAATCCTCATCATAACTAGCTTGAATTTTAAAATTTTTAGCATCAAATACTAAACTTATTGAGTTTTCTTTAACAAATTTATCAAATATTTGAATTTCTGGTGAGTTAATTAAATGAAAAGTATTAGCATAATCTTCCCATTTACTTATTACCCCACTTACTCTCTTATTAATTATTTTTTGAAAATTTTCATAATACTTTTTAGTAACTTCAAATTTAGATGTATTAAGTCCATATATTTGATGTAAAGAATATATATCATCCTTTGATAAAGGTCTACCGTGTACTATATTAGTACCTTGATTAAATGAATCTTGTCCTATTATTGTTTTAAACTCTATAATAGTTGGTTTACTTTTATTTCTTTTTGCTCTTGCTATTGCTTGATCTATTTTAGTGATATTATTAGAATCTGAAACATAATCAATATTCCAACCTAAAGAATCAAATCTTTTAATAAAGTTTTCACAAGACGATTTAGAAAGTGGATTATCCAATGTTATTCCATTAGAATCATATAATACAATTAAATTATTTAATCCATATAAACCAGCAATATTTGCAGCTTCATAAGCTAATCCTTCTTGTAAATCCCCATCACTTACTAAACAATATATTTTATGATCAATTATTCTTTGTTTGTCAACATATTTAGAAATATATCCTTCTAAATATTTTTCTGCAATTGCCATTCCTACAGCGGCAGCAAAACCTTCACCAAGAACGCCAGTAGAATATTCAACTCCTGGTGTTATATTTTTTTCTGGATGACCTGGAGTTTTAGAATCTATTTGTCTAAATCTAACTAAATCTTCTAATTTTATATCATATCCTGCCATAAATAATGTTGCATATAAAAGTGCTGAACCATGACCTGGAGACATAATAAAACGATCTCTATTAAACCAGTTAGGATCATTAACATTAAAATTTAAATGATTTTTAAATAAAGTATAAACTATTGGTGCAGCACCTAAAACTATTCCTGGATGTCCAGATTGTGCTGCATCAATCATATCAACTGCCAACAATTTAATAGTATTTACTATATTCTTATCCTCTTCATTCATACTGTCTATCACCTATTATAATATTACCATGAAATACATAAAAAATCTATTAGTTTTACTAATAGATTAAAAAATATTCTTTATTTTACTAATACACTTTTGATTAAATCATATAAATTTTCCATTGCTTTGCTATTATCAGTTTGAATCATATTTATTTTATAATTCTTTAATATACTTTTATCAACTAATACATTTTTTACATATCTATTTAATCCCCATGATGTTCTAAAATATTTCCCATATCCAACACTTTCAAAAAACTTATAATTAGCAATCTCTTGGCCACCTGAATGCCTAATCATTAAAACAGGCTTTTTAAAATATAAACATTCAGTTAATTGAATTCCACCAGGTTTAGATATAACAAAATCAGCAAGTTCTAATAATTCAGGAACATTAGATGCAAAACCAATTGTTCTAACATTATTTAAATGCTTTTCATTTACAAAACTATCTACTTTATTTTTTGAATATTCATTCTTTCCAGCAATAAATATAATATCTAAATTAGGGTTTGAAATAGCAATTTTTTTTATGTATGGTAAAGTTTTAGATGAACCATTACCTCCACCACCAAAGAATAAACATATAGGTCTATCACCGGTCAAATTAAATTGTTTAAGTAAATTCTTTAAATTAAAATTTAAAGATATCTTTGGAGCAATAGGGATTCCAAATGGTTTAATTTTATTTTTATCTACTTTTCTTTTAATTAAATCTTTTTTCATTTGACTATTTCCGACTACTATATAGTCTATTTTTTGATGATATTTAATCCATAATTCGATTACATCATAATCAGTAATAACATTTATTACCTTAGCATTTGTTACTCCCTTTTTATTATAATAATTAATTAAACCAGCTCCAAAAAAATGAGTTGCAACAACTAAATCAGGATTAAAATTTTTAATTTTATTTTCCATTTTTCTATTTTTAAATATTGTTAATGACAAATCGTCAATAACATCTCCACCAACTTTAGTTGATGAAATATTATAAAATAAATTATGAATGTGAGGTGTTTTTAACATAAAGAAAGAATTAATTTTTTGTGAAATACTACCAATGACATTCATTGAATATGTAAGAATATCTAAAGTTGCAACTTCTAATTCTTTATCTTGACTTTTAACATAATCAGCGACATAATTTGCAATAGCTTTATGACCACTACCATATGATGCATACATAACTAATATTCTCTTTTTCATAATCATACTCCTAATAAAATTATATAGAAAATAATAATAAAATGCAAGGAGTATCTAAAGTTACGAAACTTTGTTTGCTTCTTAAAGTTATTATATGTTAATATATTTACGAGGTGTTTTACTATGATAAAAAAAGAAAAATTAACAAAAAAGCAGTTAGAAATACTTATATTTATCAAAAAATATATTGCTAATAATGGATATAGTCCATCAACTAGAGAAATATGTAAAGGAAATAATTTATCATCTCCTGCTACAGTCCATAATCATTTAAAATCTTTAATAAAAAAAGGATATATAAAAAAAACTAATTCTAAATATAGATCTATAGAAATATTAGATATAAATGAATATGTTAATGAAAATAAAGGATTATTATCTACTCAATTAATTAATGATAGTGATGATTTATTACTTTCATTAAATGAAAAATCTAAGGATTATATTTTATCTCTAAAACTTATTAATGAAAATAATATTTCATTTTTATTAAAAGTATCAAACCAAAAAGATTTTAATGATGGTGATATATTATTTATTAAAGATATGTCATCATATAATTATAATGACTATATAGTATTATTTGAAAATAAAAAGATTACTGTTACAAAATATAATAATCAAAATAACATCATTGGAAAAGTTATATATAAATTATCTAAAATATAAAAAAGCCTTAAATAAGGCTTTTATTTATTAAATGGTGACCCGTGCGGGATTTGAACCCACGAATGTATGCGTGAAAGGCATATGTGTTAACCGCTTCACCAACGGGCCATAATGGTGGAGCTGGGGGGACTTGAACCTCCGACCTCACGCTTATCAGGCGTGCGCTCTAACCAGCTGAGCTACAGCTCCATTGCATTGGACTATTTAATTTTACAAAATATTTTAAGATTTTGCAACTATTTTTTGCTAATTTTACATTTTTTTTGATATAATCTTCTATAGGAAGTGAATACATATGAAAATAAAAGTTAAAAAGGAAGATATAAATAAATTTGATAAATCTTCTATTGGTCAAAGAAAAAATGCCTATTTAAAACGTTCCACTATTATGGGAATATTACTTGTAATGTTTGGATTTTCTTGGATATTATTAAACATATATAATAATATAGAAAATGCCTTTGAATTAGCAACTGCTATACTTTGCATATTAATTGGATTATTCTTTATAATTAATAGCAAAATAATAAAACTAAAAGAAGTAAATAAATATATTTATAATAATAAATCTCCAAAAAAATGAAGATTTATTTTTCTTTTACATATTATTTAATATGATTAAAATTCCTACTGACGAAATAAGTAGATTACATAGAGAAGATTTTATTTGGTTAATATATTTTTTTATTATTGGATATAATTTATATTCAAATTATTTAGAAGAAACTTATATTAAAACAAAAGATAAATATATTAGAAAAAAATATAAAAGAATTAATAAAAAAGTATTAATTGTGGTATTTATCATTTATTTATATTTTTTAATTGTAAGTTATGATAAATGTAAAGAATTAAATAATAATTTGAATACAAAACGAATAATTAATACTTATTTATCTCTTTTAGTAAGCATATTATTTATTATAGCTGGAGCAATTTCAATATATATTGCCTTTTCATCAGAATTAATAGATGATGAAATTGGAATTAATTAGTGATATAATTATTTATAGAAAGGAGTTTAGTTTGTGTTTTTAATAATAGTATTTGTGGTTATTGTTATTATTTTATCATCACTAAAACAAATTGATCAATACGAAAGAGGTATTAAATTTAGATTTGGTAAATTTGTATCTATTATGAATCCTGGTCTTAATTTAGTGTTACCTATTATTGAATCATGTAAAAAAGTTGATATAAGAACTAAAGTAATAGATGTTCCTGAACAAGAAGCAATAACAAAAGATAATGTTTCTATTAAAATTAATGCAGTATTATATTTTCATGTATTTGATGCATCTAAAGCGATTTTAGAAGTTGAAAACTATATTTATGCAGCAAGTCAACTTGCGCAAACAACAATGCGTAATGCAGTTGGTGCAATATCTCTTGATGAATTATTATCTGAAAGAGAAAAAATATCTTCTAATATTTGTCAAATAATTGATAAAGCAACTGATCCATGGGGATTAAAAGTAGAAAATGTTGAACTTAAAGATATTTCTTTACCAGAAGAAATGAAAAGAGTTATTGCTAAAGTTGCTGAAGCTGAAAGAGAAAAAATGGCAGTTATAACAAAAGCTAAAGGTGAAGTTGAAGCATCAAATAATCTTGCTAAAGCAGCTGAAACAATGAGTCAAGCACCTGGTGCCCTACACCTTAGAACACTTGCAACATTAAATGATTTATCTTCTGATCAATCAAATACAGTAATATTTGCAATACCTATTGAAGTACTTCGTGCAATTGAAAATGTTGGTGCTGATAAGATAGATAAAAAAATAACAAATAAAAAATAAAAAGGATAACTATTATTATCCTTTTTTTATTCATTTGTACATATTATTGCAGTATTTTGTGCATCGTTATCCCAATATGTATAACATTTTTTAGTTGCATTACCGCATGCTGCTCCACCTTCAGAATCAACCTTACAATAATATTCACCGAAATTACATGTTCTTTCCATATTTGCCCATTCACAAGTAGGTGCTTCACCAAAAATTTGTTCCATTGCCTGATCTAGCGTTGTATTACCAGTATTATACACAGTATCATATGCAATGTTGCCTTCTATACAATAAACTATATTATTATAATTTAAGCACACATTACCATACTTAGGTTCACCATTTTCATATGTTTCTTTAACAAATGCTGGTTCGTTATTTGTAACATATGTATTATAATTTGGATAAACAACTGAAGGAACAGTGCCATCAACATATTTTGTACCAGAATAATTATCATTCCAATAATTATATCCATTTTGATTAACAAATATAGCAAACTTAGCATAAAGATTAGTTAATTCTGCTGTTACTACAGTATCATTAGTTACAGCATTAGTAAATTCACTATCACTATACCAACCTACAAAAGCAAGGTTTTCATCATTACTTGTTGGTGTTGGAAGTGTTCCTAATGTTTTACCTAATCTAGTTAAAAGTCTTCCTTGAGATGTTCCATTATTAACATTCAATGTAATAGCATGATTATTTTTATTTAAAGCTGCATTAACAACAACCTTAGCCTCAAATTTTTTTTCTGCAGAATACTCTGCTGGAGCATCCTCATCTAAATATATTCTTAAATCATATGTTTTTACTTCATCCTTAACTAAAGAACCTGAATCAAACAATCTTGATTCTAATGCTGTTGAAATAGTTTTATTTTCATTTAAAGCAACATTTTCAAAAATAAGTGGTAAATCATCATTTAATCTAACTTTAACATATTCAGATCCTAAAGTAGTTGTGTTTAATGTTTCAAGTGAAATTTCATAATCAGCAGTATATTTACAAGTATTTGTTATAGAAAAATGATATGGTGTTAACTCATTTGCTTCTTCATCACTCATTGGATAAGCATTGTTTAAATCAATATCATTTGCATCTTCAAAAGTTAATGTAAAACAATCAGTTTTAACAACGTTATCATCTTCTTGAATATGATCATATGTCCAAAGTGCATATGATGCACCAATAAATATTGATAAAACTAAAGCTATTGCACTAATACTTAATATTAATTTATATTTCTTTTTCATAAAATTTCCTCCTTAATACCAAAGATCAGTTACTTTAACATTTGTAGATGCAGGCATTGGATTTGGTAATTCAAATTGAGTAATCAATGGTGTATTAAATGAATTTCCAAAGCAAAGTGCCATACCAGGATGTAATGTTTTTAACTTTTCCTTTAAATCTTGAGTTACATGTGTTGAAAGTGATGTTACTATATTAACATCGTCTGGATGATACATCTTAAATACCATAAAGTTACCACATTGTGATAAAACTGTCTTAGATAATTCCGTTGGTCTTTGAGTAATTAATCCTAAGAAAATACCATATTTTCTACCTTCTTTAGTAATACGCTCAAATATATTATAACCTATTACTTCAACATCAGTATCATTTTGAACATATCTATGTGCTTCTTCAATAATTATATGTATTGGAAAACTTCCTCGATTAGATAAAGTTGTTACATAATTAAAGAATATCTTTGATAATATTTTAGTTAACATTTTAATAGTTCTTTCATCAAAATCGCCAAAACTAATACTTACTATTTGGGCATTTTCATTATTACCAATTTTAAAGAAATTTTCTACATAATCTATTTTAGATATAACATTGTCAAATTCAAAAACTTTCTTCAAATCACTATTAATAATAGATCTTAGTCTTACTTTTAAACTATTTAATTTATCATATGATTGATCTGCAGAAGAAAGTATTCCTTCATTAATTAATGAAAATTCTAACGCTTTATACAAATCATCTAATGTATAAACAAATCCTGGCATTATTTCAACATTATCCATATCTTTTTGAATAAATGAATTTAAAAAATCTACGACTAAATTCATTGCATTAATTTTACCTTGATTATCTATTAATAAACATTGTCTTAATGTTCTATCATATCCTGGTTGAGAAATAATTGATTCTAAATTTAAATCCTTAGTATTAAATTTAGTTAAAACTGCAATTAATTGGTCTCTAATTTGTGTTGAAGATTTACCACTAGATAATATATCTTGTAAAGAAGATGCAATAATACTGTTTTGATAATTAATAACATTTTCATCAGCAGATGTAAAAATATATGCAATTCTTAAAGTATTAGCTATAATTGACATCAAATCAGGAGTATGAACATCAAGTAATATTGCAAGATCATCTACATCAAGAAAATATGGTGGAATTTTAATTGTTTCATTTTCTAAACTAGAACTTACATTACAATTAATATTTTTAAATTTTAAGTTTTGTCTTTGATTTAAATAATCAAATGCACTAGCATAATCATTAAATGCGTCAAATATCACAAAATGAGCATTTCTTGCATCAGCTTCACAGCCTTCCATAAATACATTTTGAAGTAATCTTGCAAGTCCACAACTCTTTCCTGATCCAGTATTACCTAAAAAGGCAAAGTGGCTAGAAAAGAAATCATTTTTATCAACTGTAACTTTAAAATCACTATATATTTCAGAATTGCCTACTAATAAAACATTTTTATTTTTAAAATTTTGATTTCCTAATATTAATTCTAATTCGGGCTTTGTAATTATTCTACAGCTAGAATTCAAGCTTGGCTTTTTAATATTACCTGCAAAAAATTTATCATTTTTTATTTCACCAATAAGCATAATATCAATATATTCAGATGAAATATTATCAATAATACCAACAAATTTCATATTATTATTTAAAAACACTGCATGAATACCTATTAAGCTTATTTCAGCTTTTTTGGATAAATTTTCTACTCTAATTCTTTCGTTTTCAATTCCAACTATTTTTCCAAACATTTTTATATTCTCCCTACTATAATAAATTTTACCAAATATTAATCGATTTGTAAATTAAAAAACAGGAATTTATTTCCTGTTTACTTGATTAATTAAATAATCTTTTTTTAGAATAAATTGTAGTTGCAATTAAGCCAATCATACCTGATGCTAATAATACAATATATAATGTAATATTATCTCCAGTTTTTGGACTCTTAGAATTAGTAATTGTGAATTTTGTAGTAGCTTCTCCATCAGCAACTCTAACGCTAATTGTGTGTTCTTTTGCAGATAGTTTTTTTCCAAAATCAGCATTAAATGTAATAATTGTACTACCTTCTTTTGAAGTATAATTTGAAGGATCAACTAGTTCACCATCAATGAACACTTTACCGCTAGTGATAAATTCATCATAATCAATATTTACTCTGAATTCTAATTTAGAATTATTTGAAATATTAACAGTTTGGTTTGCACCATCAATAAACTTATATGATTTATTTGCAAATATAATATTAGTTGTTACATCATATTTTCCATATCTATAATTTTTATATGATTTTGGATCATGTTCTATTGCTTTAGCATTTTTATTTGTTGCACTAATTTCTTTTAAAGCACCTGTATTAGTTGGAACAACAAATGCTTCATCAGCTTCAAATTCAAGTTTTAGAACGCTATTTTTTTCATCACCAAGAACAATTTTTCCATCAACAATATTATAATATATTACTTTTTCATTTAAAACAGTCTTTGAATCATTGAACACAGGATCTAAAACATATTTAACTAAAAATTCAGCGTCACTAAGTTCAGTACTTAAATAATCTATTTTATATGATAGATTTTTAGAAAAATCTAAAGTGATTGTTTTACTACCATGATCAACAGTTTCACCATTATATTCAGCATTCAAAATTTCATCTTTAACGAATTTATTATCAATTTCAATTTTAATAACTTTTTTTCCTGCTAAAACTGTTTCATCTTTTTCTATAAGTTCATCAATAGTAGTAATATCAAATCCATCAAATTGATCTCCATGATCATATTTAATTTTAGGATAACCAGATTTGAAATAATCTACAACTTTTTCTCCATACATTACTTTAAGAACAGATAAAACTGAATTATATGCACTAGTAGTTAATTTATTATCCTCGCCTATATATATTTCATTAGTTTCTTTACCTACAGTAACATCATAAGCCAACTTTCCAACTACACCAGTTTGACTACCATATGATTTTTTCTTAACTAATTTTTCAATATTGCCAAAAACATCTGGTTCTAAATAAAAGTCTTTTTCATCAAATAGAGGATATTTTTTAGTAATATCAATTTTTACAGAATAATAACCATTATCTTTATCTTCTTTTTGTTCAAATCCATCTTTAGCTAAAGTTAAATTTTGGAGTTTTTCAGGGAATAAAGCATAATTATTAAAAACTTCTCCATTTTTATATCCATGTAAACTTCCAATAGTATCTAGTAAAAAATATGCAGTAATTAATTGTTCATCTACAAGATAATCATAACTTAATATGTTGTTTTCTAACTTATAACTAAAAGAAGAACCAGTATCTTTTAGTGTTACTAATAAAATATTTTCATCCTCATCACTAACATATGCATCAGCAGCATAACCTAAAGTGCTATAATTTTTAATGATTTTACTATCATTAAAAGCTTCCGATATTTCTTTTAAAGTTATTTCTTTTGCACTTACATTGCTTATAAATATTATGGATAACATTAAAACAAATACCATAGTCAAAATAATTCTAATTTTTTTCATATAAATTTCTCCTTCTAAATATAGATTACATCAATTTTTAAAAAAAATCAATTTTTTATATTACTTGAATACCATTTTGTGATATCTCATCTAGTTGCTTTTCAATTTGAATTGCACCATTATCTATTTCTCCATAAACATGTTTCTTAGTAACAGCATTAATTATAACAATAATTAAACTAATAACTACATATAAATAAAATGATACTCCCCTACTAAGTAGCATTGCTCCATTAAGTAGTTTTTCACCAAATGCAATACCAAATATTCTTAAAAATATTGTTTCACTAACTCCAATTGCTCCAGGTAATGGAAGTCCAGAAACCATTGTATAAAGTACTGCTTGCATAGCAAACACATCAATAAAACTATAACCACTTAAACCAAATGCCTTGTATATGCAAAATGGAATTGAATAATAAATAATTATTTGAATAAATACTCTAAATACAGCTTTAAAAAACTCTATTTTATGACTTTTTATAAATATTGAACTATCATTATATTGCTCTATTCCCTCATCAATCTTTTTCTTGAAAATATCAACATTTTTAACTTTAAATCTTTTTAATATTCTTAAGAAAAAATTAGATAACCTTTTTGTGATATTTTTAGAAAAGATGCAAGTTAACATTAAAACTAGTGCAATAAAATTAATTGAAAATCCTAAAATAAAAAACCAAATTAAACCATTACTTAATAAATTGGGACTAAATATAGCACATAATAATCCAATAGTTAGCGTACTTATTTGAAATCCGCATAATTGAATTAATAAAGCCATTGTAGCATTAGCACCTGATATTTTTTCTTTTGTCATATAGTAAACTTCAACAGGCTGACCACCCGTTGCAGCTGGTGTGATAGCACTAAAGAAAAAGCCAATAAATGTAAATTTTAATGCACTAAATATTGAAATAGTTTTATCACCTAATGCTTTTAAAACTCTTTTAACATTAAATGATTCCATTAAGTAATAGCAAAGCATTAATAATACACCAATTAATACATATTTTTTATCAACACTTCTTAATATATTTAATAATTCATTAATATCTTGATCTTTAAAAATAAACCAAAAAGTTAAAAAAATTAATCCTAAAAATAATAATACATTTCTAATCATTCGCTGATTAGATTTTTTTCTAAGTATTTTTGTGTATTTCATAATCTACCTCTTCTTTTACTTTTGATGGACATCAATTTGATTGTATGGTACTTCGATGTTATTTGCTTCAAGTCCCTCAATAATATGTTCTAAAACATTTCTTCTTACTTGTAATTTATTTACTGGATTAAGAGTCACCTTAAGTAAATATTCTATTTTAGAATCAGCTAATTCAGTTAATCCGATATTTTCACAATCTTCAATTAATTTATCTTTTTTTACAATTTTAACAATATCTTCAACTACTTTATGTTGTTCTTTTAATTTTAATTCATATGGTAAAGGAACGCGTACATATATAATTTTAGAAACAATTGAAACTTCTTCAATATTTCTATTTGCAATTGAATAAATATTTCCAGTTGCAAGATCTTGAATTTTAGTTGTTTTTAAACCAATAAGTAGTACTTTTCCTTCCATATCTTTATATTTTATAACATCACCAACTGAAAAATAATCATCTGATATTATACTTGATCCTCGAATAATATCTTTTAAAAAATCTTGAATTGCAAGACCAATAATAATACTTACAATTCCAAGTCCAGCAAGCATTGATGAAATATTAACACCATATATTTTTAATATTATCAAAATAACTATTAAAATAAATACATAACCACATATACTTTTAATCAATTTAATGTAAGTTTTAGCTTTTTTATTATTAATTTTGCTTTTCTCCATTGCTTTTTCCATAAAATTAGTTAATATACTATATATGAAAGTAGCAATAATTATTGTTAAAGCAACATATATAATTTTTAATAGCCATTCATTTTGTGCAAAAAAATCCTGTATCTTCATTTTTAATCACCACTTTTTTTATTTAATTCTTAAAACTTTATCTGGTTTTTCAGGTAGATACTTAATATTAATAGTATCACCTTCTCTTAGTCTATAATCTGGATTAATTAATTTAGCTTCAATTTCCTCACCAGATGAAGTATTAAATTTAACAAAATATATTTTTGTAGTATCAGTATCTACCATTACTCCATCATTATCCACAGTTTGGGTAACATTAACATTAATTTTTGATATAACTCCCTCTGCTTCAACCCCATCTTTTTTTATTTTATTAGCAGTTATAAACGAATAAATACAAACACCAACGATAACTACTACAAAAACACCAATAATAACATACTCCATAATTTACCTCCTAAAAAATTATAATTATTATTTTACTTAATATTTTTTTCATAATCAATATCTGTAACATCATATTTTTGCTTATTAGAAATAAAGCTTAATATTTTTTGTGATCCCCAACCTATTAGTGCTAATATAAAAAAATATACTACACCAAATAAAGTAAAGGTTGGTTTTGATTTTTGAAATAATCCTAAAATAGCTGCACCTGCACTCATTGATGTAACAATAGTTAAACTATTTACTGATTTACTAGTAACATCAGATTTTAAATTAGCAAATTGTTTTTGAGCTGAAGTTACATAATTTTGAGTCATAGTCCATAAATATTGTATATATTGAAGAGTATCTCTTAGTGTCTCATACCTATATCCAGATATTTCTAAAAACTCAGCAAGTTCACCATCACTTTTTGCAATTTTTTCTCTAGTTGAAATGTAGGTACTCATTTGTTTTATTCTTCCATCAATTAAATTTATTGTTTTTGCATATCCTTCCAATTTAGTTGTAAATTTAATAATTTCAGATCCTTTAACCTTAGAATGATTTTTAACATCATCTATTTTTTCCCAAATAATTCTATGAATATTTAAATATCTATGTAATTGTCCTTTAAATTCACGAATAAATATTTGTTCTTCTATGTATCTTTCAATTTTATCATCTGATTGAGTTTTACTATTAATAAAATAATATTTGTCACCACGTATCACATCATATTTATCGTTATTAAATTCAAAATATTTTTGTTTTTCAGTTTTTACAAGTAATTCTTGCATTTGTTTATTACTTGCTTTATTACAAACAATAAAGTATGGATAAACACTCTTTATTCCAGCTAATTCTTTAGGTACTGGAGCACCTAAACTAAATAAATAATTTAATGCAGGTGACAAACTATTTTCATAATAATCCTGTACCTTGTCAATATCAGAAAATAAAGTATCTTCTGATGTATTTTTGTTATTTAAAACAATTAAACCATCTTCAAATATTTTAACATTTATTCCAATTCCAGTAGAAAAAGCAACAAATTCTTCTCCAGAAACGCCATATTCAATATTACCTATTTGAAGATTTTTTCTAAGCTCAACCATTTTTCTTGAATCTAACTTTAATTCAGTTTTACATTCTCTTAAAAAATCATATATTTCAGATAATTGTAGCATAGTTCTTTGAAACCAACCACCAATATATATATTACTTATTTTCATTACTACCACCTTTTTAATCTATATTTTTAGTAAAGAATTTTGCATCCATTACTTCAAATCCATAACTATGATAAAGTTCGTGAGCAGCTTTTCTAAAATTTTTTGACCACAACTCAACACATTTACATTTTTTTTCCTTTGCAATTTTAAAGCATTCATCTAATAGTTTTGTACCAATATGTTCTCTTCTATATTCTTCTTTTACACATACATGATTTAAAATTGCATAAGTATTCATATCTTCATATATAGTTGGAATTATATTTATCTTGGCATGAGCAACTATTTCATTATTTAAAATGCCAATAAGATATATTTGATTTTTATCAAATTCATTATCTTTAAATATTTTCCTTGCATACTCTAAATTAGTGTTTTCTTTAAAACATTCATTACATAATTTTATAATATCATCAATATCATTATATTCTGCTATTTTAAACTCTACATTCATGAATTATACTACACACTCCATTTCTAGTTTATTGTATTAAAATAATTATACTATAAAAAATCTTTTTTTTGAAGTTAAATAGTTTTTTTTATTAAAAAAACTTGAATAATTATGATGTGAACCCCAAATAGGAGACATCAAAAAAACGCGAGTTTATTAAAAAGAGAAAAGTTATTTTTCTCTTTTTGTGTAATTTTTTCTCTTTTTCTTAACTTTTGACTTTAATCTAGTTGTGTTATAAAATAATATCCA
>JAFUTV010000031.1 GCA_017484125.1 Bacilli bacterium
GGCGCTAGGGTTCGAATCCCTATTCCTCCGCCATTTATTTTAATTATCGCGGGGTAGAGCAGTCCGGTAGCTCGTCGGGCTCATAATCCGAAGGTCGTTGGTTCAAATCCAGCCCCCGCAACCAATGGTTCGTTAGTCTAGAGGCCTATGACGCCTGCCTGTCACGCAGGAGATCACGAGTTCGAATCTCGTACGAACCGCCATTTTTTTTGGCACCATAGCTCAGGTGGTCGAGCAGAGGACTGAAAATCCTTGTGTCACTGGTTCAATTCCCGTTGGTGCCACCATTTTAAAAAAATAAAGAACTTTAATTAGTTCTTTTTTTTATATTACTATTTTAAATTCAAAGACTTAAAAAAGTCTTTTTTATTTTGTCTAATTATAAAAAATAATACATATAATTATTTGAGGTGATGATATTGAATCAAACATATACTGTAAAATCTGGTGATACTTTATTTGGAATATCTAATCAATTTGGTGTTTCAGTTACAGAACTTGCAGAACTAAATGGTATTAAAGGGTCATTACTTCAAGTTGGAAAAGTACTTAAAATACCATTAAAATCTGGAAATAATCCAAACAATTTATTTATGTATACTGTAAAATCTGGTGATACTTTGTATTCTATTGCTAAAAAATATAATACAACAATTCAAGAAATAATGAATTTAAATTATTTTAAAACACCTAATCTTACTATAGGGCAACAAATAAGAATACCTGAAATGTACTTTAATATGGATGAAATGACTTTACCTAATTATGTTAATTATATAGTAAAAAAAGGTGATACTCTTTATTCAATTGCTAAATCAAATAATTTAGATATTGATACCATTATTAAAGATAATTCTTTAACATCAAATAATTTAAAAGTAGGTCAAATTCTTAGAATAAGGTTAAGGGAAGGACAAACACTAGATATTGAAGAATGCTATGGAAGTGATTATGAAATACCGGTTAATACAACACCAACTATTACCTATATAGTAAAAAAAGGTGATAGTTTATATAAAATAGCGAGTAACTATAATACAAGTGTTGATAATATAAAAAAAATAAATAATTTATCTAGCAATAATTTGTCTATTGGACAACAAATTAAAATACCTACAAACAATAATATGAATAATCAAACTATATATATAGTAAAAAAAGGTGATAATTTGTATTCTATTGCAAGAAAATATAATACTACAGTAGATACTATTAAAAAGAAAAACAATTTATTTTCAAATAATTTATCAATAGGTCAAAAATTAATTATATGAAAGGAATATTTATGAATAATGTAAATTTTAATGATCCAGCTTTTATGCAAACAAATGCATATCAAGATTTTATTAGTGAAAATCCGAAATTAGGATATTTAAATATTAGAGCTTATGCTGCTAATTCTGCTATTCCAATTGCAAATATGCAAGTAGAAGTAAGTAAAATTATCAATAATCAAAAAGTGATATTCTTTGAGGGAGCAACTACTAATTCTGGAACGATAACACAAATTAGTCTTCCAACTCCTATGATATCAAATGATGATTTGATAGCTCCAAAATCGACTACTTATGATATTAAAGCTATATATAATGATGAAACATTATTATTTAAAATTCAAATGTATTCAGATATTCAAGTGGTTCAAAATATTAATGTTGTACCAAATTTAAGGAAGGATGGAATTAATTATGGCCGTTAGATATCCTATAGTGCCTAATAATATTACTGTTCATTTAGGAGAACCTAATGCTGCTGCTAAAGACATAACTATATCTTTTACGGATTATTTATCTAATGTTGCTTCTTCTGAATTATATCCAACTTGGCCAAGAAATTCTTTAATAGCTAATATATATTGTATTATTTCCTTTGCAATGAATCGCATATATAATGAGTGGTATCGTTCTAAAGGATATAATTTTGATATTACATCTTCTCCAGTATATGATCAAAAATATACTGAAAATAGATCAACATATGAAAATATAAATAATATTGTTTTAGAAATATTTGATAATTATGTTGTAAAAGGTAGTCAAATTCAACCGTATTTTACAACTTATTGTGATGGAAGAGTAAAAACCTGTTCTGGTCTTAGTCAATGGGGAAGTGTAGAACAAGCCAATCTTGGAAAAACGCCACTTCAAATATTACAATACTATTATGGAAATGATATATCTATAAAGTATAATGCTCCAGTTGGAGATACTAGTGAAGGATTTCCTGGAGATACAGTAAAAATAGGTTATGCTGGTAATCCAGTACTAGCTATTCAAAGAGATTTAAAAAGAATTAGACAAAATTATCCGGCAATACCTGATATAACATCAAATTTGGGAATATACGATGATGAAACTGCTAGTGCTGTAAGAAAATTTCAAGAAATATTTAATCTGCCTATAACTGGTGAAGTAGATAAGGGAACATGGTATAAAATAAAATATATTTATAATAGTGTTAAAAAACTTGGTGATTTATATTCTGAAGGTTTAACTAAAGATGATGTTACTTTTTTATATGCTGATGAATTAAAATATGGTGATACTGGAATTGAAGTAGAATATATTCATTATTTCTTAGATGCTTTAGCATTTTTAGATAAGGACATTCCTAGACTTCCAACTAATTCTATTTATACAAATAATACAGAAACTATGGTTAAAGCTTTTCAAGAAAAATATAAATTACCTGTTACAGGAATATTTACTTACCCAGATTGGACAGTTTTAAAAAATGCATACCGTAATATTTTAGAGTCTTTTCCAAAAGAATATCAAACTTTTGTCAATGAATTATATCCAGATTATTTTTTAACTAAAGGAATGAATGGTGAGGATGTTAGAAGATTTCAAAAGTTTTTGCTTAAGATTTGTCAGTATGATAAATCAATTCCCGGTGTAAGAGTAAATGGAATATTTGATGATTTAACAGAAAAATCTGTTTATAAACTTCAACAAGATTATGGATTTGATATGAATGGAATAGTGGGTCCACTTCTTTGGCGTAAGGTAGTTGAACTATCAAAAAGAACTTAAAGTAAATTATCATGATTTACTTTTTTTTGTAAATTATTAAAAAAAAGTAGTTATTTTTAATAATTTCATTGACAAGTAATTTGATTTTGTGATATATTCTTAATTGTCAAAGGAATTTTTTTATATGGACGCTTAGCTCAGTTGGTTAGAGCACCTGCCTTACAAGCAGGGGGTCGTAGGTTCGAGTCCTACAGTGTCCACCATGCCGACTTAGCGTAACTGGTAGCGCAACTGACTTGTAATCAGTAGGTTGGGGGTTCGACTCCCTCAGTCGGCACCATTTTTTTTGGAGAGATAGCGAAGTGGTCAAACGCGGCAGACTGTAAATCTGTTCCTTCGGGTTCCATGGTTCAAATCCATGTCTCTCCACCACTTTTGTAAATAAGTCCTAGAAATAGGGCTTTTTTCATACAATTAATTATGACTGTTGAGGAAATTAATAATAGGTTAAAAGAATTAAATATTGAGGATTTTATTTGGATAATTTATATAGGTATAATTGCTTTAAGTTATTACTCTAATTATTTAGAAAGAAATTATTTTTTAACCAATAATATAGAATCTAGAAATAAATATCGAAATATTATCATAATTATATTTACAATTTTAGTTATAGTTTATCTATATTTTTTAAAAGATTCTTTTGATAGTGTAAAGTCGCTAAAGCCTAGTGATAATAAAGAAAAGAAAAACTTAATTTATCTTTCTTTTGCAGCTTCTTTACTTATAGCTGTTTCTGGTTTTATATTTTTATATATAGCTATTAAAGATGAAGATTTAAATGTAGAATTGGCTTTTAATTAATTACTTTACATTTATTTTTGCTCTTATTTATAATTTGTGATATACTTAATTTAATAGTAAAGGATGGTATTTATGTTAAGTATTGATTTTTTAAAGCAAAATAATGTAGATGTTGATACAGCTTTAGGTTTATTTGGGGATATTAATGTTTATAATGAAACATGTCAAGATTTTTTAAGTGGTATAGATGAAAAATTAGAAAATTTAAAAAAATATAAACAAGAAAATGAAATGGCAGATTATGCAATATATGCTCACTCTATAAAAAGTGATGCAAGATATTTAGGATTTAATGAGGTAGCTAAAATAGCTTTAGATCATGAAATGGCCGGTAAGGGAAATGATGAAAAATTTGTTTTAAGAGAATATGATAATTTAGTTGCTGCAACTCATAAGATGATTAGTATTATTAGACAATATCTTGGAATAGAAGAAGTAAGTGTAAATAAAGAACAAACTCAAAACGCTCATGAAACAAAGAATGTTATATTAATTGCTGATGATTCAACTCTAGTAACTAATTTTGCTATTAAGTCATTAGAGGGTAAATATGATGCTATTGTTGCAAATAATGGTAAAGAGGTAATTGATATTATAAATAACTATCCTAATTATAATATAATAGCGTTATTTTTAGATCTTAATATGCCAGTAATGGGAGGTTTTGAAGTATTAGATTATTTTAAAGAGAATAATTTATTTGAGAAAATTCCTGTATCAATAATAACTGGTGAAGATTCAAAAGATATGATTAATAGAGCATTTACATATAATATTTGTGATATGCTAGTTAAACCTTTTAATAATAAAGATGTTATCAAGGTTGCTGATAAAACTGTAAACTTTTATAAAAATAGAGGGTAAATTTAACAATTTACTCTTTTTATTTTTCTAAATTTATATTTTTTATAGTATAATTATATTAGAAATTATGAAATGAGGAAACATATAGATGAAAATACTTGTAACAGCAGGTGGTACTGGTGGACATATATATCCAGCACTTGCTTTAATTGATAAATTTAAAAGTCATGATAAAGATACAAAGGTTATTTATGTTGGTACTAAAAATAGAATGGAAAAGGATATTGTTCCTAAATTAGGTATAGAATATCATGCTATTGAAATATATGGACTAACTAAAAATATAATTAATGATATAAAAGATGTATACTTAATTATTAAAGATATTAAAGAAATGAAAAAATTAATGAAAAAGTTTAAACCAGATGTAGTGTTAGCAATCGGAGGATATGTAACTTATCCTGTTATAAAAGCAGCACATTCTCTTCATATTCCAATTTTTATTCATGAACAAAATTCTATTGTTGGTAAAGCAAATAAATTAACTGCTAAATACGCTGATCTTATAGGAGTATCTTTTGAAGAATCAATTAAGTATTTTAAAAATAAGAATGTTTTTTATAGTGGCAATCCAACTGCAGAAAGAGCTTTGTCAACACCTAAAATAGATAAACAAAGTATTGGATTAGATAATAATAAAAAATTAGTGGTAGTAGTTGCTGGATCACTTGGTTCAAGAACTATGAGTAATAAAATGAAAGAGTATTTAAAAAATGTAAAAGGCAAAAATTATCAAATACTTTATATTACTGGTAAAGTAATATATGATGAATTTATTAAAGATGAGTATCCATCAAATGTTAAAATAGTACCATATTTTGATAATTTACCAGGTATATTAAAATCAGCTGATTTATTAATATCAAGAGCTGGTGCTTCAACAATTGCTGAAATTGAATGCCTAAAAATACCTAGTATTTTAATTCCAAGCCCATATGTAGCTAATAATCATCAATATTATAATGCTTTAAGTTTAAAAAAAGCTAATGCCGCAGAGTTAATTGAAGAAGATAATTTAAATGTTGATATTTTAAATAAATTGGTAGAAAAAATGCTAGATGATTCTAGTAGTTATAAAGTTGCATTAAGTAAATTATCTAAAATTGATTCAAGTGAAACGATATATCAAAAAATAAAGGAGATGCTAAATAATGTTAAATAACATATGTGAAATAGTAGAAAATGTTCAATTAACTAATTATAATACGTATAAAATAAATGCTAAGACTAAATATTTAGCATTACCTAAAAGTAAAGAAGAAATAATAGGATTAATTAAATATTTAAAGGCAAATAATATTAAATATTTTATATTAGGAAATGGATCTAATGTAATACTTCCTGATAATATATTTAATGGTGTAGTTATATGTTTAAAAAATTACAATAATTATGAAATAGTAGATGATAAAATAATTGCATCAGCTGGAGCTATGATTCCAAAAATAGCAAATGATGCAATAAATATATCATTAAAGGGATTAGAATGGGCAACTGGAATTCCAGGAACAATTGGTGGCTCAGTTGTTGGTAATGCTGGTGCTTATCTTCATGAAATAATGGAATTTGTTGAAAGTGTAGAAGTATTAGATAAAGATTTAAATATAAAAAAATTAGATAAAAAAGATATTACTTATGATTATCGCTATACTAATTTTAAAGATGATAAAAGTATTGTAATACTAAGTGTTACTTTAAAATTAGAAAAAGGTAATAAAGAAGAATCTCTTGCACTTGTAAAAGATAGATTAGAAAGAAGACAAGCATCACAGCCTTTAGGATATCCTTCCGCTGGTTCTGTGTTTAGAAATCCATCTAGTGAACTTCCTGCGGGTAAAATAATTGAAGAATTAGGATTTAAAGGTAAAATTATAGGTGGAGCTATTGTATCAAAACTTCATGCTAATTTTATTTTAAATAATGGAAATGCAACATCTAATGATATAAAATCTTTAATAAAAGAAATTCAAGATAAAGTTTTAAATAGCTATGATATTAATTTAAAATGTGAACAAGAAATAGTAGAATGGGATTAATTATGAAAGAAGAAAGAAGAAAAAGGAAAAAAAGAAAACTAAATATTAAGGGAATACTAATGCTTTTATTAATTATTACATTAATAGTTTCATTTATTGTGTTTATATTTAATATAAAAATAACTCAAATTGAAATAAATGGTACTAATTTAATAACTGATACAGAAATTATAGAAAAGGCTCAAATAAAAGATTATCCCAAACTTTTTAGTATTTCCTCATCTACTTTATCTTCAAGAATAAAAGAATTAGATCTTGTTAATGATTGTAAAGTAAAGAAAAATTTATATGGAAAATTAACCATTAACATTGATGAAGCTACTATAATATTTTATAACAAAGTTAATAATAAAATAGTTTTAAGTAACCAAAAAGAAATAGATAACTCTTCTAAATATTTAGGTATTCCAACACTTCTTAACTATGTTCCAAATGATGTTTATTCTTCTTTAATAAATGGATTAAAAATAATTGATAAAGATATATTAAGATTAGTATCAGAAATAGAGTATTCTCCATCTAAGACTCAAAATGGTGAGTCTATGGATGATGAAAGATTTATTTTAAGAATGAATGATGGTAATACCGTACATATAAATATAGTTAATATAAAGAAACTAAACAATTATATGGATATTATTTCATCTACAATTAGTAATTTTGAAGAAAAAAGTGGTATACTATACCTTGACTCTTCAATTGAAGGAAGTTCTTATTTTAGAAGTTATGCATCTATTCAAAGAGAAGAAGAGGAAAAATTAAAGAAAGAAGAAGAAAAAAATGAAGATACAAAAGACAACAAACCAACCAGTGAACAAAATTAATTATGATATTAAATTAGATGAAATTATTAATAGTTTAGATTATGTTCCTAAAGTATTACTTCATAGTTGCTGTGCACCTTGTTCTTCTGCAGTTATAGAACGATTAAATAAATATTTTGATATTACTATTTTGTATTATAATCCTAATATTGAACCTTATGAGGAATATTTAAAAAGAAAAGAAGAAGAAATAAGATTCATTAAGGAATTTAAAACTATTAATAAACTAGATATTATTGATTGTGATTACGATAATGATAAGTATCATGACTTAGTTAAAGGACTTGAAGATATTTTAGAAGGTGGAATTAGATGTCATAAATGTTACAATCTAAGATTAGAATATACTGCAAAGTTGGCTAAAGAGTTAGGATATGATTATTTTGCTACTACTTTAACTGTTAGCCCTTATAAGAATTCTCAAGTATTAAATGAAATAGGTAAGATTTTAGAAGATAAATATAATATTAAGTATTTGTATTCTGATTTTAAAAAGAAAAATGGTTATAAAAGAAGTATAGAATTATCAAAAGAATATAATTTATATCGTCAGGATTATTGTGGATGTATTTACTCAATTAGAAAAAATATAGAAGATTAAAACTTCTATATTTTTTAAATAATTATTAAAAATAGTAAAAACTTTACATTAATTAGTTTATATGTCGTTGCTAACTAACTTATATTTATAGTATAATTAAAAATAGGAAGGTAGAGACGTATGAAAAAGAAAAAAGTTTTAATTATTGTTTTAATTGCTTTAATCTTAACAGTTATTATTGGAACATCTTATGCTTATTGGTTAATGACATTTACTCAAAATGGTGTAAACCTTGTAAGTTCAGAATGTTTTGAATTAACATTTACCCAAGAAAGTGATGATATTAGTATTATTGATGCCTATCCAATGACTGATAATGCTGGATCAAAGCTAACACCATTTACTTTTAAAGTAAAAAATATATGTAATTATAATGCTGATTTTAATATTGATTTAGAAACATTAAATTCATCAACAATGGGTGTTGATTATATAAGAGTAAAAGTAAATGAAATGGATTCATTTGTTTTAGGTACAAAAGAATCAACTAATCAAATTGCTAATACTAATGTTAGTGATTCAAGAATATTATATTCATCTTCTTTAATACCTAATCAAGAAAAAACATATAATATAAGATTATGGATTGATTATGACTCAACTGCAGAACAATCTGCTGATAAAGAATATAAAGGAAAAATTGCTGTTGTTGCAACATTAAATAAATCCACTCATGTTGTTGCACTTAACGCTAACGGTGGTTATGTTGAAGAAAATAAAATATTAAAAAATGTTGGTGAAACAATTGGAGAAATTCCAACACCATCTAGAGAACATTTTGTATTTAAAGGATGGTATAGTGATGAAGAATTAACTAATGAAGTTAGTGAAGATACTCAAATAACGGATTCTTTAAACAATATATATGCTAAATGGGAAGATGTAACTTATAGTGTTACATTTGTATTAAATAATGTAAGTGTTAGTGAAGAAGAATTAACATTTATTTATGGACAATCTCATGAAATTACTGTTACTCCAAGTGAAGGATACTCCATTTATAGTGCATCTTGCACTAATGATTATTCAATCAATATTTTAACTGGTATAGATCAAACAAGTGCTCAAAATGTTACTATATCTAATAATAACAATAAAAATGGTAGTGTTTGTAGTATTACTGCTTATAGAATGGTTAATTTTGTAACATATCTAAAGAGTTTAGAAGATAGTGAAACAATAGTTCAAGATGATTTAACTGATGATCATAACATGAGATATACAGGAACAGCTCCAGCAAATTATGTTAATTTTAGATTAAGTGATGGATCTTATGAAAACTGGAGAGTTATAGGTGTATTTAATTCAAATACCCATGGTACGGAAGAAACTAATAGGGCAAAAATAGTAAGAGCAGAAACAATTGGAAATGTTGCATTTCATGGTAATAGTAGTAGTACTAGTAATTGGAATATTTCTAGTTTAATGAAAAGTATAAATAGTAATAATCAAAAATTTGTAGGAAGTGAATTAATTGATGATGCAGCATGGAAATTAGGTGGTAATTCAATTGATTCAGTGTTAGCATCAAGCATTTATTCTTATGAAAGAAATAATCCAGTACATGATACATGGACTGGAAAGGTGGCATTGCCTTATGCATCAGATTTTGCATACTCAATTGCAAACGGAGAAAATAGAACTACATGTTTAGAAAAAGAAATGCAAAATTGGAATACTACTGGATATAATAATGTTTGTTTAACATCAAGTTGGATGTATTTAAATAATAAGAATATATGGACATTAACTCCATATAATGTTAGTGCAATACATATAGTATATTCTAATCAACGTATTAGCTATACTTATGTATATGATTATCAAACTAACTATGCATATCCAGCAGCTTATTTAAAATCAAATGTATTATGTATTAACTGTAATACAGAAAATGTAGGAACAATTGATAATCCATTTGAATTAGTCGTAGAATAAAATAGAAAAACACATTCAATCAAAATTGAATGTGTTTTATTTATTTAATACAAAGTTTTTAATGAATTCTTCATATGCAGTATATGATATGCCTTCTTTTATTTTTTTATATTTAATATTTTTAGATTCTAATAAATTTTTTACTATATATTCCAAAAAATAGGGATTTCTAACAAGTATTGGACCAAGTAGGTATGTTCCATAAAAATTATTATGTTTAATTCCTTCACTTAATATATTAGGCTCATACCCTGTACCTTCTTTAACTTGAAATAAAGGAGTTTCTTTAACATCATATATAACACTATCTCTATTTTGAAAACCTATTATTAACTTATCTATGTTATCAAATGTATATACTTGTTCACCAACAATTCTAAAATCAACTCTTTTTGATTTATAATTTAGTATATTATCAAATAATTCTATGGAATTTCCTGTAGATAATATATATTTATTGTCATCAATAAATTTTTTTATATCTTTACTTAATTTTTTTATATTGTCTTTTGCTAGAGTTAAACTTTCATAGCTTCCAGAACCTACATAAATAAAATCATAATCTAATATATTAATATCATCCTCTAATGATTTAAAATCAACTCTTACTTTAACTTCTTGTTCTTCTAAAGATTTTACTAGTGCTCTTACGTTAGCATTTTCACCATATAAATTTAATAAATCATAATATAAATGTAATATTTTAATCATTTTATACACCAACCTTATTCATGATGGTATCAACCATATCATACCAAATCATTGTATATATATCTCCCTTAGTCTTAGATACGGCAATATCCATTAATTCATTTGGATTATCTATTAAAACTATTTTTGATTTATCAATATTAGCATATTCTAATCTTGTTGCTAAGTCATATTTAAATCTTCCAAATATAAATATTTTATCAATATTTTTATCATCTAATAATTCAAAATTAATATCATATAACCATGAAAGATCTGATTCTTTATATCTTTTAGAAACTCTTTCAAATCCTAATATAACACTTTTTAATCCCTTTTGATCATGTATGTATTTACATCCTTGATAGTATGATAAATTATTTTCATTTTTAGTTTCAAGCATAATAATTTTATGATTTTTATATGTGAATTCTCTACCTAAAGAATTAGGTACTTTATCATTGTTTAAAGAATCAATTATTTTTTCTTCACTTATTTTAATAGATGAACAAACAGCATAAGCAGCAATTGTAGCATAAGCAGCATATATAACGTTTTTATTGATATAAACGTCATTATTATTGATTTTAATATTTTGCTTATCTAAATCTATATCAGTTGCAACAAAATCAGGTATGCCTCTTTCAAAATCATTATTTGGACATTTAAAACTACCAAGGTGTCCATAATGATAATATGCATAAGATAATTTTTTATGACAAATAGGGCAGTAAGCAAAATCAATATTATTAAGTAATGGTTTTTTAATATCATCTTTCATTTTATCAATACCAAATGTTGTTAATTTGCCTTTATGAGTAAGTTTTAATCTAGAAACAAAAGGATCATCAGCATTTATTATTAAATGAATACTATCATCAATAATACTTGTTACATCATTATATACTACTTGTGGTGTACCATGTCTTGTTGGTTGATCTCTTGTTATGTTAGTAATTAAGAAAAAGTCAGGTTTTTTCTTTTGCCAAATTAATTTTAAATGTCTTTCATCACATTCTAAAAGTAAAACATCTTTTTTAAATCTACCAAATAATGTGCAATTATTTAATATCATGGAAATAGAACCATTAATTCCATTAGATCCTGATTCATTTAATGCAACAGAATATCCAGCATCCTCTAAAATATGTTTAATAAGTATACAAGCTGAACCTTTACCAGAAGATCCAGTTACTGCAATAGTGTATTTAGGATATTTAATTTTATCTAAAATATGTTTATCTATATGATCATAAACAAAACTACCTGGGAACTGTGTTCCATTCTTTTTAAATATTTTACATATTAAAGTTATTAATTTATTCGCTAAAATACTAATAAAAACGCGCATATATATCACCTTAAACATTATAACACTTTTTTGATAAATTTTGTCGAACTTATACAACATATTTACATAAAGTGATAGTATATCTTTGGTGATAATATGAATATATTTTATACAGATAATACTTTATTTGTTAATGTAAAAGATGAAATTAATGATAAAAGTGTTAGTAAATTAAAAAGTAGAGTATTTGGCATTTTAAATGATTATGATATTGAAAATATTGTATTAAATATCATATCTGACAATAAAAACAATATTTTAATTGAAGATTTTATTAGGGAATATAATCAAAGATATCATGGTAATATTATGATAAAATAAAAATCAAAATATTGCTTTAAATCTCTTGTTTTTTCTACTTCTTTTTGATACAATACCTATGGCTCTTTTAAAGAAGCTAATATTCAAAGTACTCTGATTAAATTTTCTAGTGCA
The DNA here is from genome assembly GCA_017484125.1 of Bacilli bacterium. Classification (GTDB taxonomy): domain Bacteria; phylum Bacillota_I; class Bacilli_A; order RF39; family UBA660; genus RUG12834. The sequence goes on from JAFUTV010000031.1 coordinate 12,579, forward strand.
AAAGATGCCATACTTTTGTGAAGATTTAAGAAGACGAGGCTTGGTGAAATAACGAAAGGATGTGGTTAAAAATGGCAGTAGTTTCAATAAGTAACTTATTAGAAGCTGGGGTACATTTTGGTCATCAAACTAAAAGATGGAACCCAAAAATGAGGGAGTATATTTATACTTCAAGAGATGATATTTATATCATTGATTTACAAAAAACAATGGAGTGCATGGAAGAAGCTTATGAAAAAATGAGTGAAATTGCTAAAAATGGTGGTACATTTATTTTCGTAGGTACTAAAAAACAAGCACAAGAAGCAAGTTTAGAGAATGCTTTAAGAAGTAAATCATATTATGTAATTGAAAGATGGTTAGGTGGAACTCTAACTAACTTTAGAACTATTAGAAGAAGAGTAAAAAGACTTGAAGAAATTGAAAAAATGGAAGAAAATGGAACATTTGAAGCTCTTCCTAAAAAAGAAGTAATTAAAATTAAAAAAGAATATGAAAAATTAAATAAATTACTTTGTGGTATTAGAGAAATGGAAAAAATACCTCAAGCAATGATTATTGTAGATCCTAAAAAGGAAGCTAATGCTGTTAAAGAAGCAAGAAAATTAAATATTCCAGTATTTGGTATTGTAGATACTAACTGTGATCCTGATGATGTAGATTATGTTATTCCAGGAAATGATGATGCAGTAAGATCTGTTAAAGTTGTTTTAGGTGCATTAACTAACGCTATTTGTGAAGCAAATAATTTAGAAGTTATTGATTATTCTTCTGAAATTGAAACATCTGAAACTCAAGATAATATTAAAAAAGAAGAAAAACCTAAAAAACAAGAAGTTAAAGAAGTTAAAGAAAAAGTTAAAAAAGAAGAAGTAAAAGAAGAAGAAGTTTCTGAAGTAAAAGAAGAAAAAAAGAAAACTAAAAAAGCAGAAAAAGAAGATTTATCTTCTAAAACTTTAACTGAATTAAAAGCTATGGCCAAAGATGCTAAAATTAAAGGTTATTCTACAATGAAAAAAGATGAATTAATTAGTGTATTAAATAAATAAGAAGGAGGAATATTTATGATAAGTGCAGAACTAGTAAAAGAATTAAGAGATAAAACTGGTGCAGGGATGATGGATTGCAAAAAAGCATTAGAAGCAAATAATGGTGATATTAATGCTGCAAGCGATTGGCTAAGAGAAAAAGGTATTTCTAAAGCTGAAAAGAAGCAATCAAGAATTGCTGCTGAAGGATTAGCAAATATATTTGTAGATAATAACAAAGCTGTTATTTTAGAAGTAAATTCTGAAACAGATTTTGTTAGTAAAAATGATGAATTTAAAGAATTAGTTGATAATATTGGTAAAGCTATTTTAAATAGTGAAGCTAAAACTTTAGATGAAGCTCTTGCATTAAATGTTGATGGAACAAGTATTTCTGATTACATTGTTGCTAAAACTGCTAAAATTGGAGAAAAATTATCTTTCAGAAGATTTGAAGTAGTAGAAAAAAATGATGATGAGTCATTTGGAACTTATTTACATATGGGTGGTAAAATAGCAGTTTTAACAGTTGTAAGCGGTAATGCTGATGTTGCTAAAGATGTGGCAATGCAAGCTGCTGCTATGAAACCAAGATATGTATTTGAAAGTGATGTTCCACAAAGTGATATCGACTCTGAAAAGAAAGTATTAAAAGAACAAGCAATGAATGAAGGAAAGAGTGCAGATATTGCTGAAAAAATGGTTGAAGGTAGAATGAAAAAATTCTATAAGGAAAATTGTTTAGTAGATCAATTATTCATTAAAGATGATTCAATTGATGTTAAAACATATTTAAAGAATAATTCTTCAGAACTTAAATCTATGATTAGATATGAAGTTGGAGAAGGAATGGAGCATAGAGAAGAAAACTTTGCTGAAGAAGTTGCTAAACAAGTTTCTCAAGCTGCTAATTAATATTAGTGTAAACAAAAAAGTACTATAGTTTGACTTAGTACTTTTTTTTTACTATAATTATTCTAGAAGTAAGGATGTAGAAAGATATGAAAAAATATATAAGAGCAATAATATATTTTGTTTTATTTGCTATTTTAATTGGAGCATTTATTTATCTTGGCGAAAAAGATTTCGCTAGTGAAAAAGGAATAACGGATGCTAAAAGATTTAGTCAAGAATATTATATTGGAGAAAATAATCCATTTAAATATATATATGGATCTGAAGCAGTGGATATAATAAAAAATAAAACTGGTATTATATATATGGGATTTTCATCAAATGATTGGTCGAAATATTATGCTAGATACTTAAATGAAGCTGCAAGAGAAAATGATATTAAAACTATATATTATTATGATTTAGCAAAAGATAGAGCTAAATATACTAAGTATTATAGAGAATTAGAAAGTATTCTTAGTGATTATTTATATGAGCTTGATACAGGTGTTGTTAGATTATCTACACCAGCCCTTGTTATCATAAAAGATGGTAAAATTATTTTTTTTGATGATGAAACAGCAATTGAAAGAAATAATGTAAATCCAAAAGATTATTGGGTACAAGAAAGAATTCAAACATTTAAAAATAGACTTAGTATTTATTTTAAAGAGGTAAAGTAAATGAATAGAGAAGAAAAAAATATAGGTAGCATAATACTTTTTATTGTTATTGTATTAGCAATTGGTTTTGGGGGATATTATTTAATAAGTAATAAAACATCTTCTCAAAACAAGTCAAATGATTATAAAAGTGGAACTGAAATTAAGAAAATAAAAATTGATGATAGTAAAAATTATGTATATTTTACTAATGAATATATGTTAGATAATCATGAAGATTTAGTATATAAAGACATCATTATAAATATTAATTCAACAGATGCCAAAAATTTACAAGAAAAATTAAATAAAGAAATGGCTTCTATTAAAGTTAATTCTATACCTGATGATGAAAAAATAGAAATGATTGAATATAATGTTGTAGAAACTTCTAAATATTTGTCATTAACTGTTAATAAATATTTTTTTGAAGATAATGAGGCAACAAATTCGAGTTTAGATTATTACGTATTTGATTTATCAAGTGGCAATATTTTAGCAAATAGAGATATTATGAAAAATGAAAATGTTACTGATCAAGAAATAAGAAGTAAAATTAGATCATATATTAATAATGATGCTGATGTTGATATAGATGCCACTTTATCAAAAGAGTATAAATTATCAATATCTAAGACTGGTAAAATTATTATTAACACGGTTGTAAAAACAAGTGAATTAGATTATAATGTAAGTATAGAAATGGATTGATTTTATGAATATTAATGAAGTTGAAAAGAAAATGCAAGGGGCAATTGAAAATTTAGAAAAAAGATATATGAATATTAGAGCTGGAAGAGCTAATCCATCTATGTTAAATGGAATTATGGTTGATTATTTTGGTAATCCAACACCAATTCAAAGTCTTGCTAATGTTAATGTTCCAGAAGCTAAACAATTAATTATTAAACCTTATGATGTAAGTTGTTTAAAAGATATTGAACGTGCAATAAATGAGGCAAATATTGGTATTGCTCCAACAAATAATGGTGAAATAATTATTCTTAACGTACCTAACTTAACAGAGGATACAAGAAAAGAATATGTTAAACAGTCTAGAACATTAGCTGAAGAAGCTAAGGTTGCTTTAAGAAATATTAGACAAGATGCTAATAATGATATTAAAAAAGAAAAACTTCCTGAAGATGAAGAAAAGTCTTCACTAGAAGATGTTCAAGATTTAATAAATAAATATAATAAAATAGTTGATGAAAAGGAAAAAGAAAAAGAAGCAGAATTAATGGAAATTTAATTCTCTTTTTATTTGTTATGTGTTAAAATAAAGATGGTGATAATAATGAAAAAGTTAAAAGTAGGGTTTATATTATTAATTGGTATGGTATTATCTGGTTGTTCATCGAAATTTGAAGGAACATGGTGTAGATTTAGTGACGTTCCATCATCTTTAGTTATTTTAACTGATGAAATAAGTGAAATTGATTTAAATAATATAACATCATATATTAATACTATTACTGACTTAAAATCATATGATATTATTGATAAGATAGAAAATGCCTCAAAGATGATAACTATTTATTATAAAAGTGATAATAACATAAATGACTATGAAAAAAGTATTAAAAGTTATAGTGGTGTTGTTAGTATTAAGTCTACAATGATGAATGAAGTTGTTGATAAATTAATTATAAGTGATAAAAACTATGTTTATGATAAATCTTTAAATAATTTATCTGCAACTGAGACAAAAGGTACATATAAAACCGAAGGTGATAAATTATCTTTAGATAATGGGGTGGATTTTTATTATAAAGATAAATTCTTATGTTATGATAAAGATTGCACAGGTTTATTAACAAAGGCAAATGGAAGTGATTGTCAATAATTGACGTAAAATAATATGTCTATTGACTTCACTTTTTTTAAGTGATATTTTATGAATATAGAAAGAAGGAGAGTTTATATGAAAAGTAAAAAAGTCATTTTAATGATGGCAATTATTTTTAGTGCATTCATGATGGTATTTGCACCTAGTGTGGTAAGTGCTAAAACAAGTGTAAAAGCACCAAAGATAACACTAACAAAGGAGGAAAAATCTAATAGTAATATATCTATTGGTACTATAGATGTTGCATATGTAAAAAATGCAAGTATCTATGAAGTATATAGAAGTACTAATAAAAAGAAATGGAACAAAATTGGAATCCTTCATGTTGAAGGAACATATTTAGATAAAACTGGAGTTCCAAATACAACATATTATTATAGAGTAAGAGCATGTATTGTAGATAAAACATGTGGAAAATATTCTAATGTTGTATCAAAAATGACTACTTTAAGTGATATTTCTAAGGTAACATTAGACAACGTAGGCAATTCACTTTCATTTTATTGGTCTTCAGATGTATATGCAACAGGATATCAAATTAAAAAGAGTACAGATAATAAAAATTGGGGCAAGAAAATAAAAACTGAATACAATAGTTATAATGATGAAGATGTAAAAATTAACACAAAGTATTATTATCAAGTAAGAAGTTATAAAACTGTAGGGGATAAAACATATTATAGTAAATGGTTTAAATTTTCATTTAAAAATAAAATTCCTAAAATTTCTAATTTAACTGCAGTTGCAAGTGATAATGGTATAAAACTAAGTTGGACAAATGATGGTGGTGAATTTCCAGTAGAAGTATATAGATCAACTTCAAAAGATGGAAAATATGAAAGAATTGCACTACCTTATGGTAACGAATATTATGATACTAAAATAAAAGCAAAGAAAAATTATTATTATAAAATAAGATATATTTATTATTATAACAATAAGACAAAATACGGAAAATATGCTACTATTTCTGCTAAAACAGTATCTTTAGCAAAAGCTAAAAAAAGCGCAGTTAAAAAAGCAAAAGAATTAGTATCAGGTGATTTTGGATATAGTAAGAAAAGTTTAATTAGTGAATTACAATATTATGGTTATTCAAAAAAAGCCGCAACATACGGAGCAGAAAATGCGGGTATTAATTATAAAAAAGAAGCTTTAAAATATGCAAAAAATAATATAACTAGTGAAAAATTTGTTAAACAATATTTAGAAAGTAGTGGATTTACTAAGAAGGAAATCAATTATGCAATGAAAAATGCTAATATTGATTATAATGCAAATGCAAGAGTATATGATAGATACGATTTAGAAAATTATGGTATTAGTAAAAATAATTTAACAAATAATTTAAATAATGCTTTATTTACTTCTAAACAAGTTAAAAATGCTACTAAAAATATTAGATATGATTTACAAGCTTTACTAAGAGCACAAGGCATAATGAGTTATTCACTTAATAGTGAAAAGAGTTTAAAAAAAGAATTAATCAACAGTTATAATTTTACAGAATCTGAAGCAAAATATGCTATTAAAAAAGGAAAATTTAATTATATTGATTTGGCTACTAAATACGCAAAAGATAATTGGAAAAAATCTGATTATAATAATTATGGAAAACAATATTTTATTGATCAATTAATTTATTATCAATTTAGCAAAAAAGATGCAACAAAAATTATTGAAACAGCTAATATGAATTATAAAAAGAAAGCTAAAAATTTAGTAAAATCATTAATTCGTGGGGATTCTACTTATAGTGAGAAATCATTAAAAGATGGCTTAATTAATTATTATAAATTTACTAAAGCTGAAGTTGATTATGCTATGAAAAATGTTAAAATAGATGCTAATAAAAATGCTTTAAATTTTGCTAAAAGAAGTTTAAAAGATGCTAAGGAATATAATTATACTACTAGTCGTTATAGTGTTAAATCTTCTTTAAAGTATAATGGTTTTACTACAGAAAATATTAATTATGCTATGAAGAAAGTATCAGCAGACCTATGGAAACAAGCAGCAGTTGATATGGCAAAAAATATTTACAATAATGAACCTAGTTATGGTAGAACTAAATTAATTGAAAAATTAAAAGGTGAATACTATGAATTTACTCAAGATGAAGCAGAATATGGTGTAGATAATATGGGAGTAGATTTAAAAGAAAAATTAGTTGGATTTATGATAAATGATTTAAATAATGAAAATTATAGTTTTTATATAGATGAAACTTTATCAACACCAATAGCTACACAATTAACTAATTATTTTGTACTTGAGTATACTTCTCATTATTATTATACTGAAGCTGAAGTAAAACAAGCAATGAATGATTCTACATTTGCTTCTAAATTTAATGAAGTATTAAATAGTTATAATGCTTAATTAATAAGGTATAAATTATAAAAGTTACTTTATAATGAAGTGAACCCTATTTTGTACACTTTAATAAAAAAGTGATTTTTGATAAAATAACATCTCAAGAAAGTGAGGTGTTATTTTTATGGCTACAAAAGGACAAAAATTTAATAAATATTCATATGAATTAAAGATTGAAATA
>JAFUTV010000032.1 GCA_017484125.1 Bacilli bacterium
AAAATAAATGGCGGAGGAATAGGGATTCGAACCCTAGCGCCGCTTGCACGACCTGCTGGTTTTCAAGACCAGTCCCTTCAACCAACTTGGGTATTCCTCCATGTTACTTGCTTCAGCAACAAATAGATTATAGCACATTTAAAAATTGCTTGTCAATTAATTTATTAAAAAATATTAATTTATGCTTGATATTTACAAAAAAATGCGATATACTTTAATAGTCTTATAAAAGACGTGCCCGCCCGAGTGGCGGAATAGGTAGACGCACAGGACTTAAAATCCTGCGAGCATTAAAACTCGTGCCGGTTCAAGTCCGGCCTCGGGCACCATTCTTATTGCCTCGTAGCCAAGTGGTAAGGCATCAGACTTTGACTCTGACATTCCGGTGGTTCGAGTCCACCCGAGGCAGCCATCTTTTATTTATATGCCCCGTTAGCTCAGTTGGTAGAGCATTTGACTTTTAATCAAAGGGTCTGGAGTTCGAATCTCCAACGGAGCACCATTTGAAAGTTAAAGCCTTTATGGCTTTTCTTTTTTTTGCTCTACTTTTCTTATGAATAATTTTAAAAAAAATATTCATATTAATAATATGAATAATGAAAAATTTAATGATAATTTAATTAATTTTATAAAAGATTCAAGTTGTTCTTTTACTTGTGTAAAAAAAATTAAAGATATGCTAATTAAAAATGGATTTATAGAACTATTTGAAAATAATATTTGGAATTTTAATAGTAATAAATTTTTTATAGTTAGAAATGATGCAAGTATAATTGCTTTTATTATTCCAAAAATTATAGTCAATTCTTTTTCTATTATAACTACTCATTTGGATACTCCTTCTCTTTTATTAAAGCCAAATGGTGCTTATATTAAAGATAATTATTTAAAATATAATGTTATGCCATATGGTGGTTTACTTAATTACGGGTGGCTAGATCATCCACTTTCTTTATCCGGAAGAATAATTATCAAAAAAAATAATATACTTGAAACCAAAATCATAGATTTTAAAAAACCAATGCTTATTATTCCCAGTGTTGCTATTCATCAAAATGATACTGCAAATATTAATTTAGATTTAAATATGCAAACAGATATGCAACCAATACTTTCTTTAACAAAAAACTTAAAGACCTGGAATGATATATTAAAAGAAACAATAAAAGAAGATATAATAGATTATGATTTATTCGCATATAACACTACCAATCCAACAAATATAGGTATTAACAAAGAATTATTAATATCACCAAGAATTGATAATTTAACTAGTGTATATTCATCACTCATGGCATTTTTAGATTCTAAAGATAATAATATTAAAGTTTTTTGTAGTTTTAATAATGAAGAAATTGGAAGTTTAACTGAAGAAGGCGCAGATAGTAACTTCTTAATAGATACACTAAAAAGAGTTTCTTCAACTCTTAAAATAGATATTGCTACTGCTTTGGCTAATTCATTTATAATTAGTTCAGATAATACCCAAGCTATACACCCTAATCATAAAGAATATGCTGATGACACAGCAATATCATATCTTGGTAATGGATTTACCATAATAAAAGAATTATCTTCAACAACAAATGCCCTATCTTCATCAATTATAAAAACAATATGTAAAAAACACAAAATAAAATATCAAGACTCAACCGCTAAAAATGATATAGCTAAAGGTTCAACACTAAGTGGAATTAGTTTAAGACATGTAAGTGTATTATCAATTGATGTTGGTATATCTCAGCTTGCTATGCATTCATCTTTAGAGGTTTGCTCAACAAAAGATATATATGAACTTTATAAAATGATGAAGGCATTTTATGAAACAAAAATAGTAAGAAATAAAACTAAATATAGCATTGAATAATTATATATATATTTACATATAATATATTAAGAAAGGTCCTTACTTTTTATTTTTTTATATCAAATTTGACACAAGCAAAAAAATATGCTATAATGTTGTCAATTTATAAGGAAAGAACTTTAAAGGGGTTTGACTTTTGTAATATTTTACTTATAAATTAATTTCATATAAAAGAAATAAAGGGGGGTTATTTATATGAAAAAGAATATTTTTAAAAGTTTACTTGTATCGGGAGTTATAGCACTTGCTCCAACAATGGTTAATGCACAAAGTGCTAATGTATCAATTATTGGTGATTCAACAATGTATAATGATGATATGATTACTTTAAATGTTAAAGTAGATAATATCAAAGATGTAGAAGAAGGTATTGTTGCCTTAGGTGGAGATATAATGTATGATCCTATGTATTTAACATATGTATCCGCAACACCTATTTCAAAACCATATGCATTTGATGGTAACTTCATTACTGATGGTAATTATCGTATTGCTGGGTTAGACTTTACTATGGAAAATGGTATTAAAACTGATACTGTTGTATATTCTGTAGTATTTAAAGCTAACAAAGTTGGTAAAACTACAATCAGTTTCGAAAATCCAGATGTTGTTAATGCAAATGCTGAAAATATTGAAACATCTACATATAGTAAAGCACTTGAAATATTAGAGAAACAAGAAAAAATAACTGATGAAGTTGTTGAAGAAAAAATTGCTGATACTAAAGATGAAGTTATTGAAACTAAAGTAGAAAATAAAGTAGAAACTAAAGAATTATCTAAAACTATTAAAGTTAGCGAAGATGTTAAAGAAGATTCTAAGATTGTTGATACTGTAAAAGAAATTGAAACAGATTCCGACAAAGAAGTAAAAGAAGAAGCAAAAAAAGAAGAAAACATAATTGTTACTATATTTAATAGTATAGCTGATTTATTTAAAAGTTTAATAGAAATATTTAAAATATAATAAAAGGAAAGTCAAACTTTCCTTTTTTCATTGATTTCTTTTATTTTTTCATCCATCCATATTGGTAAATTTTCTTTTAGTAATTTAAAACCCTGTGTTGTATCTATTGCATCTCTTTCAATACCACTATTGGCATAATCAATATCTTTAATAGATAATTTCATTTGATTATCATTAGTATCAATAGATAATATTTTAGCAAATATTTTCTCTCCTACCTTAACATAATCATTAACATCTCTTACAAATTCATTAGATACTTCTGAAATATGAATTAATCCGTTGAATTTTTTATTAATACTAACAAATACTCCATAAGGTTCTATTCCACTAACTTTGCATTTTATTATTTCTCCTACTTTATACTGTTTCATACAATTACTCCTACAAGTTAATTATAACATTTATTAATTTACATTGTCTATTTTTTTGTTTATAATATATTCTGAAAGGAAAATAATTATGGAAAAAGATAAGAAAGATACAAAAAATGATAATATAATTGATAAAATAAAAGAAATTTTAGATACCATTAGACCATACTTACTTGGTGATGGTGGGGATTTAGAATTCATAAAATATGAAGATGGATACGTATATATAAAGCTTCTTGGTATGTGTCAAGGATGTTCAATGGCAGATGTAACAATTGAAAATGGTATATTTGAAACATTAAAACAAGAAATACCGGAAATTAAAGGTGTAGTTAACTCTCCTTTTTAATCCAATCTGGAATATCTATGTATATTCCTCTTTTTTTTATTTCCAAATATGTATCCTTTAACATATTTATATATCTTTCTATATTTTCTATATACGGATCTATTTCTTTTTCTTCTATATTGTTAAGAAGAATATCTTCAATTAAATCAAAATATAGTGTTGGAAACATTAATCTTGCATAAAACAATTTTACATCATCTATAGATAAAGAAGCATTATCTAAAATATATATAATATCTTTTAAAATATCATCATTTTTTAATACTTTACTTTTAATATATTCAGCATAATCTCTAATATCATAATCTATTAATATATTAACTGGATTATAATAGTCTAATACTAATGGATTACAAGATATTCTTGTATGAGTCAATGTTTTATGTGTATTATTATAATTAATTTTATTAACATTTAAAAAACTAATTGCATTTTCTGCAAGTCCACTATAAAAAGTAAAAGTATTTAATACTTCCTGTTTATTTTTAGATAATTGTGATATTTGATATTCTAAATAGTCTATTTTTTTTGACCATAAATCTATTAAATTTATATTTTTTTCATTTCCTAAATAACGATATTTTATATTATTATTTATTAAATCGTTTAATGTTATTTCCTCATTTATAATTCCTTTTATTTCTATTAGAATATAATTGTTATCTTCATATTTACTAATATAGTTTTTCAAAGTATTAAGTATTAAATTTCCATAATAATTTGGCTTTCTTATTTTATTTAATATATTTAATATAAAGTTAATATTAATATTCTTATCAATTTTATAAAATAAATAAGTATAATTTTTTTCATCCATTATAAGATAATTAGAATCAATAGGAAATATTTCAATATTTTTAAAATTATAATAATATTTTAATATATTATTCATATATATCACTAATAAATTATATAATATTATTTTAAAAAATATTCAATAAAAAAAGAAACTATTAATTAATAGTTTCTTGCATTTTATTCAATTCTTCTTGCATTTTAGCTATTTGATCTTTTATACTTGCATTGCTATTACCATTTTTAGCAATATATTTATCTACAGCTGCAATAATATCATTAATTAATTCAGTTCTTGCATCTGCATCTCCTTCATTTGATACTGGAGTACTATTTTCAACTTTAACTGGTTCAGAAACAGTTTCTTCATTTACTTTGGAAACTTCTTCATTAACTACTGGTGCATCTTCTACAGCAATTGCTTGTTCTTCACTTGAGTTTTCTGGCGCAGTTTCAGCAGTTGGTGTTGCAACTACCTCTTGTGCTGAAGAATCTTCTTGAACTTGTACAGGTGCTGCAACAACTTCCTCTTGAACTGGTTCAACTTTTGCACTACTTTCTTCATTTGCAGGAGAAGTAGATTCTTCTACAACAGCACTTGCTTCACTAACTACTGGAGTTTCAGATATTCCTGGAACAACTTCAGAACCAATTGGTGTAGATTCACTTTCTGTTGGATAAATTGCCGAATTAGAATCTACTACCTCTTCTGAAGTAGATACTTCAGTTTTTTCTACCTCAGGCTTATTATCTTCATAATCCTTAACAAGTGCTTGTTTAGCACTATCTTGAACTGCGATTACTCTTGCATAATCATCACTTGCTTCAAAGTGCATACTATCAGAAGTATTAGTATATGTAAAATCACCCTTGCTAGAAGAAATAATAGAACGCATAACATTTTTTACTACTGTCCAATCATCATCAGAGCTAATTCTAACAAACTTACCATCAGATATTTCTGTAGCCAAAATCTTTATTAAACCATTTTGATCTATTTCATTAGCAGTTAATAATACTATTCTTCTTATTTGATCATTTATTTTTATTTCAAACTCTGAAATCAAATCAACAGTTGTAGTATTTCCATTGTTAACAATCTCTACTTTTTCTAGCATACTAATCCCTCTTATTCTTCTACTATAAAATTATAACAAAAAAAAGAAATTGTTTCAATCTCTTTTTTTACTTATTGTAAATTACTTATTTACTTTTTTTATTTCAAACCATCTACAACCATATGCACAATTATTGTTGATATAGTTTTCAAGATTTTCAATATTATTTATTTTATTACACTTAGGATCATTTTTATCATAAAATCCCTTTAATCTAAGTTTATTATAAGCCCAATCACCTACAACATATGTATAATCATAAAAATAATCAGTAAATTTTTCTTCTAACGCTTCCATATCTAATCCTTCTTTATAGTCGTTTATTACTTCATATTCAATATCATTTAATTTAATAATTTTTCCCATAATTATATAACTCCTACTATTTTTAAACCAATTAGTATTGCAACAATTACAAATACCAAAAATATTATAACAAAAATAAAGAAATTAGTCACTTTAGAATTATTAATCTTTTTTGTTAATTTACTAGTATCCATTTTTTTTATTCTATCAAGAATTTTTTTATTTACATTTGGTTCTATAGGACTTACATTAAAATAATTATATATTCTATTATTAATACTTTCTAATTCTTTAAAAGACAATTTATCTAATTTATCCTTACTTAAATCAAAGGCATCATATACTTCTTGAGATAAAACATTTTCTCTTTCTAAAGTAAAATCTATAGGATTTAAAACCTCGTATACTTTTGAATCATAATATTCTGAAATATAATTTGGATTATCAGCCATCTTATTATTAAAATCTACAATAAATTTATCATCACTTGTTGGAATAAATAACATATTTTTAAACTTATCTAATTTCTTTTTATCAAATTTTAATTCTTGATACTTAGCTAAAAACATATTAATTAAATCTTCTTGTAAATATATAAAATATGGATTTTTTTCATTTAATCCCAATGCTTTTGCTTTAATATTTAAATTATAATATTTATCAAAATCACTATAAAATTTATCAGCATAATATGGATCAACATTATATTTATTTAATAAATACTTAAAACTTCTTTCATCATTTTTTTCATACAAACTTATTATATTTTCTTCACCATAAATATAAGAAAGTAATCCAATAACATATACCAAAAAATCTTTTGCTAAAGAATAATCATTAGTTTCTTTTAAGGTTATATATTTACCTAAAGCAGTATCTATTGCCATATTTATAAACAAATTATTTTCCATTTATAATCACCTATTTAGTATATAATACCACTTATAAATAAATAAGTAAATTAATTAATTTTGAAGAATTGGACTAGAGTTTTGTATTGTTCCTCCTAAATATGATGGAACATTTCCCATAACTACTTTAGATGATAATAATATATCATACTTTTTTTGTAATGATTCACTCTTAAATGGTATTACAATATTATCTGTTATTTCAACATTAACATATATTTCAAGTAGTACATTATTAATACCATAATTAGATACTTTAGTAGTTATTCCAGTGACAAGTGAAGATAAAAATTTAATTTTAACCGGAACTTTAGGTCCTAAATTATTAAAATAGATAAAACTACTTGCTAATCCAATTGGATAAAATAATACTAAATCTTCTTTTATTTCATAATCATAATCTGTTATATCTTTATATGAAGTATTAGATACTATTTCATATAATCCTTCAGTAATTATTTTTAGTACTTTATAAGATTTTTCTATATTATAATCTATGGCAATTATTTCATTATTATTATTTTTAACTAATTCAATTAAATTATTTAAATCACTAGTTGATAATGTATCATTAGATATAAAATCCATAATTAAATGATTATTATATGTATCAAGAGAATTAGAACTTATTTGAAGTAATTTAGGAGTTATATTACTATTTATATAACATAAGAAAAAAGTAGTTAATAATAATATAATTAATATAACTATTGGCATAATTTTAAATTTAAATCTTATTTTTTTAAATCTTTTCATCTATAAATATTATGCTAAATAAAAAAAGAGATTACTTAAAATAATCCCCAATCAAGTATTCTATTAAGTAAGAATACAACACCACAAATAAATGCAATTATAACAACAAATATTAATATTCTAATAATTATTTTTGTTCCTGTTATTTCATCTTTTAAATCACTGAAATCATCAAAATCATCTTTAGTAATAATTGATGAAGAAGTATAAAATGAATTTTCTATTTTTTTATCTTCTTTCTTATCTTCATTAATAGAAGATTTTTTATTATCTTTTTCAATTATTCCTTTTAATTCTTCTTGTAAATTTTCTAATTTGGCAGTATTTGTTTTTATTTTATCATCTTCGTCATCATTAGATACTTCATTAATCATATCTTCGAAATTTGTTGTTGTATTATCACCTTGTTTTTCCTCATTAGATTCTGATTTAATATCTTTAATAATACTTGTTATTTCATCTTTTGGTTTAACTTCATCTTTCATATCACTAAGAGCTTGGCGCATTATTTCTTTTGTTAATTCATTAACTCCTTCGACCTTTGTTTCATCCTCATCGCCTTTTAAATCAGATAAAATATCTAAAGGATCCATATTCTTAATTGCATTTGTTTCTTCAGTTAAATTAATAGTATCAATTAATGTTTTTAGTTTATCGCCTTCTTCTAAAGAAACAGCTTTACCATTTTCTACTTCTTTTAAACTTTCGATATTCAAATCACTTAATATATCAACTTGTGTATTTCTAAGTTTTTTTAATCTTTCTACTTCATAATCTTCATTTTCTTTTTCTTTTCTAGCTTTAGAAAGTATTTCATTAATATCATATTCTCTTGTTTCATCTAAATCTATTTTATCGTCATGTTCATCCTCATCAATATTTACTAGTGATTTACTTTTTGGTTCTTCACGATATTTTTTATCTAACATATCTCTTAATTTTTCAATATCAATAGTTTTTCCATTATTACTAATTATCATAGAGTTAGAATTAACATCGAAAGTATCCATCCTAAGATCGTTAATTTCACTATATAAATTCTGATTTTTCTTAGTTCTAGACAAAGTTGAATTATCATTATTATTATATTTATTTATACGTGATTCCATATCTATCTACTCCTATAATATAATAATAGCATATTTTTATTTATTTTTAAATTATTTTTTATTTGAAAAAATGCATAGTTTACGATATACTTATTACAGGAGATGGTAATTATGAAAAAAATAGTTGTAGACAAAATTAAATGCATTGGATGTGGTGCATGTGTTGGCAATGATGATGAACACTTTGATTTTGATGATAGTGGGCTTTCAGAAGTAAAAACTCAAGAAAACATTGAAAGCGAAGCTCTTGCTCAAGCAATTGATGGATGCCCTACAGGTGCTATTTCTATTGAAGAAGAACAAGAAAATTAAAAATAAGTCATTATGACTTATTTTTTTTGAATTCAATTTGAGTAATTCCTTTATAAAATAATCCATTTAAATATTTTAAAGAACCTGCACTATTTGATAGTGTTTTAATTGATGGATTAATAATTAATTGTGTTTTATTATCTAGTTTTATTCTTCCTCTTAATTGCTTTGTTTCGTTTAATTTAATTGATTTATTTGGTGTTATAATTCCTCTATTATTTTGTTTAAACAAATTTAATATTTTTTCTAATATAGTTATTTGGGCTGCACCAGAATGATTATGTCCAGCAATACAAACATCAATATTATATAATACTCTCTTACTATGTAATCTTTTAATAACGTCAGGATAATGACATAACAATATATTTACATTATTAGAATTTAGTTTTTTTAAAAAAGCACAATTATCCACTTCATTAATATCTTCGTCTTTATCTTCATGAATTTTAATAGCGTAATTTACCGATGGAATAATACCACTAATAGTATATCCTTTTTTTATTTCCATAGTTTTATTATCTAATATAAAAACATTAGATAAATTAATTATTTTATCAATAAAGCATTTTTTTAAAGTTTCATAATCATCCATCCACTTTATACTCTTGTTTTTTTTATAATTTTTATTTATATATCCTACATCATGATTACCAAATACAATATAGGTTAATGCTTCTTGTCCTATTTTTTTTATAAAATCAATTAATTTATTTGTTAAATAATTATTATTTCTTAAAAAATTAGTTGAATCAATAATATCTCCAACTAAACATATTGCATCACACTTATTATTTTTTAAAAACATAATTATTTCATCCATTATTAATATATCTTTATTATTACAAATATGTAAATCAGATACTACTAATAATCTTAAATTTTCCTTATTATTAGTTAATATAGTTTCTTTAATAACTTTCATATAAATTCACCTTAAAGTACCATATCTATTATATTATATTAAATTAAGATGTTCAAACAAAATTTTTAAACCTATAGCAAAAAGAACTATACCGCCAAATATTTGTGCCTTTTTCCCAAAAGTTTCACCTACTTTATTGCCTATTACTGTTCCAATCAAAGACATTATAAATGTTACTATACCAATAATTATAACTGAATTAATTAAATTAATATTTAAAAATGAAAATGTAATCCCTATAGCTAAAGCATCAATTGATGTAGCCAAAGCTAATGGAATCATTGATTTTATATTTATACTACTATTTAAATTATTTTCTTCTAAAATAGCATCTTTTATCATTTTAATTCCAATTATAGCAAGTAATATAAAAGCAATCCAATGATCAATATTAATAATTGTTCCTTTAAAGTAATTAGCAAAAAAGCAACCTACTATTGGCATTAAAAATTGAAATAGTGCAAAATAAAAACCAATTATTAATCCTTTTGTTATTTTATTATCTTTTAAAGTCATTCCTTTACAAATAGAAACTGCAAAAGCATCACTTGCTAGAGATATACTAACTAATAATATATCAATTATCATCATATTAATCCCTCTAAAAAATAATATGATTTTAAAATTAAATTTATTGCTATTTTTTATATATTTAGTTATGATAATTATGTGATTTTTATGAATGAAAAAGAATTAATAAACTATTATAATAAATTTAAAGAGGATAAAAGACTTGATAATAAACATGGTCAAGTTGAATTTTTAACAGCAATTAAATATATTGAAGAATATTTAAAAAATTATGATAATCCTAAAATATTAGATATAGGTGCTGCAACTGGTAAATATAGCATATATTTCAAATTAAAAGGATATGATATAACAGCTGTTGAATTAGTTAAGCATAATATTAAAATATTACAAAGTAAAAATAAAGATATACCTGCATTTTTAGGCAATGCAACAAATTTATCTATGTTTGATGATAATTCTTTTGATATTATATTACTTTTTGGTCCTATGTATCATTTAATTAGTAATGAAGAAAAACTTAAAGCATTAAGTGAAGCCAAAAGAGTATTAAAAGATAATGGTATAATTTTTATTTCTTATTGTATGAATGAATATGCCATTATTACCCATGGTTTTAAAGAAAATTATATTAAAGATGCTATAAATAATAAATTGGTTGATAATACTTTTCAAATAATATCTAAAGATAATGATTTATACTCATATGTTAGATTAGATACAATTAATGAATTAAATAATAAATCTAATTTAATTAGAATAAAAATTATATCTCAAGATGGAGCTAGTGAATATTTAAAAAAAGAAATTAATAAAATGGATGATGAAACATTTAAAATATATTTAAATTATCATTTTAAAATATGTGAACGTCCTAGTTTATTAGAAGCTAGTAGACATTTACTTGATATTGTAAAAAAATAAGTTAAGAATAAAAATTCTTAACTTATTTTAATTTACTAATAATAACAAATCAATTAAATAATTTATTTTATCCATAAATACAAATGTTATAAATACTCCAGCAATTAGAAAAGGACCATAAGGTATTTCCTTTTCTTCTTTTTTTGAAATATAATATAAAGCATATGGCATTGCAAGTAATGAACCAATAACTAAACTTGTAAGTCCAAGTCTAATACCAAGTACTGCACCCATGAATGCAGAAAATTTAACATCTCCCCATCCAAGAGATTCTCTTTTAAATATTCTATCACCAATTAGTTTTACTAATAAGAAGAAGAAAAACAATAATACCGCACTAGCTAAAGATCTTATTCCAGCCACATAACCAAAATATACGAATTTTAAAGCAATTATTAAAATAGTACCAATTAATAATGGAGAATCTAGTATTACTAAGTATTTAAAATCACTTATAAATATAATAACAAGTAAAGATACTATTATTAAATAAGCATATAATTCATAAGAAAATCCATATAAATAATACCCAGCACCAAATAATAATCCCATTATTATTTCAACTAATACAGTCAAAACAGGTATTTTTTTGTGACAGTATCTACATTTTCCTTTAAGTAATATAAAAGACACTACTGGAATTAAGTCATAGTATTTTAATTCATGCTTACATGAATCACAATGAGATCTTCCTTTTACTATAGATTCTTTGTTTGGCATTCTTGTAGCTAAAACCATATAAAATGATGCTAAACACATACCAATAATTACAAATAATACAACCATTAAAATCACCCCAAAGTTAACTTATCATACATATCAAACATAGGAACAATAACTGCGATAAGTATAGCCCCAACCATTACAGCTAAAGTCATTATCATGATAGGCTCTATTAAACTCTTTAAACTTGCAATTATGTTTCTATGTTGTTCTTGATAAAACTGTGCTACCCTATTCATCATCTCAGCAAGTTGTCCAGTAGATTCACCTGTAACAATCATATTATAAGCCACTTCTGGAATTGCCCAGTGATCTTTAAAGGCATCAGATATTTTATCACCTGCGGCAATATTATTTATTGTTTTAATCATTATTTCTTTATATATTTCATTATTAGTTATTTTACTTAAAATATCAACACTCTCTGTTATATTAACATTATTCTTAAGTAATGATGCAAAAGTTTTAGCAAATATTGACATTTCATTATAAATAATAATATTTCCAAATACAGGTAATTTCATAAAGAATACTTGCATAAATTGTCTAATTTCTTTTACTTTCTTATAAACTAATACTATAAGTCCAATAATTGCAACAATTATCAATATCATCATTAACAAATAATTTTGTAAAAAAGCTGACAGATTTAATAATACTAATGTCATACCAGATATTTGAACATCCATTGATTCATATATTTGACTAAATTGAGGAATAACATAGACTAATATAAAAGCAACAATTGTAAATGCAAAACCAGTAATAAATGCAGGATAAGTCATTGCACTTACCATTTCTTTTCTGGTTGACTCTATTTCTGTATAATATTCAACCATATCATCTAATGTTTCTTCAAGTTCACCTGTAGCTTCAGCTGCCTTTAACATGTTAATTAATAATGGTGGGAAGACATTTCCTTGTTTGTTAATTGCTTCTGAAAAGGCAGTACCCATAATAAGTTCATATACAATAGAACTATAAATACTTCTTTTTCTTCTATCTTTACCACTTTGATTAACTAAAATTCTCATAGATTCAGTTAAAGTAATACCTGCTTTAATATAAGTTACTAATTGAGTTAAGAAAAATATTAAATCTTTATTTTTCATTCTTCTAGAACTAAAGGGACCATCGCCATATAAAAAATCAATATATTTATTACTTTCAATAGAATAAGGTTCTAATCCCTCATTTAATAAATAGGCGTTAATATCAGCTTTAGAAAAACCAAATATTTGATCTTTTACATATTTACCTGATTTTGTTTTAGCTTCATATTGAAATACCTTACCCTCTTTTAATCTTTTAGTATCATTAGCTAATTCTTTATTTAAGGCTTGTTTTTTTAATTCTAATTTAGCAGCCATTTTAGGTGATATTTCTTTACCTGCACCTGTTCCTGAAATATCAGATGTTAACAACTTCATCAATTTTCCTAAAAAACTATTATCTTCTTTTTGTGATTCTTGTTTTAAAGATGCGTTTTTAACAGCATTTGACGTAGCACTACCATCTACTTTGCCACCTACTGTACTTGCATCACTTTGATAAAGTTTTCCAACCTGTCCACTGGATACGTTATATGCTGCTTTAAATGGCTTAGTAATAGCATCAATTATAGTTTTTACACCCATAAAAGCATATTTAAATATAAGAGGAAAAGCCATAAAGAAATCTACTATCACACCCATAATTTCTACTCTCTTTCTATCTTAACATATAGTATAGCATAGTTTTTTCAAAAAAAAAAGTGCCTACTTTACTTCGTAAACACTAACTTGTTTTTTATTTTTTCCTATTCTTTCATATTTAACAACACCAGCAATTTTTGCAAATAATGTATCATCACTTCCAATACCTACATTAATTCCTGGATGAATCTTAGTTCCTCTTTGACGATATAGTATTGAACCAGCTGTTACACTTTGTCCATCAGCAGCCTTAGCACCTAATCTTCTACCTTCAGAATCTCTTCCGTTTTGAGTACTAGATTGTCCTTTTTTATGAGCGAATAATTGAATATTTAACTTTAAAAATTTCATAATCTTATCCTCCTATTTTAATGTTTTTTGGATAATTACTCGCAAGTTCACTTAACATATCTAACATATTATTTAATAATTTACTTGCCATTTCACTATCCTTATTAGTAATTAAAATATAGCCAGAACTATTTTCATAGCAAATAGAATTTTCATCTAAGGTTATAATATTATTGATAGTAGTTGTAACAAGAGTTGAAACAGCACTACAAACAATATCTTTACCATAACTATCATACATAGCATGACCAGATATTTTAACTTCCTTAATTAATTTATCTTTAATATAACTTACTTTAATCATAACTATTTTACAATCTTTTTGATAGTTAATTTAGTATAAGGTTGTCTATGACCTTTAGTTCTTCTAGAAGTTTTTGTCTTATTTTTATAAGTAAAAACTCTAATTTTTCTTTGTTTTCCTTGTTTAACAACCTCAGCAACTACCTTAGCTCCTTTAACATTAGGTGTTCCAATTGTGCCATCAACCATTAATACGTTATCAAAAGTAACTTCTTCTTTTTCATTTGCGTCTAATTTTTCAACGAAAATTTCATCGCCTTCAGAAACTAAGTATTGTTTACCACCAGTAACAATTATAGCTTTCATATTTACCTCCTTTAAAATAATATAAGACACGCCTTTAAAGGTGACATAAAAGTTCTTTAACCCTTAGAAGTGCGGTTTTAAGAAAGCCCTTAAAACATCAAAATTGTATCAAAAATATAGTCTATTGTCAATTATTTCTAATAAATTATAGTTATTTTTTAACTAATTTATGTTGCATTTATTAAAAAAATAGTATATAATTACATATGTCAGTTGAAATATTTGTTCCCGTAGCTCAGCTGGATAGAGCAATCGCCTTCTAAGCGATCGGTCAGGTGTTCGAATCACCTCGGGAACACCACTTATGAATTTTAAGAACATATATTATTATATGTTTTTTTATTTTAATTAGATTTTATTCTAACATGATAATTATATGATATAATTAATTTGTTGGTGATGATTATGAATCCAGAAAAAATTGGTCAATTTATTAAAGAAATAAGAAAGAAAAATAATTTAACCCAAGCTGATTTAGCAAAAAAATATGGTGTAACATATCAAGCAGTATCAAAATGGGAAAATGGAAAAAATTTACCTGATGTTTTATTAATCAGACAAATGAGCAGAGATTTTAATATAAGTGTTGAAGATATTTTAGATGGTGAAGAATTATCAAAGAAAAAAAACAAAAAAACAATAATTATAATTGCTATTATTATTATAATGATAGTATTATCCATAATAATAATAGTAATTCATTTTAAAAATAATAATTCATTTAGTTTTAAAACATTATCATCACTATGCAGTGATTTTAAAGTAACAGGATCTATTGCATATGATAAAAACAAATCATCAATTTATATATCTGATATAAACTATTGTGGAAAAACTAATAATACTATTTATAAAAGTATAGAATGTAATTTATATGAAAATAACAATAATAATAAGATTAAAATAAGTAGCTGTCAAAATAGTAGTAATATTACATTAGAAAATTATTTAAAAGATGTAAAATTAAATGTTGAAATATACGAACAAGCCTGTAAAAATTATGATAGTAGTGGTTTATATTTAGAAATAAACGCCAAGGACAAAGATGATAATATAATAACATATAATGTTCCTTTAAATTTTGAATCTAATTGTAGTAATTAAATCAAGATTATCTTGATTTTTTTATAACTAAAAAAATGGAATTAACTACTTAATTCCATTATCATTTAAGAATGCTTCAAATTTAGCTTCTGAGTAAGAGCCAACTATTCCATCAGCAAATTTACCACTTTTAATAATAAATGTCATAGGTGTATAACCATAAAAGTCTCCAAAGCTTTGTGTTTTTGATTCACCATTAACATTTAATGTTACTTCTTTGTTTAAATATCCCATTAATTTTTCAAAAGCTTCTGTTTTAGCATCAACAGTAGTAATATCTAAATACTGTGTAGTATAACCATATTTTGATTGCATAGATTGTAGTGTTGGTAAAAATGATACGCATGCAGAACATGTTTCTCTACCTAAATATACAACATAATACTTACTATTAGTATCAGTAAATAAAGTATTTAATTCATCTAATGTTATAGATTTAAACATAGATACATCATAATTATTTGTTGTTGAAGTAGATGAATTAGTTCCATTTGAAGTATTTGATGTAGATTTTACTGAAAACTTACCAATAAAAGTAATTAATAAGTTAATTGCAACCAAAATAATTAGTACAATAACCATTTTATATATTTGTTCTACTTTTTCTTCCATAAAATATTCCTCCTAGAAATAATTATATAATCAAAAAAACTAAAAGACAAGATTTTTATCTTTTAAACTTTTGTTCACTATCTCTTCTTGTATAAATATAATCATAATCACTAATCAATCCTGCTCTTAACTGGTCTTCTAATGTTGCAGTTCTTATGAATTCTTCAGTATAACGTTCATTTTTTATCATTTCCTCAGCATCTTTATTATCCCAAGGTGCATTTTTAATATCTTCTAAATCATCATAAGATACATTCTGTCTTTCTATCTTATCTACTAAACTTTTTTCAGGAATTAAAGGTATAATTAAATCAGAATAATCATCCCTTTTATAAACTGATAAAAGAAAACTATCTATATCTTGATATTTACTATATTCATTTAAACTACTAACTAGATCTCTCATCAATCTATATTTCAAAGGATTTTCATTCTTATATTTTTCATCATAATTTGATGCATTACTACTATTTTTTCTTTCTCTATATTTTATTATCTTTTCAATGCTCTTTTCGTTAATTAGATAATTTGCTATTTCCTTAAAGTCATTATTGTAATAATAATTTTTTTCAAATATATCAATTAAATAAGCACAATCTTTTAAAGACAATGCCCTTTCTCTAAGAGTAGTTAAAGAAAGATTTAAAAGTAAGTTACTATATTTTCCTTTAAAAATTAAGTTATTAAATATTATTCTTATTTTACCTTTATACATGTGTGTATGAACAATAAAAATGGGTGTATCTTTATAACTAATTATATTATTTTTAAATAAATAATTTCTAAATGTTTCTTCATCATATTGTGAAGTAATATAATCTATATAAGCAAGGTTGGTTAACTTCAAATTATCTTTCTCATCTAATTTATTTTCATCAAGATAAACTATTCTTGGCTTAGTATCTAATGCAACAATATAATAATCATTCATATAAAAACCTCCATTTTTATTTTTTTGTTAATTTAAAATCAACAACATTATCATATTTATTTAATAATTCACATTCTAATTCATAATAATTATTAAAAACACTATTCATATCATCAATATAATTTTTCATTTCTTGTAAAGTATTATAATTTCCAATATTATCTACTATAATTTTTTTATTCATACTATCAACATATACTCTACAATCATTTATATTGTCAAAAATATAATTTGCTTCAACATAATTATAGCATACGCCATCAATATAACAAGGTACTATTTTATTTTTATATTGATCATAAAAATATACAATTTTATATAATATATAGAATTCATTACTTGATATAAATTTTCTTTGTTCTTCTAGTAAATAACATCTTGATACAATGTAGGCAACTATATGATTATTTTCAATTATAGGCATAGGACTATATGCAATAGGATAGTCAATTTTATTTTGTTTCATATAATCATTCCTTACTACCCTTTACTATTCTATATAAATTATATCAAATAATAACATTTTAATAAAGAAAAATATCTAGATTATTTATCTAGATATTTTTTTATAACTCTATTAAGTTCTGGTTTTTCAATTGGTTTAGCTAAATAATCATTAAAGCCTTCCGCTAAATATTGTTCTTTCATTCCAGATATTGCATTTGCTGTTAATATTACAACTGGTATATTAAATGATGGATTTTCTTTTAATTTTTTAAATGTTTCTTTTCCGTTCATTTTAGGCATCATATCATCCATTAATATCAAATCATAACTAGATCCACCATTAATTAAATCCAAGCATTTAAATCCAGAATCAGCTTCTTCAATTTGTAAATTATATTGTTTTAATAATCTTGCTGCTACCTTTAAGTTCATCATATTATCATCTACAATTAATATTTTTTTATTAGATAAATCATTAGTAATTTTTTCTTGTTCAAGTGATTTTTCAACTTCTTTATTTTCTTTAACATTAACAACCTTTTGATCTATTATAACCATAAATTGTGAACCCTTGCCATAAATTGATTGAACAATAATTTTACCATTCATTAATTCCACTAATTTTTTAGTAATAGCAAGTCCAAGTCCAGTTCCTTCAATTGTCGAATTTTCATTTTCTAATCTTTCAAATTTATCAAATAATTTATCTATAGATTCTTTTTTAATACCAATACCAGAATCTTCAATTGTTATTATTAAACGACATATTCCATTAGATGTTATATTTCTAACTCTAAAATCAATATAACCCTCATTAGTATATTTTATAGCATTAGTTAAAAAATTAAGTATTACTTGTTTAACTCTAGCATAATCTCCATATAAATATTTTGGAGTATCACTTGCAAGTTCATATCTAAATTCAATAGGTCTATCTTCGCCAAGTCTTGCTTTTGATAAAACAACAAGTTCATTAAATATTTTATGAAAATCATAATTAGAATTTATTATTTCTATTTTATTAGCTTCAATTTTAGATATATCAAGTATTCCATTTACAGTATCAAGTAATGTTTTTGAAGCAGTTATTATATCATTTACTTCATCAAGTGCGGACTCAGGTAAATCTTCTTCCTTTAAACTTTCTGAAAAACCAACTATTGCATTAAGTGGTGTTCTAATTTCATGTGACATAGTTGATAAAAAGTCAGTTTTAGCATGATTAGCTTTTTCTGCTTGATCTTTAGCTATATTTAATTGTTCAATAACCTTTACATCTGGATTTTCTACTGTAAAATACATAACTAAGCAATTAACTACTATAGAAGGATTTATTAAATAGTTAACCTCTGGATAAATAAGTTGTATTATTACACTAACAATTCCTTCTAAAACAAGAAGAATTATAGGAATATATTTTTTGTTTTTTATATTTATTATATTTTTTAATATAAAATAAGTAATTAATAAATATAAGATAGAAATAATACCATATGCTAAATAAACAGAGACTCCTTCAATCATCATATTTTTTTGAGAAAATTGTGCTGGAATTAAAATAATAATTAGTAATACAGTAATTAAAAAAACAAACACACCTTTATTAATTTTATTATATTTTTCTTCTAAATCATTATTTTTAGAAGAAATAATGTATGTATAAAATGTAAAATAAGTGATTATTACAGATAAACCTGCTAAATAGAATTTATTAAACAAAATTTGAATTATTACGGGCACATTATTATTTGAGACAACTATTCCCAATATCAAACCAATAATAAGAGTAATTAAACTTAAAACTAAAATTTTTGCATAAGTTTGATCTTCCATTTTTTTTAATCTTTTTTTCAAAAAGAATATTAAACATAAAATTGATAAGATAAGTAAAGCATAACCATTTAGCAATAAATAGCCAATATTATTCATATTATCACCATTATTATTATAGCATAAAAAAAAGATAGAAAGTACTACTTTCTATCTTTTTTTAAAACTAATTGTGATTCTTCATAATGAAAGCTTATTTCTCCTAGTGATATATTGGTTTCTTCAACATCAACACTAATTTCATCGCCTTCCAACTCTTGATTTTTTAATGATTTAAAATCAATTTTTCCATTTTTAGTTAATGGAAGTGCATCTATGAATTTTATTTTAGATGGTATTTGTCTTGATGAAACATAAATATTTTTTACAAAACAATTTGTAATTATTTCCTTTGCCATTTCTAAAAGTTCATCTTTATTTAAAAATATATTCTCTTCTAAAACTATATTTGCAATTGGCATATTACCCTTTTTACTTTGATCATAATAATTAGAAATCATACAATATTTAACTCTTTTATCCATTTTAATAATCTTTTCAATTTCATATGGCTTTATTTTATATCCATCAAAACGTGTAAAAGATCTATCAGTACGTGCTAAAAAAGTTATAATTCCATTTTTATCCATTCTTGCAATATCTCCAGTTAACACATATTCTTTTCCATCTAATTCAATAGTTTTTGTATACTTTACTCCGTCTAATTCTCCACTGGTCATTGCTTGAGTATTTATTATGATTTCTCCTTCTACATAGTCTTCTTCAGAATACCTTACAGGTTTTTTTGTTTCCGAATCTACTATGCCATATGTAGTTTTTGATAATGGGATACCAGCAGTACCAGCAACGTTATATTCACCATTTGCAAATGAAGAACAACCACTAGTTTCTGACATTCCATGTCCTTTAGTTAACTTAACATTACAACCATGACTTTTTAGAAAATCATTAAATATTTCCTCATCAGAAGCTTCCATTGTATCACCACCATAAGTAACCATTTTCAAATGAGATAAATCTGATTTATTAATTCTTTTATCATCCATCATATTTAAAAACCACGAAGGTGTTCCAATTATAGTTTGAGGTTTATATTTAACAATCAATTTACCCAAGTTTATTGGGTTAAATTCTGGAATTTGAATTAAATTATTACCATGGCAAAATCCTGAGTGAACCACATTTGAAAGACCATATGCAGCAAAATAAGGCAATATATGAAGTGCATTGTCCCCTTCATTCATTGGCATATTAGAGCAAAAAGTTTGCTGAACATAAGAATTCAAATTGTCATTAGTTAGAGGTATAGGCTTTGGTTTTGTACTTGATGTACCAGAACTATGAACTATTGAATTTAAAAAATTTGGCTCATATTCAATAGACTTTGTTTTTACAAATGCACAATCTTTTACTAGGTCTGAATATCTAACAATTTCAATAGGAGATTTTTTTATTGCATCAGATAACAAATCATTGTATTTTTTAGAATCTAACAATGATTTTTTTAAGGCACTTAGCCCATTAAATGATGCATTTTCAATCATATAATTTACAATATTAATAAAATCCATTGAATCTGTTGCTGATGTTATGATTATTTTTTTAATTCCAAAATCTTTTAATTCATTTTCAATAGGCTTTATTAATGCTAAATAGCACCTATCAAAAGCAACAATATGATTAATTTTTTCATCTTTAATAATTGTAAAAACCTTATTAGCGCTCACTTTTAAATCAACACTGTCTGGTCTTGGATCAATATAATCAGATACTGCTCCAATTTTTGCCGTACCATAAAAAGTATAAGCTGTTTCTGGAATATTAGGCATAATATACAAAATTCTATTTCCTTTATCTACTCCAAATGAAGTTAATACTCCTGCAGCTATATCTATATTATCATAAAATTTTCCATAAGATATGGATTTACCATAGTAAGTAATTGCATTGTTTGAAACAAAAGATTTGGTTTTTTCTCTCAAATAATCATAAATATTCATTCTAGGTATATCTTTTGGGATTTCAAGATCTTTATACCACTTCATCCATGGCTTATCTAAATGTGGATAACCAGTTAATATTTTTTCTTCATTCATATGTATTTCTCCTCACTAAAATTATTATATTAATTATGTAATAAAAACTCAATATTTTTCTTTACTTTTTGTAACATTTTTGATACAATATATCGTAAAAAAAGAGGGATTACTATGGATTATGATAAAAATTATATTGAAACATCTTATACTTCTGAAGAATTAAATAAAATGTTTATTAAAGATTTTGCTAAATTTCGAAGAGAAAACAATTTAACACAAACCTTACTTTCAAAATATAGTAATGTTCCAAGAGAAAAAATAGCTAGAATTGAACTTGGAATGCATTCACCTAGTATTAAAAGTTTACTTCAAATATTAGGACCTATTGGATATACTATTAAAATTGAAAAGGTAAATAAAAAGGATAAGAAATAATTCTTATCCTTTTATTATTTTACAACAATATTTACTATTTTACCTTTAATTGCTATTACTTTAATAATTTCTTTACCTTCAGTAAATTTAATTACATTTTCTTCTTTCAATGCCTTTTCTTTTAATATTTCTTCATCATCATTAACATTTACATTAATTGTTGCTCTTAATTTTCCATTAACTTGAACACCAATACTTTTTTCTTCATCTACAGTTTTAGCTTCATCAAAAGTAGGCCAACTCATACCATAAATAGGAGAATATCCTAATTCTTCATTTAGTTCTTCACTTATATGAGGACAAATAGGATTTAATAATACTAATAATAATTGATAATCTTTTTTAGAAATACTTTCTTTTTCATCATAAGTATTAGCTAAAATCATTAATGCAGATACTGCAGTATTATATCCCATATGAGATAAATCATAAGTTACTTTCTTAATTGTTTTATTTTGAATTACTTCCAAGTCTTTAGAATATTCATCATTTTCGTTTACTTTATTTTTTAAACGTACAACTCTATCAATAAATCTTGAACATCCTTTTAATGAATCTGTATTCCATGGGGCATCCATTTCATAATCACCCATAAATAATTCATATAATCTTAAAGTATCCGCACCAAATTCATTTACAATATCATCAGGATTAATAACATTTCCTTTTGATTTGCTCATTTTTTGATTATCACTACCTAAAATCATTCCATGACTTACTCTAGTCCAAATCATTTCTTTATTAGGAACTAATCCAATATTATATAAAAATTGTACCCAAAATCTTGCATATAGTAAATGTCTTGCAGTATGTTCCATTCCACCGTTATACCAATCTACTTTATTCCAATATTTCATAGCATCCATACTTGCAAATTCTTTATCGTTATGTGGATCCATAAATCTTAAGAAATACCATGATGATCCTGCCCATTGTGGCATAGTATCAGTTTCTCTTTTAGCATCCATTCCACACTTTGGACATTTGCAATTAACAAATTCTTCAATTTTTGCTAAAGGTGATTCACCATTATCTGTAGGTTCATATTCAGTTACATCAGGAAGAACCACTGGTAAATCTTCTTCAGGAACACTCACCCATCCACATTTTTGACAATAAATCATTGGAATAGGTTCTCCCCAGAATCTTTGCCTTCCAAATACCCAATCACGCATTTTATAGTTATTTACACGTCTTGCAATTCCTTTTTCTTCAAGCATATCAGTTATTTTTTCTTTAGCTTCTTCAACAGTTAATCCACTAAATTCTTCACTATTAATTAATTTAATACCTTTTCCTAAATAATCATGTTTTTCAAGAGCTTTAGTTGATATATCCCCTTCAATGACTTGAATAATATCTAGATTATGAACTTTAGCATATTCAAAATCCCTTTGATCATGAGCAGGAACAGCCATAACAGCACCAGTTCCATAATCTCCTAAAACAAAATCTCCTAAGAAAATTGGAACTTCTTTTCCATTAACAGGATTGATTGCTTTAACTCCTTTAACTTCAACACCGCTTTTACCTTTATTAAGTTCTGTTCTGTCCATTGCTGATTTTAGAGATGTTTCTTTAATATATTGTTCTACTTCATTCTTATTTTCAACTCTTGGCATTAACTCTTTAATTAACTTTCCATCAGGAGCTATAACAAAGAATGTAATACCATATACAGTTTCAATACAAGTTGTAAAAATTGAAAACTTTCCTCCACCAACAATATTAACATCCATTTCAACACCTGTTGATTTACCAATCCAGTTAATTTGACCTAGTTTTACTTTTTCTGCAAAATTAGTATCATCAAGTCCATTAAGTAAATCTTCAGAATATGATGACATCTTAAGCATCCATTGACTCTTTTCCTTTTGTTCAACTTGTGTTCCACATCTTTCACAAACTCCACCAGCAGCATCTTCATTTGATAAAACCATTTTACAATTTGGACACCAATTAACTTTCGTTGTTGCTTTATATGCCATATCATGTTTAAAAAATTGAATAAATTGCCATTGAGTCCATTTATAGTAGTCTGGATCTGTTGTAGAAAAAGCTCTATCCCAATCAAATGAAAAACCTAAAGTTTTCATTTGTTTAGTAAATACTTCAACATTTTGTTTAACAACATTTTTTGGATGTTGATGGGTTTTAATTGCATATTCTTCAGCAGGGGCACCAAATGCATCAAATCCCATTGGATATAACACATTAAATCCTTGCATTCTTTTCATTCTAGAAAGTGCATCTTGAGCAGTATAACTTCTTACATGTCCAACATGAAGACCTGAACCGCTTGGATAAGGAAACTCAACTAAAATATAATATGGCTTTTTTTCACCACCATTTTCTACTTTAAAGACTTTCTTTTCATCCCAAATATTTTGCCATTTTTTTTCAACACTTTTAAAATCGTACATTAAAATCTTCCTTTCCTTAAAACAAAAAACACGAATATATTTCAAAGGACGAAATATATCCGTGGTACCACCTTATTTTTTTACTCATATAATTTATATAGGAATTACCCATTTAAGTTCATTAGACAAGTTCATTTATATCTTTTATTAGTTTACACCAAACACTAACTCTCTTTAAAAAGATTAATAAATTACTACTTCTAAATCAACACTTACAAGATATATTATAATAAATGTAATTATTTAAAGCAAGTATTTTTAATATATTTTTAAATTAACTCTGTACTTACCCAAACATAATTACTATTTTGTTTTTTAAATATTGATTTATACTTAGTTGCTTGTTCTTTATACTTATTAATTAATAAGTTTGTAGTTTCATTATTTATGATATCATTAGTTGTACTATTATAATATGATAAATCATCTATTTTTATTGTAGCTAAAGAATCTTTATATACACCCTCAGATAAAACATCATTGTCTTTTCTTCTTATAGTTAATAATGAAGAATAAACCTCTAATAAATCATCTTTTAAAACAGCATAATCATAATTAGTTATAGTTAAATAATCAGCTAATTTTAAATCAAATCTTTGTAAATAGCAATTATACTCATTGCTATTTATTAGACATATTTGATTACCAGATGATTTAAAATCTTGATAATTAACTTTAATATTATTACTAAAGTTAAGATTAATTTGTTCTTCCAATAAATTTTTATCAAATCTTTCTTTACTACATTTATCTGGATAATTATCTTTAGTATAATATCCAAGTTCTAAAAAGCAATCACTATCAGATGTACCTGTAATATTTTTATCTTCTAAAGATAACATAGAATATGCTATATATAAAATATCATCATTTTTAATAGAATT
This sequence comes from Bacilli bacterium, assembly GCA_017484125.1. GTDB lineage: Bacteria > Bacillota_I > Bacilli_A > RF39 > UBA660 > RUG12834. The sequence continues at coordinate 25,326 of JAFUTV010000032.1, forward strand.
AATATCTATATTATTATTAGAAAAAAATATTAAATTATTTGTTAATACAGTATGTTTAGAATTTAAAAAATTAAATTTTTCTTTACCTAATTTATTTATTTCTTGTACAGATAAATTTAAATTATTCTCATTAACATTATCTTTTTGATTTGGAATTAATAGTTTAATTAAGAAAAAAACTAAAACAATTACTATAATTAAAGTTACAATAGTACTTATAATATTAGTTTTACTCTTCATATTTTTCACCTACTATATATTTTAACACATTTTTTTTACTTTTAATAGTTTTCAAATAAATAATTTGTAATAGATTTTGAAATAAGTCTATTTGTCGGAGCAATATAATCATTTTTACCATCATAATAAGAAATATTTGGTGTAACAACTACTACACTATATTTAGGATTATCATATGGAGCAAACATTATATAAGAAGAATTAATAGTCATTATATTTTTATCATAATAGTTTTGAGCAGTACCTGTTTTTCCTGCAGCATTATATTTTTTATCAGTATATCCTAGACCAGTACCACTATTAACAACATCATAAAATCCTTGATGAATTCTATTCATATATTTTTCTTCTAATAAAACACTATCTATTAATTGTCTATCTTGTTTTTTAAAACTTAATTGATATCTTTTACCTTTAGTAGCTATAGTATTTATATATGATGTTAAAGAAATAGGTGTATAAGTATCATATTGTCCAATAGCTAAATTAAGTAATAAATCAGAAGATACTATATTTCCTTTTAACCCTAATGATTCTTTTGGAAAATCTATATTAGATGATGTACCAAGTCCATAGTGTTTAAAAACATCACGATATAAATTAAAATTATCTTCACTAACATCAAGTTTCATATTATATGTATAATTATTTCCAGTAGATTTTATTGCAGTAATAAATTGGTAATAATTTGAAGACATTTTTAAGGCACTTATATCATCAATATAACCTAATCTTTTAAAAGAACATTTTAAAGGAACTTTATATATTTTTACACATGAATCTTGTATTTTTTTACCAATATCAATCAAATTATTTAAATATCCAACAGTATGTGATGCACCCTTAACTATTGATCCAACAGTATAAGAAGATATCATTGCTTTAGATGAAATATCTTTATAAGATATCTCATTTTTTATTTTATCCCTTTGTAGTCCAACTAAAGATAATATTTCACCAGTATTTGGATTAGAAATAATAATATATGCTTCTTTAAAATATTTAGTATTATTTAACTTTTCAGCTGTTTCAAAGTTTTCTTTTAATATTTCATAGGATTTTTCAGTTAATTTAATATCTAATGCTAGTATTAAGTCTTGTCCAGGCTTTTCATCACTTAACAAATGTAAAGAATTATCACTTTTTACTTCATATAGACTTTTTTCTCCTTTTAAATATTCATCATAATATTCTTCTAAACCAGATATTCCTACATAATCATCGCTATTATATCCTAAATCTAAATAATAATCTTTTTTTTCATAGGGTATATTTCCAACACTTCCTAAGATAGTTTCTATAATTGGATAATTGATAACTCTTTGCCATGTAATATCACAGCTTAATCCTTTAATATTTTCTTCAGTAATTTTTACACATAAATCATAAGATACATCACTTTTTATTAATTTATTATCAGTTAAATAACCTTTATTCATTAAATAAAAAGTATGTATCATTATTTTATCTTCATTAGAATATTCTTTTATTTCATTATCAATTCTATTTAATTTTATATCATGTATTTCTTCATCGCTTATTTTTCTATAAGTATAGTTTTCCTTTTCTTCTAAAGTTAATAAATAAGAAGTATTATTAGTTAACAAATAAAACTCTTTTAATTCTAAAGTAGATGCTTCTTCATTTAAAGATAATATATTACTTATAATGGTTGCATAATTAATCATATCACTAGTTTTTGTGTTTTTAATAATTCTATAATTAATATTATAAATAGATTTATTATCTACTAATACAACATTATTTCTATCAAGTATTCTTCCTCTTTTTGGAGTACTTCCATAAACTATATTATTACTTTTTAATAAATATAAATCTAAATAATATTTATTATTTAAATATCTTATATCTATAACTTTGTATATTACTATTACATATAATATAAAAACAATTATATATATAATTTTTTTCATACACTTCACCATTATTAGTATTTAAAAAATAATTTATTTCATACAATATATTAGGTGATTATTATTAAAAATTTAATTAAAAATTATATAAGTAATTTATCATTAAATGATATTAAAAATATTTCTTTACAAAATAATATTAACTTATCAAGTAATGAATTAGATTTTATCTATAACTTTATTAAAAACAATTATAATAATATTATTGATAATCCATCTAATTTTAATTTAATTAATTATAAAGATAAATTTAGTAATGAAAACTATTTAAAACTAGATAATTTAATAAATGAATATAAATTAAAATACAATATAAAATAGCACTAATTATTAGTGCTATTTTCTTCTCTTTTCATTATTGGAAATAATACAACATCACGAATTGATGGTGCATCATAAATAATCATCATTAATCTATCAATTCCAAATCCAAGACCAGATATTGGAGGCATTCCTTGTTCCATTGCTCTTAGATAATTTTCATCTAAATCCATAGTTTCTTCATCTCCTAAAGCTTTAGCCTTTAATTGATCTTCAAAAGTTTGTCTTTGAGTCTTAGGATTAACAAGTTCAGAATATGCTTTACAAAGTTCGGAACCACAGCATACAACTTGGAATACATCAATTATTCTTTCATCTTCATCATTTCTTCTAGCAAGTGGAATTAATACTGCAGGATAATTATAAATAATTGTTGGTTCAATTATATTTTTTCTTATCTTATTTTTATATATAAAATCTATTATTTGAGATACTGATTTATAATCATCTAATTCTTTTTCAGTGAAAATATTTTTTTCTACTACTCTTTCTTTTAATTTAATTGGATCATCAATATCTAAGAAATCATCACCTAAAATGCCTTTCATAGTTTCAACATAATTAATTCTAGGCCAATTATCTTTACCAAAATCTATATCATTACCTTGATAATTAATTTTAGTAGTTCCCTTTAAATGCATAACTAATTCTTTAATAAAATTAGTATAAAATTTTATATTATCTTCAAAATTCCAATAAGAAGCATACCATTCAACTTGGGTAAATTCTTGTAAATGTTCTGAATCCATTCCTTCATTTCTAAAACATTTTGCAACTTCAAATACTCTATCAAAACCAGCAACTATACATTCTTTTAAATATAGTTCTGGTGCAATTCTTAAATTACAATCTAAATCAAGGGCATTATGATGAGTAAAAAATGGTCTTGCAGATGCACCTGAAACACTTGTTTGAATAATTGGAGTTTCAACTTCTAAGAAGCCATTATCTCCTAAATATTTTCTTAAAAAAGCATAAAATTTACTTCTACCTAAAAAAATTTCACGAGAAGATTCATTCATTATAATATCAACATATCTTTCTCTATATTTACTTTCAGTATCAGTTAATCCATGGAATTTTTCAGGAAGTGGTCTTAATGCCTTTCCTAAAAAAACAAAAGATTCAACACTAAGTGATTTTTCACCAGTTTGAGTTGTAATTATTTCTCCAGTAGCACCTATAAAGTCACCAGTATCTACTAATTTCTTAAATAAATCATATTTTTCTTCACCTAGAACATCACTTTCCATTTTTAATTGAATTGATCCTTCTAAGTCTCTAATTCTAACAAATGATAATTTACCCATCTTTCTTGAAAACATAATACGTCCAGCAATTGAAACATCTTTTGTATTATCTTCTAATTCTCTTGCTTCAGTTATTTTATGTGTTCTTTTAAAACAAGAAGGATATGGATTACATACCTTACTTAATTCTTCTAATTTTTCTCTTCTAACTAATTCTTGTTCTGATAGTTTTTCCATGAAGACACCTCTTTTTCTTCTTAAAGATAATACCATAATCTAATAGTTTTATCAATAAAAAATAATATTTTATTAATATATAAAAGAAGTCTATATTAGACTTCTTAAAATTATGGTTTATCAGCAATATTTGTTAAATATCCTGGACTAGATGTTCCACCATCAATTATTGCATATTCTTTATCAACATGTGATCCATTATATGTTGTTCCTAGACCTCCAACAAGATTAGTATCTAAAATAAACATATTGGAACTTGATGTTACAGCATCAGTATTCCATTTAATTGGATCAACGTATATTGTAGTTAAGTCACTCATTCCTCGAAACATACCACTCATATTTGTTACGTTTGTTGTATCAAGCGGACTTAAATCTATACTTGTTAAGCCTGTTATTCCAAAAAACATACTAGCCATATTTGTTACATTTGTTGTATTAAATGTACTTAAATCTATATTTGTTAATCCTGTCATTCCATTAAACATACCATACATATTTGTTACATTAGTTGTATCAAATGTACTTAAATCTATACTTGTTAATCCTGTCATTCCATTAAACATAGAACTCATATCTGTTACGTTTGTTGTATTCAGTGGACTTAAATCTAGTCTTGTTAAACCACTCATTAAAGCAAACATATAACTCATATTTGTTACATTTGTTGTATTAAGTAGACTTAAATCTAGACTTGTTAAACCGCTCATTTGATAAAACATAGAACTCATATTTGTTACATTTGTTGTATTTAGTGGACTTAAATCTATACTTGTTAAACCACTCATTCCTGAAAACATAGAACTCATATCTGTTACGTTTGTTGTATCAAGTGGGCTTAAATCTATGC
>JAFUTV010000005.1 GCA_017484125.1 Bacilli bacterium
GGGATATCAAGAGAAGAATTTGAAGATGCATTAGGAATATATTGGGGAGAGTGTGCAATTAGATATGATTCATTACGCCATTGGGTTGTAGAAGAAAATTGGCTTGTTCATGGCAAATATGAACTCTATTTGGAAGATAGATTTGGCAATAAAATTAGTTATAAGTATTTTGATAATTTATTCAAGTATCCGGATAATAAGACACATAAACGTATGTTTCGAGAATTCAAAAAAATGGTGATGGATTAATAAAACTCGTAAGATTAAGATATATAGAACGGATGAGAATCCGTTTTTCTGTTTATGTTAAGTTAATTATTATGTTAAGTTAGAAAAAGAATTCCTTATAAAATCAAGGAGTTCTTTAATTTTTTCTTAACATAATATTTGATGCTAAAATTAAATAGTATTCATAATACAGAAGGAGTTGATAAAAATATGGATACTATTAATTTTAAAGGTTCTTTTATAAGAACTAAACAATATATGGAAGGAGGTACATTACTATTTGAAAGTGATAATTTCAATAAAGCAATTAAAGATTACTTAAATTATCTTAAAAGTTTAAATCAAGCAAATAATACTTTAAGGCATAAGATAACTAATGTTTCATTATTTCTTGATTATACCGAACATAATTGTATTACTAATTTAAAACAAATAGAAAAAACAACAATTTATAATTATATTGAACTATATGATAGATATGATCATGTTTTATCATATAAAGATAGAAATAAACTTGATATTAAATTATTTTTTAATTGGGCATATAATAACAAACTTTCAAAATATTCTGGTGATATGATTTTGCCTAAAATAATTTGGCATCGAAAAGCGAATATTAGAACGTATTATTCTAAAGATGAAATTACAAAATTATTAGATGTAATTGATCGAAGAACTAATAAAGGTAAAGAAGATTACTTAATTGTAAGTTTAATTTGTTATTTAGGATTAAGAATAAGTGATGTTGTAAATCTTAAAGTTAGTGATATTAACTTTAATGCTAATACAATTCAAATAATTCAAAAGAAAACAGATGAAAAATTATATCTTCCACTTATAGATCAAGTTAAATATCCAATTTTAGATTATTTAAAAAATGTAAGACCTAAAGTAGATTCTGAATATATTTTCATAATTAACAAAGAACCTTATTACCAAAATATAAAACTGACATTACATAATTATATGGTAAGAAGATATCTAATAAAAGCAGGAATAGATATCAATGGTAGAAAAGCAGGATTTCATTCACTTCGTCATTCGTTTAGTACAATGTTATTAAATGAAGATGTTCCTTTATATACAATATCTACAATACTCGGGCATAGAGAAATAGATACTACAATGCTATATCTAGATATTGATACTTCTAAATTGAAAGAACTTGCTTTGGAGGTGCCAATATGTTAGATAAATATAAATTCAAAAGTATTTTCAAAGAAGAATTAAATAATTTTATTAAATATAAAAGAAGTTTAGGTTATGATTATGAAAGAGAGATTTATAGATTAAAACTAATAGATACGACCTTAAATAACCTAAAAATTAAATCTAAAAAAATAACTAAAAAGATATTTAGTGAATTAATAAAAAGAAATGGTATGAGTAACGCTAATTATGCTAGACAATATGGCATTACTAAAGATTTTTGTAAATATTTAATTTCTAACAACTACAAAGATATTTATTATGAAGACAAACATTTTCATGTAGTCAATAATTATAAACCAGTTATATTTAGTGATGATGAAATAAAATTATTATTTAAAACAATGGATGAATACGCCAATAATTATAAAAATAAAAAATATTATAAAACATTTTATATGTATTCAATTCTTTTTAGACTTATATATGCTTGTGGATTAAGAGTTTCTGAAGTAATCAATATCAATTTGGAAGATATAAATTTTAATAATAATTCTATTAAAATTATTGATTCTAAAAGACATATTTCAAGAATAGTAATTTTTTCTAATTCTATGAAAATATGTTTAGAAAATTATATTAATAAAAAAGATATCAATTCAGGATTATTATTTATGAATTCTAAAAATCATAAAATTTGCGGGGCTAATATGAGAAAATATTATAGAGAAATTATTAAGTTGGCTAATTTAAATCCCAAATCTCATATTCATGCATTAAGACATGTATTTGCTAATAATGCATTAAATCAAATGCTAGAAAAAGGATATGATGAAAATGTCGTAATTGTTTATCTCTATAAATATATGGGACATAAATCAATTACTGAAACTGAATATTATCTACATTTTACTAATTATAATCAACAAAAAATAATCAGTAATAATGATTTATTATCTAAAAAACTATATGAAGGAGTTGATTTAGATAATGAATAATTTTAGTAAATTACTCCAATCATTTTTAACTGATTATATTATTGATGAATGTAATTATTCATCAAATACTAAAGCATCATATTCAACAACATTTTATTTATTAATCGAATTTTTATATAAGAAATATCATATAAAATCAAAAGATATTGACTTTAATAATTTAAGTAAAAATGTTATTGTTGAATTTCTCAACTATTTAGAAAATGAAAGAAATGCTAAAGTATCAACTAGGAATCAAAGACTTGCATGTATAAAATCGTTTTTTAAATATGTTCAATATCATAATCCTAGTTTATTTGATTTATGCACACAAGTTTTATACATCAAGAATAAAAGGATTCCTAATAAAATGATATCATACTTTAGTGAAGATGAAATAAAAATAATAATTGATTATTTAAACAAAGAAAATAGTCTTAAATATTTAACTTTAATTTGTGTACTATATGAAACTGGTGCGAGAGTTCAAGAATTAGTAAATATTAAATTAGATGATATAAATTTATCTGATAATGCTTCAATTATTTTACATGGCAAAAGAAATAAAACAAGAATTGTACCAATTAGTCAAGAATTAGTTAAACTCATCAATAAATATATAAATCAAGTCTATTTTGACTACGGAGAACAACTATTGTTCTACTCCAAAAATCATAATAAATATTCAAGATTTGGAGTTAACTATATTATTAGAGATTTAATAAATGAATTAAAACTTTTACACCCTAATTATTTCAAAGGTAATTATCATCCACATTCGTTTCGTCATTCTAAAGCAACGCATCTATATAATAATGGCACTCCATTGTTATATATAAAAGACTTTTTAGGGCATTCCACAATTTCCAGTACTGAAATCTATGCTACTCCAAATACAGAAATAGAACGAAAACATATTTTAAATAATGCACAATCGATAAATACTAGAACTAATTATTCTAATAGTAAAAAAGAAACACTTGATAATTGGTTGAAAAATAATATGAAATAGTAAAAATATTATGTTAAGAAAAAATTAAAGAACTCCTTTATTTTGCAAGGAATTCTTTTTCTAACTTAACATAATAATTAACTTAACATAAATACAAAAA
>JAFUTV010000033.1 GCA_017484125.1 Bacilli bacterium
AAAAAGATTATTTCTTTATGAAATAATCTTTTACAATATCATATATTCTTTGACAATTATTATAATCATGATATTTAAAGAATTTATCTATTCTTTTTTTATACTCATTTTTTATCTTACAATTGTTATTCATATATTGACATAATGAATCAACTAATTCTTTATGAGTTTTAACTATTTCCCCTAAAGACATTGTCTCATATTTGTATTCACCTTCATCATATGATGGTGGAAGTTCAATTGGATGATAGTAAACAATTGGTTTATACATATAAGCAAAATCAAATTGTACTCCTGAATAATCTGTTACCATAAGTGATGATTCAGTCATTATTTTTTCATAGTTTAAATCATCAGTTGATGCAACAAGTTCAACAAAGTCATTACTATCAAAATCATCTATTTGTGAACTAGTACATGGATGAAGTAAATATATTAGCTTGTAACCTGTTTTCTTTGCTGTTTCAATTAATTTTTTATCATTAATTAAATTATTATATAATTTAAAATAATCACTCTTTATAAAATCTTCATTTTTTCCTCTTACTGAATTTAAATTAGTTACAGGAACCGCTAAATAATTTCTCCATGTAGGAGTTATAAGTATTTGTTTTTGATCATTATCTTTTAATCCATCATATCTTGGACATCCAGTTATTTTTAAAACATCTTCATATCCTTTATAAGAATATTCTTTATTTAATAAATTCTTCTTTTCAACTTCTGATGCTAGGAAGAATAATTTTAAATCATCATTAATTCTATTTACTAGATTAGGTATTTTTTGAACTGATAGTCCATGTTGAATACATACATTATTAGTATTAAATAAACCTCTAAAATGCTTTTCAACTTTTGCACTAAATGAATGATGAGCGGTTGAAGAATTGTGCGTATTAAACACTATTTCACTATTTAAATAAAGCATTTTATGTTTTATAGAACAATATTGAACAAACTTTTTATGTTCTTTTCTAAATCTTTTAGCATCTAAACTATGCTTATCTAAAATATAATACTTTTTTATATTATCTTTTTGATTTATTGCATAAGTATATAAGTATTCTCCATTATCTCCTCCTTTATATATTTTATCTTCAAATAACCATATTCTTTTATTTTTATAAAAAGGATGAGTAATATGATAAATTATTCTTATAATACCGCACTTTTTAGTTAATTTACTTTTATTAAATAGTAATGATAATATTAATTTTGTTTCTCTTTTAAATTGTCTTAATTTATTATTTTTTAAAACCATTAAACCTTTTTGACGATAGTTAATTGTATATTTATCTACTGCCCAATAACCAGCTCTAGATTTTGTTAGTCTTGACAGTGGCTTTTTAAAATTAATTGCTAATTTATTTTCAAAGCCATCACAATCTAACCAAAATTTGATATATTCTTTTTCATTAGATTCCTCTAAAGGAATAGATAAACTAAAACTATATTTATCATAAATAGCTTTACCAAATACTTTATAATCAGAAAATAAGTCTACTTTTTTAGCATAATACTTATTATCTTTATAAGTAGCAAATATCTTTAATCTATCTTCATCAAAAGGAAATGCATATTGTCCAATTATATTTAAATTACCATCTTTAAAATCCATTAATAATATATCTATTGGAAAATCACTTTGTTTAATATAATATAAACCATTACATGATAAATATGTATTTAATCCAAAATTATTATATTCATTACTATTAATATTATATTTTAATTTTAATAAATAATAATTAATTAACTTGTTTTTAGCTGCTCTAATAATAAAATTATAATTGATATCTTGAAGCATATTTATCATATTATTATTAAATTTATCTAAACTATCATTAACTATTACATGTTTATTTTTAGTATTAGCATTATCTACCATAATAATTATTAATAGTTTCATATATACATTTTGAATATATGGTAATAATCTATTATATTTTTTTATTGAATACTTTTTAATGTTATCAAAAGAAGTAAATATATTTTCATACCACTTAATATCATAATTACATAATTTTGTACTCTTTATTAAACCTATTTTCTCATGCATTTTTGTAAATATAGTATTTGTAGTAGAAACAATCAATTTAGTCAATAAATTTACTTCATAGTAATATTCATCTTCAGCCATATCATAGTTTTTTAATAATATATCTCTTTTAATAATAACAGCATTAATATTTAAATATGTTTTATATACATATTCATCAATTTCCATATCATCAGCATTTTCATATGTTGTAGTAATAACAATATCATTATCATTAAAATCATATTCATTATTTGAAATAGTTAATAAATCACCTTCATGTATAAATAATAAGTACTTATTATTAATTTTTTTGGGATAATCTTCATATATATCCTTATATTTATTAAATGTAATATATGAAATATTATTTGAATTAATGTATTCTTTAATAAATTCATCTTCATTTTTAATAGCTAAAGTAAAAGGTATATTACTTTTAGATTCTAATATAGAATTAATAGTTTGATCTATTAATTCTATATTATTTGTTTTAGATATAATAATTATTCTTATGTCTTCTTTTGTCATTACTTCATATACCTTTCTATTTCTTTAACTAATTTTTCAGTACAATTTACTCTGTTTTCAACATATTTATTTATAAACTTTTTTAAGTAGGCATAATCATATTCTTTTTCAAAAGATTTAACTAAATCTTTTGCATTATCACACTTATATCCTGGAAGTTCATTATAATCTATTGCTAAACCTCTTATAGTTTTATAATAATCTAAATCATAATCATAAAAATATAAAGGAATATTTCTTACTCCAGCTTCATAAATAATACAAGAATAATCACTTATAAGCTTATCTGCCACAAAAAGCATATCAAAAGTAGAGAATTCCTTTGCAGTTAATACTTTTTTATTAGTTATTTTTATTTTAGATAATGGATGTAATTTAACTATTAAATTATATTTTTTAAAATCAAAGTTTTTTACTAATTCATCTAATCTTCGATTAAATGAGGCTTCTTTTTTTCTAAAAGTAGGTGCAAATATAATATTTGGTTTATCTTTTAATGAAGGATATTTAGTATATATTTTATTTTTAATTTTTTCTTCATGTTTTTTATCTGTTAATAAATCAATTCTTGGTAAGGTAAATGTTTTAATCATAGATTTAGGTATATTAAATCCACGCGATAAATGATCCTTATAAGCATCAGATGCAGCGCACGCAAAAGTATAATTTTTATGCATTTTCATTGCATCAGCAATTTTATAATTGCTTCCTTCACCACGATCTATTACAGCATATCCAAACAATTTCATAGTTCCAACTGAATGCCACATTTGAATAACTGTTAGACTTTTCTTTTGTCTTAGTATGCTAACTGTTGGACAATAAGTATCAAGTATACAAACTTTAGATGTAGCTAAATGATACATTTGTCTAAACATGTGAAAAAAGTATTTAATTCTAACACTCCATTTAGATTTAATTCCACCCTCAAGAGTTTTGCATAAATACACTACTTTATATTTATCTTTTAATTTTTTACCAAGTAATTTAAAATCAGTATTAACTTTATTAGATTGTCTACTAATCATTACTACTTTATTTTGAGTTGGTAAAAGTTTAATAAAAAAATATATAAAATTAAGCACTAATATAAATATTTTTATTACCACAATCATCTGTCATTATCACCAAAAACCTTCTTTTTTATTATACCACAACTTTTATTATTATTACTATTTATATTAGTAAATCTATTATTAATATCAATATTTTTATACTTATTTAGCGCATTTAATAATTCATCAAATGTTTCTACTTCAATTTGATCTTTACTAAAACAATTTATAGTATGTAATGGTCTAAAATGTTCATAAGAAGCCTTATCATACCTATAAAATATAATTGGTCTATTAAACTTTGAAAATTCATATACACATGATGAATAATCACTTATTAATATATCACTAATATATATTAAATCATTAATATCAATTTCTGATAAATCAACAATATTAGAATAATTATTTAAGTTTATATGTTTATTTATAAATGGATGCATTTTAATAATAAATATAAAATTGTTTTTAATTGCATAATTATTTATTGCATTTAAATCTAATACACTATAGTCATAATAAGCATCTTTTTTATCTATTCCTCTATATGTTGGAGCAAATAATATTATTTTTTTATCAACTAAATATGGATAATTATCAAATAAATATTTTGTTTTATTTGCAATTACTTGCTTGTTCAAATAATTATCAAGTCTAGGCATTCCTGAAGGTATAATAATATCTTTTTTACATCCAAAAACTTCCTTATATATGTTAATAAGTTCTTCATTATCCACAACTACATAAGTATACTTTCTATGTGCTGAAACAAAAGGATGAGGACTTCCATCTTGACCAAATCTTGCATATCCAACAGCCTTAAAACCTACTCCAGCATGCCAAAACTGAACTAATATTTGTTTTGAAGATATATTTAATGGTGAAATTAAAGATACATAATTATCCATTAATATATACTTACAACTAGATATTAACAATAGTTCTTTTAATTTAGAAAATAAATTATCTTTATCACTAGTATATATTTTTATTTTATAATTATCATCTTTTATATAGTTATAAAAATATTTTAAATTAGGTGATAATTCATTATAACTTTCTGATAAAAATAATACATTATTATTATTTTTATTAAAGAAAAATATTATTTGATAAATAATATTACATATTTTTAAAGAAACAATTTTAAATAGTTTAATTATTTTTTTTTTAAAACTGTCTTCTTCAGCTAATCTAATAAACTTTTTATACTTATTATTTTTTATCATATAATTAATATTAATAAACAAATTATAATTTTCATTTATATCAAAAGATAGAAGTAATGCATATATGCCATCTCTATATTTGAATATTCTAGACTTATCATCAAGTAAAGATACCATATTAGAATCAATGGTTAATATTTCATTATTTACTTCAATAAAGTATTTTCCTTCTTCTAAAGCACTACCTTCTGGAGTATTTACTATATTAATAATTAATTCATCTTTATTTGTATCTAATTTAATTTTTTTATTATTTTGCACTAGAAAAGAATCACTAGTAATTTTACTATTTAATTTTAAAATAATATTTGCTCTTTGTATATTAATATCTATAATTTTTAACATAGTACACTCCTTTCACGTTAATTATATCAAATGAGGTCATTTCAAACAATACTTTAATAAAAAAACTTATTACCATATAGTAATAAGTTTTTTATATTATTTTTTCCAACTTCTAGCTCTACTTCCTGAATTTTCAATAGTATTTTTTGAATCTTTTTTAATTTGACTTTCTTCAGCTTTAATTCCATATCTAACACTATCATTCAACTTATTTTTTGAAAGAGATATTTTTGATGAATCTGTAATATTTACAGCGTCTCTTTTAGCACCAGTAATAGTGTTTGATGTTAATGTAGCACTATCAGAAGAGCCTTCAATGTGAATTCCATCAGTCCCAGGAGTTTTAATAGTATTTGATGTTAAAGTTGTCTTTTTTGATTTACTTAGTCTAATTCCTGATGCTTTTATTTTCTTCAATGTATTAGATAATATTTTATTAGATTTAGATCCTTCAATATTTATTGCATATCTCTTAACATTATCTATTGTATTAGATTCTATTGTATTTGAATTTGATTTACTTAAATATATACCATCTTTTTTAGCTGTTACTTTAGAAATAGTGTTAGCTTTTATAGTATTTGATTCTGATTTTTCTAAATGAATAGCATCAGCACTAATATTTTTAATCTTATTAGTTGATATATTATTTGTATTAGATTTACTTAATCTAATAGCAAACCCAGTAATATCATTTATTTTATTTTTATATACTTTTGTATATGTAGTACCTTCTAAATTAATAGCATATCTTTTAATATTAGTAATTGTATTCTTTTCTATTGTTTTAACTTTAGAATTAGTTACATAAATTGCATCTTTCTTTTCTGTAATATTTTTAATTGTATTTGACATTATTTTATCATTATTAGCATTTTCAATGTGAATACCATCTTTTTTGGATTTATTAATAGTATTTGATTGAACAATATTTTTCTTAGTTGAATATAATCTAATACCAAATTGTGTTGGCTTAGTAATTACATTTGATTTTATAGTATTAGAATTTGAACTTTCAATATTAATTGCATGTCTTTTAACTGATGAAATGGTATTTTCTAATACCTTATTAGAATTTGACTTTTGAATATTAATTCCATCTCTTTTTTTAGATGCCAAAGTATTTAATTTAATAGTATTATCTGTAGAATTAGTTTCTACATGAATTGCATCACTTGAATTATTAGTAATAGTATTAGATTCAATTGTATTAGAACTTGATTTTGATAATCTTATACCAAATTCTGCTGATAAATCTATTGTATTCTTTTTATTAATAATATTTCCTTTAGAACTTTCAATATTAATTCCATGTCTTAAAGATGAATTTACTTTATTATTTTGAATAGTATTAGAATTTGAAGCATCAACATGAATACCATCTTTAATAGAATTATTAATTGTATTATTTAATACTTTATTATTATTAGATTTTTGATTTAAATTAATTCCATTCATATCAGGAGCAAGTTTACGATTATCTTTTGCAGTAGTATTTGAAATAGTATTACCTGAAATAGTATTTTTTTCACTTAATACTAATTTAATACCATCACCAGTATTTCCACCATCTTTACTTACAAAAGTATTAGAAGTAAATTTTGTTGTTATTTTATTATTGTTAATAATATTATCAATAGCACCTTGTAACCATATACCATAAGAAACATTATTTAATGCAATAACATTTCCAGATACATTCACACCGCTTACTCTATAATCTCCTTTTAATACGCTACCAACATTTTTAGCAAGATTTTCTCCATATAGTTCGATAGCATATCCAACATTTTTATAGTTAATATTATTAAATCCTTTTGTTATAGTTATTTTATTATTAGTTATTTTAGATTTCATATCAACATATTTATTGTGGATATTATTATTTATTTTAGGTGCATAGAAATTTTCATGAGCTTGTTCTATAGTTCTATATATAATTCCTGCACCAGAATTTGTAATTACATTATTATCTATTAAAGCATTAGTATAGTTTGTTGCAATAATAGCATAACCAGTTATTTTATTAAATATATTATTAATTATTTTAATGTTATCAAAATATGAATTAATAACACCGGTATGTGTTCCTACTCCTCTTTGTAAAGTATCAAATGTATTATTTTTAATTGTAACATTAACTGATGGTGTTTCATCATCATTTGGTGCATAAGAACTAAAGTGATCACCTGCTAAAGCATCAATTTGTAATGCTTCATAGTTAGTTTCATCAGCAAAATTTCCAATAAATTTTGAAAAAGTACATCCTTCAACTAAAACGTCTTTTACTGCACCAAATTCAACATGGTGAGCATTTTTAACGTTAGTAAAAACGACATTTTTTAGTGTGATATTTTGCGCATGTCCTACTCTAAAAATAGCATTTTCATATCCGCCACCATCAAATGTTCCACCTTCAATAGATATATTTTTAAAACCGCTATATCCTGGTGTTGGATTTTCTTCTAAATCAGATACATTTCCAAGACGTAGCATTGTATATTCGCCACTTACATTTTTTAATGTAGCACCATTCATAATAACATGAGTATTACTCCAAAGTTTTAATTGCCCTTCAACAGTATATGTTCCTTTTGGAATAACTATAGTATACTCATTTGCTAAATCTTCCTTAGCATCCTTTGCAGCACTATTCCATATTTCAGTAATATCACTACCATTTTCTATAGGTAAAGTAATAGTAATATTTTTTGCATATGCACTAATAGGAACAATAGTAATTATTAATGCTAATGCGATAAACAATAAATTTTTCTTCATATTTTTCCCTTCCATTTCATTAAAGTAATTATATATTATATTACCTAAAATATCAATTATAAAAAAAGAAAAACTAAATATTATTAATAGTTTCTCTTTTTTATTTTGTTTGATGAAAAAGAATTATTTAAATCATATAATAATTGCTTTTTAGAAGCTTTAATTCCATATAATTTAGATTTTTTTATAATATTAGAAAATATAGATATTTTTTTACATTTAACAAGATATATTCCATTTTCTTTTGATTTATTAATTTTATTCCCTGTTAATGTTATTGAATTTGATTTTTCTATATATATACCATTTAATGCCTTAGTTATCTTATTATATAATACTACATTTAATTTTGAAGAAATAATATTTATACCATTTCCTTTAGTATCAGAAATAATATTATTATATATAGTATTGCTATTTGACTTATATAGATAAATACCATTTTTTATTGCAGATATATTATTTTTATTATCAATAACATTATTATTTGATTTTTCTAAATGAATACCATCTTTTTTTACATTTATTATTTGGTTTTTCTTTATTTTATTTTTTTTAGCATTATAAAGTCTTATACCATGTTGCGATGAACTATATATTTTATTAGAAGATACATTATTAGAATTAGATTTTTCTAAATTGATACCATTTCTTTTAGCACTTGTTATAGTATTACTTTTTATAGTATTAGAATTAGATATTTGAATATTTATTCCATCCCTTTTATTTGATGAAACTATATTATTATTTATTGTATTTTTATTAGAATATTCTATATGAATACCATCATTTGTAGTAGCTTGAAAAACATTATTATTAATCTTATTATTATTTGATTTTCCAAGTCTTAATCCAAATTCAACCGAATTAAATACAAGATTACCATTATTAACAGTATTTGATAAAGAACTTTCAATATTAATACCATGTCTTTGAGCAGATATAATAGTGTTTTTCTTAATATTATTAGAATTAGATTCATCAATATGAATACCATCTTTAATAGCATAAGTAACTCTATTTTTATTAACCGTATTATTTGATGATGATTGATTTAAAGCAATACCATTCATATCCTTTGCAAGATAATAATTACTACTTATAGTATTATTTTCAATATTATTATTTAAAATATTATTATTTGTACTATTTATTAATTTAATACCATCACCTGTACTTGTTGTTGTTGCACTGGTAAATTTTAAGACAATATTATTATTATCAATAGTATTTTTTATAGCACCCTGTAACCATATTCCATAGGAAACATTTTTTAAAGTAATATCATTATCTTTTATAGTCACTCCACTTACTCTAAAATCACCTTTTGAAGTTGTTCCGATATCACTAGTTAATTCTTCACCATATAGTTCTATTGCATAACCAACATTTTTATATTTAACTTTATAACCTTTATTAATCATTATTTTATTATTTCTAATAATGGAATTCATATCCTCGTAAGTGTTATGTATATTATTATTTACTTTAGATGAATAAAAGTTTTCATGAGCTTGTTCCATAGTTCTAAATAAGATACCTGCACCAGCATTATAAATATTATTATTTTCTATTATTGAATTTTTATAATTGGTAGCAATTATTGCATAACCAGTAATATTAGTAAATGTATTATTAGTTATTTTTATATTATCAAAATATGAATTAATTATACCAGTATGTGTTCCTACTCCTCTTTGTAAATTTTTAAAAGTACAATTATCTATTGTAACATTTTTAGATGGCGTTTCATCATCATTAGGATTATAAGTACTAAAGTGATCATCAACTAACGCATCTATTTGAAGTGCTTCATTATTTGTTGTTAAAGAATAATTTCCTTGATAATTTGAAAAAGTACAACCAGTTACTAATAAATTATCAACAGCGCCAAATTCAACATGATGATTTTCTTTAACATTAGTAAAAGTAACATTTTTTAAAGTGATATTAGATGCATGTCCTACTTTAAGGATTTCTTGCTTTAAATTTCCTCCATCTAAAATTCCACCCTCTATTGTAATATTATCAAAACCACTGTACTTAGAATACCCTTTATTATCATTTGCTTCATTTACTTCATCAAGCGTTGCAAATCTAATCATTGATGATGAATCATCTTTATGAGTAATTTTTACTCCTTCCATAAAAATATGAGTATTACTCCAAATATATAATTGGCTACTTGAGGTATAATTACCATCTGGTATAACAATTTTATAATCAAAACCAGATTCATCATTTTTTACTAAAGAAGTAGCATTATTCCATGCTAAAGATATGTCTGCACCATCTTCAACATCAAGTGTAATAACTTTTGCTTTTGCACAAACATTTAAAGGAAATAATAGTAATAAAAATATAAGTAAATAATATTTTTTCATATCCTTAACTATCCACTCCTAATTATATCTTCTCACTATTATTTTAACACAAAAGTAAAACATGTGTCTAATAGCTATACACATGTTTTACTTATATTTACGTTATTTTACAATATTATTTTCTGTTTAATCTAAATCTTTCATTAGCATCTAATACTTTTTTTCTCATTCTTATTGCATCAGGAGTAATTTCAACAAATTCATCATCTGCAATAAATTCCAAAGACTCTTCTAAATTGAATGTTTTAGGTGGTACAAGAGCAATAGCATCATCACTTGCTTTACTTCTTGTATTAGACATTTCTTTATTCTTGCATGGATTAACATTTAAATCATTATCTCTATTATTTATACCTACTATTTCTCCGGCATAAACATCAACTGCAGGACCAACAATTAATTGTCCTCTATCTTGTAAATTCCATAAAGAGTAACCTAAAGTCTTACCTGTTTCCATTGAAACAAGAACACCATTTTTTCTTCCATGTATTTCTCCAACATATGGTTTATATGAATCAAAACTTCTTACCATAATACCTTCACCCTTAGTATTAGTAATAAATGCTGATCTATAACCTATTAAACCTCTAGTTGGTGCACTAAATTCTAAATGAACATAATTTTCATCAGTTTCAGAATTAGTCATAATGTTTAGAGTAGCTTTTCTTTCTTGTAAATCGCTAATTATAGTTGATGCATATTCTTGTGGGGTATTTACTATAACATTTTCAAATGGTTCGCATTTTTTACCATCAATAGTTTCATATAACACTTCTGGTTTAGAAACACATAGTTCAAAACCTTCTCTTCTCATTTGTTCAATTAATACAGATAAGTGAAGTTCACCACGACCAGATACTTTATATCCATCAGTTCCAGGTAGTTCTTCTACTTCTAAACCTACATTAGTTTCAAGTTCTTTTTCAAGTCTTTCTTTTATGTGACGTGAAGTTAAAAACTTACCTGATTGTCCAGCAAATGGTGAAGAATTAACCATGAAATTCATTGACATTGTAGGACGTTCAATAGTAATTGGAGGAAGATGATCAACTACTCCTTTTTGGCAAAGAGTATCACCAATTGAAATATCAGCACATCCAGCAATTGTTACAATATCGCCAAAATAAGCTTCGTTAACTTCTTTTCTTTTGATTCCTTCTTGAACATACAATTTAGATATTCTAAAATCAGTAGTTTTATCAGAACCATTTCTTGCTAAAGTAACTGTTTCACCATTTTTAATCATTCCTTTAGTAATTCTTCCAATTCCAAGTCTTCCAATAAATGAATCATAATCTAATTGGCATATTTGCATTTGTAAATTATCATTAATATTACCAGCATATGGTTTAACTTGATTTAAGATTACTTCTAAAAGTGGTGAAATATCTTTCATTTCTTCATTTGGTGTAAGTCCAGCTTTTCCTTCTCTAGCAATACCATAAACTATTGGAAAATCAAGTTGTTCATCAGTGGCATTTAATTCCATAAATAAATCAAATGTCATATTAACAACTTCTTCAGCTCTTTGATCTTTTTTATCTATTTTATTAATAAATAATATAGGTCTTAAATTTTGTTCTAAAGCTTTCTTAAGAACAAATCTAGTTTGAGGCATTGGACCTTCTTTAGCATCAACTATTAAAACAACTGTATCAACAGTTCTCATTATTCTTTCTACTTCAGAAGAAAAATCGGCATGTCCTGGTGTATCAACAATATTAATTTTATAATCTTTATAATGTATTGCACAAGGTTTAGAATAAATAGTAATACCTCTTTCTCTTTCTAAATCATTACTATCCATTACTTGAGCTTCAACCACTTCATTATCTCTAAATGCTCCATTTTGAGAAAGTAAAGCATCAACTAATGTACTTTTTCCAGCATCAACATGTGCAACAACAGCAATATTTATTATTTTATCCATAGTAATTCCCCACTTCTTTTTTAAAATACCTTTAAGATATTACTACAAAATCTTTAAATTTACAACATTTTTTTAATATTTAATAATATTAATACAATAAAAAAGTGCTAAATTAGCACTTTATTGTTGTACATTATTATTATTTTGGCTTTTTACTAAGTTATAATATCTATTTTTACATAGAATAAAAAACAATATAATACCAAAAATAGTATATAAGCTATTCCAAATAAAATACCAAGTATTTTGCATTTTATCATTAAAATTAATACCTAAATTTATTATTAAGTCTAAACCATAATCCCTAACAAATTGAAATGGTAATGATAAAATTATAATAAATCCCGCAATTATAGCAAGTCTTAACAATAATGCAAATAAATCACTAGAATTTCTTGTGGTTATATATCTAAAAGCATCTTTAAAAAACTCATTTAAAGTGTGCTTTTCTTTATTATTACTTTGAGTAACTACATTTGATGGTTGTTGCATTTCATTATTAATTTTGGGTAATTCAGGTATTTGGTTTTCATCATTCATTGTTATTCCTCTTTTCTATAATTACTTTGTTTATATTAATTTTATAATTAACACTAAATTTGTCAACATAAGTATATTTATTAGTTTTAACTAAATTAGATTTAAATCTAGTATAAATAATAGTATTAGAATCTTTATTTATATTAATATCTCTTGTATCTAAAAATATATCTAAATTATCATAATCTAATACTTCAATTCTTTTATTATAAGTATCATTAGTTGGAATAACAACATACTTAGGTGAATAAAGTACATTTATATTCTTTTTACAATCCGCAGTTATGACACGATAAGTGCCACTTTTTTGTTGCATGTATGGTGCTATAATTGATGATGTAAATATAAACATATTCTTGTCTAATGAATTAATATCATTTGTAGAAAAATATAATTTAAAATTATATTTTAATTTCATCTTATTATTTATATTAGCAATAATCATAATATTATTTTTTATAGATTCAATAAACTTTTCTTTACTATCAAAGTTTATATTTTTAAATATAGTGTTTTTACTATCTTTATTAACATCAAGTTTTATTAATTCTTTTACTTTATTAAAACAATCATCAAGTAATTTTGTAAAAGAATCAGTAATATTTAAAATATTTAATAGCTCAACTGAAGATAATTTTTCAAAATTATCAATTGATTGAATCATATCAAATAATTCTCTATAAAAAGAAACATATAATATTAAAGCATTTTTTTCATCATCATTTAAATTATTATTAAATTGTTTTTTTAAGTCTACTTTAATATCATCAATATTATTATCAAATGATTCTAATTTAACACTTATATCATTTTTACATCTATTAATATTTCTTTCTATATCGTATTCCTTATTAGTTTTAAAATTATTTAAATATTCAGCTAATCTAAATTCATTAATTTTATCTCTAACATCATATTTTTTATTAATAAAATCTTTATATTTACTTTCAAAATTATCATCATATATACTTTCATATGTACTTTGAGAATCTATTGCCTTAAACTTTTTCTTTAAATCAACAATTTTATGAGTTTTTTTAGAAAGTAATTCTTTCATAAAATCTATTTTAGTAACAGTTAGACGCATTTCTTCATCTACATCATCATTATATCTTAAAGCATACATATATGAATTATTAGTTTCTAAAGATTTATTTAAATCCCATATAATATCTATTAATTTATATAAATGTTCTTCTTTAGGAAGATTCTTATTATATTCAGAAATCAACATATTTACTTCACTTTCAATATTAAGTAAAGTATTAAATATTCTTTTATCATCATCTATTTCAGGATGGGTATTATTCTTATTATATCTATCAATTAAATTCTGTAAGTCTAAATAATATCTTTTTAATTCTCTTTCTTTATCTAATAGATTATTAGTATATTTTTCTTTTGCTTTCTTTTCTAAGTAATAGTGGTCCATTAAGTTTTCTGCTTCAATTAATAATCTTTTGGTATGAGATAATTTATTATTTTTGTCCTCTAATTTATCATATGATTTGATATTAAACATTTCATTATCAGTCATTACATGATTTTTTCTTATATATAAAACTTCAGGATTAGCTACTTCATAATTATTTAGTTTAAGTGAAACCCCTTCTTTTTTACCATTTAATTTGTACCATTGATATTTTTTTAAAAACATATCTAAATCAGCATCATTATGAAAAGATATTACTCTTTCAGTAATGCCGTATTTACTATCTATATAAGAATAATTAATACCTATTTCTTTATTATTCTTATATAAAAAAGGATGAACTGTTTTAGAACTATATCCATATTTTTTTAAGATTTTTAAGGCAGAGTCTAATGTAATCATATTCTTACCTCCCCTATTATTATTAATTATAGCATATTTATGGTTATTTTTAAAATAAATAAAAATTAAGTTTACATAACTTTTATTTTATTTTATAATCTATATTAGAAAGAAGGTTAACAAATGGTTATAATTGAATCTAAAAAGAGTTTAATTAAATCAATATTATTTTTAATATTTGGAGCTTTAATTGTTGCTAATCCAGATAGTATTATTAAAATAGCTTCAACAATTATTGGTATAATTATTATATTATATGGAGTATTCTTAGCATTTAAAAATTATTATGATACTAAACAAGATAGTAACACATCATCAACAACATTAATATTTGGTATAACATGTATTATTATTGGGATATTATTTATTGTTTTAGCAGATTCTATTGTTAAAATAATTCAATATATATTAGGTGCATGGATAATATTTAATGGAATAGAAAGATTAATGATTGCTTTATCATTAGGTAAAGATAATAGTAATTTTATAACTCAATTAGTACTATCAATACTTTTACTTGCTGCAGGATTATATACAATATTTAGAGCTAATCTTCCAATTCAAATAGCAGGTCTTGTAATGATTATTTATGCAATACTTGAAATTATTGGATATATAACTAATAAAAAAGATAAGATATCTGTTAAAGAAGAAGTAGAAGAAAATATTAAGTTAAATAATACTAATAATAATGTTAAAGAAGCTAAAATAATTGAAACTAAAGATAATAAAGATACTAAAGAAACTAAAAAGAAGAAAAAAAGCAAAAAATAGTTATTAAACTATTTTTTTCTTTATTTTTATAATTATTAATGCTATAATCTAATAGATTTGGAGGGAATAAAATGAGAACTTATAAAGTAAATTTACCTGAAGGTAAAAAGAAAGCTTTTGGAAATAGAAGAGGCGTTAAAGTTAGATTAATTAGTAAGAAAACTACTAAGAAAACAAAATAAAAGAATCTAAGATAAAACTTAGATTCTTTTTTTATTCACTTTTTGACTTAGCAAGAATTATATCAGTATCTTTTTCAGAACCATCTCTATTGTATGTTATTTTTACTTTATCACCAATACTATATTGATATAATTGATATTTTAATTCTGCAATTTTAGATACATCTTTACCATTTACTTTAGTAATAACATCTCCTGATTTAATTCCAGCTTTCTCTGCAGCAGAGCCCTTTTCAACTGAAACAATAACAACTCCTTTTTCCACATTACTTGGAATACTAATATTATATCTATAATATAGTAATGCAGCATCAGTTACTTCAGCCATTGATATACCAATATATGGACGAGATACATCTTCACCATTAATTAATTTTTCAGCATATTCTAATGCTTTATCAATTGGAATAGCAAATGACATACCTTCAATTGATGAAGAAACTAATTTCATATTAGTAATACCAATTATTTCACCATTAGAATTGCATAATGGTCCACCAGAGTTTCCAGCATTAATTACGGCATCAGTTTGAAGAGATTCCATTATATAATCTGCAGTATTAGAATTACTTGTTGATACACTAACCATTCTATTTTTGCCTGAAAGAATACCTCTTGTGACAGTCCATGAATATGTAGTACTATCAACTGGAGCGCCTACAGTAAATACTGTATCACCAACTCTAGTATTTTCAGAAGATCCTAATTTTGCAATGGAATAATCTTTATCACTTTCAAATGTTAAGATAGCAATATCAATATATTTATCACTACCAATTAATGATGTTTCTATTTCTTCATCATTTGATAGTCTTATCTTAACAGATGTAGCATTTTCTACCACATGATTATTAGTCATTACATAGTATTTTTTACCTTCTTTTTTATAAATAAATCCTGAACCAGTACCATACATAGTTTTATTTTGATATACTTGAACAACTACTACTGAATCATATACCTTTTCAACAGCATCAGCTATTCCATTTTCATTTACAGTAACTTCTTTTTCAGATTTATTAATTATTGTAGTGCCAGGAATAGAAGTAATATAAAAATACATTCCAAAAGCTCCTAATCCGATTAATAGTATTGTTGCAAATACAGCAATTATTATTTTTTTAGTATTATTATTTTTTTCCATATTTTACACATCCATTCTCATTAAATCTTTATAATTTTGTGGAAATCCCATCATATCCATTACTTTTTCAACTCTAATGCAATGAAGTTTTCCACTTAAAATGTCTAATTCATATGATATTTCTTGCATCATCAAATGAAAATCAGCATCTCTAAGTACTCTTTTAAGTATTATTATCAAAGCAAACAAATCATCTTTACCATATATGTACATACCATCAGTTCTAGGAATATTTAAACAACTGTGATATATAGTATCTACTATAGTTCTTTGTGATTTATGATCAAATAATATATCTTCATGAGCACATAAATTTCTATAATTGGCTAGTATAGGGAAATATTGAATTAAGTCATCAGGACTAATATTATAAATACCTGCTATAGCTTGTTGATCTTCACCCTTTAGTATAGTATATAGTTCAGAAACTATTCCAAAAGAAAGTACTTTAACAACAATCCAAAGAGGTAAATATCCATAATTATTTAAATAATGCATAGTTGCAGCATGTTGACCACCATTGATTCTTATTTGTCTTTGAATTTTCTTAAGTAAATCATTTACTTGTTTTTTCTTGCTTGAATCTCTTGTGAAGTTTTTAGCATTTAAATAATCAGATTCTTTATAACCATAATTTTTTGATAATTGATAAGAAAATATACTTTTAGCATTATTTTCAACTATTAAAATATTTTTAAATAAAATATTTCTTATTTGCCTATCAAAATTAAATATGGCATAGAGTTCATCAAAAGTTGTACCATTAATAAATTCTCGGTCTTTTTCACTCTTAAAGAAAATATGTCTATAACCCATTAAGAAAAAGTAGTTTTCTCTAAGAAGAGTGTCTTTAGCAAAAGATATATCATCTATTACTAGACCTTTTCTTTGAAGTATTGCTATTTGTTCATCTAATGTCTTAAACGTCTTTTCCATTATACCTCACCTATTATAGAATTATACCACAATAGACAATATTATGATAGTTAAAAATGATGTTTTTTTTATATAAAAATTGTGAAGATTTGGTGAAATATTCACAATTAATTATTTTGTTCTTTCTAAATCTTTGAAAATATAGTTATTATTAGCATCCTTTTCAAAAGTCATTTTATATTCTAACTGACCTAAAAGCGTATCGCCAATTATGCCTTCCTTAACTGCTTTTTTAATATTTTCATTTTCCATATAAACTACCACTATTCTAAAAATATTCTAATATTATTACTATATAAAATCAATTATAAAAGTTTATTATTGCTTTGGTTATAGTTTTAGCTAATTTTTCTTGATATTCCTTAGTTAATAACTGTTTTCTTTCTTTTTCATTAGAAATAAAACCACATTCAATTAAAACACCTTTCATTTTTAAATATTGATACATATAAATATCTGGCATTTTTTTAATACTTCTTGGATAAGAAATAGTATTTAATTCTGATTGGATAGTTTCTGCTAGTTTTTTATTAATTTCATCATAATAAAATACTTGAGCACCATAATATTTTTGATTATCTAAATAATTCATATGAATAGATAAATATAAATCAAAAGAAGAGGCATTAATATAGTCTATTCTATTATTAAAATCACTTCTTTTTCTTCTTGAAGCATTAGGTGTTGATAAATCATAATCACCTTCTCTTGTAAGCAATACACTAGCGCCATTTTTTATTAATTGTTTTTCTAATTCTTTAGATACTTCAAGATTTATATTTTTTTCTAAAATATTTTGATAAGAAGTTCCTTGATCTTTTCCTCCATGTCCAGCATCAATTACAATAAATTTACCAGATAAAGGAAGAGATGCATTAGTAGATGTTATAAATAAAACTAAACATAATAAAAAAATAAATATAATTTTTTTCATAATAAATTATATTTATTTAATAATTTTTAATTACATTTGATTTGAAGGTATTATCTCTATAGAACTTTCTTTTATTTCACCATCGCTATATTGTTTAAATGTCATAACATTATTTTGTCTATCTTCTTCATATACTGTAAGATATCTTAATACATTTCTTAAATAATTAGGATCTCCAGCACTTTTTCTTTCACCTTTATCATTAATATAATAAGCAAATTTATCTGTATGATTAACAAATTCTAAATCAGATTTATTTGCAAGAGCTTCTTCAACTGTTGTATAGTCATTAATTACTTTTTTTGTTCTAGTTGAACCATAATTATACGCTTGAATTGTAAGTGGAATATTATAATCCATTTCTCTTGCTGTTTTTGCAAGTAAAATTGCTGCGACACTAATATTTGTTTTTGGGTTTTCTAAATCTTTTCTAGTTATACATATACAATCATTATATTTTGATGGATTATCTGTTAAAACTACTTTTTCATATCTATTATCTATAAAATTATATACTTTAATTACATCGTCTTTATTAACATCAAATTCTATTTGCATTAAGTTTGTTTGATTACCAGAACTTTCTTGAGCCATCATTGCTCCAAGAAGATTATCTGGAACACCCCACTTTCTAGAACTATAATCTATATATTCACTATATTTTTGAACTTGAGAAGCCATATCTTTAGAATACTCATAATTAAAATTTAAGTATGCTTTTGCAATATTATTTCCATCTAAAATAGAATCTAAATCCATTGTTTCCGTTTCTACTTCATTTTTATTTCCTCGATAATGAGGATCATTTTCACTTATTGGTTCTATTTTAATTGATTGTATGGTATCATTATCATTATTATCCTTTCCACCAAATAAGTTCATAAAAAATTCTTTCATATTAAACACCCTATTATCATTTTACCATGATAATAGGGTGTTATTCAATTATTTTTGACTTAGTATTTTATACAATATTTTGTATAATTCTACTACCTCTTTTTCTTCTAAATTTATACATTTTCCCATTTTATATGGAATATCTTTAGCTTTTTCTTTTAAAGATTCTCCTTTATTAGTTATTGATATTATTAAATTTCTTTCATCACTTTTAAGTCTACTTCTTTTTATATATCCTTTATTTTCTAAAGTTTTAAGTAATGGAGTTAAAGTACCTGAATCTAAATATAATTTTTCGCCTAATGCTTTTACATTAATATTGTTTTCTTCCCATAAAACTAACATAACAATATATTGAGTATAAGTAATATCTAGTTCATTTAAAAATGATTTATATTTTTTTATTACTTCTTTTGATGCTGCATATAATGGAAAACACAATTGTCTATCTAATTTTAAGCAATCATATTCATTCATATTAAAACATCTCTTTTATGGCAGTTGTTGCTGCAATTGCACCATCAGATGCTGCAGTAACTAATTGTCTTAGTATTTTTTCTCTGGCATCTCCTGCAACATATATTCCAGGAGTTTTTGTATGCACTCCATCATTGCTTTTAATATACCCATTTTCTGTTAAATCAACAACATTAGAAAATATTTCATTTTTTGGTGATTGGCCAACTGCAACAAACAAACCATTAATAGGTATATTAACTTCATTATCATCTTTACCTTTAACATCTATTGAAGAAAGTGTGGGATTTCCATGTAAACCAACAACACTAGAATTATATTTTATTTCTATATTTTTTTTATTATTTAATTCATCAACTAAAGATTCATCACAATCAAAAATATCTTTATCATTAATTAAATATACTTTAGAAGCAATATCATTAAGATAAATAGCATCTTCTATTGCATGATCTGTTGCACCAACAACGGCAACTTCTTTATTTTTATAAAAATTACCATCGCATGTAGCACAATAAGAAACACCTTTACCAATAAAATCACTTTCTTTAGCAATATTTAATTTTTTCTTTTGAGTTCCAGTTGCAAGTATTATAGCTTTTGCATTATATTCATTATCACTAGTTATAACTGTTTTTTCTTTAGTAATTCTAATAACAGTTTCAAACTTTATTTGAACACCTAATTCTTTTATTTGATTGTATAAATTAGTGGCATAATCAAATCCTGAAATATTAGGTAATGCTGGATAATTTGCAATATTACTTGCATTAACTATTTGACCACCATAAGTATTACTTTCTAAAACTAAAACTTTCTTATTTGCTCTTAGTGCATATAAAGCACTAGTCATACCTGCAGGTCCAGCACCAATTATAATAATGTCGTACATAAATACCTCCTTATAATAAATTTTTAATATCTTCTTCGATTAATTTAGGTTCATCAGTTGGGGCGTATCTTTTAACCACCTGACCATTTTTATCAACTAAAAATTTAGTAAAATTCCATTTTATGTCACCATCTTTTTTGCATGATGAACTTATTTTTTCAATTGCTTTCATTGCTATTTTACCTTTTAATCCTTTAATTTCTTCGTTAGGAATTTCATTTTTAATATATGTAAATAAAGGATCTTCATTATCACCATTTACATCAATTTTTTTAAATTGATCAAAGGTAGTATTATATTTTAAAGTACAAAATTCATGAATTTCACTATCAGTTCCTGGTGCTTGATTTCCAAATTGATTACATGGAAAATCAAGTATTTCTAATCCCTTATCATGATATTTTTGATAAAGTTCTTCAAGTCCTTTATATTGAGGTGTAAAACCACATCCAGTTGCACTATTAATTATTAACATTACCTTTCCTTTATAATTTTCTAAACTAAAATCTTTTTCATCCCTTGTTTTAACACTAATATCGTAAATACTCATATAATCTTTCCTTTCTTAAATATATTAATCACAATTAAATTGTATACAATTTAATTTATTTTGTCAATAGAAAAAAGGTAGATTACTACCTTAATCTATATTAATTAATTCATAACTTGTACTTCCAAGTCCTAGACTTTGAGCATATGGTAGTATTTCTCTTCCTTGTTGTCTATCTATTCTTTCTTGAAGTTTTATTGCACCTGGATCAGAAGAATTATATACCATATCAATAAATGCTTGATCATTGGCTACAGGATCAAGAGATGCAACAATACCTAAATCAGCCATTACTGGATCTCCTTGATGACAATCGCAATCACAATCAACAGATAGTGCATTCATAACTGTAATATAAACAATTTGCTTGCCACTATCTTTAATATAATCTGCAACTGCATTAGCAGCCTCAGCCATAGACTCAATAAAGTCTATTTGTTCATGTTTTGATACCCAGCAAAGTGAAGGACTTGTAGTTTTACCACATGAATGAATATATGCTTTACCTTTACGTGACGCTATTCCAATTGATTGATTTTTCAAATTACCACCAAAACCACCCATTGCATGTCCTTTACCATGTGCTAAATTTATAATTGAATCATAGTTTTTAAAATTATTACCTATTAAATCATATTCTAAATGTTTACCTTTTTTTACAGGTATTTTAAAATCACCAGTACTATCCATAATATCAACATCAGCAAAAGATGTAAAACCATGGTCTTGCGCTACTTTCATATGATCTTTAGCATTGTTTCTTTTTCCAGAATATGCTGTATTACATTCAAGTATTGTTCCATTTAGCATTTTTACTAATGGCCCAATAAGATTTGCTTTTAAATAACCTTTAGAGCCAGCTTCACCAGTAGAAACTTTAACTCCTATTTTTCCGTTTAATTCTACTCCCAAAGATTCATATATTCTAATTAAACTTTCTGGAGTTATTTCTTTAGTAAAATAAACTTTTGATTTTTCCATAATAAAATTCCTTTCTTTAATTATTATAATTTAAATAATAATAATAATCTAATTATTTTTTAATGCCTTAAACATTTTCTTCCATAAATGATTAGTTGAATAATTAAGTATACCTTCTTTATATATTCTAAGACCATATTTAAATATTATAAATGTTGCAATTACTTGAAGTATTAAAGATATAATAAGAGATATAATTGATGTTTGATTAAGCAAAAATAAAGTTGGAGCAAGTAAAAAACTAACCATAGGAATATAAGATATTATTTTAATTAATATAGACCCTTCAAATATCATAGCAAGTATTGATAAATAAAAACCAATAGATATTAAAAACATTAATGGTGTTTGAAGTTGCTGAAAATCGTCTATACTAGTTGTCATTGATGCAAGTACACCAGCTAAAATAGCATATGAAACTAAAGTAAATATAAAGAAAATTATTAATATTGGTATAATTTGAATGGCAGTATTTACTATTTGAGTACTAGCTATACTGTTTAACAAATTACTAATAAGAGAATTATTATTAATAGCATTATCTTTTAATAAAGATGCTATAAATCCATATAAGAATAATAAAGATAATTGAATAATTGTAAATAAAGTACAAGATACTATTTTAGCTATTAAATGATCAGTTGCTTTAACATTAGATATAATTATTTCCATAGCTTTAGTTGTTTTTTCTTCATTTATTTCTGATCCAATCATTTGTACTAAAGTAATAATTAAAAAGAAAAATACTAAGATAAAAACAATTACTACAATGGATGCTAAAACATTATTTTCATCTTTAACACTATCAACTTTTTCAAGTGATAAAATATTAGAATCTAATTCTACACTAGAATTAATTCTTTTTATATCAGATGATGTTAATCCTAAACTAGATATAGCCTTTTTATACTTAATTTCATTTAAAGAAGATAATATCATATTTCTATTAATCAAAGACAAACCATTTTTTGTATATACAGTACCTTTAATAATATTATTTGGATCACTATCTATAACAAGTAATATATAATTAGTATTAGTTCTAACATTAGATTTTAATGTATCTATAGAATTAAATGTTCTATTAATAGTTAAACTATCTTTATCAAATGAACTATTATTATATAAATTACTTTCAAATTCATCAAATACATTAACATTATCTAAAACCATTAATAATTTATAATCTTTAAAATCTCCTCCAAAAATATTAATAATACTACCAATATTAACTGATATTATAATTAATAAAGCAACAAATATATTAATACCTAAAAACCATTTAGATCTAATTTTTTTCTTTAAACTTTCTTTAATTAGAAAATTTCTTTTATTCATTTAATTCACCTACTTTCTCTATAAATATATCATTTAAAGTAGGATCTTCTATTGCAAACTTTGTAATATTTTTACTTTTTTTAATAATATTAAATATATTTGATGCAACACTATTTGAACTAACATTAATAATATATTCATCATTATTATTAGTAATATTTTCAACACCTTTAATACTTTTAATATCTTTTATATTAATATCGCCTATTACATGAATAACTTTCTTTAAATAGCCATCTTTTATTTCCTTTAAGGAACCTTGTAAAATCGATTTTCCTTTAACAAGTATTATTAATTTATCGCAAAATGCTTCGACATGTTCCATTCTATGAGATGCAAATATAATAATAGTTCCTGATTTAGCCATTTCTCTTAATAAATTCATTAATATATTAACATTAAAAGGATCTAATCCCGTAAATGGTTCATCTAATATTAATAATTTAGGATTATTAATAATTGCACTAATAAATTGTATTTTTTGTTGATTACCCTTAGATAATTCTTTTATCTTTTTATATTTATAATCTTTAATATCTAATTTTTCTAGATAATAATCCAATCTTTTTATAATTGTATTTTTATCCATATTCTTTAATTTACCATAAAACAACACCTGTTCTATTACACTCATTTTAGTAAGTAAACTCTTTTCTTCAGTTAAAAATCCTATATTATCAGTAAGTGAATAATCTATTTTTTTATTATCTAAAGTGATTTCACCCTTATCAGGAGACAAGAGGCCAATTATCATCCTGAATGTTGTGGTTTTACCTGCACCATTTACTCCTAAAAGTCCAAATATTTCACCTTTATCTACTTCAAAAGATAAATCATCTACGGCTTTTAATTTATCATAACTTTTAGATATATGACTAACTTTTAACATATTATTCACCTATTATTATTATACCATGAAATATAATAAATAAATGTTATTATCTAATTTTTTTAAATAATCTTTTAGTGTTTTGATTTGTTAGTTTTTCAACTTCTTCAATACTTATATTTTTAATTTCTGATAACTTATTTACAATATATTTGATATTGCTAGTTTTGTTTATTTCACTTCTACATGGTTCAGGACTAATATATGGACTATCGGTTTCTACTAAAAACAAATCATTAGGCACTCTTTTTGCTACTTCAATTGATTTTTTTGCATTTTTATAAGTTATTTTTCCAGCAAATGAAATATAATAGTTATTGCTTATTAAATAGTTTAAATCATCTATATCAGGTTGAAAGCAATGAAAAACGCATCCATTCTCAGGCTTAACTGCTTTTTCAAAAATATCTATTATTAATTTATTTGCATTATTAGAATGAATAATTACTGGCAATTTAAGAAGATTAGCAATCATTATTTGTTTAATTAAGTATTTTATCTGTTCTTTAATATTATTATGTGATAAATCTAAGCCAATTTCTCCAATAGCTACTACTTTATCATTAAAAGATATTTTATATAATTCTTTTATATCTTCATTTTCTATATACAAAGGATGTATTCCAACAGCACAATAAAACTTACTATTATCATTTGCAATAGCAATAGATTCTCTTGATGTAGCAATATTAAGGCCTACATTTATTACACTTTCAATATTTAAATTATTATTAATATCATCTATATATTCTTTAGTATTATCTAAAACTTTACTATTAATATGCATATGAGAATCTATTATCATTTTATATCATTTCCTTTAATTAAATTATGCAATATTATACCATTATTTATGATTAAGTTAACTAAAAAAGGCCTTAATCAAGTCTAAATAGTTTAAGAGGATTATTTAATGATTAGATAGTTAAGATAGTCCGAAACCATCAAAACAAATAAATAAACAATTTAATTCTATAATCACTATACCATGAATTTAACTATAATTATTTTTATAAAAATAAAAATACCTAAGGTTTCAAAAGCTTCCTAGGCATTTTTTTAATAAATTTATTAATTATCTTTTCTTGTTTTCCTTAATACTTTAACGCCATCATCATTTTTTAATAATGATAGGATTTCTATTTCTTTTTGTTTTATTTCATCTAGTGTTAAATTGAAATGATTTGATAAATCTTCATCACTATAATTTTCTTGATATTTTAACATAATAAGAGATAAATCTTTAGGATCTAATAATGATAATACTTTCATCATATCTGAACTAAATGAATTATTTTCAGTTTCCTCATATGGATTGTTATGATCAAGATCAGAAATATAATCAATCATTGATTTTTCTTTTCTTGTGCCTTTATCACGAGAATATTTCGCATCATCTAATGATAAACTATTATTTTGCTTTCTATATTTTTTTAAATAAGTTCTAAAATAACCTTTTACAGACAAATCCATATACTTAATTATTTGTCCATAAATATTTAAATTAGTCCTATTTATTACCGTTAATAGATAATATTTAATTTCACTTTCAAAATCTTCATAATTACTATTATTTACTTTTACTTCATAATTACAACATAATGAATATATTGTTTTATATATATATCTTTTTTGTCTCAATAATATTTTATTTCTTGAATCATATAACTCACTTTTATATATACCAATTAAATCATACAGTTCAAATTGTTCAATGTCCTTTTTATTATTTTTTAAATTATCAATTAAAGTAAAAATATCCTTTATTTTTTTATCAGTAATCATTTTATAATCATCATTATTTTTTTTATCAGAAAAATACCAAATCATATTGATTGCCTGATTAAATGAGAAGTCCATACTAACTAAATCATTTACGTTTTCAAAATCTATTTTTAAGAAAGCACATATCTCCCTTATTTCGTTTATATCATGTATTTTATTACTTTTTAGTTTATCAAATATTTCACTTATTTTATCTATTTGTAATTTATCTTCATATTTTTTTATTGCCGATTCTATAATTTGATCATTATCTAATGAATTATCTTTAGATTCTAGTGTTTTAATTCTTCTCCAAATTGATAAATATGGATATCCATTTACATCACAGAATTTTGTTAATGATTGATCATTAAAATAATATTTAGTTCTTAATGGTGGATGTTCAATATAATAATCTACAATTTGTTTTATTGCTTCATCTATATCAATATCAGTTTTATCTACATAGTCATATAGATATCTTTGAATTACTGTATTATAATTTAAACCAATGCTATTACAATATGTTAAAAGCGGTATCCCATTGTAATAGTATTTGATGGAAAACTTTTGATAAGATTCAACACACTCATCTACAATTTCTTGTAATGGTTTATTACTTCTTAATTGTTTTCTTAAAATAGCACAACGAATTGAACTTGCATTTAAATCATTTTGCTCGGCATAATCTTTTAAAGGTATGCCTTTATAATAATAAATTATTCCATACCTATTTATTGTTTTTATACCTTCCTCAATTAAATCATCAATATTCTTCGTGCTGTCTTTTGCTAATCCTCTTTTTACAAACGATACTACACTATAATATGATAAATCATTTTGAATACAATACTCCCTTAGAGATAATCCATTATACAGATATTTAAGTTCAAACTGTTGATATTGATTCATAATTGCTTCAACAAATTCATCATCACTTAATTCTTTAAAGTTATCATTATTTCTATATCTGCTTATATATGTAATTAAGTTTCTATAATTTAAATTATTATCATCACAATATTGTTTTAGTGGTATTCCTAAATAGTAATATTTATAAATTCCCTTATGAGCTTTATCTAAATATTGATTAATTAATTTTTCATCAGATAACTCTGGATTTTTTTCTTTTTCTCTATTGATGTATGTCCTAATAGAGTTGTAACTTATATCAGGATGGCTTTCACAATATTCCTTTAAAGGTACACCTTTATAAAAAAATCTAAAATTTTTATTATCGAATTCTTCCATTGCTAAAATTACTAATTCATCATTTGATAATTTTTCATTTTGCTTTCTTAAATTATTTATTCTAGAATTAATAGTTCCTATATTAATACCATTATCTATGCAATATTGTCTTAAAGATATTCCCTTATACATATATTTAATAGCACTACCATAAGCTTCTATAACCATATCCACAATTTCTTGTTCTGTATAGTTCTCATATTTTTTACTTTGTTTCTTTTTCCATATTCTAGCACGTATGGTACTTATATTAATATTATTATCTTTACAATACTTCGATAAAGGTATGCCATTATATAAATACTTACTTTCTTGCATAATAACACCACCAAATTAAATTATATTATAACACAAAATAATTAAATTTAAGTATAATCAGTCAATTATAATCTACAGCATATTATTGATAAAATTAATAACTAGCTACATATCTTATCAAAAAAAATATAAAAACTAATTCATTTCTGAATTAGTTTTAAGTAAACTCGAAAGTTCGAGCAGATTTCCCTATGGTGGAGTAGAGGAGACTTGAACTCCTGTCCAAACTATATGGTAAGACAACATCTACAAGTTTAGTAGGATTTATAATTTCATTAAATAACTGGCTACTACGTACCTATTACTTAACTAAGATTAGTTAAATTCATATTATAACCTAATCAATTATAATATATAACCTATATATATGATCTTCTATCTTAAACTATAGGTAAATTTAAGTAGAAGAACTCCCATACCTTCAATTAGGCAAATGCAGGAGTGAATGCTCCAATTGAGCTTTCATTGTTATCATTTAATTTTAATTTATAAGTTTTAAGTCATTAATAGACTACTTGCAATCATCTTCCATAAAAATAGCCTGTCGAAACCATAGCTACCCCATGCGCTATAATAATAGCACCAAAAAAATATTAAGTCAATTGTTTAATAAATTCTCTTTTCTTAATTAATAAAGATATTAATATCTAAAAAATAAAAGAATCTTTTTTATTTATTTAAGAAAAAATTTGACAAATATGATACTTTATGTTAATATATGGAGCCATAAATTTAAATGGGCATGTTCTCATTTAAAAAGGGGGTTATTTTATTATGAAAAATAATGAAAAAAGCAACATAGATTATAATCACAATTATTATTATGATTTAGGAGTTAGTGAAGATGCTAGTATATCTGAAATTAGACTTGCATTTAGAAAATTAATGGATGCTGTTAGCAATGATTCAACATTAAGTGATAAAGATGCAAATATGTATTTAGAAAGACTAACATTTGCATATCATGTATTAACTGATGAAGAAGAAAGAACTAGATATGATAAGATTAGAAAAGAAAGAAAAGTAACAAATGAAATAGTTAGACGTAAAAAAGGTGATGTTAAAAATAACAATAGTGACATTGAACGTGACTTAGATACTGGTGCTGATGTTAGCAAAAAAACTAGTAATATACCTTTTTATATTTGTGCTGGTGTTCTTGGCGCAGCAATTATCACAACTGGTATATTAGCTTATGAAGCTGTTAAACTAAAAAATAGTATTAACGATGAAACAACTACAGTTTCTGATGATAATACTAGATCAATGGAAAACCAAGATTTAACACAATCAGATCAAACTAGTGATTTTAATAATCAATTAGATGATTCTAATGACGATATCGTTACACAAGAAGAAAGTGTACCTGTTGTTGAAGAAGTTCAAGAAGTTGAAGAAGATATTGAAACTAAAATAGCAAGAACAACAGATGAAGCATATAGTGTACTTCAACAAAATACTGATGACACTATCAAATATTCTTTTGATAGAGACACAGTTGAAGCTTTAGTTAGATATGCTAATGGTGAAAGACTTTTTACAAATGAATATTCTTATGAACAATTATATGCACTTGCCCAAAATGGTGTAGATATCTCAATGTTTTATAAAGATGCAGTTTCATATGATAATATTAAAAATTTAGATTATGCTATGTTAGCTATAAATGAAAATAATAATACATATGATGATGAATACAATGCATACAAAGCTATAGATTTAGCAATAGATAGTATGGATCAAAATAATTTTGCTGAAGTAATTGCAATAAGAGCTGCTATTGATGCAAATATTGATAGAAATTCTATGGCAATGTTAAGAGATGGAGCTTTAGAAAATGGTAATGAAGGAGAAACTTATTACCAAGAAAAAGCATCTATTGATTCAGCAAAAAAAGAAGAATGTAAGAGAATATATAACGATGTAGATTTAAATAATGCTGACAGTGCAATTATGCAAGCAACATATAAAGCACTTGATGCAGATAGTGAATTAGTAAGATCAAGATAAAGGAAATGGAGGTAAAAACTCATGGAAAACGTGGAAGATAAAGATTATCTAATGGTTATTGAAGATGAAGAAGATGAAGAACTAGCCAAAAAAGCTAGAAATGCAAAAATAATAACTACTAGTGCAGCTTTACTTGGAATAGCACTTTTAGCTGGTGCACTATATATTTCACATAAAGAAAAAACAAAAATTGTACCACAAGTAGATGATGGCAGTTCAAACCAAACAACATATGAATCAATTATAGTAGATAGTGATCAAGATATTATTATTCCAACAAGTGAAGATAGTTTTGTAGCTATAAATGATTCTATAATAGATGATAATAAAACTGAAAATACTCAAGATATTATTATCAAAGATGAAATTGTTAAATCTTCTGAAGAAGTAGAAAATAATGAATTTACTTTCAAAGAAGTCGACTATTCAAACGTTGCAACTTTCTATAATCATATAATTGAAAATAGAAATAAATACGGAAGTTTTGCTGAAAGTTTCCAAAGTGAGGAAGACGTTAAAAACTTTATCAATTTTGTTTATAACTTTGATGAGTTATATGCCTATAATGATTCAACTATAAGATCACAAGAAGATTATGACGCTATAATAAGAGATTATTATAAATCTTGTGTTAGACATGATGTTTTAGGACAACTTCATCTATTATTTAAAGATGATACTCTAGCACAAAAGAAACTTCAAGAAGCTGAAGAATTAGCATATGACTTAAAAAACGGAAGTGGAAAAGATTATACTATCGCAAATAAATATTATACTTGGTTTGGAGTAAACCTATGTGATGGTAGAACAAATATTGATAGAAATACAAAAAACGCACCATTAATTGATGGTTTAAGAGAACAATATGAACAATATAGATATTCAGGTAATATGTTAAATGCAAGAAAATATCAAAAAAATGATTCATTACCTATTGAAGGTATAAATATGTATTATTCTGAAGAATTACCTGAAGGAATGGAAGTTGTTGAAGTTCAAAATTCATACAGTTGTCCAGACTGGGGAATTGATAACATTGTATCTAAATCTGAAGAAGATACAGAAACAAGATTAGTAAAAAAAGAAAATGGTATAGATTTATTTAAGGAAGTTGATGATGCCTTTGATTTAGTGCTAGGCACTTCACTAGAAAGATAGATAACGTTAGGGGGTAAAAATTATGTATTATGATGATAATGTAAAAATTAAAATTGATTGGAAAAATTTAATAATAAAATTAATCTTAGTAGTATTATTTGTATTATTAATTATTTGGTTATTTCCTGTACCAAAATTAGATACATTCTACAATAAAATTTACAATGAAAATTTATCTAATATGAAAGAAGTTTCTGAAAAATATTTCGCTAGTGAAAATTTACCAGAAACTACAGGAAGTTCTGTAACTATTAAACTTCAAGATATGCTTGATAAAAAAATTATTACTAATTTTACAGATAAAAATAATAAAGAATGTAGTAATACAAATTCATATGCACAAGTAACTAAAACTGATAATAATAATTATGTATTAAAAGTTCAATTATCTTGTGATGATAAAACTGACTATATTTTAGAAAACTTAGATACAGTTAAAACTGTATATGTTAATAAAAATTCTGGAAATGCTAATGTTAATTCAAATTCTAATAATGATAGTAACGCAGAAAACAAAAATGAATCAAGTAATGAAACTATTCAAGGTCAAGATGATGGAATTGAAATTGATCCTAGCATATTAAATAGTGGTGATAGTAAATATGATAAAGATTTATCTGTTACTGAATATGAGTATAAAAAACCAATAGTTAAACAAACAACAACATATGTTTGTCCTGAAGGTTATATAAGAGACAATAATTCTTGTTATAAATATGAAACAGGTGAAACTATTGATGCTACACCATTATACTTTAATGATGTAACTCAAAAAACTGATGCTAAGAAAAATGTAACAGGTGCTTATACTAAAAAAGGAAAAGTAATTAAAACTGTTGAAAAAGAAGAAAAAATATGTCCAGAAGGATATACATTAAATGGAAATATTTGTTATAAATACGTAAATGCTACAGTAGTTCCAGGAACAACAACATACGTTTGTCCTGAAGGTTATACTAAAAATGGTACTTCATGTACTAAAACATTAACTGCAACTGAAAAAGTAGGAGATACTTCTTATTATTGTCCTGAAGGTTATAGTTTATATGGAACTAAATGTTATAAATATGTAGATGCTAATAAAAATATTAACCAAGGCTCATATTACTATACATGTGATAAGGGTGTTGGAAGCTTAAATGGTACTAAGTGTACATATTCTGCATCAAGACAAAACGGATCAACTACATGTAAATGTACTGAAGGATATGAAGAAAACGGAAGATGTGTTGTAAATTCATCTTATACTGGAACATATCATGCAGGTCAAATAAATTATCAAAGTTGTCCAAGTGGATATAGTGAATCAGGTAGTAAATGTACTAAGACTAATTCATATGCAGCTACTAAAAATGTATCATGGAGTAATCCAACAGTATCTACATCAAGTACAGCATTATCAGAATATAATAATGGTACAACAAAGAGAGTATTAGCTAACAAGAGTTGTACACTTAGAGGTTGCACATATACATATCATACATACACTGCTAACGTAAGTTATTCTTGTCCAAATGGTGGTACTCTATCAAATCAATCATGTATTTCTTATAGTACTATAGATAGATCTTATACTACAACTGATGCATACTATACATGTAATGATGGTTCAAGACAATCAAGTTCTACATGTTATACAAAAACATACAAAGATAAAACATGTAATACTACATCTGGATCATATTATTGTCCATATGGTGGTAGTGTAAATCAATCTAATGGAACATGTACTTATGATGCTACATATCATAAAAATGATGATAATGTATCATATACTTGTCCAGATGGTTATCATGTAGTAGCTGGAAATAGTCAAAGATGTGAACAAATAATTGATGCTACAATTAAAACTGGTGAAACTACATATTCTTGTCCAGCTGGATATACAGTAAATGGTAAGAATTGTACAAATACAATTGCTGCTACTCCAGTAACAACTGATACTAAATATACATGCCCAAGTGGTTATGTTCAAGAAGGAACTACATGTTATCAATACACTGAACCTACAAATAAGAAGACATATAAATATAATTGCTCAGAAGGTTATACTAAAAATGGTGAAGGTGAAAAAACAACATGTACTAAAAAAGTAGAATCAACAACTACATATTATTGTGAAGATGAAGATGAAGAACTAGTTGGAGATAAATGTGTTAAAGTTGTTAAAGGTGGAATAAAAGGATATACTTGTCCTGAAGGTTATATTTTAAATAAAAATAAATGTGTTAAGAAAACTTTAGAGTGTGCACCACTTCAAGAGGTAACAAATACATCTACAACTTATGAATATACTTGGAGTAGTGATCCATACTTACAAGGATGGACACAAACTGGTAAGACTAGAACATCTAATACTACACAAGTAACAAATATTAACGCATATGAAAAGTAGGAACATTCCTACTTTTTTATTTTTCTTTAATATAATTAATAAACTTATTACATGAAGATGACAATATATTATTTTTTAAAGTAATTATT
Source organism: Bacilli bacterium (assembly GCA_017484125.1). Classification (GTDB taxonomy): domain Bacteria; phylum Bacillota_I; class Bacilli_A; order RF39; family UBA660; genus RUG12834. The sequence goes on from JAFUTV010000033.1 coordinate 33,647, forward strand.
CCATATGCAACTCTCGGAGGTTTAGGAACAACATCTATTATTTTTATGTCATTATTTTTTAATTCTTTACTAACATATAATTTAGTAACAAATCCAATGCCATAGCCAATCTTAACAAAATCAATTAATAAAGAAGAACTGCCTATATTTAGATTGGATTCAACATAAAATCCATTATTTTTAAAATATTTATTAGCTAAAACATAAGAATTTGAAGGATTATTTTGTAAAAGTATAGGATACTTAACTAGTTCTTCAAGATTTATTTTCCTGTTAAGCAATTTACTATAATCATTATTTGCAGTAAAAACATATTCTAAATCACCTAATTTAGAAAATATTAAATCATTATCTATATGTTCTGGGTATTTACAAATAATAATATCAATAAGTCCACTTTGAAGCATTTTGATATGTGCTGCTGTTGGATCTGTATTAATTGTTATATTAATATTTGGATAAAGTTTATGAAAAGAATTAATATAATCAATTAAGTAAAATCTAGTCAAAGAAGTACTAACACCAATTCTAATAGTTCCTGAATTTAATTCTTTATTTTCCTCAATATTTTTTTCTAAGTTATCTAATGTCGTCATAGCATTTTTAACTTGTAAAAAAATATTTTTTCCATCATTAGTTAAGACTACACCTTTCCTAGTTCTAATAAAAAGGATAATGTCTAAAGTTTCTTCTAAATTTTTTATGTGTTTTGTAACAGCTGGTTGAGAAATATTAAGTATTTTTGCGGCTTTAGTAATACTTTGACATTGAGCAACTATATAAAAAATACGATACAACTCTAAATTAATCATCATAACCTCCAGTTATTGCAAATATAATTTATTTATATTTTAAATTATACCATATTTTGTATATAATTTAAATAGGAAGTGAAATATATGAGTAGTATTGAAGAAAAAGCTTTGACTTTTGCAACCAAAAAGCATGAAAATCAAACAAGGGTTGATGGTACACCATATATCACTCATCCCATTTCAGTAGCAAATTATGCAAAAGAATTATTTAAAAATGATGAACTAAAAGAAGAATTAGTTGCAGCAGCATATCTTCATGACACTATTGAAGATACAAATACTACTTATGAAGAAATTGCGAAAGAATTTGGTTACTTTACTGCAAGTTTAGTGCTTGAACTCACAAACAATGATTATATGAAAAATTTAATTTCTAAAGCAAAATACTTAAGTTACAAAATGGTTGATATGACTTATTATGGTTTATGTCTTAAATTATTAGATAGAAAATCTAATGTTAAAGATTTAATTAACGCTGATGAAAAATTTAGAATTAAATATATTAAGGAAACAACTTACATTATTGATTTCTTACTAAATAATAGAGAATTAGATGAAAGGCAAAAAGAAATAGTAAATGATATAATATATTATATTAAATTATATAATAAAACTAGGATGCAATTATCTGCAGCCTAGTTTTTTAATCAGCATAATCTTTATCAACCACAATAAAATACTCATAATCAGGATATTTTTCTTTTATATCATTTAATACTCTTTCTTTTATTTCTTCTTCATTTTTACATTCAAAATCAAAAATCAAGTCAAAAGTAATTATATTGCTTTCAGGATCTACAAAAAATCCATGAAGTTGAAGTATTTCTTTATGTTTCTTTACTATTTTAACTAAATCATTCTTTATTAATTCAAATTTTTCATTACTAGTATTTGATGCATATATACCAATTGTTAATGTAATATTTAATTCTTGATATACTTTTGCCTGTATTTTTTTAGAAAGCATATGTATTTCTTTAGCTTTCATATCATCATTTACTTGAATATGAGCAGATCCAATAATTTCTGATGGACCATAATTATGTAATGTAATATCATAACATCCTTCAACTTCCTTGAATGAATTAATTATTTTTTTTAATTTTATAGTTAATTCCCTATCAGCTCTTAAACCAATAATAGTTGCTAGTCCATCTTTTAACATTTCAATACTTGATTTAATTATTATTATAGATATAATAACACCAAGATAGCCTTCAATTCCTATATTTAAAGTCATACTAATGATAGCCGCAACTAATGTAGAAAATGATAATATGGAATCCATATATGCATCGGTTCCTGATGCTATTAAACTTTGAGATTTAATTTTTTTACCTACACTTTTAACATATTTACCAAATATATACTTAACTATTACAGCAACACTAACAATAATTAATGAAACAATTGTATAATTTGTTTCTTCTGGACTAATTATTTTTACAAATGATTCTTTTATAGATGTTATACCTGCAAATAATACTATTGCAGCTATTATAACTGAAGCAATATATTCAATTCTTCCATGACCATAAGGATGTTCTTTATCTGGCTTTTTTGTAGATAATTTTGTACCTATAATTGTAATAATTGATGAAATAGCATCAGATAAATTATTTACAGCATCAAGTATTATAGCAATAGAATTAGTAAATAAACCAACTATTGCTTTAAATATAACTAATATAATATTTACAATAATTCCCATAATACTTGTTTTAATAATAATCTTATTTCTTTCCATATAAATCATCCATTTCTAATAAATATTATACAAAATATTATTTAATAAAAAAAGTCATAATGTTAATTCAATAAATAAACATTATAACTTAGTACTAAAGCGACAATTAGCCATATTAAATATGGAATTTGAAGTAATCCAGCAGCTTTATTAATCTTATAAAATTTATATATCATAATTATAGTTAATACTATCAATAATATTACTGTAATAAATGCTATAAAAAACCATTGTAATCTAAAAAATATAATTGACCACAAACCATTAATAATTAATTGAATAGCATATATTTTGAGTGCATCATATTTATAAGTAGTATTTTCTTTATATATTAGATAAGATGATATTCCCATTAATATATATAAAATGCTCCATACAATTGGAAATACTATTCCTGGTGGAGTAAATTCCGGTTTATTAAAAGAATCAAAATTATCTTTAACTTTACTAAAAATAGCACTGACTACTCCAACAATATTTGGAATAGCTATAGAAACAATTATTTCTTTTATCTTGTTCATAATATCACCTATTATTATATTATGTAAAAAATATAAATTTTATGTAGAAGGTAATAATATTTTTTCATCCAATGGAAGATAATTAAAATCATCACTAAGATCATAATTAGATGCAAAGCCAATTTTAGGTTTTTCACTCTCACCTTCCATAATAATAATATAATTATCAAATGAAATATTATTACCATAGTTATCAATAATTCTTCTAGATTTAATAATTTTTTCAACAAATTCTTTTAATATTAAATTATAATTATAATTTGTTATAGTAATTATTCCAATTGGATTATCAATGGCACTTTTTAATAAATAATTTCCCTTTTTTATTAAAGGATTACCAATCAAATTATAAAGATCATCATCGCTTTTAAATCGTTTTCCATCTATATTAATTACATTACATGGCATACTATAAATCTTATATATATTATCTATAGAAGTTATAAGTATTATCTTATTATTAAGTATATTTTTTATATAATCATTATTTATATCTATTCCATATCTATTTTTAAATATTTTATATAAATTATCTATAGCAACATTGTTTTTTTCATTAAATTTTGCATTAGCACAACAAGAATCAAGTAGCTCTATAGACTTATCTGGATTCCTTTTGTTAGTAATATATTTACTTGCTAATAAGACTATTTCATTTATTAATTCGTTATCTATTTTTATATTATGATATTTTTCATATGATTTTTTTAATCCATTTAAAATATTTATAGTATCTATATTAGATGGTTCTTTAATTAAAACAGTTTGAAATCTTCGATTAAGTGCTTCATCAACTTCAAAATATTCATGATATTCACTAATGGTTGTTGCACCAATACATTTTATTTTGCCACGTGCTAAATATGGTTTTATTATGTCACCAGCTGATATTGCACCTTCAGCTCCTCCTGCATGAACAAGTGTGTGTATTTCATCAATAAATAATATTGCTTTTTCTTTTTCTACACTCGTTAATAAATCGTTAATTTTACTTTCAAAATCTCCTCGATATTTTGTTCCGGCAACTAATTGTGATATATCAACGTTTATAATCTTATATCCTTTCAAACAATCAGGAACATCATTATTAATTAGTTTTCTTTGTATTTCTTCAACTATTGCTGTTTTTCCTACGCCTGCATCACCAATTAATAAAGGATTACACTTATTTTTACGCATTAATATTTGCAATATTTCATTTATTTCATTATCTCTATTGGTTATGCTTATATTATCTACTTCCATATAATTTTCCGATAATATATTTATGGAATCGATATCTATTTTCATTGTTTCCATTATTCTAATAGCTATTCCTTCTTTAGCCTCTAAAAGTGCCAAAAATAAAACTTTTGAAGTAATAATTTTTGATTTATTTTCTGCTATATTTAGCACTTTTCTAAGCATTGGAGTATATAAAATATATGGTGATTTGTTAGATCCTTCACCTATAATTTCTTTTAATCTTTTTTTAAACTTATTATATGTTAAATTATATGTTTTAAGTTTTTCTGTTAAATCATTATCTAATGATAATATTGCAAGTAATAAATGCTCCGTACCTACATATGGATGTTTTAACATGTTATGCTCTTTTTCAGCCTTTTTAAGTATTCTTTCATATTCATTCATCTAATCTTCTCCTTTGATAATAATTCTATGTATATAATGAATAATATTTTGTCATTTTAAACACTATTCAAAAAAAATTTACATAAAAAAACTATTACTTATTAGTAATAGTTAAATTATCATTATCAAAATAATTTATTTTCATTGCTTCTTTAACATCTCTTAATGTTTGATTAGATATTTTAATAGCCTTATTTGTACCTTGTTTTAGTATATCAATAATTTGAGGTAACATTTTTGCAAATTCATTTCTTTTTTCTCTTATTGGTTTTAGTTCTTCTTGCAATATATCATTTAAGAATGCCTTTATTTTACCATCACCTATACCACCATTTTCATAAGCTTTCTTTAGTTCATCAAAATTATTAAACTCTGGATAATATTTTTTAAAGTGTTCATCTTTAACAAATACATCTAAATAAGTAAATACAACATTTCCTTCGATTATTCCTGGTTCATCAATATTTCTTGGATTGGTTTTCATAGAATTCACTTTCTTTTTAATAGTATTTTCATCATCTGCTAAATAAATGCAATTACCTAATGATTTACTCATTTTTGCGTTACCATCAATCCCAGGTAGTCTATAACATGTTTTATTAGTTGGTAAAATTGCCTTACATTCCACTAAAGTATTAGTATTATAAATTCTATTAAACGATCTTACAATTTCTCTTGTTTGTTCAAGCATTGGAAGTTGATCTTCACCAACAGGAATGATATTAGCTTTAAAGGCTGTTATATCTGCTGCTTGAGAAATAGGATAATTAACAAATCCTACAGGAAGTCCAGTTTCTTCCTTATCAAATCCTCTTAAATTAATTTCTGACTTAACAGTAGGATTTCTCATAAGTCTTGGTAGTGATACTAAATTCATGTAATATGCAGTCAACTCAGGTAATGCAGGAAGCATTGATTGAATAGCAAACGTAACTTTGTTTGGGTCAAGTCCAATAGCTAAATAATCAAGCATTACCTCCAAAATATTATCCCTTACCTTTTTGGGATTATCAGCATTATCAGTTAATGCTTGAGCATCTGCAATTAAAACGATAAATTCATCATAATTACCATCATTTTGAAGTCTTAATCTTTCTCTTAAAGAGCCAACATAATGTCCAATATGAAGTTGTCCTGTTGGTCTATCACCTGTTAATATTATATTTTTCATAAGAATTCCTCCTTAAATTTAATATTATTATAGCATAAAAGGAGATAAATATCTCCTTGAATTATTTATTAATAATCATATTCACTTGTTATACCAAAATAATCCTCTAAAGAAATCCAATTTCCATCATTATATAGTTTTGTAGCTAACTCAACTCCTACATATCTAAAATGCCATGATTCATATTGATATCCAGTTTCATTTGTTTTATTCTTAGGAAATCTTAAAATGAATCCATATTTATATGCGTTTTTAGCTAACCATTTAGCTGGTGGTGTATTATCAAATGTAGAATTAATACAACCATATCCATTATGGCAAACATCAAATGCTAATCCGCTTTGGTGTTCAGAATGTCCAGGACGTGCAGAATACACATCAGCAGAAGAAGCACCATCTCTTGCGGCATAGTTATTATATAATCTTTTTTGAGTATCATAAGATCTAAAACCACTAACAATATAAATATTAAATCCTTCTTCTTTATTAGCCGCGTCAAACATTACTTTTGCTTTACTTTCTACATCACTATTTAAACCAGGTGCATAAGTTGATGGCAAAGCATATGTTTTATTTACTACCAAAAATCCATCAATATATGTTATTCCATTTTTAGTATAACCTTTAAATCCTTTTGAAGTAGTAAATTCACCATCTTCTTTTGTATGTTCCACTACACCAGTACTATTATTTTTTTGCTCTTGTTTTTTTTCACCAACAATTAAAGTAAACTCTTCTTTTGTAACATTTCCATCATCATCTTTAGCTATATAATATAATTTATATTCGCCAGATTTGTTAAAGTCATATTCACCTTCAACACTAACTTTGACATCATCATCACCATCTTTTGCACTTACACCATCTAGTAAATCAATTTTAACTCCAAGTTCAGTTGTTAATTTATTCTTAAAATTTATAACAGGAACATCACCATCAACAACTATTACTTTAGTATTATATTCTTTATCTTTATTATAATTATCTTTAATAATTATTTTTACATTTATATTCCCTATTTTACTAGTATCTACTTCTTCATTACCATTTACTATTGTGGCATTTTCTATACTTCTTACTAAATCTTTAATAGTAATTTTTTTATTCTGATTTATGGTAACATTTTCCCTTATTTCGATTTTGGCATCCTTTTTAAAGGCAAAAAAATATACCAATAATCCCATAATAATTAATAATATTATTAAAAATATCAATTTATTTTTTTTGCTTTTTTTCTTTCTCATAATAACACCTACTATCAAGTAAATTATAACATACTTTAAAAAAATAAAAAATAGGATTATATTCCTATTATTTTATTTTTTCCTTGTTAATTCATGTTCATTTATAACAAATATATCATCAATTACAGAAGAATTTTTTAATAAATAGTCTCTTTGAACACGTGCATCATTAACTTCTTTTACAAATAACGCATTAACATATTCTTCATGAAAAATATTAGTTAAATATACACGTAATATATTACTTATATCTTCCTTACTATTTTTATCGTATATATACATAGAATAATCATCTAGCATAAAATTAGTATAAAATTTCATTTTAGAATTAACATCATTTAATACAAAGTATTCACAATTAACAATAATATAACTATTCTCACTCTCCGCTGTCTCATATTTAAATGTTTTTTCTTCATTTTCATCTAAATATAATAATCCACATCTTTTATAATTTTCAATTAAGCAATAATAAATTAAATTCTTAAATTGTTCCTCACTTAATCTTTTAATAAAAGTTTTACTTACATCATTCATATTAACCTCCATTAAACTATATGACACAAGAGGTATTATAGCATATCAAAAATTTATTTACAAATATTTTTTACAATAATATATATTAATGATATACTATATATAATAAGGAAGTGATGCAATATGGTAATTAATTCTTTAAAAAATTATAGTGTTATAAATGATGGTTTACAATCTCTTGATACTATTGAAAGTAGTTTTGATGATTTAAATAGTTTGCTTAAAGATTTACCAAAAACTTCTTTTAATAATATGTCTAGAGAGCAAAAGTATATGAATACTATAGAAAAACAAAAAGATTTCGATGAAAAAGATGCATTAACTTTGTTTCAAGAGCAAATAAAACAAGAAGAATTAAAAAAGAAAGAAAATAATAACAATTTATCAAATGAAATGTTAAGTAAACAACTAGATAATTTTTTTGCATCTTTAGATGGTGGTATAAAAAAAGATTCTAAACAAACAATACATATAAAAGAAAAAATAGATAATTCTACAATATTGGAAGAATTAAGTAGTATAATAGATAAAAAATATTTATTATTAACTAAAGAAATAGAAAGACTATCTAGTTTAAGAGAATTAAATAATTCATTATTTCAATTTAAGAAAGATTTAAAACAAATTATTGATAATAAAGGAAAATCAATAAAAAGTTTAATAATAACAGATACTAAACTAAATGAATTAATAAGTGTTATAGATGAAATGCACCAAAATAATAACGAATATAAAACTAAAGAAAAAGAAAAATTAATGAATGAACTAAATGAATATCAAAAGTATTTAGAAGATAAATATGGCAAGTATTGGTTTAGTAAAATTAATGATTTTGAAAGAGAACAATATATATTACTATCAATGCAAGCTCACAATTTATCTAGAAAAATTGTTGAACAAAGCTTAGCTCAATCAATAAATATATCATATAATCAAATAATTAAAGAAAATAGTAAGACTATCGATTATGATAGTGAAATTAAAAACAAAATAAATTATGCTACATCTACTTTAAAACAAATGTATCATAGGTTAAATGAAGCAACAACTACACAAATAGAAGAATTTAAATACCTATATGATACAATATCAAATATTAACATAGAAAATACATTAACTATAGTAGAAAAACAAGAAAAATTAGAATACATAAATGAATTAACAACACGTGTTAATTATTTAAAAGAAAGTCTTTTAAAATCAAAAAGTAGATAATATGTATTAAGGAAGATAAATTATGGATGGAAATATAATAACAATTATTATTGCGCAAATATTTGGAATAATATCTTGGATACTACTATTATATAGTTACACAAAAAAAGATATTAACAAATTACTATTTATACAAATATTAGTTTGTATTTTTGATATATTATCCTATTTTCTTTTAGGAGCAGATGCAGGTTTACTTATTTGTATAGTAGAACTTGTTAAAAATATTTTATATTATAAAACTGATAAGGATGACTTAATATTTAAAATTAGTATTTTTGTATATTTACTTATTGGTTTATTAACAATAAAAGAGTGGTATGCATCTCTTCCTGTGATAGCTTGTATACTAGATTCCTTTGGTACATCTAAAAATTCAAAAATTGCTAATATATGTTCAATAATATCTAATAGTTTATGGGCTGTATATGATATATTAATACTTTCTTATATTGGCGCTATTAATGATATAGTAGTTGTTATATGTAATATAAGCATATTATTATTTGGATATTCAAAACTATTAAATATATCTAATTTTAGAATAATAAAAAACAATCGTCTAAATAAAAATACTTTAGATAATATATATAAATTAGATTATAAAAATTTTGGAAAAGAAAATACCTGGGAAAAAAATTATCAAATGGATGTTTATAAAAGAAATAAAGATTCTTTCTTTTATATTAAATATGATAATAGATTTTCAGGATACATTAATTACTTAAACATTATAGAAGAAGAATATAATTATTTAAAATCATTAAATAAAATGCCTTCAAAAATTAATTTAGATAATATAATTAAATTTAAGAAAAATAAAAAAGCATTTATATTAATAGAAACTATAAACATAAAAAAAGAATACGAAAATAGTCAAACAATTGATTTAATATGTAAAAAACTAATTAATTTTATTAAAACTAAATATAAACAAAGAATATTTATAAATGGTATTATTTCTTTTACTGTTAGTGATTTTGAAGAAAATATATATAAATCTTTAAAATTTACCAAAATAAAAGAATTAGATAATAATATTAAATTATATGAAATAACAAAAGAGAACATAAAAAAGTATTATTTGGCTAAATAATACTTTTTATATATTTATAAATGTGATATAATAACTTGATTTAAAAAAAGGGATGGTAGATATGGAATTAGATGCATTTAAAGAATTATTAGTTAATAAAAAATATTCAGATATTAAAGCAATTTATAAAGATACAAATGAATATGACATTGCAGAATTAATACAAGATTTAAAAGAAGAAGATTTAATTCAAGCCTTTAGATTACTTCCTAAAAGTATTGCAACTGATGTTTTTGTTAACATGGAAGATGAAGTTCAAAAAAAATTAATTAATGCTTTAACTAATAAAGAAGCAACATCAATTATTGAAGAAATGTATTCAGATGATGCAGCAGATTTATTTGATGAAATGCCTGCTATTATGATTTCAAAGTTATTATCTAATGTATCAAAAGAAACAAGACAAACAATTAATAGACTTTTAAGATATCCTGATAATTCTGCTGGCTCCTTAATGGCAATGGAATATATTCATTTAAAAAAAGGACAAACTATTAAACAATCTATAGAAAGAATAAGAAGTCAAAAAGATGATTTTGTTACTTATGATAATTGTTATGTAACAGATAATGAAAGACATTTATTAGGTTATGTAACTATAAAAGATTTACTTATTAATGATCCGGATATTTTAATAGATAATATAATGCAAGAAATAAAACACATGATTCCAACTTTAATGGATCAAGAGCAAGTAGCAGAAATGTTTCAAGATTACGACTATTCATCCATGCCAGTAGTTGATATGGAAGATAGATTAGTTGGAGTTATAACAATTGATGATATTATTGATGTTATTGAAGAAGAAACTACTGAAGATATTGAAAAGATGGCCGCTATTACTCCATCAGATAAATCCTATATAAATACTGGAGTATTTGAAACATTCTTTAAAAGAATACCTTGGTTATTACTTCTTATGATATCTGCAACATTTACTGGAGGAATAATAACTCACTTTGAAAATGCCCTAGCCTCATATGTTGTTTTAACAGCCTTTATTCCAATGCTTATGGATACTGGAGGTAATGCTGGTTCACAAGCATCAGTTTCTGTTATAAGAAGCTTATCTTTAAATGAAATAGAATATAAAGATACTTTTAAAGTGCTTTGGAAAGAATTAAGAGTATCATTATTATGTGGTACTAGCTTAGCTTTAGCTAACTTCTTAAAACTAATATTTTTAGATAATGTCAGTATTTTAATTGCAAGTGTTGTATGTATTACTTTAGTTATAACAGTATGTGTTGCTAAACTAATAGGATCATCTCTTCCAATAATTGCCAAAAAATTAAAATTTGATCCAGCAGTTATGGCATCTCCATTTATTACAACTATTGTTGATGCTTGTTCATTATTAATATATTTTAAAATTGCAACAATACTTTTAGGTATATAAAAAATAAAGAGTATTACTACTCTTTATTTTCTTATTAAATGTTGTACTACTCCATCTTTAAATATTGGAAGTAACTCACCAATAATTAATGGCTTAGCATAATTAATAAATTCTTCTTTCATTTGTTTATTTTCTTTATCATACCATTCTAAAGGAATTTTCTTTTCAACATTTGCAATATCATGAATATCAAATACATTTGTATTGCAAACATATGGTTTATCACTTTCTCTAATTAATGTTACCATCATACCAGTTTTACCATTATTTGCTTCCTCTACTGCTTTTTGTCCTACTAGTTCTGCCTCATTAATATCTGTTAAAGAAGCAATATGAGATGCAGCTCTTTGTAGTGTAGAAAATTCAATTGCTCTAGTTTTTAATCCTGTTTCTTTTGCAACAATATTTGCAAGTGTAGTTGCTGTACCTGATAATTGTTTATGGCCAAATGAATCTACTGCCCTATTTGAATCAGATAATTCACAAACAAATTTACCATCACTGGTTTGAATACCTTCAGAAACAGCAATAACAATGCTAGATTTAGTCTTAGCTAATTCTTTTACTCTATTTAAAAATTCATCTAAATCAAATTCAACTTCAGGTAAATAAATTGCATCTACTCCTTCACCAGTTTCATCCTTAGCTAAAGATGCTGCTGCAGTTAACCAACCTGCATGTCTTCCCATTATTTCAACAATGCAAACAGTTAATCTATTTTTTGAAAATGATGCATTATCTCTAATTATTTCTTTTAAACTAGTAGCAATATATTTAGCACAACTTCCATATCCTGGACAATGATCTGTTATTGGTAAATCATTATCAATAGTTTTAGGAACTCCCATAAATAATTGCTTTTTATCATGTGCCTTTGCATAATCAGATAGCATTTTTATTGTATCCATAGAATCATTTCCACCAGTGTAGAAAAATGCATCTATTTCATTTTTTTCTAAAATATCAAATATACGTTCATATACTTCTTCATTATCTTCAATCTTTGGTAACTTGTATCTACAAGATCCTAAGAAAGCCGATGGAGTTCTTTTTAATAATTCATAGTTATCATTATCTTTTAGATAATCATCTAAATCAATAAAGTTTTCTTCTAAAAAACCTTCTATACCATGTACCATACCATATACATGTTCTACCCCTAATTCTTTAGCTTTTTTATATACACCTGCAATACTAGAATTAATAACAGATGTTGGTCCACCAGATTGACCTACTACAATGTTTTTCATTTATTTCACCTCTTCCACTTGATATTATAACACTTATTAATAACGTTAATTAGATAAATTTGACTTTTTCTAAAAAAATAGTATAATAAGTAACTCAAAAGAGGGGTTTGGTATGAAAAAAAATAAAATTATTAGTATATTTTTAATTACTTTATTAATAATATCTTTTTGTAGTGATTTAATAACTTATTCTTACGCACTTAATCAAAATCAAGAAAGTATTGAAATCATTAAATCAAATGGAAATATTACTGAGAAAATAGGAATGAATGGACATGTTGATGTTCCCCGTGATATTTTACTAGCAGGTTCAGTAGTAAGAGAATATCACAACTTTGGATGGTCTATTACTGAAAATAAACAGATGTTTTTTGAAAGATTCTCTTGGTGGGATTTTGATGGATACTATAAATTCTTACATGATAATAATATTACTATTTTGCCTTGTATACAAATGGGTGAACAAGCAGTCTTTAATAGAAATAGAAATGAGAAACCAGTAATGAAAGGTGATGATACCACTGATCCTTTAAGTTACAAAATACATAGTAACTATTTATTTAATTATGCTGCAAGATATGGTTCTACTAAAGTAGATACATCTCTTCTTAATTTAGATCCAAAAGATAGCATTAAAACTGGTTTAGGATATATTACATACTATGAAGACTGGAACGAACCGGATAAAACATGGCAAGGACCTGATGCACAGTTTAATTCTACTGAACTTGCTGCGATGCTTTCTGCAGATTATGATGGACACGAAGGAAAATTAGGTAAAACATATGGTGTTAAACAAGCTGATCCAAATGCAAAATTAGTTATGGGTGGTATGGCTGGTGGATCTTATATGGTAAAGTGGCTTAGTGAAATGCAAGAATGGGCAAACAAAAATAGAACTGACAAAAAATTACCACTAGATGTTATAAATTATCACCAATATGGTGGAACTCATTCACCAGAAAACACAACATTTGTTGAAGATGCTAAAAAAATAATGGCTTGGCGTGATGAAAATGCTAAAGACAAAGAAATATGGATAACAGAATTTGGATGGGATACAAATCCTGGTTCAACAAAACATGCCGCACCATCAGAAGATGCACAAAGAGATTGGATTATAAGAGAGTACTTAATTGGAGATAGAATTGGTCTAGATAAAATGACTGTATATGATGCCCTAAATGATGGGCCATCATCTGATGCAACACAATACTCTACTTCAGGACTTGCAACTAAAGTATCCGAAGGAACAGTAAAAAAATCTTCATGGTATGGTGTTAATACTTTAAAAAATACTTTAAAAGGATATCATTTATCTGAAATAATTAAAGAAGACAACCAAATGTATATATATAAATATATAAATGGAAATGATATTTGTTATGTTTTATGGTCACCTACTGAAAATAATACAGTAATTAGTAATTATGCATTAAACATTGGAAAATATAAAAATGCAACACTAACACAATTAAAAGATAAGGAAGCTTTAGGCTTAACAAGTGACCTACCTATTAATAATAATCAAGTAACAGTTAACGTAAGCGAAAGTCCAATATTTATAAAAGTTAGTGGAAAAATCAAGGAAGAAACTAAACAAGAAAACAAAGAACAAGATGATGATAAAAAACAAGAAGATAACAAAACAGTAGTTGACGATAAAAAACAAGATGATAATAAAACAGTAGTTGACGATAAAAATCAAGAAGATAATAAAACAGTAGTTGATGATAAAAATCAAGAAGAAGAAATAATTAAAAATGATACAAATAAACAAGGAAACAATATCGATGAAACAAATAAAGATAAAGAAATAAAAAACAATGACAATGTTAAAAAAGAAATAAATAATAATAAAGAAGTCATAAAAAAAGATAATAATAAACCTACGAATAATCAAACAAATACAGATAATATTAAAAATATAGAGAAAGACACTGGAATTAATAATAATGACAATTATGAACAAACAAATATAAATAATAATGAAACAGATGAGTATAAATCAAATAATTATCAAGAAAATAAAATAAAAAATACATCACTAGATCCAAGCCTTATAGTAGATAATTCTATAAAAAATAATACCACAAAAATGGATAGTTTTTTAGCAATAAAATATATATTATTATCTTTATTAATTATAGTATTTGTATTTCCAGGTGATATATTAATTATAAAAAAATAAAAACTTCATAATTGAAGTGAACCCCGTTTCGGACACTTTAAAAAAAAGTAACTTTAGTGTAAAATAGCACCTCAAGAAAGTGAGGTGTTATTTTTATGGCTAAAAGTGGGCAAAAATTCAAAAAATATAATGATGAGTTTAGAAATAGTGTT
>JAFUTV010000006.1 GCA_017484125.1 Bacilli bacterium
TGTTAATTGTCCATGGTTAACTTGTAAGTCACGAAGTCTATTTGAGAAGTATGTCCAATCTCTTACCATTACATCTAATTTATAATCTCTTGTATCTCCATTTTGAGCAGTTACTCTAATAGTTACTCTATTTGGATTATTTTCTTCACTTAAATGATTATCAATAATTTCATATGTTGCGTTTACACTTTCAAGTTCAATATTTAAATCAAGTGAAGTTACATTAGGTCTAACATCTACATCATAAGATGTTGTTAGTTTATCAAATGTTGGACTAATAATTCCATCTACTTGTAATTCTTTAATATAATTATTACTATCTTTAGATCTTATTACATTTACATTATAAGTCTTAGTTCTATTATCTGGAGCTGTTACAACTAATGAAATATGATTATCATTAACATCTAGACTATAAGTATTATTTCCAGATACTGTTACTTTAGATGTTTCTGGAGTTCCAATAACTGTAATCTTATCAGTTTCATAAGGAACTTCAACAGTATAATTTGTTTCTGATGGAGCAAATGTTGGATCTAATTCTCCATCACTTAATGTAATACTCTCTAAATTCAAATTGTAATTTCTATAAATATTAAGTGTATAAATAGAAGTATTTCCATTTTCTGCAGTTGTTGATATTGTTATTTGATTATTACCATAATTTAAGTATGTATCACCAGCTCCAAATACTTTAGTTGTTGTATACTTAGGTTTTGCAATAATATTAACTTTATCAACAGTTTCTTCAACATCAACACTATAAATTTGACTATCACTTAATGCATTAAATGTTGGTGTTAAATCATATTCAACATCATCATCTTCTTCAACTTCTCTAATTACTTGTAATGAAGATAATGCTGGGTTAGAATTCTTATCTTTTCTAACAATTATTTGATATGTCTTAGTTTTTGTTCCCTCAGGGTTAGTTACAACAATATTAACTTTGTTGTCACCACTGACGAAGTTTTGATTACCTGCAACATATACTTTGGCTTGTGAATTAGATGTTTTATAAGATAATGTTAGTTTATCAACATCTTCACCTACACTCATAGTATATTTATTTGTTGATCTATCAAATGTTGGTGATAATGTTCCCTCACTAGCAGATAAACTTATAAGGTCAACATCTTCATCTGCTTCTTTAATTAAGTTAATATGATAGATACTTGTGTTACCTGTAATATTTGATGTGGAAATAAGTGTGACTACATTGCTACCAACCTTTAATGTATATTCACCATTTCCTTCAACAGTGACAAGTTCAGAGTTATCAACAACTCCTTCAATCGTTGCTTTATCATTTACACTTGGAATAATTACACTATATTCATAAACATTTGGATCAAAATTAGGTTGTAGTTCAACAAAGCTTCCTGTTGTTACTGTAATATTTTTTAAGTTACTATCTTTTTCTTCACCTTTAAAGATATGAACAATGTAATCTCTTGTAGTTCTTCCATCACTTATTACTTGAACTGTTAAATCATTATATCCTTCAACAAGGTATGTATAACCATTTATAACTACTCTTGATTGTGGATCTTCAGGTATTGCTATTATATCTTCTAAATCGATATCAGTTATTGTTAATGGAACTTTCATGTAATATTCTTGTGTTTTCTTATTAAATGTTGGTGATAATACATATCCTTCAACCTCTAAGTTAGAAAGGTATGTATTTCTTGATTTACCTTTAACAACATTTAAATGATATGTCTTAGTTAAAGCGTTTAGTCCATCATATACTTCAATATCAACCATTGTATTTCCAACAGGTAGTTGATAATTATCAACTTCTTCACCATCTACTTTAACCTTAACAGTTTGTTGATCATTTAAAGTAGTATAAGCAACATCTAATGGATTATATTCATATGGAACTTTAATTTCATATGTTGATCTACTTCCAGTAAATGCTGGAGAAAGTACAAACTCTGTTGGTAAGAATTCTAATTCTTCATCATAGTTTAATCCAAGATCTGCAAGTTCTTTATCAGTCTTAATAGATCTATGAATATTAACTGTATAATAACTTGTATCACCATTTTCAGCTTGTAATACTATTTTGTTTTCTGTATCATCTTCAGTTAATGTTATTTCACCAGTTCCAGAAAGTATTGCTATATCATCATCAGATGTAGTAGCACTAATTGTTACTTTAGTTTCATTTTCATATAGATATAAATCATATGTTTTTGTTACTGGAGTAAATACTGGAGTTAATCTTCCTTTATTTGCACTTAAACTATCAAGTTGTGTAAAGTTAGATTTTTCTCTTGTAACAACTATTGTATAAACCTTAGTTACAGTTTCATCATAAGATTTAACTGTTACTTTATAATCAGTTGTTTGTTTTGTAGAAAGACTAACCGTTTCTTGTTTAGTTATTTTTGCATTTGGATCACTTGACGTTGCAATAACATCATTTGGTGTTAGAGTTGCCTTTTCATTTGGTACTGTTACATGATATGTATAAGTATTTTCATCAAAATCATATTCATCAGTGAAATCATAACCTTCAACATATAAGTTGCTTAATAATGCGTTATCAGTTCTATCCCTAGTAACATTAATTGTATATGTATCAGTTGAATTTCCATCTTCAGATGTTATTGTTATTTCTCTTTGAGAAGTTCCAACAGCAACATATTCTAAACTATTACCAGTTACTGTTGCAAATTTATTAGTTGTATCTACAGTAAATGATAATTGAGTTATGTTAGAAGCTATTCTTAAATTATAAGTCTTAGTTGCTGCAGCAAATTCTGGATCTAATGTTCCATTTGATGGTGTTATTAAAGTTACGCTTGCATCACTTGATATTTCACGATTAACAATAATCTTATATGTCTTAGTAACAGTTCCATCATAAGATTTAACTGTTACTAAATATTCAACTTGTGATTTACCAATTAAACTTGTATCACCTTGTTTAGTTATTTTAGCATTTGGATCACTTGATGTTGCAATTATTTCACTTGGTGATATTACTTCTTTAGAATTTGGAACATGAATATTATATACAGGTGTTTGTTCAATGTCATATTCACCTTCGTCAAATTCATATCCAATTACTTCAAGATTAGATAAGTCAGCATTATCAGTTCTATCTCTAATAACATTAATTGTATATTGTGCTGTATTTTCATTATCTTCAGCAGTTATTGTTATTACTCTTTGAGAAGTTCCAACAGCTAGGTTTAATTCCTCATTACCAGTAACTGTAGCAAATTCATCAGTCTTATTAACATTAAATGATAATTTATCAACATTTGATCCAACTCTTAAAGTATATGTTGAATTATTTTCATCAAATACTGGATCTAATGTTCCACTTGATGGAATAATGTTTGTAATTGTTGTGTTACTACTTGCTGGTCTATATACATTAACAGTATAAGTTCTTTCCTTTCCAGAAAGTGATTTAACAACAATTTCTAAACGATTATTACCAAGAATTATTGTTCTATTGCCAAGGCCTGTAACAGTAGCTCCTTCACTTACTGTTCCAGCAAAGTTAATTACTTTTGTTCCTGGAGCAACATTAATTATATAACTATCAGTTTTTGAATCAAATTCAGGAGAAATTGCTTGTGCAACATTGTTTACTTTAGCTGCAAAAGATAATAAGTAATTATCATTTGCTTCAGCTCTAGTAACAATAACTTTATAATTTCTTCTTATACCTAAATTAACAACACTAACAACAAATTCATTTTTACCTGTTTCAAGATCTTTTTCACCAAGTCCAGTTACTGTTGATGTTGCTTCTGCTACTTGACCATCAATTGTGATTTTTTCAACATCACTTGCAACAGAAACATTATATGTTAATGTAGTTTGATTAAATTCAGGATCTAAACTTCCTTCACTTACTGTTAAGTTACTTAAGAAATTATTAACATAAGCTTGTCTTACAACATTAAGTGTGTAAGTTTCATGTTTTTCATCATCTCTTGATGATGTATTAATTAATACAGTATTTGAACCAACATTAAAGTTTTCATTACCAACTATTGTATATGTGCCAAGTCTATCAAGCATTGTTGGATGAATATTAAGTTCAGTAGTTTCATTATTTACAATAATATTATAGTTAAATGTTGTAGATTCAAATGTAGGTAATATATCATAATCATCTACTTCAATATTAGTTAATAATGCAGATATAGCTTCTTCTCTAGTTACATTTAATGTAATAGTCTTAGTTTTACCAGATTCAGATGTTATAACTACTCTAACTGTATTATTAGGTCCTACTTGGAAATTAGAATTACCAGATACTGCATAACTTGCAGTTAAATCTTGTAAAACAATATTTAAATTTAGTGAAGTTTCTTCATAAGGAACGGAAACATTATAAATTGAATATTGTTCACTATAAACTTTATCCATAGTACCATTTAAAACTTCAAGAACATTAACTGTATTATTATCACTCTTTTGTCTATAAATATTAATTGTATATGTTTTTGTTGTATTATCTTCAGATGTAACAACAACATTTATAATATTTTCACCTGTATTTAAGTTAACAACTCCAGTTCCATCAACCGTTGCGTTCTTATCATCTGCTTCAGCAATAATATTAACTGAAGTAATATTATTTGGAATATCCGTTGTTAAACTATAATTTGTTCTATTTGAATCAAACTCAGGAATTAATTTATATCCTTCAACTTCTAATTTAGATAAGTTAGCATTATCTGATTCTTGTCTTTCAACATTAAAGATATATTCTTTAGTTGAAGTACCATTTTCAGCAGTTACTTTTATCTTAACTGTATAATTTCCTACATCAGTCCAAGAGTTTCCTGTTACAACATATGTTGCATTTAAATCCATTGGAGTAATAGTAGTGAAATCTAAACTATTATCTTTAGTTGTTACATTGTATGTATAAGTATCTGTTCCAAAATTAATACTCTTATCTTTAATTACTACATTAGATAATCTAGCTTCATCATTTTTTAATCTATTAACTAGGATTTGATAATCTCTAATTTTATCATCTTGTCCTGTTACTCTTATAGTAAATAAATTATTTCCTGTATGTAAATCATGAGTGCCATTTCCTTCAACTGTTGCATTTTCATCTTCAGAAGTACCATTAAATGTCATTTGAGTAGTAGTATATGGTACTTCAACTTCATAGAATTGATTTGTCTTATCAAATGTTGGTTCAAGACTTCCATCACTTATTGTTAGTGAAGAAAGATATGTACTAAATTCACTAAATTCTTGTCTTATTACTCTAATATTATAAGTTTTTTCACTTTCGTCTTGAGCCGTTACTTTTACAGAAACAATATTTTCACCTACAACAAGATTTGTATTTCCACTTACTTCAACAGTTGCATCATTATTTTCTGTTTCATATACAGCATGTACTTCCTCTACATCATAAGGTACTCTTACAACATATTCAATAATATTTTTATCAAAATTAGGACTTAATTTACCTTCTTTAATGAATAAATCACTTAAATTAGCATTTGCAGATTTATCTCTAGTAACTGTAATGTTATAAGTTAGTGTCGTTGTATTATCTTCAGCTAATGTTGTTAATACTATGTTATTTTCTCCAGCTACTAAAGTATAATTTCTATTTCCAGTTACTGTTGTTGTTGAAGCTTCTGGTGTTCCATTTATATCAATTGAGGTAACATCAGAACCCACATTAATTGAATAATTAAATTCATTTTTATCAAATGATGGTGAAAGTGTTCCAACTGAATTTACTATACTAGATAAGTATCCATTAGAATTTGGTAATCTAGTAATATCAATTTGATATGTTTTTTCAGCACCACTCTCACTCTTAACTTTAACAAGTATTTCATTTAGGCCAACACGAAGTGAATATCTCGCATTACCCGTTACTTTTGCTAAATTTGATGCAGGTGTTGCAACAACATTTACCCAGTTTACTTCATTTTCAACTGTTAGTGTAAAGTGATCGTCATTTGCTTCTGAATCAAATGCAGGTGTTAAAATAAATTCTTGATTATCATTAGAAACTCTTAATCCACTTAAACCATTATTTGTATCAGATGGTCTAGTTATTGTTATATTATATGTCTTAGTAGTATTATCTTCAGCTCTAACTAAGATTCTCTTTAAATTTGTGCCAACATTAATTTTATTATTATCAAGTAATTGATATGTAGCAAATTCGCTTTCTAATTCTATATTAAACTCTACTTCACTAGTTCCAATTGGTGCTGTTAGTTCATAATTAAGCTCATCAGCATCAAATTCTGGAGTATAAGCAGTATTTACATCATCAAGTAATACTTTTAATGATGAAATATTAGCATTATTATCTTTTTCTCTGAAAATATTAATTTTATATGTTTCAACATAACCATCAGATTCAGCTACTGTTACAATATCAAAGTAATTATTACCTTTATTTAAAGTTTTAATACCAGCGCCAGAAACGTTAGTTGTTACGCTTTCAGGATTAGCTATGATATTAACTTCAGATACATCTTTATCAACAGTTACTTTATATGTTCCAAAATTTATTTTATTAAATTCTGGTATCAAATCATAATTAATAGTTCCATCCGTAGATTTAACAGCAAGTGATTCTAAATATATATTTGTATTTGGTTCTCTATAAACATTTAATGTATAAGTTTGAGTTTCACCATTTTGGGCAACAATCATAATTGGAATTGTATTTTGTCCAACATGTAGATTTCCATCACCTAAAAGGTATGCAGTTGCATTAGTATCATCAGTTTCATAATATAATTGCATTATATTTTCAGCTAATTCAGTATTTTTTTCTTCAGTATTATTTATAACATAACTATCATAATCATTACCTACAGTAAAGTAATATTCTGTTACTTCTGGATCAAATACAATAGATATATTATCAGGACTTATTACTTTTAATTTAGATAAGTCATTGTCACCTGTCATATCTCTTGTTACACGATAATTATAAACACTACTATTTGTTTTATCTTCACTATTTACTGTTATTGTAAATAAATTAGCATTTGGTCTAACAGATACTGCTCCTTCACCGCTAACATCTTGGAAGTAATGCCCTTTTTCTACATTAAAGTAAATTTCTCTAATTTTATAAGGTATAGTTAATTCATAAGTAGTATTATCTGAGCTAAATGTTGAAGGCTCAACATTACAATATGATTCATCAATAGCACAATATGATGGAACAAGTCCAGATATTGTAATATTATTTGGTAATCCATTAGAATTTGCTTGTCTTGTGAAATTAATGTAATAAATTCTAACATCACCAGATTGTGCAGTAACAGAAACTGGAACAATTGTTCTTCCTTGTGGATCATTATTAACATCAGCTGGAATATAATGTGTTCCAAGTCCATCTATTGTTGCAAGACTACTACTTGGTCTAGCTTGAATTTTTACTTCTTCTTCTGTATCAGTTAATGTAACATTATAAGTATAAGTTGTAACATCAAATACTTCTTCCCATGTTCCACCATCAACAGCTCCAACATCAGTTGAAAGTGATTCCAAGAAATTATTTTTATTTAAATCAACAAATGTAATTCTAGCATAACCATTACCAGCATTACCAGTCATTGTATCTTCTGTTCCATCATGTTTAGGCATCGTAGATGTTCCATCAATCATTTCTGCTTCTTCAAAAACTTTGCCTGAATAATGAACTTGACATTCACTATTATCATTTCCAGTAGCACATTGTACATCATCTATTTCTTTAGGAGAAATATTATCTTCAGAAGTAACAGCAACTACTCCAGGATATCCAGAAATAAATGATGAACCTCCTGCGCCATATCCAGTAGCATTAGCATCACTCTTAACACCAGCACCACCACCGAAATATCCAGCTCCACCACCAGTTCCAGTAGTTCCAGCATTACCACCAACACCAAATGATCCATTTCCTGCAGAACCATTATTAGTACTTGCTCCGCCAATTCCACCTGTTGTTTGAGTTCCGCCTGTACCATGGTATGAACCGCTTGTAGCTAGTCCTCTTAAAGCACCACCAGCACTAGATGAAGATCCAGCACCACCAGCACCTGCAACCATAATACGAGATGCTAAAGATGCACTATTATTCCACTCAGTTTTAGATGATCCTGTTTTTAAACGAATGTCAGTAGCACCACCACCACCATTACCAGTAGTAGATGTTCCACCACCATTCCAACCGCCAGCAGTTGTTGTTGGTTGATTTCCTACATAAACATAAACTTTTTCATCAGCTTCAAGTCTTAATAAACCTTTAGTATAAGCACCATTACCACCATTTGATCCACCTTGAGCTCCCCAAAGTTCTACTAAATATTTACCATTTTTTGGTGCAGTAAATGTTTGATATTCTCCTGTATAAGAATATCCATCAACAAAACTTTGATTTACTCTAAGATAAGAAATTGTGTAAACTTGGTCTTCAGCAATATGAGGTTCATGAACAGTTATAGTAATTGTTCCAGATGGTTCAAGCATTAAATCAGCACCAGTAACAGTTACTTCTGCTTCTGGATCAAATACATCAGTAGTAATATTTAAATATAACTCACTTTCTAAGATATCTAAGCCATAAGTATCAGTAAGAGGATCATATCTTGGATCAAGTGAACTATCATATCCCTCAATTTTTAAAATACTTAATTTATTTGAATGTTCATTTGGATGATCTAATGGAGTTCTAACTGCATTAATTGTATATATTCTAGTTTCCCCTGCAGCATTAGTAACAGGAATATTAACAACTGTTGTTTTACCATATTCAACATAATATTCTTGATTTAATCCAGCAACTGTAGAAGTTTCTTCAAAAATAGAACCAGTAAGAGTAAAGTATTGTTCATAAGTTCCTAGAGTAAGAGTATAGTTAGTTATTAAAGGATTAAAGACAGGATCTAAAACACCTTTAGTAGATTCTAAAGTTTCTAAACACTTGTCTTCAATAGTCATTAAATAAAGTCCATCTAAGGCATCGTTAACATTATCTACATCCCAGTTTTCATCAGCTGGTGTATATCCTACATCATAAGCATATGTATCATAAGCTTTAACACTATTTGTAAACACACAAAAAGACATTAGTATAATTACTAACATAATTAAAATATTAAATTTATTTTTTAAATTTATTATTCTGTTTTTCATCATTTCCTCATACTCCTACTATTGAGATAATTATAACATTAAATCAATGAATAAATCTACTCTTTTTGAAATTTTTTTTAATTTTTTTTTAGTATTTTTTATAAGTTCCTTAATTATGAGGAAATTTAGTAGTTTTTTTTAAAAAAATATCGTTTTCTTTCCTTATTATATATAACTATATAAAAGGCATAAAAAAACAAGTATAAAAATACTTGTAATTTAATAAATTTATGTCAAAAAAATAATATTATTTTATAAACTTATACACCATAAAATTGAAGGCCACCTATTTCAACATAACTTGAAGAATATATATTAACTATAAATACTCTCCAATATTGATATGATTCATCTAATTTAGTATTAAATAAATAAACCGTAGAATTAGTATTAGCAAGTGTATAATTATCTGATGCATCAACCCATGTGCTATTATCATTACTTGCTTGTAATCTTACTGTTTTAGCTTGATAAGACTGTGGACCACCATTTAAAAACTTAGTTATTCTAACATTAACATTTGTATTAAATTTATATCCAATATATTGATTAGTTGTTTTACCATTGACATTACACCATGATTCACTTGCTTCAATAAAAGCTTTCCATCCAGCCCAATTAGAAGAATATTCAGTACTATATATAACATTTGTATTATTTGATAAAGTTGGAACAAGTGCAGTTTTTAGTGCATTTAAAAGTGTAACATTAACTTTGTTTCTAAAATAAGTACTATCCATCATTTTTTTAGCTGCCGCTTTATTACTTGATATTTTACTCATAAAATTAGTAGTTAAGACATCATTTATATCAACTTTATCACCAGTTATATCAAGTATTTTTTTTAACTCTTCATCAGTATAGCCATTATTAATTTTATATAAACTATCTAAGGCATCACTAACATTTTCTATTGATGAGCCATCTTCTTTTTTCCAAGAATTATCAGTTGGAGTAAATCCAACATCATTTGAAAAAATTGAAAACGCCAAAACAGATGTTATAGTAGTTGTTAATATAACACCTAAAATAAAGGTAAAGACTGAATTATTAAATATTTTCTTCATAGTGTTTTTCCTACCCTATATAGTATTATACAATTAAATACTACTTTTTTAAATAAATTATTCAAATTTTATATATCTAAGAACATAACTATCAGGATCATATGAATTAGTACCTTTATTATTAGATACTAATGTTCCGTCCTCAGCAAATGTACATCTATAAAATACAAAATCTAGTTTTTGATCAAAATATTGGCTAGAATTATATCTACTAGACCCAGAACTTGTAAATCCTTTTGAATCAATTATTGTACATGTTCCATTTGTTGGTGTTAAATATACTGTACTGTCTCTTGTATTTACATAATTACATGTAGTCATTGCACCTGAATAAGAATATATTAAAGCTACTAAATATTTACCTTTAGTGGTATTAATACTTACATTATAATTACTTGTTCCATGCGCTTGTCCATAGGTTCCTAAAACATTAGTTGAAGATACTTTATATAAAGGATTATCAGATAAAATATGTAAATAATCAATGGCATCACTTACATTATCTACATCCCATGTATTATCACTTGGAATATACTCTGTATCAGAAGAAAGGAAAGAAAACGCAAAAACAGTACTTATACTTCCAAAAATAAGTGCACCTAAAATAAAGCTAACTATTTTTCTTTTCATAATTACTTTCCTTTCTATTAAGATTAATCTTTAAGTCTTATATACCTCATTACATATGTATCTGGATCATAGTTATTTGTTGCATAAGTTGTTGATGTAACAGAGCCATTTTCTTTAAAATCACATAAGAAAAATCCAAAACGTAATGTATTATTAAAACGATAATTACTAGAATACGCAACTGAATTTCCTCCACTGCCATAAAAATAAGAATCAATTGTTGTACATGTTCCATTTGTTGGAGTTAAACCTATTCCACCTTGAGATATTGAAGAATAATTATTTGCTTGAATTCCACCACCATAAGAATAATATAGCATTACAAAGTATTTTCCTCTAGTAAAATTAGCTGATAAACTATTACTACTTGAAGCATGTGCTTGCTTATATGTTCCTTGAACATCATTACTATCTAAAGCCATAAATTTTTCTATTCCTATTTCATGAATAGATTCAAGAGCATCATAAACATTATCAACTTACCATTTATTATCTTTTGGAGTAAAGCCAATATTTGAAGCTATAAGTGAGTATGCAAAAACTGGTGTTATAAAGCTAAAAATAATAGCACCTAAGATAAAATAAAAGATATCTGAATTTATTATTTTTTTTATCATTTACATACTTCCTATCATATTTAAAATACTATCTAAAATTAGTTTTTGAAACAGTTATTACTGGTCTTAGACCATATATTGAACTATTGTTACAATTATTAACTAAGCCACCTCTTGAAATACACCAATACTCTGAATATCCAAAAATAAAATCATTTGTCCAATAACCATTTTGTTTTGCTGAGTTTGAATCAAGTTCTGTTGTTGGATCACAACCAAATGGACTACAATCACTCAAATAGTTAAACAACCATCGATATGGCTTAACAGCAGCTTTACCAGCTTCTGAAGCATAAGTCCAGTTTCCTTGAGCACATGAAGATTGATCTTTTAATCCCATACAAAACCATCCTGTATTTGCTTTATCTTCATATTTCCATGTTGGATAATCAACAGCATTAACTATTTGTTGTATATCAGGCATTTTTATAACTTGTACATATTTCCAATTTAAAGCAGAACCGGCTCCAGATTCAAAATAATGTTTCGCATTTTTCCATGATATATTAGATTCAGTAATATTTCTTTCCATTATCAAATCCACTGAATTATCCCTTACTTCTAAAACATAAAAATTTCTTTTGATGTTATCTCCTGGATCACATTCATATTTTGTTCCTACACTAAAGTGATCACTTTCATCACCATATTCACTGTCTACATACCTACATATTTTCTTTAAAGCAATTGAATTTGTTCTATCATATAAATCATCTAGTGCTTCGGATACGTTTTCTACTTCCCAACTCGAATCTTTTGGAGTAAAACCTACATTACTCGAAACAATAGAGTATGCTAAAACTGACACTGCACTAAATATTACAGTACCTATGATAAATGTAAAAAGTGGATTTTTAAATATCTTTTTCATTTTGCATACTCCTTTTTATATTATATATTATTATTTTCCATATGCAATCCAGTTAATAGTATCTGAATGTAAAACACTAAAGAATGAATTATACCCAATATCAAATGAAGTAGTTGTTATATTTGTTACATAAACAGATCCGCCAGATGTTCCAGCATTATACTCATACCTTATTTTAGGAATTTCCATAAATGGCTTTTCAAAGGTAATTGTTATATATTTCCATGAATGAGTAAATGATATATTAATGCTACCAACTTCAACATGATTACCAATCTTATCTTCAATCATTTGATATTCACCTTTTAAATAATCAAGAGCATCACTAACATTATCTACATTCCAATTACTAGCTTTTGGAGTAAAACCTACATTACTAGCTATAATTGAGTATGCAAAAACTGACACTGTACTAAATATTACAGCACCTAAGATAAAGTAAAATATTTTTATTTTTAATATTTTATCCATTTTGCATACTCCTTTCTATTATTTATTAAGCATCTACTCCATAAAATTGAACAGTTACTACATTTACATAACCACTTGATGTAGATGATATTATGTATATTCTCCATTGACTTCCTACATATATATCATTTAAAAAAATTGTGTTTGTTCCACTATTTGAGGTATTAGATGCAGTTAGTGTTGTTGTTGCATCTTTCCAACTACCATCATAATATTGAATTTTAAATGTTTTAATATTTTCACTTAATGTTGGATTCATCCAATATACTTTATAAACAGAAATATTTTTATTAAAATTATAACCTATATAATTACCATTTACACTATTAGCAGGTGATGCAAATCTTGTGGAATTATTTCCATCAAATGCTCTATATCCACTATAAGTTGCATCATATCTACTTCCATAAACTACATTAGTATCACTTGATAGTGTTGGAACCTTAGTAGACTTTTTATCAAGTAAAGTAAGTGCTTCACTATCATTTATTATAGTATTTCTATTATCTTTATTTAATAAAATTCTTTGTCTTAAACTACTTGATTTAAATATTTGATTATTGTAATTATCATCTTTAAATACTTCTAGTAAAGAAGAGTTTTGTATTCTATTATCTAAAGAATTAAAATACACTTTACAATAATCATTTATACCAGTTGTATAAATATTCCAAGCATCTATATTAAAACCACTAGTATTTTCTTCACAATTAATATTAGTAAATAAGTTTTCATTACTAGGTATTTCTCTTACTTTTGCTCCATCTAAATATAAATAGTATTGTAGATTATTTTTCTTACTTCTTAAATCATCAAGTGCATCCTTAACATTATCTACTTCCCAATGAGTATCAAGTGGAGTAAAACCTACATCATTTGCTATTAAAGAATATGCAAAAACTGATGTAATACCTACTGCACTTACAAAACCTAATATAAAGATAAATATTTTTGATTTAAATAGTTTTTGCACAACTTTACTTCCTTTCTTTTTTTATTTTAATTATCCATTATTACTCCTGTTGGTTGAAATTGAACATTACCATATGTTTCATTATCACTAGATTTAGCAGATACATAAAAGTTGGTATATACTTTTTCATTACTACTTACATCAACTGTTGTATTAACTATTGTTGCTGATCCAACCTTTACTCCACGTCCGGCTGAAAAACTTTTTATTAATTCCCAACTATTATTTGTATATCCATAAACATATACATATACAGTTGAAGCATATATTGCACTACTATTACCAAATGCTCCATATATGTAAAACTTCTTTAACTGTAAATTACAATTACCATAAGTTAATAATGTTGTTGTATTATTAGTTCTAAGAACATATGGATATGATCCATTAGAGGCAGAGTAATTTTTATTTTCTAATGTAGATGTAGTTTTTAAACTTTGTGATTTACTTCTTAAATATTTATTGTAAATATCATATGCCATTACATAAACATTGTATTTTTTATTAGAGGTTAATCCAGAAATAGTTAGTTCATTACTTGTTGACATATTTAAATAAATATTTTGTTCATCATCTATAGCAAATGCATGATAGCCAAATATTTTATTATTATCAGTTGCTTCAACTGTTGGTATTACTTTAATACTATCATTTGTTAATACTGATGTAAAAGAGACATTAGTTATAATATCACTTCTTGTTTTTGATTTGGCATATAATTCATTTATAGCTGTTTCTACTTCTTGAATATCATCACCTTCATCTGTTTTCCATGTAGTGTCTACTGGAGTAAAACCAACATCACTAGCTATAAAAGAGAATGCAAATACTGATGTAGCACTTGCTACAATTAAACCTAAAATAAATATAAATAATCTTGATTTAATTAATCTTTTCATTTTGCATACTCCTTTCTTTTATTCTGCTTTAATTTTAATACCAGCTCCACCATTATTTAAGTTATTATAACAATAAAAGTTAGCCTGTAATAAATGGTTATGATCAATTTGAAATTCATGTTCATTTAAATCTGATATTGTATATATTAATTGTCCATCTAAATATATCCTAATGGAAATATATGTTCCCATATTTCCAGTACCTTGTAATGTTAATTTTTTATATTTATCTAATCCATTTATTGTTACAGGTGTAAAATTCCAATATCCACTTCTTGAACCCATTTCAAATGGCCCATATTCTAAATCAAGAGGTTCAAGAGCACATGTATCTCTTAAATCATCAAGTGCTTCTTTGACATTTTCCATTGGCTCTCCATTACTTTTTTTCCATGTATTATCTGTTGGAGTAAAAGCAACATCACTTGCAATAATAGAGTATGCAAAAACTGATGTAG
Organism: Bacilli bacterium; assembly: GCA_017484125.1. Taxonomy (GTDB): domain Bacteria; phylum Bacillota_I; class Bacilli_A; order RF39; family UBA660; genus RUG12834. The sequence goes on from JAFUTV010000006.1 coordinate 15,149, forward strand.
TACTAGCTACAATTAAGCCTAAAATAAACATAAATATTCTTGATTTAATTAATCTTTTCATTTTGCATACTCCTTTCATTTTTTATTAATATTTCTATTAATTAATTTGAATTATTCTTATTAATCCTCTATAAGAAATTCTTCCAGATATTGTACCTGAAGCATTTTCAATATAATATACTCTGGTACGACCATATCCCTGACGTCCATTAAATGCTTCTGAATTAGTCATATCATATAATGTTATATAATCATTTGGAATAGTTATAGTTGAATCTGCCTCACCTAAAGTTACATCTCTAATTGATGAAAGTATTACTAACACACCTTTAGTATTTGTTTCAATTGTATAAGAATAATTTGCTGGAGTTCCAGGACTATATTCATAAAGTGTTTTAAATTCCATTTTACTAATTCTCTTATATAAGCTATCTAAGGCAGTTGAAACATCTTCAATAATTTGTCCATTACTATCTTTAAATGTATTATCAAGTGGAGTATATCCAACATTTGTTGCAATTATAGAGTATGCAAAAACTGACACTGCACTAAATATTACAGCACCTAAAATAAACGTAAATATTGGATTTTTAAATAGTTTTTGCATAACTCTTTTCCTTCCTTTTATTAATACAATTTTTTTACTTTATTCCAAGTATTTTTTCTGGAACTATATATTTACCAGTAGTAGTATCAGAAGCATTACCCATTGCTGCATTACCAAATTGAATCTTTTTATCTCCTGGACTTCCAAATGCTCTTAAATATACTCCACTTGCTCCATGTGTTGCTCTTCCACCAAGTCCAAGTGGTTGAGTAGTATAAGCATATAATTGATCAACAGAATATATTGCATATAATCTATCATTTTGAGCATGTGTTGGATTTGTATTATAAATAATTTTAATATACCTATATTTTGCAAAAGTGTCTGATAATATAACAGTTTGAGCAGCAAAAGCAGCAGTTGGTGAAGGATTAGTCCAAAGTACAACTTCTCTTTCTACATATCTTTTATATAAATCATCGAGTGCTTCTTTGGTATCACTTACATTCCATGTATTATCTTTTGGTGTATATCCTACTTGATTAGCAGCTAGGTTGTATGCAAAAACTGCACTAATAGATCCAAATGTAATAACACCTAAAATATAGTAAAATACTTTTGTTTTAATTATATTTTTCATTTTTGCATACTTCCTTTCTATTTTATTTTGTAAATATTAATAATTTTTAGTGAATAACCTCTTGCAATACTTTGTGACATTGTAATAGATACTTCTTTATTTCCTTCAACTTTTATTAAAGCTTGATATAAATTAACATTTGTTTCACCAACAAATTGATGATAATCAACTGGAGTATCAACAATTGTTGCATTTGTAACACTAACAGACATTGTTGAATTAAATCCTTCAGAATTAGCTTTAGTTACTTCAAGCAAATAGGTACCACTTGTTAAATTAACTGTTTTTGTCATTGTTGAATCATTATATGAATCAGGATAGAATGAATATACGAGCTCTGCATTTGGTTTAGTTCTTTCATATAAATCATCTATTGCTTCTTTAACATTTTCTATATCACTTCCATCATCTTGTTTCCAAGCATTATCTGTTGGTGTAAATCCTACATCAGGTGCTAGAATTGAATATGCTAAAACTGATGTAATAGAGCATGATATTATTACACCTAAGATAAACGTAAGTAATGGGTTTTTCATCAGTTTTTTCATATATCTTTTCCTTTCTATTTTACTCTAAACCTTGAGCACTAATAATTGCATATTTAAATGTATATGTTCTACTATACGCATCTGATCCCGCATAGTTTATAATTGCATTAGAATAAGTATTTCCTACTATGTTACTTCCACTATATCCCCATTGAGGATATATAGGTGATCCACCAGGAGTGACATTATATATAAAGAACCTTGCATAATCACTAGCAACATAAGTATTTTTTAAATGAACTGTTGGTGTAACATAATTACCTCTAGGCATATATACTGAAAAACTACCTGTTTCATAGACTTTAATATTATATTTTAATAAATCTTTTAATTCATTTAGAGCATCATCAACATTTGTTATGGCTTCACCACCCCGTTTTTGCCATGTAGTATCGGTTGGTGTATATCCAACATCTTGTGCTAGATAGGAATATGCAAATACTGATACTGATGAAAATATTACAGCACCTAATATGAAGAAAAATAATCTTGATTTTAATATTCTTTTCATTTTGCATACTCCTTTCTTTTAATATAAGTTTGATTTAAACACTATTATTACCGGGCGAACTCCAAAATACTGTGAATATGATGGATTAGTTTGATTAAATGTTCCTGTATATTCAATACGATATGCTTGCGATGATGATGTACTAACATCTCTTAACCAATAACCATTTGCTGAAGCATCACTTGCATCTGTACAGCCTCTAGTATTGCAGCTATTTAAATGATTAAATAACCAAGCATATTTACTAGAATTACATGAACTTACACTTCCTCCCGTAGCTAAACACCATGAATTATCCCCTTCAACTATATAACCATCACTTCTTACTGCATCTACTACTGATTGGGCTCTAGGTAAATCAATATATTGAACATTTGTCCACGTCCTTCCATAATTTTCACCATCTTGTCCAGTTTTGAAATATTTCATAGCGGTAAACCATGACGTTGTACCAACATTTATATTTCTATCAAGGATCATTTCTACTTGATCACTTTTTATATTTAATATGTAAAAATATCTTTTTTCTCCATCTCCTGGATCACATAAGTATTTAGTTCCAATACTATAAAGATCATCGAGATTAGAAAACTCACTATCAACATATGTACAAAACTTTAAGAATGCTTTGGAATTATATTTATCATGTAAATCATCTAGAGCTTCTTTAACATCATTAACTTGCCATGTATTATCTCTTGGAGTAAATCCTACATTACTAGATATAATAGAGTATGCTAAAGTTGATACTGATGAAAATATTACAGCACCTAATATGAAATATAATAATCTTGATTTAAATATTCTTTTCATACATCTATTTCCTTTCTTTTTTATTTTATTTTTTTATTTAACTGCTACATAATTCATTGTATAAGTTAAACCTGTATTATTACCCCACCAAACATTTCTAAAAGTAAATCCTGTATCAGTAAGATTTAATGTTACATAACTTTCTCCTCTATTGCCAGCTGAATCATAAGCTAATAATTTATTATTAAATCTTGACACCCAAGTTGTAACACCATAATTTCTTTCTATGTAAAGATATACAAAGCTAGGTTTAAATCCAACATCGATTGTATATGTAGGATGATAAGTATCAGTATCTACAAATTCAAATGTTCCCTTTTTCATATCGTGAACTTCATTGTACAAATTATTTAGTGCATCTGATACATTATCAACATTCCATGTACTTTCAGTTGGTGTAAAACCAACATTTGTTGCAAGTATAGAGTATGCAAAGACTGATACTGTACTAAATATTACAGCACCTAATATAAAGAATAATAATCTTGATTTTAATATTCTTTTCATATTTACATACTCCTTTCTTTTATTTTTTTATTCCATTCCGTAGAACTCCAATTCTACCATTCCACCATTTGTTCCATATCCAGTTCCTTGTATTTTCCAATAACGATGTTTACCTACTGATTTATTAGCTAAGAACTTTTGTTCAGTTCCACCAACTCTTTGCGTTGTATATGTATCACTTGCAAGTGTGTAATTACTATTATCATCTGAATAATATAGTGATACATTATCTACTCCTTCAACTGAACTTCTTTGAATTAGCGAAAACTCAAATACATATACAGGATTATCAAATCTAAATCCTAAATAGAAACTTCCATTACCTCGATAAGCATAATCTGATGATGTACCATCAAATGCTTTCCATAAGTTCCATGTTCCAGAACCATCATATTGAGCTGTACCAAATATACGATCATTATTTGTTTGAACTGGTGTAGTAACTACTGTATAATCTCTTTCAATTATTCCTTTGATTTTTCTTGTATAATCTGAATTATTTTTTATATTTGGTGAACTAATTAATGCATTTAATGTTTCATAATCAAAAGTATCAAATCCATTTATAACAGTGTCATATATATCAGCATCTGATATGATATCTTTTAAACCTAAGGTATACTTTTTGTTATGACTAATTAATATTGATTTAATATATCTAGGTACTTCAATAATTGCTCTTTCTTGTAAATCATCTAACGCTTCTTTAACATCACTTACATCCCATTCTTCATCTTTTGGTGTATATCCTACATTTGGTGCCAATAATGAATATGCAAAAACTGATGTAATACCTATTGATATAACTACACCTAACATAAACATAAATATTGGATTTTTAATTAGTTTTTGCATATAATTCATTCCTTTCTTTTTTAATTAATACCTAGTAATGTTATTCTTGCAAATCCATTTCCTTTCTTTGCTTGATTACTATTAGCACTCTCATTAAATTCTTGTGTTATTTCTGTTTTAGTATTTTCTTCATTTGATTCATATTTTGTATTTGTTGAATACATAACCATCTTTTTATTTGTTAGAGTTGGATTTAAATATCCAGAACCTCCACCTGAACCAGCGTGTGCAGCAGAACCACCACCGTAGTAGCCACCACCACCACCAGATGATCCATTTTGTCCAGTTCCACCTTTTCCAAGTAGACCGTTACCTCCACGGTAACCTCCCGTTCCACCTGAACTTTGTGTTCCACCTTTAGCAGGATCAACACCATAGCCAACAGTGAATCCATCGGCACCTTGTTTACCTCCACCGGCACCTCCGTTTACTGAATAATCAGCACCATTTGTGTGGTAATATGCTCCAGCTCCTCCACCAGCAACAATAAGTAAATTTTCTCTCATTGTTGATGAAGTAAGAAGTCCAGTTGAAAGTGAAATTGATGTGGCACCTCCACCACCGGCAATATAGTTTTTATTGTCTGGATATTGAACTCCTGTTCCACCACCGTTATATCCTCCAGCACAATTTGCATTTAAACATCCACTTTCTCCTTTTGTTCCAACATTGATGTATAAGTTAGTATCTTTTTCTAAATTAATAACTCCTGTTGAATAAGCACCATATCCACCAATATAATTATTTATTGCATCTCCTCCTTGTGCTCCCCATACTTCAAGCTTATATGTTCCGCTTGTTGGTACTTTAAATACTTCTTCTCTAGATAAGTATTCAAAGTTCCATGTTAGTCCCATTACACTTACTTTGCAATAAGTACAAGTAGTATGTAAATCATCAAGTGCTTCACCAGTGTTTTCAATATCACTTCCATCTTTATTCTTCCAAGTATCATCTGCTGGTGTAAATCCAACATTTGGTGCAAATAAATCATATGCAAAAACTGATGTAATGCTAGCAGCTATTGTTACACCTAATATGAACATAAATATTGGATTTTTAATTAGTTTTTGCATATAATTCATTCCTTTCTATTATTTTTTTTGTTTATTAATTACAATTTATAAACATATACTGAAGCTCTCTTTGAGTAATTTGCTCCATCTCCATATAAACCTAAGTAGAATCGATCATTGACATTAAAATCTGCAATGTATGGATATATTGAATAACCACAGTGATGTTGAAATGCAATAGTTTGAACATTATTTATAAATAGTCTCATATATCCAGTGTAAGAACATCCTCCATTTGGTGAAGCATTACTTCCTACTACGGATACAATTAAATATTTACCAGGCTTTTTAACAGTAAGTACATTGCCACTATTTGATAAGTAATCCGTATTTAATACTGTAATATTCATTTTAAATAGTGACGTACTTCCTGATGAGAAAGTTTGATCACCAGTTGCTATAGCATCAGTTGGACGATTTATTCTCCAGTATAAATCATCAATTGCCTCTTGAGCATCATCTACTCTCCACTCATTATCTGTTGGTGTAAATCCTACACTACTTGCAATTAAATCAAATGCAAAAACTGATGTTATACCTACTGATACTACAACACCCAATATGAAATATATTATTTTTGTTTTAACTAGTTTTTGCATACTTCTTATTTCCTTTCTATTTTTTAAATAACATTGCTAAATTAGAAGTCATACCTTGATTAGACCATATGGAAAATGTTAATGTTTGACTTGCCTTTAAATCTATTTCATAAGCATAAATATAAGTGTGTGAAGTTGAAGCACTTGTTAATTTCAGGTTTTCAACTAACACTTTATATGTGCCATTTGTTGTAACACTACTATAGGATGTTCCACTTCCATAATAAGTAGATAATCCCGCTCCAAATGCTATTAATTTACAATTTTCGGTGGCAGTATAATTTATTGTTGCTTTATTCCGATCATGATAATAAGCACTATTTATAAATGTAATATCACTTGCTATTTCATCATATAAACTGTTAATAGCATTACTAGCATTTTCAACTTTCCAAGTATTATCTACTGGAGTAAAAGCTATATTTTCGGCTGCTAAAGAGTATGCAAAAGCTGTACCAACTTTACTAAAGATTATGGCACCTAATATGAAATATAATAATCTAGATTTTAATACTTTTTTCATACTCTTTATTTCCTTTCTATTTAATTTGAATTTATACTTTTATTAATATTGCTATATTTGATGTGTTTCCTTGATTAGACCAAATGGAAAACTCTACAGTATCACCAGGCTTTAATGAAACAGCATATGCATATATCCTAGAATAAGATGTTGAAGCACTGGATTCTTTTTTATTTTCAACTAAAGGTATGTATGTTCCAGTTGTTGTTATGCTACTATAAGTTGTTCCATCACCATAATGAATTGATGTTCCACCACCTGCTGCTATTAATTTACAGTTTTTTGTAGCTGTATAGCTAACCGTTGCTTTATTTTTGTCATGATAATATGCTCTTGCTACTACTTCACCACTTTTAGTTAACATAGCTCTTAATTCATCCAGTGCTAAGTTTGCATTATCTACATTCCAGTTGGAATCAGTTGGAGTAAATGAAACATCCGTTGTTAGAAACGAGTATGCTAGAACTGTACTTATTCCACCAAAAATAAGTGCGCCAATTATAAAATAAAATATTCTTGATATAATTAATTTTTTCATTTTACATACTCCTTTCTTTTTTATTAACTTACTGTTAGAAGTGTAACTTTGGCATAGCCATTTCCACTTTTAGCATAATCACTTATTGGATTACTTGAAACATTTGTTGTAGATATAGTTTTAGTACTTTTTTCATCTGAAGTTGTGCAATTATAACATGTCATATGTTTAGTAATTGTATTTAGTGATTTTAGATTAGATGAAGCAATATAACTTGAACCACCTCCAGCTCCAGCTACGGTAGAACCTCCACCGCCATAGTATCCGCCTCCACCGCCGGAGCCTCCACCATTGTTACTTGCTGTACTGGAGTTACCACCTTTTCCAAAACTACCAGATGAAGGTGCTCCGCGCGAACCAGATGCAAAGCTTCCACCAGCACTTTGAGTTGCACCATATCCTTCTCTACCATTTGTTGAAGAACTTTTACCACCATTTATTCCTTTTATTCCTCCAGCAGATCCTCCATTAGCATTTTCGTTAGAAGCATAGTAATATGCTCCGCCTCCGCCACCGGAAGCAATTAATAACATTTCATTAGTTACAGCTTGAGTATAACCTAAAGATGCTAATGTTCCACTTTTCATAGCAATATGAGTTGCTCCACCGCCAGAGGCATTATATGTATTATTATTTAGCCAATGATAAGAATTTCCTCCACCATTATATCCTCCAGTATAATCTCCCGTTGTTGAAGTACCATTCGTTCCAGCACCACCAACATTTATAAATAGTTTTTGTCCTTTTGTTAGTGAAACAACTCCTATAGAATATGCACCATATCCACCTACTTTATTTCCAGGAGTTGATCCCCCCTGCGCTCCCCATGTTTCTAAAATATATATTCCATTTAACGGAACAGTAAATTGTTCTTCTTTTCCTTCATAAGCAAAGCCCCATTCAAGTCCATCAAATCTTGTTTTGCAATAATCACATGTTTCATGTAAATCATCTATTGCACTACCAGTATTATCAACTTCCCAATCTTCATCTTTTGGATTATAACCAACATCATTAGCAAATATTGAATATGCAAAAACTGATGTTATACCTATTGTTGATAAAACACCTAATATATAAGTAAATATTGGATTTTTTAATAGTTTTTGCATATTTTATTTTCCTTTCTATTTTTTTAGTTTTATAAATTATTATTAATGATATATAAATATTCCTATGTTTTGTGGCAATGTGTTATATGGCGGATAATCTGGTCCAACATAAGTTAATGTATCACTTTCACTATTTATTTTTATTTCATATAGTGAGTAGTAAAAATAATTAGATTGATATCCTGATGAAGAAGAGGTAGCACTTACATCAAAGTATTTAGCAGTCTTTCTTTTAATTGAACAGCTATTACATGTTAAACTTGTATCACTATCATAATCTTTTATTACTGTAGTGTGTCTAGAAGATGGCATTGCAGAAACTGCATCTATTGTAATTACAACGTACCTTCCTTTAGATAATTCTTTAGTCAATGTTCTATTTCTACCTCTATTACCTTGGAAAGATACAATTTCTAAATTATCAAATCTAGCAATATCATCTCTTAATTCATCTAATGCATTACTAACATTATCAACATCCCAATCATCGTCTTTTGGATTATAGCCAACATCTTGAGCTAGTAATGAGTATGCAAAAACTGATACTGTTGAAAATATTACAGCACCTAATATAAAAGTAAATATTGGATTTTTTACTAGTTTTTTCATTTTGCATACTCCTTTCTTTTTTATTTTTTAATTATTTATGGAGCAACTATTGAATAATTAGTTTCATTGTCATAAATAATACTGTTTGGTTTTATACTTACAATTGGGTTAAAGTTTACATTTCCATCTTTGTCAGCATAACACCATGTTTTATTACCATTTAAAATCATTACCCAACCATTTCCATAACTACCAGGACTTGAAAACCAGAATTTTGTATTAGATAAACCAAATGTATTATCAATTCCAGTCCATGCATTATATGTATAACCAGTAGAATTAAATTGACTATAATTAATGCTTGATCCAGTTTTTAAGTTATATCCAGAGAAGAACAAATCGATTGTTGGACCTGCTGCTGCAAAGTCACATATATCACTTTTACAATAACTTGAGTAATTTGATGGAGTTAACATACTCCAAGTTTTGGATGCACCATTAGCATTTCCATTTGAACTACTATATTGTTTAGCCCAAGCTAACAAATTGTTTCCAGAAGACTTATTTAAAACACTATTTGCATACGTGCCATTAGCTGTTGGCTTGCCACTCCATCTAGCAGTTTTACTAATCAAATACATATGAACACCATCAGTTGCAAATTTATTGCCAATAAATAGTATTATCCAATTACTATCGCCATTATAATTTACCGTTTTTCCAAGGAAACTCTTATAATCAGATGAAGCAATTTTAGATATTTGTTGTCCATATATCCATTTAGCAAATAATACTTTATCATCAGTGGTATCTAAATTATCAACCGTTACTTTAGTGGTATAAGTATCATCGGTATACCAACCAGCAAATACATAATCTTCTTTAGTAGCAGTTGGTAAACTCCATAGTTTTTCACCCTTAGCCACTTTTATTAAAGATGTTCCTGATGTTCCACCGTTTGTAATAAAACGTATTGTTGAAAATGATGCATTTAAGTCGTACAAGTTATCCAATGCTTCTTTTGTATTTTCTACTTCCCAAGAATCATCTTTTGGAGTGTATCCTACATTTTGTGCAATTATAGAGTATGCAAAAGCAGATGTCATACCCACAAATATAATGGCACCAAGTATAAAGAATAATAATTTTGATTTAAATATCTTTTTCATATTTGTATACTCCTTTCTTTTTTTATTTTTAATCTTGTTTTAGTTTAATTGCATTCAATGTAATTCCTAAGGCAATATTATTATCAGTACCGCCTGTATATTTAAGTGTTATTGCTACATTGTCTTCATTTACTTCAGCATAGTAAATAAAATTTTGAAATCTAGTTATTGAATACATATTGTTAAATTTATTTGATGCTCGCGCTCTGTAGTGTTTTTTTGATATATCTTTTATATCACATTTACTGGTATCATAGTTTAAAACAAGTGAACTATCAATTGTATATACTCCAGAACTTTCAGTTGTAGTATTATATCCATAATTTGAAGTAGCTAATATAATGTATTTACCTTTATTTAAAGTAATCGATGTATTTTTAGCAGTTAGTTGCCCTAAATTTTGATTTGATATAGGCTCATCAAACGTTCCCATTTCCCATATACTATTATGTAAATTATCAAGTGCACTAGAAACATTATCAACATTCCAGTTTGTATCACTCGGAATATAGCCAACATCATTTGCAAACAAGTCGTATGCAAATGCACTGCTACTAGCAATAGTTATACCTAAAATAAATGTAAATATTGGATTTTTAAATATTTTCTTCATTTGCATACTCCTTTCTTTTTTATTCTGGTGTCACATACACCTCAGTAATATAGTCATATGTATCCCAGTTTGCTATATGTATTTGACCAGTATAGTTATTAAGTGTAAATTTATCTAAATATGCTCCCGTTGTTCTATTAGAACTTGCAATATTATTTACACTAATATATGGTACATTTGTTCCACTAATTGATGTTTTATAGTATTTAACATAAATACTTTTATATTTTGATACATCAATACTATTTACGGTTATCATTCTTGATTTTGAACATCCAGCAGCTGAATTATATAAAAGTATATTTGTTGAATTTTTTTGAAATAATCCTCTTCTAGGGGTACATCCTTCATCTACTATTTCTACATTCCATCCTCCTGTTATTATCTCATATTCATTCCCATCATTATATAACCATATTCTATTTAAAGTTGTTAAATCTGTTTCTGAAGTTTTGACTAATTTATCATTCGAATCATAAGCATTTACTTTAATTTTATATGTCGTATTTAGATTTAAATTAGTAAACGTATATGTATCACTTGTTGAATTTTCTTTGAATACATTATCTATGTAATAAGTATACTTTGAAGATATTTGTTTTACATAATCTGGTATTTTTACTTTTATATATGTTCCATTTAATTCAAGAGCTTCAACATTAAATGAATTAATTCTATTATGCAAATCATCTATAGCATCTTTTGTATTATCTACTTTCCAATTACTATCTCTTGGTGTAAATCCTACATCATCAGCTATAAGTGAGTATGCAAAAACTGATGTAGTGCTTACTACAATTAAACCTAAAATAAATACAAATATTCTTGATTTAATTAGTTTTTGCATATTTTATTTTCCTTTCTTTTTTACTTGACTACTTCTAAAGTTATTCTTGCGTAACCATTTCCTATTTTAGCTTTATCTGATTGTGGTTTATTTTCTACATCATCAGTTGTAATTGTTTTTGTTGAATCATCATCAGATGTTGTACATTTATAACATGTTGTATGTTTAGTCAATAAATTTGTCGAAATCAATCTTGAACTTGCAATATAACTTGAACCACCGCCAGCACCAGAGTGTCTTGATGATCCACCACCGTAGTAGCCTCCACCGCCACCTGGTTCATTATTTCCATAGCAAGCTCCACCGGCTGCACCTTGGCCAAATGATCCTGAATTACAAGAACCAGTTTGACCAGCACCACCAGAGTCCTGAGTACCACCATGACCTACACTTGTTGTCCAGTTATTATGAAATCCATCATGTCCTATATAACCACCACCATGGCCACCAGAACCACTCGGAGTTGTGCCATTAGAACCATCAGAATAGTGAATACTACCACCACCTCCACCGGCAACGATTAAAATATCACCTTTTCTATCAACTAATGATGATAAAACGCCAGATGAGAAAGCAATGTGAGTGGCACCACCTCCACCGGCACCCCATCCGCCATATCCTTGTGAAGTATATCCAGTACCTTTACCACCACCATTGTAACCAGCATTACCTGAAGAATCACCTTGGCCACCAACGTTGATAAATAATATATCGCCTTCATTTAATTTAACATAACCAGTAGCAAAACCACCATAACCACCACTAAAACTTGAAGAAGCGTTTCCTCCTTGTGCTCCCCATACTTCTAATTTATATATTCCAGATAATGGAACTGGGAAATTTTGTTCTTCTCCTTCATATGGATAATTCCAAACAAGTCCTTCAAATCTTGTTTTACAATAAGTACAAGTTTCGTGTAATTCATCTAGTGCTTCACCAGTATCATTAATATCAGTTCCATCAGATTTTTTCCAAGAACTATCTGATGGTGTAAAGCCTACATCACTAGCAATTAAGGAGTATGCAAAAGCTGATGTAGTACTAGCTACAATTAAACCTAAGATAAATACAAATATTCTTGATTTAAATAGTTTTTGCATATTTTTACTTCCTTTCTATTTTTTATTAATATAGATTTGTTTTAAATACTGTAATAGTAGGTCTAACTCCCATATATTTGTTTGTTGTTATTTCCAAATTAGACAATGAACCACTTGAATGAATTCGCCATGCATATTGTGAAGATGTACTAGTATTAATATAATCTGAAGTCCAATATCCGTATGCTTCATCAGATGTTAACTCATTTGGACAATGATATTCTTGATCAAAATACAAATAATCATGAAGCCAACAATAATCAGTATCTTTTTTACATCTTGCACCTGATACATTATCATAGACTTTACTTTTTAAACAAAATATATCATTAACAGTCGCAGTTGTTGCTTTCCAATTAGTTTTTCCAACAGCTAAAGCAATATCATTTGCTTTTGGTAAGTCTACATCTATTACATTATTCCATAATACTTTTATATTATTGTCATCTATATATGATTTAGCATCCATCCAAGTCATTACCTTTTTTGATGTTTTTTCAGTTAAATTATGTTGCATTATTAATTTAATAACTTCACCATTAACATTTAATATGTAAAAATTTCTTAATATTCCATCACCTGGGTCACATTCATATTGTGTTCCAACAGCATATAAATCAGATTTATCTTGAGAATAATCATTATTAGCATAAGTACAAACTCTTCTAAATGCCATTGAATTAATTTTATTATGTAAATCATCTAGTGCTTCTTTAGTATTTTCTACTTCCCAAGAATTATCTTTTGGAGTAAATCCAACATCATTTGCAATTATTGAATATGAGATAGCAAAAACTGATGTAATTCCAATTACACTTGTAACACCTAATATAAATACAAATAATTTTGATTTAAACAGTTTTTGCATATCTTTATTTTCCTTTCTATTTTTTAATTTGCAATTAATAGTGTTATTTTGGCATATCCATGACCACTTTTTGCATAGTCACTTATTGGATCATCCGAAACATTTGTTGTTGATATTGTTTTGGTGCCTTCTTCATCTGAAGTTGTACAATTATAACATGCCATATGTTTAGTAACTGATAATGCTGATTCTAAGTTTTCTGAAGCTATATAGCCTGATCCTCCAGCTCCACCATGTCGTCCACCGCTTGCTCCACCAAAGTATCCACCGCCACCACCTGGCATTCTAACGTTAATTGCTCCACCGCCTTTGCCAAATGATCCACTTTGTGAGTTGTAGCACTGACTACCACCACATGTAGTCATGTAATTTCCTCCAGCTTCTTGAGTACCACCAGTTGCTGATCCAATTGGATAAGTATAATTAGACACATTTTTAACTGTGGCTTTTTCTCCTTGTTTTCCTCCACCAGCACCACCAACTCCATAGTAGTCTGACGAAAATTTAACTGCACCTCCGCCACCACCGGCAACAATTAAAATACTATTCTTGTCATTTTCAAGTGAAGAAAGTAATCCAGATGATGTTGCAATATGTGTTGCACCTCCACCAGCGCCAACATATACATCAGCATCATTAATTGACCTTGCAGAACCTCCGCCATTATATCCTCCAGCAATTACAGTATCACTGTGATATATACTTGTTCCTTGTCCGCCGACATTGATATAAAGAGTATCGTTATTACTTAATCTAACTATTCCAGTTGAATATCCACCATAACCACCAGCATAAGAATTAGTTGCGTCCCCTCCTTGTGCTCCCCAGGCTTCTAATTTGTAGATTCCTGAAATTGGAACAGGAAATTCTTGTTCTTTTCCTTCATATGGAATTTTCCAAACCAATCCTTCAAAACGACTCTTGCAATAATCACATGTTTCATGTAAATCATCTAAACCACTCTTAACATTATCCACATTCCAATCCTCATCTTTTGGAGTAAATCCTACATCTTGAGCTAGTAATGAGTATGCAAAAACTGATACTGTTGAAAACATTACAGCACCTAATACGAAGAAAAATATTCTTGATTTAAATAGTTTTTTCATATTTGCATACTCACCTCCTTATTTGTGAATTATTTATTTAATTTGCAGGTCCTTTATTTTTTGATAAATAAACACCATATATTCTTAAAGTAGTTACCGAATCACTTGATATACCTCTCATTGTTGTAAATGAAATATACCCTGGATCACTACATGTAAGCGGATAAGATACAATAAGCATGTTGCTACCTACTAAATTGTAGCCGTATATTCTTTCACTTCCATTAATTACATATGTTGGATTTGTTTTACTTTCAACTGCTACCTGAGCCCAGTAAATGTTTGATGCATAGTAGAGTATATTTATATATTCATAATTTGTACAATCTATTTTGTTATTGGTATTAGCTACAACATACTGGTAGGTACTATTTATTGAAACATCCATATGATCAGAATTAAATACTGCACTCTTTTTATTTATTCCTGTGTTATTGCCTCCACCCCAAATTCCATAATTCATTGATGAAGACCAGCCACCTGTTACAGCATCAAATGTATTTCCTTTCCAATACAGGAATAATTTTTTTTCTTGTGCATTAAATTCATCTCGCAAATCATCTAGTGCTTCTTTTGTATTATCTACTTCCCAAGTAGTGTCTTTTGGAGTAAAACCTACATCTTGTGCTAAAAGTGAGTATGCAAATACTGAAGAAATACCACTAACTATAACTATGCCTAGTATCAAAAATAAAAATCTTGATTTAAATAATTTTTTCATAGCAATACACCTTCCTTTTTAAAATCACAAAAAGAAATTAGTATTGCTACTAACTTAATTAGAAAAACCAAATTGTATCTATTTAAGTTTACTATCTTCATAACTACTAACCTTTAACTTTTTTATATGGACCTTCTCCATCCTTATTATCCATTATATAGATTATAGCATAATTGACACCAAAATCATACAAAAAACGCGCTATTTTTTTAACTTTTTAATATATATATAATATATATTAAACTTGGTAAAAAATTGTATAAAAATACTTATGTAAATTTATCATAAATGCAATGTCAACGGTATTTCAGAAAGTGTAAACAAAAATAAGTAACGTAAACTTAATTTTCAATTTAAAATATCGGATATTTTTTAGATGATATTTTTGTATAATGTAAAGTATTTTTGCTTTTATTTAGCAAAAATGTATAGTAAAAACGTAAAATAATTAATTAAATGTAAATTTACGTTATAAAGAAAATTAAAAGTATATATTTTATATTATAATTATGAGTTTAAAAGACTACATTATTATGTAGTCTTTATAAATTAAATATAAATTAAACACGTTTTAAAGGCATTTTTAGACACTTTATTTCGTTTTGCAAATAAGTAATCATTCAAGACATTTTCCATAAAAAAACATGGATTTTTATATCCATGATTATTTATTAATATTATATTCTTCAGCATTAATATTATTAATATCAATGTTGTTTTGACTACTTGAATCAATTATCGTACTTGAATTAACAACTCTAACTGGTTGTGGTGTTGGAATATCATTTAGTGATGGCATATTTTCAGGCACTGGTGCTTCATTTGGTGTAGGATTTGGTAATGTGTCTGGTGTTACAAATACAGATGAAAATTGATCATTTTGTGGTGAAGTCAAAGGAACTTCTTCAGCTGCTTGATTAAAGCTTATAGGTTCTTGTTGTGCTTCAGTTTCTTGTTTTACACCTTCTTTTTGATATTCTGCAAGAAGAGTTGCTGCTATTTCATCTAAATCACTTTCTGCTTTAGTAATATCATCAGTTGTTGTTTCTTTTGGCTCAGTAGCATCAATACTTGGTGCTAAAACAGGCTCAGAAACAACTGGATTTTCAACGTTAATTTGTATTGGTTGATTTTCAATTGGTTGTAATACTGGTTCTTCCTTGGTTTCCACTTGAGGAATAACTGACTCTGTTGGTGCTACAACTGTTTCTGAAGGTACTGATGTTAATTCAATTGGTGCATTTAAATCTATATTAGTTGGTGATACTTCACTTTCTACAGCACTTGGCGCTGGTTCAACAACATTTTGTTCAACTATTTGTGTAGGTGGTTCAACAGCTACATTTTCAAAAGTATCACTTACTGGGGTTACATTATTAACAATATCATCACCAACAGTTACAGTAGGAACTACTTCTGGTTGAATTTCTTGAATTGCTGGAGTAACTTCAACTGGTTGATTAGCATCTGGTGTTGAAGTTAATTCAACTGGAGTTGGATTTTGCTCAACTTGATTAAAAGCATCAACACTTTGTGGATTTTCTTCTGCTTTCTTTTTATTCTTCTTACCATCTTTTATAGCCAATATCAAAACAACAACAAAAAGTATTGCTAAAAAAATTATTATTCCAAATAACACTGGTGCAAAATATTCTTTACTATATAAATCTTCTAAAAAACTCATAACATAACCACCTTTTTATTATCTATCTATTTTAAATGATATCATAATCTTTTTGCAAAAGCAATATTTTTATATACTTAAGGGTATTCTTTAATGTAAATATTTATGAATACTTATTTTTGACATGTTGGACAAAAATAAGTACTTCTTCCATTTACTTTTATTCTTTTTATTGTATCTAAACATATATTGCATTTTTCATTTTCTCTTTTATGTACCATTAAATAATCTTGATAACGTCCTATAACACCAAGTGATGATGTATAACTACGAATTGTTGTTCCACCACATTCTATTGCTTTTTTTATAATTTCTTTAGATGAATTGCATATTTTATTAGCTTCATCTAATGTTATTTTATTTGCCTCTTTTAATGGATTAATATTACTTTTAAATAATACTTCATCTACATAAATATTACCCAATCCTGATATAATACTTTGATCAAGTAATACTGTTTTTATCGGTAATTTTTTATTTCTAAAATGTTCTAATAAATACTTACCTGTTAAATTATTATCACCTGGCTCTAATCCTAATTTATTTATTTCTTCACATTTAGAAATATCTTCTTTTTTTAAAAGACGCATACGACCAAATTTTCTAGTATCATGATATCTTAAAGAAGTATTATCATTTAAATAAAAGATAACATGTTCATGTTTTTCTATTTTTTCATCAATTGGTTTAATAAAATACTTTCCTTCCATTCTTAAATGTGATATTAAATAATAATTTTCTAAATCAAATATTAACCATTTACCTTTTCTTAATATATCAATAAATGTTTTACCTATTAATATTTTAGAAAATTCTTTTACATCACTTTCAATCATATTAGGATATAATATTTTTATATTATCTATTCTTTTTTTTAATATTTGTTTTTTTAATGTATTTCTAACTGTTTCTACTTCTGCTAATTCAGGCATAATTCCTCCTATTTTGTTGTATACCAATTATCACCAAAATCAGAAGATACAATAATTGGAACATCTAGTTTTATTATATTTTCCATTGATTCTTTAACTATTTTTTGAACAATATCTTTTTCCTCATTTACTATATCAAAAATTAATTCATCATGAACTTGTAAGATCATTTTACTCTTAATATTATTTTTCTTAAATTCATTATATACTTTAATCATAGCCATTTTCATAATATCAGCTTCAGTTCCTTGGATTGGAGTATTAAGAGCAATTCTTTCTCCAGATTGCCTTATCATAAAATTTTTACTTTGAAGTTCTGATATGGTTCTTTTTCTATTAAGTAATGTTCTTACTACACCTGTAGAATATGCTTCTTTTACAATATTATCCATATATGTTTTTACTCCAGGATAAATTTCATAATATTTTTCAATAAATTCTTTAGCTTGTTTAGAAGATATTCCTAAATCTTCACCTAAACCAAAACCTGTTATACCATAAACTATTCCAAATATTACAGCTTTAGCAGCCTTTCTTTCTAATTTTGTTACATCTTCAATGTTTTTGCCATAGATATCTGCAGCAACTCTAGAGTGAATATCTTCCCCTTTAATAAATGCTTGTTGTAATTCTTTTGATTTAGAAACATGAGCAAGTATTCTTAGTTCTATTTGAGAATAATCAGATGACATAAGTAAATCATTACTAGGTAAAAATGCTAATCTTACTTTTCTACCATCTTCATCTCTTGCAGGTATATTTTGTAAATTAGGATCAACTGAAGATAATCTTCCTGTTCTTGTTAAATTTTGTTTATAAATAGTATGTATTTTATTATCATCTAAAATATATTCTTGTAAACCAATTAAGTAAGTACTATATAATTTAGTAATATTTCTATATTCTAGTATATCTTTAATAATTGGATGAATATCAATTAATTTTTGAAGTATTTTAGCATCAGTTGAATAACCATTCTTATTCTTTTTACCATATGGTAGATTAAGCTTTTCAAATAAAATATCACCTAATTGTTTTGGAGAAGATATATTAAATTCAACTCCAGTACTTTCCCATATTTTTTTAGTTAGTTCATCTATTTTTATTTTTGCATCATTTGCTTGTTCTTCTAAAACATTTTTATCACATTTAATTCCTTCAATTTCCATACTTGCTAAAACATTTATTAATGGCATTTCAATATTTAAAAATAAATCATACATTTGTTCTATTTTTAATTTATTTATTAAATCATCTCTGCTATCATAAATATATCTAACTTTATTTACAATATATTCTTTTATTTTATCTGATTTAACTAATTCATTATGTTTTAAACAATCAATACCTTCTTGATTTAATAAATAATACATATCATCACTATCAGAAAGCTCAACAAGATATGAAGATATCATTAAATCATAAATAGTATTAGGACACTTAATATTATTTTTATTTAATAAAACTATATTTTTCTTTAAATCAAATGTATATAATACTTTATCTTTTATTTTATTAATAACATCAGTTATTAAACTATTATCTATATAATAACTTTTATCTTTTGTAGCAACTGCCATACCTAAAATATTAGCTACATGATAATTTAAATTATCAGTTTCAATATAATAAGCATATGTACTAGATTCTTCAATTTCATCAATATTATTAACATAAATAATATCAATATTTTTTACTTCTTTTTTTGTTTCTTTTAATTCATGTTTTTTAATTAAAGATTTAAATTCTAAATCTTCATATAGTCTTATTAATTCTTCTTCATTTGCACCAAGATATTTCATTTTATTAAAATCTTTATCTATTGGAACTTCTTTATATATTGTAGCAATTTCTTTTGATATAAAAGCATTTTCTTTATCTTCTTGTAATTTATCCTTTAATTTACCATTTATTTCATCAATATGTTCATAAATATCTTCGATAGTATCATATTTAGTAAGTAATGAAATGGCTGTTTTTTCACCTATTCCCTTTACTCCTAAAATATTATCTGATGGATCACCTGCTAAAGCTTTAAAATCAATCATTCTAATTGGTTCAAATCCCCAATCTTCAACAAATTTATCATGATCATATCGTATATAATCTTTTTGCTTTAAAAGTTTAACATCTACTTGATTAGATATTAATTGTAATAAGTCTTTGTCTGAAGAAATAATAGTAGCATCAAAATCTTTATCGCATTCTGCTTCTTTAGCAAGTGTACCAATGATATCATCTGCTTCATATGGTTCTATTTCAAAATATTTTATTCCCATAGCATCAAGTATAGTTCTTGCTATTGGCATTTGTAATTTTAATTCATCTGGTGTTTGAGCACGACCTGCTTTATATGTTTCATATTTTTGTTTTCTAAAGTTTTTACCAATATCAAAAGCTACAGCAATATATTCTGGTTTTTCCTCTTCAATAATTTTATTCATCATTAAAATAAAACCATATAAGGCATTAGTTGGAAATCCTTTAGAATTTTTCATAACATTACCCGTATAAGCAGTTGCATAGTAACTTCTAAAAAGTAAATTATTACCATCTACTAATATTACTTTCTTCATATAATATCACATCCTTAAATTTATTTTACCATAAAAAAAGTTAGTCTACTATCTTAACTAACCCTTTTTCAATTTCTTCTAAAGCTCTACCTATTTCTTTTTTGTTTTTGTATTCTCCCTCATTCATTTGAGTATGTTTAGTTTCCATTATTTGTTTACTTCTTTTAGAAACTATATTAACTAAACGATATTTAGAATCAACAATATTTAATATTTTGTCTATAGAAGGATATAACATATTCGATCAGCTCCTTACAATAACATTTTACTATATTATTGACATTTAATATACTATTTAGTTAAAAATTTTACATTTATTTAACACTAACTTAATTCAGCAATAACTTTATCTTCATCTTCATTATATATTAACTTAATTTTAATATTATTCATTTTAGTATAATTATCCCTAATATCTATTATTTCTTCAGTAGAAGATACAATATAACCCTCTTTTATTAAATCATCAATAGATACTACTGTATTACTTTCTTCTTTGATTTTTTCTTTATTATCATTACCATACATTTCAGCAAGTTTTAAATAATCAGCCATTATTTCATTATATACTTCATCTTTATTATCGTATTCTTTTAAAGCATTAGAAACGCGTGGAATAACAATTAATGCCGAAATTCCAAGTATAACTATAATAATTAATATATCATATACTGTATAACCATTTCTTTTCATTTTTACACCTCATAAATATTATATAATAAATGATTTTAAATATAAAGTATCATTGTAATGATAATTCAAATGGATTATCTATTGTTCCTGCATCAGCTTCATTACAATTATCACACTTAACATTTGATTTTAGATAGACTGCTGGGCGCACACCATGGTTGTATTTAGTTTTTTCACCACTGCCAAGATACTGTCCAGTTCTAAGATAGAAAACGCTATTAGTAGTACCGCTAGTTGCAGTTAAAGTCCACCAATCAATACTACTTGAATACATCCAACTTGATGTTAAACATACATCTCTATATCCAGTTCCATTCCAGTTATACATATCTTTGTTTAAACAAAAGTTTCTTTTTTCTCCATTTTCTATAGAATATCCAAAATCAGATAGATATGGTAATGCAACTTTTCCTGGCCATGCATCATATACTATGTTATATCTTTCACATTCATACCAAGTATTTATTAATACTGCATATGCAGTTCGATTTCCTCCTAATTTCCATGATGCATCATCTATTAGTTCACTTCCAACATATTTATAAGCATCTCCATTCAAAATTTCCTTTAAACTTGCATTGTTCCAATTATTTGAGTTACTACTATCATATGCCATATTGCCCAATGTTTCATCTCTCATTATTTTTACTTTATCACTTGATGAACCATGAGAATTAGAATTAAATACTCCAATTACTCTCCATGTTTCATATGTTCCATCACTTAATTTAAAATTAACATAATTTGCTGGATTAGTTCCTGTATATCGCATGTTGTGATCAGATGTTCCATCATCAGGTAATACTGTAGTTGATTCTTCTAAACATCTTAAATATCCTGCAAAATTATTATATGAACATGCCCATTTAGCATATAGATTAGCTAATTCTTCTGTTACTATTGTATCTGAAGTTACGGCATTAGTTAATTCACTATCACTATACCATCCTAAGAAATCACTATCATCTTTTGTAGGTGTTGGAAGTACTCCAAGTTTATCTCCAATATTTAAAAATATTCTATTTTGTGATAAGTTCCCACCATTAGTATTTAATGTTATATATTTATCATTTTTATTAACAGTTGCAATAACAACAACTTTTGCTTCATAATTTTTGTTTGTAGATTCTTCTCTTGTTGAATCATAATCAATCCATAATCTTAAGTTATATGTTTTTTCTTCATTACTTATTAATGTTCCTCTTGCTATAGTTTTTGATGATAAAGCAGAATCTATTGTTTTTGTTTCATTAGATGAAATTGATCCTAATATATTTGAAGGTTCATTATCTAATTTTACTCTTAAGTTATTAGTATTTAATGTTGAAGTTGAAAGAGTTTCAATTGTTACATCATAATTAGAATTATATGAACATATATTTTTTATTGTAAAAGTATATGGTCTTGTTTGAGCACCTTCATCTTCTGGCATTGGAAAAGTTCTTGTTAAGTTAATATCAGAACC
The DNA here is from genome assembly GCA_017484125.1 of Bacilli bacterium. Classification (GTDB taxonomy): domain Bacteria; phylum Bacillota_I; class Bacilli_A; order RF39; family UBA660; genus RUG12834. Next base: position 37,744 of record JAFUTV010000006.1, read on the forward strand.
AGCAACATCACTAAAGGTAAGTTCAAAACAATCACTATTTACTACATTTATACCACTTTGAGTCGCAGTAAACATAACATATGCATATGATATACCTACACATATTGATATTATAAGTAAAGTACCTATGATTAATAAAAATTTTTTCTTATTTCTTTCCAAAACAATCATCTACTCTCTATAAAAATATTATATCAAAAAATAGTATAAATGCAAAAGAAAACCTAACATTTTTTTGTTAGGCTTTACTTACATACAACAATTACTATCAGTTGAACATATATTTTCTTCAGTGCATGTATATACAGGTTTATATACATGATGATAGATATGATGATTAATTATTCTAGTATTTATTGGAACAATATGTTCTATACAATGATGAATGTCTCTTTGACAACATCTTTCTTGTGGTGCTTCACAAACTGGTGGGCACATTACCCCTTGTAAAGAACAATTTTGGTTATCCATGTTCATAGACATATTCATATCCATTTTTGATTCACTTGCACTAGGCATATTATTAAAATCATCAAAATTAAAATCGTTATTAATAAACATAAAATTACATCCTTTCTCTAATCATATTCTATGTTTTAATAACGATTTAGGTTAGTTATTTGTCCTATATTATTAATTATTTATAATAAGATCTTATATCATTTAATATATTTTTATTAAATACTTTATTCTTAATCATTTCTATTTCAAATTTATATGGTGGATAAATACGATTTTTATCATTTTCATCTTCACCAATATATGGTGTTTCTAAAATTTTAGGAATACCATCTAGTCTTTTGTTATAAATAATATTAACTATATTATCAAAACCTATTGTACCCACTCCAATTACTTCATGTCTATCTTTATGAGAAGCAATATTATTTTTGCTATCATTAATATGAATACAACCTATTTTATCAATTCCAATAAGATTATCAAATTCATCTAAATATTCATCAAACTTACTCATATCATATCCTGCATCATTTAAATGACAAGTATCAAGACATACTCCTATTCTGGATTTTACTTTTACTTTATCTATAATTTCTTTTAATTCTTGGGTAGTTATTCCCATTTCATTTCCTTTTCCTGCCATAGTTTCAAGTAATATTGTAACATTAATATCTTCATTTAATATTTCATTTAATCTATCAGATATATTTGATAGTCCTTCACTTCTTGATATATTAACTGCAGAACCTGGATGTAAAACAATTTTTTTAACTTTTAGTTCTTCACATCTTTTTAATTCGTTAATTAAAAAATTAACTGCAAATTCTTGTTTAGAAACATCAGAAGTTGCCGGATTAACAATATACGGAGCATGACATATAACATTATTAATATCAAATCCATTTTCTTGCATCAATTTTATAGCTTGACTTGTTAAATTACTATCTATTTTATTTCTTAAAGTATTTTGAGGAGCTCCAGTATAAAACATAAAAGTATTTGCATTATAAGACAATGCTTCTTTAATTGAACCTAATAATTGTTCTTTATTAAAACTAACATGTGATCCAATTACTAACATAGTTATCACCTAACATCAATTATACCATTAAATTAAAAAAGATACTATTTTTTGAAGTGATTATTATATAAAAAAAGACACTTCACTAAATTTTCCACTGGGTTTTATTAGTGAGTGTCAAACACCATTTGGCACAACATTTCAAATAACTCTAAAAAGTATCCTTATATAATTTATAACATTTTTTTATAAATATTAAATGTTAATTTAATTTACTTAAATTTTCATATTCTTCTTTAAAATATTTTAAAAAATTATTAACTTCTTCATTTGTTGTAATACTTGCTAAACTAACTCTAATTGTAGATGTTGCACGTTTTGTATCATTATATAATGCCATGACTGCAGTTGATAAATTACCTGATGAACATGCCGTATTGGTACTAATATATATTTCATGTTCTTCCATTGCATGTACAAAAGTTTCACCCTTAATATTTCCTAAACTAATATTTAAAATATGTGGTATAGAATATTTTGTTCTATTAAATTTTAAATCTTCAATAGTAGATAATTCCTCAACTATTTTATCATTTAATCTTTTAACATACATTTCCTTTTTATCTAAATCAGTTAGAGATACTCTTAACGCTTTAGAAAAAGCCACAATTAAAGGAAGAGCTGGTGTACCTGGTCTAATATTATCAAATTTTGATGAACCATGAATAACTGGTTCAAGTTCTATCTTATCACTTTTATATAACATTCCTATACCCTTTGGTCCAAATATCTTATGAGCTGATAAAGATGCTAAATCTACATCATGTAAATTAATACTTACCTTACCTATTGCTTGGGTTAAATCACTATGAAAAAAGGTTAATAAATTTTCTTTCTTTATAATTTGTCTTAAAGTTTTTAATGGTTGTCTTACTCCCGTTTCAGAATTAACACCACAAATGCTGACTAAAATAGTTTCATTAGTTATTTTTTTTCTTAAATCATCAAAATCAATTAATCCATCCTCATTATTATTAACATAGCTAATTTTAAATCCCTGTTTTTCTAAATATTGTACTATTGCATAAATAGATGGATGTTCTAATTTAGAAACAATTATATGATTACCCCTAGATTTATATTTTAATGCTATTCCTATTAGAGCTAAATTATTACTTTCAGTAGCTCCACTAGTGTATATAATTTCTGAATCTAAAATATTAAATGATTGAGCTATTTGATTTGTTGCACTATTTAAAAGAGCACGAGATTTCATGCCCAAAGAATGAATAGAATTAGCATTACCTATATAATCTCTTGTAGCCTTATTATATGATTCTAAAACATCATATGAAACTGGTGTTGTTGCACTATAATCTAAATATATCATTTACTTTCCTCCATTATGTTCATTAATGTTTTATAAAAATCTGGTTCAACTTTATTTATTGCATTAATGGAATTTTCTAAACTTTTCTTAAATTCACCTTTAAAGAAATAGTTTTCAGAAATAGATAAAGAATCATTAATACTTTCATTTATTATTCTAAATCTATTACCATATACAACAGCCATTTCAGCCATATATGCTGTTTTAACTAGTTCATTAGATGTACTATATAGTTTTAATACTAAATCTCTTGCTGTATCAACTCTAATATTTAATGTTTTTATAGAAATCGGTTGTTTATTTAATTCTTTTACCATTTCTTTTATACTTTCTGTAGCCTCAGCAAGTTCAACATAATATTTTTTAGGAACAACTGGTAGTTTATAGGTACTAATTTTTATTTGAGATTTTCTTAATATTTCTTTTATTTCAACTAATTGATCACGAGCTCTAGCTTCATCTTCTTTTAAACTTCCTAAGCTTTTTAAAGCAGCATCTAATTTTTCTTTTATTTTAATTAATTTAGTATTTAATATATCCATTTCTTTGTCTAATTTTGTATATGAAAACGTTCTTGATCTATATGAATTTATTATTCTTTCATAGTCTTTTTTTACGCTTTGAATTTCTTGATTGATAATACTTAAAATTTTAAAATCATCATCAGTTAAATCATAAGAATATTTATATTCAGCAGACTTTTTTCTTAAATCATTATTAATTTTACTATATCTGGCTGCACGAGCAATAATTGTTGTCATATACTCTTCAAACGACTTTTGAGCTTCTTTTTCTTTATCAAATGCAACATAAATACTATCAAAATAATCCATAATTGTTTTTAAATCAAATGTAGAATCTTCTATATTTAAAACTTTTAATCTTTCCAAAATATCAGTTATTTTTTTATTGGATTCTTCTATATTATAAGGAATATTTAAGTAATCTAAATTAAATCCTTCCTCTTCCATTTTTTTAGATATATTTTCAATATCATTGATTTTAGTTGGTATTAGTTTAGTTCCCATCATAACTATAGAAGGAGCTTCTTCAATAACTAATTCTAAATTGCCAAGTAAATCTTCTAAACCTTTTACTATTTTATTAACTTCAGAATAATTATTATTATCCATTGCAATTTCAAAGGCACTAAATAATTTATCAATTCTTTCAAATTGAAGATCTATACCACTAGAAATACTTTCATATTCTTCTTTGCTATTATTATATTTAGAAACAATTTCTCTATATTTAGCTTTTAGTTTAGTTACACTATTTCTGTTTCTATCATTACTTAAAGTTATTTCTCTTATTTCATTTAATAAATAATTACTCTTTGTTTTTACAAAGTATATTTCATATTCTACTTTAGCAAGCTTTTCTTTTAATTCTTTATATTTTTTAGAAGAATATAATTCCTCTAATTCAATTAATTCATCACTAATTTTAGGAATATCTTTTTCTTTAATATCTTTAAATCTTGAAGACCAATCATCAAATTTTTTTCTTAAAGTATCATTATTAATTAGAGATTCTACCTTATTTAATTCAGTTAATATATTAGCTGATATTATTAAGTTTTTTTCTCTTTCTAAATCATTTATCTTTGTTTGATAAGTTCCTTTAGTTTTCTTACTTATTATATGAAGAACAATAACTATTATAATAAGTGCTAATATATAATATGTTACTCCTAGTAAAATAAATGTTCTACTACTCATAAGTTCACTCCCTAGTCTAATAGTATTTTATCACATTTATTTTAGTTTTTACATATAAATTATAAAAAAATTAAAAAACAACTATTATTTCATAAATTAAGTAAAAAGTTTTCCTAATAATTCAAAAAAATCAGATAATCCCCCTTGCATAAAACTATCTATAGAAGATGCTAATTTATTCCCTATTTTAGACATAGAAGAAGAATAGTCAACAAAATCATTTTCAACATAATCTTTAATATCTATTTCTTTTCCATCTTTAACATCTTGTTCAAATTCTTCCATTTTTTCTTCAGTTATTTTTGATTTTCTACTAATATTTGCTTCATAATATCCACTTTCATAAGCAATAGTATAAGCTAAAAATATTAAAAATAAAGCGCTAATAATCCACCAAAAATAATTAACTTTTTTCTTTTCCATTTATAATTCCTCCTTAATATAAGAATATAAGGCTTCTCCTAAAATATTAATCGTATTAGATACTTCAATAATATTATTATCCTGACCACCAATTTCAATTAATACTAAATTGGGAGAAAAATCTTGATTATAAATACCATTTACTCCTGGTCCCTCTTTTTTTAATATTCCTTTTGATAGATTAGGAATTTTTTCATTAACTATATTGCTTAACTTTGTGGCTATACTTAAATTTTGTTCGTAATTATCATGTTCTAATCCAACAATAAATAATACTTTAGCATATTTTTGATTATTATATTCTAATATTGTCTTTTCATATCTAGAAGAATCACGATGAATATCTATATAATATTTTATAGAATTAATTTCTTTTGTTTGCTCTAAAAGAATTCTACTAGCTCGATAAGAATCTCGATATAGCCAATTATTTTGATTTAAAATATTTTTAATATCTTTTGTTTCCACAATAGAAGGAATTTTTAAATTTTCTAATTTTTCTTGTAATATATAGGATGCTAACTTAACATTAGGGACTATAGAATATTCATATTTATATTCTATTTTATATTCTTCTTTATCATGACTATTATAAATATAGATAAGGGGTTCATCCATTTCTTTGTTAACACTTTCTATATATTTTGTTGTTTCTTTTTCTATATTATCGGTATTTTTCGATGCTTTAAATGATAAATTATTTTCTATTAATGTTATGGGATTAGAAAAAATAAAGGAATTATTATACTGTTTTTTATTTAATTGATTATTAAAGCCTGTATTAATTAGTGATTTAATATATTTTTCTGGGTCAATTTTTGTATCTTTTTTTAAGAAATTAAATGTAAATATAAAAGAAATATAAGTTATAGATATATAAAAAAATATTTTAAAAATCTTTCTTTTCCTTTTTGTTTTAAATTTTTTCATAATAATCACTATAGCAATATTATCATTTTTTTTATAAAAAATATGTCAAAACCTAGTATTTGCTTGCAAAAAACAAATATTTTTGATAAAATCTTTATGTATCAAGGAGGGAGCAGATTATGGCTAATATCAAAAGTGCAAAAAAAGCAATTAAAGTAACTAAAAAAGTAACTGCTAATAACCATGAATTAAAAGCAAGAGTAAAAAATAGCATTAAGGCAGTTGAAAAGGCAGTTTCTTCTGGTGATAAAGAACTAGCAAATAAAACTTTAAAAACTATGCAAAAAAATGTTGATAAAGCTCAAGCTAAAGGATTAGTTAAGAAAAATACTGCAGCTAGAGAAAAGTCAAGATTAAATAATAAAGTTAAAGAAATGAATAAATAATTGTATCGTTTCTTTTTTTTTGCTATAATCATAATGGTGATGGATAATGAAAAAGTTTATTATACCTATTATTCTTGCAATATTAATAGTTTTAGAACTTGTGTTTATGAATCCAATTAAAAACTTTGCTACAGATGTAATTAATAATCGTCCTGAATTAATAATATTGCCTAAAAATGAATATTATAAAGATTACGATTTTTTATATGTGGAAAGATCAAAAGACTATATCCCATATAGTATTAAAGATATAAGAAACATATTTTTTAGTGTAATTAATAATGGTTGGGATGAATTTACATTTTATTGTCCAAATGAATATGAAGATTGTATAAAAGATGTTCAAACTATAAGTGGTAATGACACACTTTTAACAAATATCAATAATTATACCAGTCCATTTAATGCTTTTACTTCAATTGAAACAACTTATGATGATTCTGGAGAAGTAAATATTAAACTAAATAAACTATATAGTAAAGAACAAATAAATATAATTAATAAAGAAGTCGATAGAATAATAAAAGAATTAATTACAGATAACATGAATAATGAAACTAAGATAAGAACTATTCATGATTATATAATTAATAATACTTATTATGATAAAGTAAGAAATGATACAGGTAATTCTACTTATGCATCAAATACAGCATATGGTGCATTAATTGAACATCAAGCAATTTGTTCAGGATATGCTGATGCAATGGAATTATTTTTAAATAAATTTAATATTAAAAATTATAAAATTGCATCCAAAACTCATGTTTGGAATGCTCTTTATTTAGATAATAATTGGTATCATTTAGATTTAACTTGGGATGATCCAGTAAGTGAAAGAGGTCCAATATTAGATCATAAATATTTTTTAGTAAATAATGATGAGTTAACTAAAGCAGATGATAATAATATTGATACTCATATATTTGATAAAACTATTTATTTAGAATTTAATAATTAAAAGTCAAACTATATTTGTTTGACTTTTTATATAATCTAATACTTCATAAATAGTTTTATTAAAATCATTATAATTTGTATTAAACCATTTAATATTCATTTGATTATTAAACCATGTATATTGTCTTTTTGCATAATGTCTTGAATTCTTTTTGATTAATTCTATTGCTTCATCCAATGATATTTCTTTATTAAAATATTTATATAATTCTTTATATCCTATTGCAGTATTTATTGCTTTACTATTTATTTTATTATCATATAATTGTTTTACTTCATCTATTAATCCATTTTTAATCATAGAATCTACTCTATCATTAATTCTCTTATATAAATTATTTCTATCGGTAGTAAGTCCAATAAATATAGTTGGATATAATAGTTTTGGTTCAACTACTACACTATTCTCCTTATTTAAAAATCTTATTAATCTTTGTCTATTATTTTTATGTATCAACATTTTTTTATCTTTTTGTAATGCTAAATTATAAAGTTCTTCATTTGACAAATCTTCATAATTATTATTTGTTGTTTCCTCTTCAAATCGATAATCAAATAAAGCAGCTTTTAAATAAAGCCCTGTTCCTCCAACAAATATTATATTTTTATCTTTATTATCATTAATTATTTTTCTAACATCTTTTTGATAATCATAAACTGTATAATTAATAGTAGGATCTACAAAATCAAGTAAATAATGTTTTATTCCTTCTTTTTCTTCTAATGTTGGTTTTGCAGTGCCAATATTTAGATATTTATATACTTGCATTGCATCATTATTAATGATAATTGCATTAAATCTTTTTGCAAGTTCAATACTTAATTTAGTTTTACCAACACCAGTTGGACCAACTATTGATAAAATCATAAAAATCACCACAAAGATATTATATCATTATCTTCTTGCTAATGCATAATTTTCATCAATATATGGTAAATTAATATCTAAATAAGATTTCATTTCTTCATCTGTTGTACCATCTTTATATAGTTTAGTAACATCAGCAATAACTAAATCTTTTATTCCTATAAACCTTGATTGTTGACTACTATTTAATCCATTAATTTCAATTTTAAACTCTTGTTTTACATTATTAATGAAAACAGTAATTAGTTTTGATTTTAAAACCCAGTTTTCAAAATCACCACATAAATCAGTTTTATCAAATACATCTATATCACTTGTACCAATACTTAATGAAAATTTTGCATCACTACATTCAATTAAACCATTCTTAAATATTTTATATGAAATATATATTTTATGATCTTGTCTATTATTAACAAATCTTTTTCCATCTAAAGACTTTGATAATTTAGCACTTCCACTGCCATTATATTGAAATTTAAGATAAGATATTTGATTATCATTATCATGATATGGCACAACATTATTTTTAACTCCAGTCCAAATACCATTAAAAGTTGGGTATGTTGAAGTTAATCCTGATTTAAAGTCTTTATCAATACTTTCTAAGTTACCATCTTTAATTGCATTACTTACAAAAGAATATTTATGAGCTATAATATTCTCGTTTAAATCATCAAGTATTGACATATTTAAATTATTAATCAAAACTTTATAATGAGCATATGCTGCTAATACGATTACAATTAATGCAGTAAATACTAAAAAGAAAGAAAACATAACTGAAGTAGCAATAAATCCATTCTTTTTCATATTACTCACCTACTATTATATATTTTAGCATAATTACTACTAAAAAAAAAGACTAAGTATTTTCATTATTTACAAAAAAATAAGAGAATTTATTCTCTTATTTTATAATATACAACTTAGATAGTTTCCTAATATTCTTCCCAAATGATTAATTAATTCTAATCCAAAAGATATACCAATATAAAATATAGGAACAAATATTAAGATAATAAATAATCTAAAATATCTATTATTTATTAATTTATTTAACATCTTTTACCACTAACAAGCATTCTAATTGAAGTTCCTATTGTTCTTCCAAAGTCCATAATGGTATTAATTGTTCTAGACATAGCATTTAAAAATGCTGCACTAAAAGAAAATCCTCCACCAACTACTTCATATAGTTCTAAATCACTCATTAATAACCTCCTATCTACATTTATATGGTCTTAAATAACCATCTATTATGCCAGCGACAAATGCACCAATTGCCATTATTCCACCAATAATAGTCCATTTAAATGCTCCACCTTTTATATTACTTAATTCTTCATTACTCATATAATTATTACCTCCTTATTAAATTAAGTATTTTTCTAATTAATAATTCATAATTAGAATATATTTTAACATCTTGAATTGTATTTAATATATCAGTATCTAAATTATCAACTTGATAACTAACAATCTGATAATTATTTTGATTATCCTCTGATATTTGTATTTCACCTATATTAATACTATTTGGATAAATAACACTTTTATTTAATCTTATATGATCTATTTTATTTATTTTGTTTGAAAAAGTTGAATCTATATTAAATAGAATTTGACATTTTTCTTCGCATGTAATATATCCTTTGAGACTATATACATCATATGTTTTAAAACAAAATAAAGATATTACAATGATAACAATTGAGATAATTAAAACAGAAATAACAATATTAAATCTTGGTTTAATAGATAGTAAGTATTCTTTATTATAATATCTATAATTAATCATTAAAATCACCTACTATTTCTTGATCAAATTTATATTTAGGTTTAAAATGAGAAATTAATATAATGGTTTTATCTTTATACTCTGTAAAAATATCATTTATTATTTTATTGGCATCTTTTTCTGAAATTGCCGAAAATGTTTCATCAAATATTAAAATAGATGAATCTTTCAATAAATTTCTGGCAAGTATTATTCTTGCTTTTTCACCTCCTGATAAATTTGATGCATCTTCCATAATAAATGTATTTAATCTTAATTTTTTCTTATCTAATATTTCGTTTACTTGACATATTTCTAATACTTTGTTTAATTTATCTAAAAAAACGTCATTTCCTAATACAATATTATTATAAATAGTATCATTATATATTGATTCATCTTGAGAGACATAGGCAATATTTTTTCTTATTGTTTCTAAATTATAATCTAAAATATTTATATTATTAATACTTATAGTTCCACTTATTGGTTCATATAATCTAAATAATAATTTAAATAAAGTAGATTTACCTGTTCCAGATGGCCCCATAACTAAAACCTTATTACCTTTAATAATATTTAAAGAATAATTTTTAATAGGAAAGTCATACATATTATAAGAAAAATTTATATTATTAAAGAATATATTTCCATTACTAAAAGACTCTTTATTACTTTCTTTTTCTTCTTCCTCCAACATTAAGAAATCATTTATTTTAATAAAGCTTCTTTTTATATATACATACTTTGGTATTAAATTTATTATTTCTTTAATTGGGTCAATAAAATATAAATATAAAGAATTATAAGTTATTAAATCAATTAATTCTAACAAATTATTCATAATAAGTATAAATCCTAAAGTATTTAAAACAAACAACCCTATTTCAACAATAAAATTATTAATAAAATTATATATATTTATTTTATTTTGAAATTTAAAACTATTTTCTAAATATGAAATAAGATTTTCTTCCAACTTATTATTTAAATAATTACCGTTATTTTTAATAGAAATTATATGTGCCAAATTATTAGTTAATGTAGAATTAAAATTTGTCTCTAAACTTATATTATCTTCGACTAAATTATTAATTGGTTTTATCCATAAAATATTATTAATTAAATAAATACAAATAAGAACTAATAATACAATTGTTAATTTTTGGCTAATAGCCATTAAGACAAAACAAGACGTTAGTGCTAAAAGTAAATTAAGAACTAATGTTATAAACATATTAGAAAATATTTCTTTGATATTATTTATTTCATTTACTCTGGTAGTTATTTCTCCAGTAGTTCTATTACTTATAGCATTTAAAGGAAGATTAAAGATATGACTAATAAAAGATGGCAATAGTTTAATATCAATATTTTTATTTAAATATGTTTCATAATGCCCCTTTATATATGAAAGAAATATTTTAAGTAAAGTAATAATAGTAAATGTTAAAATAATAAATAGAGTTAAAGATTTAATATTATTATCAATACTATTTAAAATACTTTTCATATAAAAAGAACTTAAAATAGATAATATAGTAAATATTATACTTGTTAATAACAAACTAATTATTAACTTTTTATCTTCTTTTAAAAAATTAAGAAAAATATTAATAAGTTTATTATCTTGACTATAATTAACTATTTTAGAGATTGGACATAGTTCAATTATTACATTTTTAAAATTATTTTTAAAAATATCTAATTTAACTTTTTTTAATCCCTTGGCTGGATCCATTATTAAAATATAATTTTTACATATCTTATATATTACAACATAATGTCTTAAACCATTAGATAATTCCAAATATGCAATACATGGTAAAACAATTCTATTACTTAGCAACTCATCAAATGTGATTTTAATTCCATGGCTATCAAAACCATATTTTTTTGAAGCTAATATTAAATTGTAAGCACTTATGCCTTTTTTATCAATGCATGTATCTATTTTTATTTTTTCTAATGATATATTACCATTATAATACTTAATAATAGATAATAAGCAAGCTGCCCCACAATCTCTAATGTCATGTTGTTTAATTGACACTTTATTTAGCATACCTTATTTCTCCCTTCATAAGATATATTATAGATAAACTGTCAATTTCCTTTTTTTTCATAAAAAAAGTGAAAAATATATAATTTTACACTTTTTATTTTTTCTTAGCATCAATAACCATTTTTCTAACAGTATTAAGTTCTTTACGCAAATCCTTAGCCAAATTTGGATAGTTTTTAATTAAACGGTTACTCTTAAATTTAATTCTAGCCAATTGATCGTGATACCTTTTTTCAAATAATTTAGGTATTAATTTAATTTTTGCTTCCTTTAATTCTTCAGCAACTATTAATCTTGATTTTAAGTTATAAGCAATTATTATTGACCAAATTAAATCAATAATAAATATAAACATAATAACACTAGATATTACTAAAGCTAAAATATCGTTTAAAGAGCCTAAAATATTTGTTATTACTGGATTAATAAAATACATAACAATTAATGTTCCAATACCAAAATATATTGAATTACTTAAACATATTCTACCATTAATATTATCTGGTTTATTTGAATAATCCCACCATTTATTATGAAATATTTTTTCAAAAATATAACTTGTATAATATTCTATTGCTGATGTTATAATCATTCCTAAAATTAAAATCATTATTAGATTATCCAAAAAGTTTTTTAAACAATATACTATGGCAATAGAGCCAACTCCATATATTGGACAAATAGGTCCAAAAAGAAATCCCCTATTTACAACCTTTTTTTGTTTATAACTACAATATATAACTTCAGCAAAATATCCAATAAAACTATATATAATAAATTGTAAAAAAATATCGGCTATTTTAAATATCATTAATTTCCTCCAGTAAAGTTAACATTTGGACATTGGCCAGGATCAGTTAAACATACAATACATGTTTCATATTTACTTTCAACATCATCAAATCCATCAATAACTTTAAATAATCCTAAAATAATAGATGGAGCAAAAAATACTAAAATACCTGCAACACTTCTTTGGGCAAATGTGATAAAACTTTTCTTTAGTGCACCATCTTTGTTGTCAGCAACCGCTTTTGATATATCAAGCATACCCATCACAATCAAAATAATTGGTACAATTATTTTAGCAATAGTAATTAATATTCCACCTAACTTAAACGCTGCAACAATTCTTGGATTTTCTTGTGGATTGCATATTTGTAAAAAGCCAATATCATTATTACTACTATTATTAGAATTACTTAAATAGCTCTGATAATAAGGATTATCTTTAAGTTCTTCGTCACTTATACTAGATTTTATATCAGTTCCCATTTCGTCATTATATTCGTTAGTTGATATTTTATCTAAAGCCTTTTCAAAATTTTCTAAATTTCCTTTTGCTTTTTCGCAATTTTTTATTACTTGATCATATTCTTTATCGCTATTTGTTATAAGATATTGACTAACATATCTTTTTGCAGTAGTAATATATGAATTTGCTAAACTAATTTTAGATGCAGTATCACTTTTACACTCTGAAAATCTAGTAGTTATTTTTTCACTATTTCTACAATCATCAATACTAAATGTTGTTGATGCCCAACTGTTACAAGAATTAGCATACGATCCTAGTTCTTTTTTAGCACTATCTATTTGAGAATAATCTTTTGTATCTTCTGCTAATGTAGTACTTTGTAATATAGTGGATTTTTGTGAAGTTGCAGCACTTGATGAAGCATTTTGATCATAGTATGCCCAAACACTGGCTCCACCAATTCCGCCATAAGTCATATTAACATAATATGGACAATGACCAGTAGATTGATAAGAACTAACTACGCTACTCCAATTTGAAACACCTTCAGAATTATTTACTACCTTACCATCTGCTAGTGTAATTGTTGCATCGGCACTATTATCAGTATATATTCTAATAGTTACAGCACCTTGTCCTGCCATAGTATTACCTGCATTATTATAACTACAAACCTTACTTGCAGTTTTAGCTTCGACATTACTAATTAACATAAATATTGCAAAAATAAATAATACTAAATAATTAATTTTTTTCATAACTATCAACTCTTCATTATAATTATACCATAAAAATATGTATTTTCTATCATAAATATATCTTACTATACATAAATATTATTAGGTGATTAAAAAGTGAATAAACAAAAATTGTGGTATATATCCTTATTTAGCATTATTTTAATTCTTTGTATTTATTATATTTCTATTCCAAGTAATATATTTGAAAGTGTTGAACCTACTATTTCAGAAAGTGTTGAAACTATTGAAGTAAATGAATCAAGTGACTTAGTCGGACTTAGAGTGGAAAATGATGAAACAGTTTTAGCAGAAATAGAAAATTTACAAGGTATTATTGTAGATAATACTAAAAGTGTTGAAGAAAAAAATTTAGCTTATGAACAATTAAAAACAATTAATCAAAATAAAGGAAGACAAGAAGAAATAGAAAATTTAATAAAAAAAGAATTTAATTACGATTCATTTGTAAAGATAGATAATGATCAAATTAGTATTATTATTAAAGAAAAAAATCATAATAAAGAACTTGCAAATAACATTATTAAAAGGGTTCAAAGTTTATTTAATGATAAAAAATATATAACTGTCAAATTTAATTAATTAACATGTAAAAGAAATAATTCATACAATAAATTAGAGAGTGATTTGTATGAAAAGTAAAGTATTAACCAATCGTGAAAAACAAGTATTTGATTTACTAATAACTAATGCTACAACTAAAGATATATCAAATATATTAAAAATTAGTGAAAAAACAGTTCGTAATCATATATCAAATGTTATACAAAAATTAGGAGTTAAAGGTCGTGCTCAAGCCATTATAGAATTAATTAGACTTGACGAACTAAATTTATAGGTCTTATTAAGACCTTTTTTAATATAATTTATAAAGAGGATTTGAAAGTATGTTAAAAAAAGCTATTAAAAAAAGAATTATAATAACATTTATGACTTTATTTATTATATTGATAATTTATTTAATTCCAGTTAATAAAAACTACGAAAAAACTATTACTTTAAATAAAAATGTAAATTATGTGTATTTATTAAATAATAAAAATATGCTAATTAGAGCAAACGTTATTGGTAGTAATTCTAATCAAGATATATTAAATAAAGTGAAAGAAATAGTTGATTCTCTAACAGTAAATAGTAAAACAAGTAATTATATAAATGATAAATTAAAACCTATAATACCAGAAAATACTAAAGTATTAGATTTATCGTTAAATGATAATATTTTAAAAATAAATTTTAGTAAAGAACTTTTAAATATAAATGAAAAGTTAGAAGAAAAGTTAATAGAATCTTTAGTTTATTCTATAACAGAAATAGATAGAATAAAAAATTTAATGATATTTGTAGATGGTAATTCTTTAACAAAACTTCCTCACTCTAATAAGAGTTTACCTATACTATTAAATAGAGACTATGGAATAAATAAAGTATATGATATTACTACTATATCAAATACAAGTAAATATACTATTTATTACTATACTAATATTGAAGAAAATTATAATGCAGTACCAGTAACAATATTTACAAATAATAGTGATGATAAAATTGAAGTTATTATTAAAAATTTAAAATCATCTAATATATATCAAAGTGATTTGGTGTCATTTTTATCTACTAATACAAAACTATTGGACTATGAAATAAAAGAAAATAAGATTAAATTAAATTTTAATCAATACTTATTAGACACTTTTTATGATGACTCATTAATTGAAGAAGTAAAATATGCAATATCTAATTCTATTAAAGATTCTTTAGGGATTAACGAAATAGATATGTTAGTTAATGGTAAAAAAATATAACTTACATTTTATGTAAGTTATTTTTTTAATACTCTTTTAATTAATTCTTGATTATTATCAAATTTAATTGCATTTGGAATTACTTCAATATTAAATATATTAGAAATATATGATTCTCCATCTATATTACATTCCATATAATAATTTGAATTTATAGTAATCTTATTTGTAGAAATTTTTCTTACAAATTTGCTTTTTTCATGGGAAGCATCTTTCATGCTTAAAATTGTTTTAGCCATTTCTAATTTCTTCATTTCCTCAACTAAATAAACATCTAACAATCCATCATTTAATAAAGCACTTGGTGCAATTTTATAGCCACCACCATAATATTTGCCATTACAAACAGCAATAGTAGTAAAATTACCTTTAATAAGTTCATCATTAACAAATACATCAAAATATTTAGGATTATATTTTAGAAAGTGATATAAAACGCTAGCATTATATCTTTGCGATGATGGAATTAAATTATTATGAATAAAAGAATCATCATTAGCAATTTCAGCATCAATTCCAAAACAAGCAACATTAATATAATATTTATCATTAATTTTAACAATATCTAAATTTTGAATACCAGCTTTTAAGCTTTCTTTAACACTTCTATCTAAGTCATTTCCTGTACCATATGGAATATATCCTAACATATTATTAGTACCTACTATTTCATTTAAAACTCTATTTATCATGCCATCTCCACCAACAGCATAAATAATATGATTACCATATTTATATTTATTTAATATATCATGAGTTGTATTTGCATTACTATTATTTTCAATAATAAAATCATAATTATTATAAATACAAGCATATGCAATGTCATGTTCAATTTTACTAGTATCTTTTTGACCAAACTTATTTAATATAAATACATATTTCATTAAAACCCTCCATTATATTATAAAATAAGAATCTAATTAAGATTGTCTTCTTTAAAAAATATATTATCAACAATATTTAATATTTCATTTAACTTAATAATAATATTATTATTTAATTCTTTTTAATTTACTTATAAATCTACTTATGCCTTTAGAATTTTTTTGCTCATTTTCTTTTATTTCCTTTTCAGCTATAATTCTATCATATATTTTTTTGTCTGCACCAGCTGCAATTAAAATATCAATAGTCTCTTGACTACAATCATTTTTAGCAGCCCATTTAATTGCAAAATTATCTTCATCTGTCACATTAGCACCTGCTTTAATTAATATTTTTATTATTTTAGGATAGTCATACCATGCAGCGTATCTTACAGCATTATTATGATCGGCAGTTACATCAGCACCTGCCTTGATTAAAGAAGTTACACAATTTTCAAACCCATTACATGCAGCCCATTTAATAGCATGATTGTCATCAATAGTAACATCAACACCATCTTCAATTAGTATATCTATCATTTTTGTATAAATAATTTCATTTAATTGATGCATTCTATCTTCTTTTTGTGATTTTTTTAACTCCACTTCACTTATAATCTCTATATTTTTTTCTTTTTCTATAGTCAAAATTAGTTCAAATAATGTTGGTGAGTGTAATGAATAATTATCCAAAATTAATCTTAATCTTCTCTCGGATTCCCCATATTTCTCGTTGTACCATTTTTCAATTATTTTATTATTAATAAAATTACTTTTCGAAAATGCTTGATTATTTGATGTTTGATTTTCTTTATGTTGATTAATTTTATATGACAATTGCGAATATCTTAATTCTGTCAAAAACAGCATAAGTATGCTATTATCATTTAAATTATTATCATTAATATATTCTTGATAAGTATCAGCAAAACACTTTATATTTTCATAATTTGATAAATCTTTTTCCCTTAAAAATTCAATATTATCATCAAAAAAAGTGGCTAATACTTTTTTATCTTCTTTCGAAAGAACTACTTCTTCATCATTAATAGTCATTTAAAACCCTCCAATATCAGTTATAACATCGAAACTTATTATACCAAATAATTATTCAATTTAAAACTACATTATAATAATATTAATATAATCTTTAATTAGTTATAAAATTTTGAACTACTAAATTTGCTCTTTTTCTTTTGAAATGCTTCATCTAATTCGTTATATACCTCTTCTTCATCATATTGAATTAACATCATAAAATCGTTTAGTTCATCGATAAATTTTTGATTGTTAGAATTTTGTGCTATTGACATTATTAATGGTATTGTCATAGATAATTCAATTCTTTTTTTACCATATGGTTTAAAATCGTCAATAGTTGTATTTTTAATATCATTATAAAGTTTTTGACATTCACTTGTAGAACAATATTCTTCTTTAGTGCATTTAGAAATATTTGTTGGCTTATATATTTCATAATATAAATCTTTATCAAATCTCATCATTAACGATGGATCATATACATAATTATCCATTTCTATCCAACCATGACCTGCATCATCTTTTCCATATCTTAATTCTAAATCTTTATTATCAGCTCGAACCAAGAGTGCATCATCAAAACAAAAAAACATATATAAACTTCTATCATAACATTTACTTGGACCAACTATTGGCTTTAAATACTTAATATGAATAGATACTGGTAATCCACTAATATAAGTATGATTTAATTTTTCATAGAATTCATCATCAAACGGAATAATTTTTTTATCAGCAATACCTTTATTTAAAAGTAATTGCATTTTGCTAAAATATAAACTCTTTTTAATATTATCAAACATATTATCTTTTCAACCCTAATCTTTTCATATCATCATCTATTTCTTTATATACATCGTCATAATTAATTACTTTTTTAAAATGTTCTACTTCTCTTTGTAATAATTCTATTCCTATATGAGAATACATTTCTGTTGGTCTTCCATAAGTCATTTCAATCATTGGTAATATTAATGGAGTAGCATATTTATCTCTTTTGATATCTTCAGGATGATAGTATTCATCAGATTTAACAAATTCAATTATAGAACTTTTTTTGTTTATTTTTCTTATTTTTGGGTGTTCCATTAGCCAATATAATCTCTTATCATAAACAAATCCAGATGAAGTATCATAAATAAGATGCTCTCCATCTTTCGTAATTCTTTCTACAATACAATGATCTGCAAATAAAGGATCATCTTTACCAGCAAACTGTGGATTTAATTTTAAACTATCAATAGTTGCATAAACTAATTGCACATCATCTTCATCATCTAAAAATGCTTTTGACATAAGTAATGCTCTATCATAACAATAACCATTTGACATACCATCAGATAATAATAATATTGACGCAGGAATACCACCATAATAAATGTTTCTTAATTTATCTATTAAATTATCATCATATAGTTTAATAAAACCATTTTTTAATCCCCATACTAACAAATGTTTATATTTATACTTATACAATTTCCATTTTAATTCTTGTAATTTTGTATTCACAGAAAACCCACCTTTTTAAAATAATCTATATAATACTATAAAAAGGATATTTTTGCAAATAGTATCCTTTTTATCATAATTCAGACTTTAAATGAAAAAACAATCAATTATTTTGATTGTTTATATATTTAATGTTCGAATAACTCGAACAGATTTCCCTATGGTGCCGGAGAAAGGAATCAAACCTCTAACCTACTGATTACGATTCAGTTGCTCTATCAATTGAGCTACTCCGGCAATGGTGGACCCTTAGGGATTCGAACCCTAGACCCACTGATTAAGAGTCAGTTGCTCTACCAACTGAGCTAAGGGTCCATTTGCATTACTTAATTATTATATCATATTTTTTAAAAAAGTATACAAAAAAATAATTATCTTAAATAAAAAAGAAGATAACAATAATTATCTTCAATTTCATTTATTTAATATTATACCCTTTTATTTTTTATTTCTTCTAATAATAGTTTAACAAATTCTTCTTTTTTTAATGTCTTAGTTTCTTGTGAAGAATACATACGATATGATACTTCATTATTATCTTTTTCTTTATCACCTATAACAAGATTATATGGTATCTTTCTAATTTGTGACTCTCTTAAACGATAACCTAGTTTTTCATCTCTATTATCCAGTTCTACTCTGATATCATTTTCTTTTAGTAATTCATATATTTCTTTGGCATATTCGTCATGATATTCATTATTTACTGGTAAAATATTAACTTGAACTGGTGATAACCAAAGTGGTAATGCTCCTTTTGTCATTTCTAAATAAAGTGCAATAAATCTATCAAGTGTTCCAAGTATTGCTCTATGAATTACTACTGGTGTTTTTTTAGAACCATCAGAATCAATATATTTTAAATCAAATTTAGCAGGTAAGCAAAAGTCTAATTGACATGTTGAAAGAGTAACTTCATTTCCTACTGCTGGTTTAATTTGGACATCAAGTTTTGGACCATAGAAGGCTGCTTCACCTATTTTTTCAACATAATCTATTTTTAAATCATTTAATACTTCTCTTAATTTATTTTCTGCTAAATCCCACATTTTATCATCTTGATGATATTTGACTTTATCTTCTTTATCTCTTAGAGATAATTCAAATCTATAATCAGTAATATTTAACTCTTTATATACTTCTAAGATTAAATCAACTACACCTTTAAATTCAGCTTCAATTTGTTCTGGAGTACAAAATATATGACAATCATTTTGGCAGAATGTTCTAACACGTTCAATTCCTTTTAATGAACCAGATGCTTCATATCTACAATCTCTTGCAATTTCAGCAATTCTTATTGGAAGTTCTTTATAAGAATGTAAATCATTAGAATACATAACCATATGATGCGGACAATTCATAGGACGAAGAACATATTCTTCATCTTCAACTTGCATGATTGGAAACATTGAATCCTTATAATGTTCTAAATGTCCTGACGTTTTATAAAGTTCAACATTACCTAAAGGTGGAGTTTGAACATGAACATATCCTCTTTTTATTTCTTTATCTCTTATATAATTTTCTAAAATATTCCATAACGTAAATCCATTTGGTAAATACATAGGAAGTCCTCTTCCTACTAAATCAGACATCATATATATTTTTAAATCTTTACCAATTTTCCTATGATCTCTTTCTTTAGCATCTTCTAATTCTTGTAAGTGATTATTTAAATCCTCTTCGCTTCTAAAGCATACTCCATATATTCTTTGAAGCATTTTATTATTACTATCACCTTTCCAATATGCACCAGAAAATTTAGTTAATTTAAAATATTTACATTCCTTAACACTTTCAACATGTGGTCCACGACAAAGATCAGTATAATCTCCTTGTGTGTAACACGAAATATTTGTATCATCTGCCATATTATTTATTAAATCTATCTTGTATGGATCATCTTTAAATAAATCTAGTGCTTCTTTTCTTGTTATTTCATGTCTAACAATTCTTTTACCATCTTTTATTATTTTTTTCATTTCTTTAGAGATGTTTTCTATATCTTCTTCAGATATTACTTTATCTCCTAAATCTATATCATAATAAAAGCCTTCTTCAACTACTGGTCCAACCCAAAACTTAGCATTTGGAAATAAATGTTTAACTGCTTGAGCCATAACATGTGCACATGAGTGATTTAGTGGCATTAAATCCTTATCTTCTTTAAAATTAATCATAATTATCTTCCTTTCCTTACTTGTTCTAATGCTTCTTTTTTTAATTTATCTCTTACTTCTTCAATCTCAGTTTTTAATATCTTTATTTTTTCTTCATCAAGAGCCATTTTAGCATATTCTAAAGCTAATCTTAATTGATATAGTTTTTCTTTGGTTTCATTTCTTGTGCTTTTACTCATTTAATTCCTCCTAAAAATAAAAAAGATGATACTTTTAAGGAGTCAATATATGACGGTACCATCCTTTATTTAACTTAATTATGTTAACGACTACTAAAGCCGGGATTCTCTTTCGAGTCCAATTCATAGGTAGTAATTTAATAATACTTTAATTAATCTTTCAGCTAAATGATTAACTCTCTTTGTAAAGCAATATATTAAACCATGTCCTAATCAACATCTTTACAATTATAAATTATCATAATTATGAATAAAATTCAAGTACTAACATCAAATAAGTGTATAGATAGTGCCTTCTCTAGTATCTTTAATTTCAATACCTTTTTCTAATAATTCATTTCTAATTTGATCAGCAAGTTCAAAATTTTTATCCTGTTTTGCTTGTTTTCTTTCTTCAATCTTTGAATTAATATATTCCTCTAAATCATTATCTATTTCTTTACTTTGGATTAAATTAATGCTTAGTACTTTATCAAAATCATTAATCAATTTTAATTTAGTATTACCATTTACTTCATTATCTTTTAATAATTCATATAGCACTGATAATGCATTAGATGTATTTAAATCATTAGAAATTTCATTTTTAAATTTATCGTTATATAAATTATATTTATCGTCTAAAATATCACCTTCACTTGTTATATTTGATATTTTATTTCTTAACTTAATTAATGTTTCTTGTGCTTGTTTTAATGCATCATAAGAAAATATTAATTGTTTTTTATAATGAGAGTTTAAACACATAAATCTAAATGCAAGAGGATCATATCCTTCTTCTTCTAGGGCACTTACAGTAAGTATAGCACCATTTGATTTAGACATTTTACCGCTTTCATCAAGTAAATGTTCATTATGGAACCAATAATTACACCATTTATGTCCAAGATAAGATTCACTTTGAGCAATTTCATTAGTATGATGAGGGAAAATATTATCTACTCCACCACCATGAATATCTAAATGTTCTCCTAAATACTTAATTGAAATACCAGAACATTCAATATGCCATCCAGGATACCCTTTTCCAAAAGGAGAATCCCAAAGTAATTCATGATTTTCAAATTTTGATGTTGTAAACCACAATGCAAAATCAGCTTGGTTTCTTTTTCTTTCATCTTCTTCAACACCATCACGTACTCCAACAACCATCTCATCTTCTTGGTTATTAGTTAAAACATAATAATTTTTTAGTTTTGAAATATCAAAATATACATTACCACCAGATACATATGCATATTCATCATTAATTAATTTTTCTATCATTTTGATATACATATCAATATTTTGTGTTGCGGGTGATACAATTTCAGGCATTTTACAATTAACCTTTTTAAAATCATTAAAGAACGCATCAGTATAAAACTTTGCTATTTCCATTGCTGATTTATGCTCTCTTTTTTTGGCAACTTCCATTTTATCAATGCCCGAATCAGAATCACTTGTTAAATGTCCAACATCAGTAATATTCATTGCTCTAACTACGTTATATCCTAGATATCTTAATGTTTTTTCTAAAATATCATGTCCTATATAATTTCTTATATTTCCTATATGTGCATAGTGATATACTGTAGGTCCACATGTATACATTGTAACTTTATCTTTATTATAAGGAACAAATTCTTCTTTTTTTCTTGTTAATGTATTATATATAATCATTTTTAATCACCTTCCTAATTATACATCACTTATTCAAATATATGTCAAAATAATTATAACACAAATTATTTATTATAAATATTTTTAACAATACTATAGTTTGATTTATCTATCTTATTTAATAAAGTTTTACATTCTTTAATATTTAAATTTTTGATAAAATTAACATCATCAACTTGATATAAATTATATAGTAAAACATTATTTATAAAGTTATCAGTTATCCAATTTATTTTTTCAAAATTATTAATATTGCCAATAATAGATTGATTTTTCCATGTAGTAAATGTTTTATCTTCTATTTCTAAATTATTAAATTTATCATTAATTAGTTTAATAACTTTATCAAATTCATTTGTATAACAAACAAAAGATATTAATAAATAATCTCCCACTGTTTTTGGATTAAAGTTATAATCAATAGCATACAGTGATAATTTATTTTGAATCAAATAGTTAAATAATTTTGATTCTTCTCCAAAGTTAGTTTGAAGTAAATATCCAAAATAATAATCTAATTTATTTTTTTCAAGAGGTGTTAACTTAGAAAGATTTATTTTATATGTTATATTAAAAAAACTTTCTTTTAATTCACCAGAATATATACTTCTTTTTTTAATAACTTTATCATTTTCAATAATTGGCACTCTTTTTACTTTTATTTTTTTATAATTAAAATTTGCATACTCTTTTTTTATTAAACTAACAATATTTTTAGGAAAATTACCAGTTAAAATAATCATTTGATTTTCTGGACGATAAAAAGCATCATAAAAATCTTTTAATGTATTAATATTCATATTTAAAATATCATCGGGATTTCCAAGTCCAATATTAAAATACTTTGTTTTAAAAACACTTTTAAAAACACAATCCATAAAAGCTATATTTTTATTATCATTTTTTCTATTTATTTCTGCAACAATAGGCTTTTTTGTTAACTCTACACTTTCTTCATCAAATTTAGGATTATTTACTAAATTTAAAAGCTTTATAAAATTCTCTTTAAAATCATGAACTGTGTCTATAAAATATACAGTTCTATCATTTGATGTATATCCATTACTATTAACATAATCTTTAGAAAAAATATTACTAAGATTTCCATATATACTTCTTTCAATTAAATAATGTTCAAGAAAATGAGCTACTCCATATGGTTGAATAACTTTTTTATTATTAACATAAAATTCATTATTATTTGCTCCAGCATTAACAATAATTGTTGCATGAACATGATGTTTTTTATTATCTCTATTTAAAACAATTTTTAAACCATTATCTAAATTTATTTGTTTAATATTACTCATGCATATCACCTGCTACCATAATCATTTTTCTAGTTAATTTTATTCTATCTAAGAATTTAACCATGTCATTTAAACTTAACTTTTTAACAAACTTTAATTTATCACTTAAAGAATCATAATTAGTAATATACTTAGATATCTTATCATTAGGAGCATTAAATAAATCATCTTTTTGACTAAGTATGTCGTATTCTAAAGCTTTAATTAATCTATTTTTATATAAATTAAAGTTATCTTCTTTTTTAATCATTTCAAAAGTGTCATTAATTAAATCTATAATAGTTTTTAAATCCTCTATAGAAAAGAATACTCTTATAATTAATGAAGCATATATGTTACTATGAGTAACATAAGAATTATAAATTAAATTATGTTTATTTCTTAACACCTCATATATTAAGTCATTTTCTCTAGAAGCTAAAAAATAATATAGTGTTGTTAATAATAAAACATCATCTTCTTTCATATTATCTACCTGATAATATAAATTAACAACGGATTGATTATACTTAGTCTTAATCTTTTTTTCTTTATATTCAATTAATTTTTGAAATTTATAAAAATTACAATCAAAACTAAATAATTTTTTATCTTGTTTAAAATATTTATTAAATATAGAAGCAATATTTTTTTTATCATCTAAATTTCCATATATATAGCAAATAAAATTATTATTTATAATACTTTTTTTATAAAATTTATATACGTCTTTGTTAGTAATTGTTTTTAAATTATTTATATATTCATCATAATGAATATCTTGATTTCTTTTTTCATCATAAAAATCTTCAAAAGTATCTGCAGCAAATTGATTAATTGAATTAGGATAGTCTTTTTCTCTTTCTAAGAGAAAATCTTTTTCCCATTTAAAATGTTCTTCATCAAAACTATTATTATTGGTAAACGGCTTATATATAGATTCATAAAAGAATTTAATTGAATTTTCTAAAGAAAAATCATCAATTAATGAAGACTTAGGAATAACAAGTCTAAAAACAATAACGCATACATTACCAATTGTTTGTGAAGAAACATCATAATCCATTATTAATAAATCTTTTATATTTCTTTTAAAATCAGTTGTGTTAGTATAAATACTATTACATGATGATAAAATTCTCTTCATTATTATTTTAGATACTACATCACTATTTTTATGAGGTAATAAATAAAATAATCTAATGATAGTTTTATTTACATCCTTTACTTTTATGAATCTTGGCTTGGTACTAAATTTTTGAATCATGTATAACCTCCCTTATTTTAACCACTTCTTCATTTGATAATTCATCAAATAATTTATTTAAAAAAGTATCATCAATATTATAAGATTTCACTATTTGCCTTGCATTATTTTGAGTAATATTATCTAATCTTATTAATATTTCTTTTAATGCATTTTTAACTTTCATATATCTATATTTATAAAGTAATCTTATTATTTGTTCACTTTTATTTAAACTATTTATATCTTTAGGAGAAAAAGTTATTAAGGATGACATTGTTTTAGGTGCTGGATTAAACGACTCTGGTTTTATATCAATTACGTGTTCAATATTAAAATATAAATTAACAAGTATTGAAAGTTTAGTATTATTTTTTAAAATACTATCATATAATTTTTTCCCACATATCATGATTAATTTATCAAAATCTACATCAATTAACTTATATATGAATGGATCAGTAATAGAATATGGTAAACTAGTTACTATTTTATTTACTCTTGGAATATTATAATTTAGTATATCTTCATATATAATTAAAGCATTAATATCTTTAAGATAACTACTTAATCTTTTATCTTTTTCAACAACAATTAATTTTTTACAATTATTTTCAAGTTTATTTGTAATTACACCCTTACCAGGTCCAATTTCTAAAATAATATCATTTTCTTTTTCATCTATAGTTTTATAAAACAAATCAATTATTTTTTGATCTATTAAAAAATGCTGATCTAAATAATTTGTGTCATTTATAAACATAAATATCACCTTTATATATTATATCATGCCAAAAGAAAATAATCTTCATTAATTGAAGATTATTCATCATAATATAATTTATAAGGATTATCTTTAGAACCATCACCGGATAATATTCTTATTGTTGGTTTTAAATATATAGTTGGCAAAATATCGTTTTCAGATGAAGCCACTTGATTATATAATCCTCCACCAAGCAATCTAATCATCATATTTTTGTGAACACTATCTGCCTTTGGCATTAAAAACCACATATAATTAGCAATAGATATAATCCAATTATTACTAGCACATCCTTTTGTTGATTTCCAAGCAAAATTTTCACTACTACTACTATAAACAGCTGAATTTAAACATTCATCTCTACTTATATCTTCTCCACCGGATGTAGCATAATAATAATCACTTGGATAAAGTAAAGCTACTTTTCCAATCCATGTTGTTTTTCTTTCTACATTATCTGTACAATTCTGAACATAAAATTCATCATAACCAGGTGATGTACAATATTGAGTGTTATTTGCCCTTTCAGCATTATAAAAATTAGATGCATTATATGTATATATGTTTTCTTCACCATTACTTGAAGTATGCCAAACTACTGTATCAATATATTTTTTAGAATCATCTTTCAATCCTGATGAAGTGAAATCACAAGATTTTGTATGATTTTGGTTAGAATTGTAACATATTCCTGATGATTTATTCCAATATAAACTATTATTTACTAATTGCTTTTCATTATTATTACATACCAAAGCATGTGATGAACCTGTATATTCTTCATTACAATTGCTATTAATGTAATCTTTATTTTCTTCATATTTATCATTAAGTAATTTCATTATATCCGATTGTGACCATTCATTAATTCCTCTACCCCAGTTTTCATTATTTGAACTATCAAAAGAATATTTACCAATAGAATTTGCTCTAGATAGTTTGACTCTGGAAGCTTTATTACCATTAGCATCTTCAATATTATTCATTAAGCCAACAACTCGCCACTCTTCACCATTGAAAGTTACATAATTATTTGGATCTGCACCAATATATCTTAAATTATTATCAATTGTATTATCATATGCTAATTCAGTACTAGTTTTAGCTAAATTAGTTAAAGTATCTACAAATGTGCTATATATTAGATCAGACCATTTAGGACTAATGGTTGAATTACTTGCTCCAATTTTATAAATATTATTTTCTATAGTACCCGATGATGCTTGCCAGCCAAGAAAACTATATCCATCTCTTTTAGGAGTACATAGTTCAAATGTTTCACCATAATTCATTTCATAATCACCATCACACACATTTGTTCCACTAATTGTTAATTTATATGTATTAACTGTATAACTAGCTGTTAGTTTTGCATCTTCACTACCCATAGTAAATATATTATCTTTTAAATTAGAATCTTTTCCTTTTATTTCCCATTCTTTAAATGTATATCCTTGTAATATTGGATTACTAATATCTTTAGTTTCCCCTTCATACATTTCATATTCTGTTATGCTTGGTGAATTATTATATTCACCATCACCTGGATCAACTGATAATTTATGATATATTTTATCAGATTCTTTTTTCTTAAATGATAAACTACATTTAAATTTTCCTTTAATATTTGATAATGTGATATTCCATGTATTAATATCAAATTTAGCATCTGCTTTATCACAACTTATTTCCTCTAAAACATAATCTTCTTTGCTTGGTGGATTATTATGATTTTCACCATCATAATAATATGCTATATAACTTGTTATTTCTTTATTTTCTTTAAATTTATAACTTGAAAAAGATACTAATCCTATTATTAGTATAAATATGTTTATTAATATTATTGTTATCTTTTTCTTCTTCATCTTTATTCACCTATATCTTATAAAATTTGTTATTTTTTCTTACTTTTCTAATTATTACTATTGTTATAGCTATTATTAA
The DNA here is from genome assembly GCA_017484125.1 of Bacilli bacterium. Classification (GTDB taxonomy): domain Bacteria; phylum Bacillota_I; class Bacilli_A; order RF39; family UBA660; genus RUG12834. Next base: position 66,262 of record JAFUTV010000006.1, read on the forward strand.
TATGATTAAAGATATATTTATAAATGTTCCTGTTTTTGGATTATTATATGGTACTTCTTTTTCTTCACTTTTAAAATATATTGAACATTCTGTTAGATTTGTTAGATTTGATATTTCTAAAGACCATGAA
>JAFUTV010000007.1 GCA_017484125.1 Bacilli bacterium
ACATTAGATAACACAGAAAACATAATATCATCATCAACATCAAATTTTCCAATATATACATGGTATGATAATGGAACAATATATTGGTATAGTGAAGCATCTAAAATATATTTAAATAGTAGTAGTACAAATATGTTTAGAGGTTTAACTAAAGTAACAGAATTAGATTTAAATTTATTTGATACATCAAAATCAACATATATGGTTTCCATATTTGAAGGAATGAGTAGTTTAACAAATATAGATTTAAGTCCATTAGATACTTCAAATGTAACAAATATGTCTGGTATGTTTCAAGGAATGAGTGGTTTAACAAGCATAGATTTAAGCCCACTTGATACTTCCAATGTAATTGATATGTCTGCTATGTTTCAAGCAATGCGTAGTTTAACAAACCTAGATTTAAGTAACTTTGATACCTCAAAAGTAACAAGTATGCGTGGCATGTTTGGTGTTATGAGTAGTTTAACAAATATAGATTTAAGTCCACTTGATACCTCAAACGTAACGGATATGAGTTGGATGTTTCAAGGTATGACAGGTTTAACAAGTATAGACTTAACGCCCTTGGATACCTCAAATGTAACAAATATGGAGTATATGTTTGGAAAAATGAGTGGTTTAACAAGCATAGATTTAAGCCCACTTGATACAACAAACGTAACAGATATGAGTTCTATGTTTTCAGGAATGAGTGGTTTAACAAGTATAGATTTAAGTCCACTAAATACAACAAATGTAACAAATATGAGTGGTATGTTTAGGGGAATGAGTGGTTTAACAAGTTTAGATTTAAGTAGTTTTGATACTAGTAGTTTAACGACAATGTCAAATGGATACGTAGATTATTATAATTTTGCTCCCCATTTTGTTAATTATGCATCAATGTTTGAAGGACTTATTAATTTAACAAGTCTGACATTTGGAAGTAATTTTAATACTTCAAATGTAACAAATATGAGCTTATTGTTTCGTGGTTTAAATAAATTAACGAATCTTGATATAAGTTCGTTTGACACTTCAAATGTAACAAGTATGAATGGAATGTTTTATGGTATGAAAAATTTTACTACATTAAATTTGGGTAATCATTTTGATACCACAAAGGTAATAAATATGGGTAGTATGTTTAATGAAATGGAGAATATATCAAATCTTGATGTTAGTTCATTTAATACAACAAACGTAACAAATATGAATGCTATGTTTAAGTCTACAAAGTCTTTAACAAACATAGACTTAAGTTCATTTAATACAACAAACGCAACAAATATGAGTTATATGTTTTATGAAATGAGTAGCTTAACGGGTATAAATTTATCAAATTTTAGTACAACAAATGTAACTGATATGAGTTATATGTTTTATGGAATGAGTGGTTTAACAAGTTTAGATTTAACACCATTGAATACCTCAAATGTAACAAATATGCAAGATATGTTTGCTTACATGAGTGGTTTAACAAGTTTAGATTTAAGTTCATTTGATACAACAAAAGTAACAAATATGCTTGGTATGTTTGCTCAAATGACTAATTTGACAAGTATAGACTTAAGTTCATTTAATACTGCAAACGTAACAAATATGCAGGCTGTTTTTGATGGCATAAGTAGGTTAACAATTTTAGATATAAGTTCATTTGATACTTCAAAAGTAACTAATATGAATTATATGTTTTCTGGAATGCGAAGTGTAACAACAATATATGTAGATCCTACTAAGTGGAATACTGATGCTGTAATAAATAGTTCTGGTATGTTTGCAAATTCACCTACTAATATAGTTGGAGGTCAAGGAACAACATATAATGGATCACATGTTGATAAAGAATATGCAAGAATAGATGGTGGAACATCTAGTCCAGGATATTTTACAGATATTGCTAATAAACCATAATTTTAAGAAGTCTAATATAGACTTCTTTTTCATATATTTTTATAAGGTGAATTATTATGCATATATTTACTAATTTAAAGAATTTCTTATATGATAATGATAATTTTATTGCAATAGTAAATGATAAGATTTATTTATATAACATTAGTAAAATATTAACTTTAAAAGATGATATTATTATTGTATATTTTAATAATAAAAAAGTTGAAATAAAAGGAAAAAAACTAGTTCCAATTAGATCAATTAATAAAGAATTAGAAATAAAGGGCATCATAGAAAGCGTTAAAATATATGAATAATCTGCTTATTAGAATAGATAATATAAGTATAGAAGAAATAATTAGAATAACATTTGATCTTAATATTAAAGTATATAATATTAAATATATTGATAATTATGTATTATTTGAAATAAATAATAATGATTTAGAAAAATTAAATAATTTATATGATATTAAGATAATAAAAGATAATTCTCTTAAATCTATTATTAATAATATTAAAAATAAGTTAGAATATATTATATTATTTATATTAGGTATTGTTTTATTTTATTTATTATCTAATATTATAGTTAATGTAAGTATTTTATCTAATAATATGGATTTAGTTAAAAGTTTAAATAAATCACTAGATAATTATGGTATTAAAAGATTAAGTTTTAAAAAGAATTTTATTGAATTATCTGAAATTAAAAAAAAGTTATTAAATGATTATAAAGAAAATATTGAGTGGTTAGAAATAGAAAATATTGGTATGACTTATACAATAAAATTAGAAGAAAGAAAAAAGAAAAATATTGATATTGATAGTAATAGATGTAATGTTATAGCTAGTAGTGATGGTATAATTACTAAAGTTATTGCTACAAAAGGAATTGTAAATGTTAAAAACAATCAAAGTGTAAAAGAAGGAGATATTTTAATCTTAGGACATATAACATTAAATGATGAAGAAAAAGATGATGTTTGCGCAAAAGGAAATGTCTATGCAGAAAAATGGTATAGCGTTAGTATTGATATGCCAATAAAATATTCTAAGAAAAAATATACCAATAAGAAAAGATACAACATTTTATTTGAATTAGATAATAGAGATTATAAATTATTTAAAAGTAGATTAAAAAATTATGATAGTGATAAAGAAGAAATTATATCTATTTTAAATAAAAAATTATATTTAATTAAAGAATATGAATATGTTGATGAAATATTAGAATATGACGAAGAAAGCCTAAATAAACGCATTGATGATTTAATAAGAGAAAAATTAGAGTTAAGTTTAAGTGACAATGAAAGAATTTTAGTTAAAAATATTTTGAAAAAAGAAGCAAATGATAGTAGAATAAAGATAGAGTTATTTGTAACAGTAGAAAAACTAATAAGTAAGCAAGTTACATATTAACTTTAATTAGGAGTTGGTATTAGATGTTTTTGGATACATTAAATCAAACTATACTAAAAATATGGCCGGAATTAACTATTTTTATTGTAGTATTAATTGTTGTTAGAATTGCTGCTTTAAGAAATAGTAGAAAGAAATTTTCATTTCATGAAGAATTTTTAAATTTATGTTTTATAGTTTATATTTTGTTATTATTTGAACTTTTAACTGGAACCGAAAATTCTTCAGGTAGTGGTATAAATCTTGTTCCATTTTCTGAAATTTTTAGATATGAAGTAGGTAGTAAAATGTTTATTTATAATGTTTTAGGAAACATTTTACTTTTCGTTCCATATGGTTATTTTGTAGCAAGATATGTAAATGGTAAAAGTGTATATCAGATATTTATCGTTAGTTTAATCACATCGTTTACTGTTGAATTTTTACAAGTTAGACTTGGAAGAAGTTTTGATGTAGATGATATTATTTTAAATGTTATTGGTGGTATTTTAGGATATTTTGTATATTTTTGTTTAAATTCTTTTAAAAAACATTTACCAAATTTTTTACAAAGAGACTTTATATATAATATTATATGTATTATAATACTTATTATTATTGTTTTATATTTATTACAATTACTAGGAGGAATAAAAATACTATGAATTATGAAATTGTAGATAATGATTTATATAAAAACTATGATTATTTAAATGATGTTATTAAAGCAACTTTAGAACATGAAAATGCACTTGATGCTTATCTTAGTGTAATATTTGTAGATAATAAAGAAATACAAGAAATAAATAGAAATTATCGTAATATTGATAGAGTAACTGATGTTATCTCTTTTGCTTTAGAAGATAATAATGAGCAAATTATTGGTGATAGAATATTAGGGGATATATATATATCTATTGATAAGATGAAAGAACAAGCTACTCTTTATAATCATAGTGAAAAAAGAGAATTATCTTTTTTAACTTGCCATGGTTTATTACATTTACTTGGATATGATCATGTTAATAGTAAAGAAGAAGAAAAAATAATGTTTGATTTACAAGATGAGATATTATCATCTTTACATATAGAAAGGTAATTATTATGAGATGTGGTTTTGTTAGTATAATTGGTCGGGCAAATGTTGGTAAATCGACACTTTTAAATAGTATTATTGAACGTCATTTAGCTATTACTTCACCAGTTTCTGGAACTACTAGAACTGTTATTCAAGGTACTTATAATGATGATAATTCTCAAATTATATTTTTAGATACACCTGGTATTCATAAAGCAGTTAATAGATTAGGCAGAATATTAAATAAGCAAGCAACATCTATGTTTAAAGATACAGATGTAATACTTTTTGTTGTTGATGCTTATGCTGGTATTGGCAAAGGTGACAATTTAATTATTGAATATTTAAAGAGTGTGGATGTTCCAGTTATATTAGTATTAAATAAAATTGATAGATTGGAAAATGAACAAATATTTGAATCAATTAATACTTATAAGGATTTGTACCCATTTGCAGAAATAGTACCTACATCTGCTTTAGGAAATGATAATATTACTAGATTAATTGAGGTAATAAAAAAATATCTTCCTGAGGGTGTTAGATATTTTAGTGAGGATAATATAACTAATTCATCAAAATCATTTATGATTAGTGAATATGTTAGAGAAAAATTACTTAGATATTTGTCTAAAGAAATTCCTCATTCAATAGCTTGTGTTACAAGTTATTTTGAAGAAGAAGAAAACATAATTAAAATGGGAGTAGATATTATAGTTGATAGAGACCCATTAAAGAAAATAGTAATTGGTAAAGATGGTGCTTTACTAAAACAAGTTGGTATGGAAGCTAGACAAGACATTGAAGAATTATTAGGAAAGAAAGTATTTATTGAATTATATGTTAAAACAATAGAAAACTGGCGTGAAAAGCAAAATGTATTAAAAGAACTAGGTTTAGTTAATAATGAATAAAAAATATAATTACTTCTCATAATTATTATGAGAGGTGATTAATTTGAAAAAGGATAAATACTGGGAATTATTTAAGAAAACTGGTAAAATAGAATATTATCTTGCTTATAAGAAGAGAAAGTAGTTGATTATTTTGATAGAGAAAGTTGAAGGGATTATTTTATCTGTTACACCCTATAAAGAATCATCTAAAATACTAAATATATATAGTAAAGAGCACGGACTTATCGGTGTAATAGCAAAAGGTTCTAAAAATTTAAAATCTCCTTTAAGGGCTAATACTTCATTATATACATATGGCTATTTTTATATATATTATAAAAAAGATAAATTATCTCTTCTTACTCAAGTTGATATTATAAATTCCTATATGAATATTAGAAATGATATAGAAAAAATATCATATATGGCTTATATTTGTGATTTAACTTATCAAGTATTAAAGCAAAATGACAATAATAACATATTTGATTTATTAATAAATGCACTTAATAAAATAGATAATAATTTAGATCCTTTAATTATTACTAATATTATAGAACTTAAATACTTGGATTATTTAGGAATATCTTTAAATCTAGATAGTTGTAGCAAATGCGGAAAAAAAGATAATATAATTACTATTGATGGTGATGTTGGAGGATATATTTGTCAAAACTGTTATACTAACGAAACTTTAGTTAGTTTAAAGATAATTAAATTAATTAGAATGTATTATTATGTAGATATTGCAAGTATTTCTACAATAAAAATATCTGATGATATAAAAAGAGAAATAAATCTTTTTTTAAATAGATATTATGAAAGATATACTGGATTATATTTGAAAAGTAAAGATTTTTTAAATAAAATTACAAGTACTATTTAGTATTTGTTTTTTTATTTTTTTTATAATAAATAATATCTAATAAATATAATGAATTATTTTATAAAATATGATATAATTTTCATGTTATGTGGTGATTAATATGTTAGAAATAAATAAATTAAATGTTAAAGTTAACGATGAATTAATAATAAAAGATTTTAGTTTAAATATAAATGATGGTGAAATACATGCTTTAATGGGACCTAATGGAATTGGTAAATCATCAGTTTGTAAAACTATTTTAGGTGATAGTAATTATCAAGTAGAATCTGGTAGTATAAAATATAATAGTAAAGATTTACTTTCAATGACAACTACAAATAGAGCAAGAGAGGGTATATTTTTACTTAATCAAAATCCTATAGCTATTGAAGGCGTAACAAATGCTGAAATGCTTAGAAGTGTTTTATCAGAAGTATCAAATAGTCCTATTAATATATTTGAATTTAATAAAGAATTAATGGCTATATGTAAAAAATTAGATATTCCATCATCATTTATCCATAGAAATATTAATGATGGAATGAGTGGTGGGGAACGTAAAAAAAATGAATTATTACACCTTTGGATGTTAAAGCCATCATTTATAATTTTAGATGAAATTGATTCAGGACTTGATGTTGATGCCTTAAAATTAGTAGCTAATTCAATCAATGAATATTATAAAGAATATAAACCATCTATTTTAATAATTACACATCATCCAGATTTACTTGAATATATAAAGCCAAATTTTGTGCATGTAATGAAAGACCATACTATTTTAAAGAGTGGTGATTTCAATTTAGCATTAGATATTGCAAAAAATGGTTATAACAATATGGGAGAAGAATAATTAAAATGATATTACAAGAAGAATATTATAAATTTAAAGATCAAGAGATAAATATAGAAATTATTAAAAAAAATGTAACATTAGAAATAGATGGTAATGTTAAAATAAATGATTTAAAATCTAAAGAAGATTTAAATTTAAAAATTATTTTAAACGACAATGCAAAATTAACTTATAATAAATTTAATATTGACGTTAGTAAAATAAATACTGAAATTACGGTAAATAATAATACTACATTAAATTATAATCAAAGTTTATATACAACTCTTTCTGGTAATTATAAAATTAATGCAAATATTTTAGGTAGTAATAATAATACTTATATTAATTTTTATGGTGTTTCAAATCAAAAAGGAAAGATAGAAGTTGAAGCAACAGGAAAAGTTAAAGAAAATATTAAAAATAATGATATGTTAGAAAATGTTAGAGTAATGGCATTAAATGATGAAGAAAATATTATTTATCCAAACTTACTAGTATCAAGTGATGAAGTTACTATAAATCATAATGCTACACTATCTGGTGTTGATGAGGATTACTTATTTTACTTGATGAGTAAAGGATTATCTAAAGAAAAAGCTATTAGTTTAATATATAAAGGGTTTATTTTAAATAAATTAGATTTATCTATTGAAGAAAAAGAAAATATTATTTAGATGGAGGTGAAAAATAATGAATCGTGAAGATTTCCCAATGTTAAGACAAGACATAATTTACTTTGATAATGGTGCAACAACATATAAACCACAATGTGTAATAGATAAAATAACAGAGTATTATAGCGAATATACTGCTAATGCTCATCGTGGAGACTATACTTCATCAATTAAAGTTGATATGGAATATGAAGGCGCAAGAAATATTGTTCAAGACTTTATTAATGCTAAAAATAGAGAGGAAATAGTATTTACTTCAGGTTCAACACAAGGATTAAATATGATTGCTGAAGGTTTTTTTGGCAACTTTCTTGAAGCAGGTGATGAAATATTAATTACTAAATCAGAGCATGCATCAAATGTTTTACCATGGTTTAGATTAGAAAATAAACTTGGAGTTAAAGTAAATTATATTCCATTAGATGATAATTATTATGTTACATTAGAGAATGTTAAGAAAAGTATTACTCCAAGAACTAAAGTTATTTCTTTAGCACATATTACAAATGTTATTGGCGATTTAAGACCAATTAAAGAAATATGCAAGTTTGCTCATGAAAGAGAGATTTTTGTCGTGGTTGATGCTGCTCAAAGTGCACCTCATATTAAAATTGATGTTCAAGATTTAGATCCTGATTTTTTAGTTTTTTCTGGACATAAAATGCTTGGACCAACTGGCATTGGCGTTTTATATGGTAAAAAAGAATTGCTTGAAAATTTAGAGCCTATTAATTTAGGCGGTGGGATGAATGAATCTTTTGATAGTCCTGATAAAATATTTTTAAAAAGTCTTCCTACAAGACTTGAAGCAGGAACTCCAAATATTGCAGGTGCAATAGGACTTGGAGAAGCAATAAAGTATTTAGAATCTATAGGAATGGATAAAATTCAAGAACACGAGAAAGAATTAAGAAGTTATTTAATTAATAAATTAATTGATATTAAACATATTGATATTATTGATATAGAAAGTGATGCTGGTATTGTTGCTTTTAATGTTTTAGATATTTTTTCTCAAGATGTTGCAGTTTATTTAGATAAATACAATATTTGTGTTAGAGCTGGTAATCACTGTGCTAAAATATTAAAAGATGAGGTTGGCGTAAAAAATACTTGTCGTGTAAGTTTATATATATAATACCAAAGAAGAAATTGATAGATTAGTAGAACTATTAAGTGATAAAGAAAAAATTAGAAATGAGATGTTATAAATGGATAGCGAAACTAAAAGAGAAATAATTATGGAAAATTATCTTCATCCAATTAATAAAGAAGTACCTGCTGATAAAGATAATTATGATTATATCAATTCTAATAATGAATCTTGTATTGATAATTTAGATATTTATCTTAAAGTTGAAGATAATATTATAAAAGATATTAAATTTGATGGTGAAGCTTGTGCTATATCTACTTCAACTACATCAATTATGATTAAATTATTTCTTGGAAAATCAGTAACTGATGCACTAAAGATTGTTGAGAATTATGAAAACATGATTAATGAAAAAGAATATGATGAAGAAATACTAGAGGAAGCTAACGCATATAATGAAATATATAAGCAAGAAAATAGAAAACATTGTGCTTTACTTCCTTGGAATGGAATAAAAAAGTTACTTGAAAAATATAATTCATAACAATATATTGCTAAATTAAGTGAAAAAATGTATAATTTTAAATATAGAATAGGATGCAGATATATGAAAAAAATGCTTAATAAAAGTAATATATTTAGTTTTATACTGGGTGCTCTAATATTTGGTGGAGTTACTTCAGTTTTTTCATTTTCTTTCTTTGCACAAAGTGTAGGATATACTCCAAAAAATCCTGACTTTGAAGTTGATAATGTTAAAGATGCCTTAGACCTATTAGAAAAATCCATTGGTACTTTTAGTAATATAGAAGATCAAGATGCTAAAATAATGATAAACAGCTTGAAAGAATTACATACAACTACTCAAGAATTGCTTGAAACTCCTTATTGGTTAAATAGATTAATAAAAGGGAAAAAATCATTTAATCTTTTGCATAGTAATACCGAGTATTTATCATATGTTTTTAATACATCAAATGGAATGGAATCGCTTGCTCAATCTCCATATGCTTTAGACATTGTTTTTAAAAATGACTATTCAAGTTTTATTAATAGCCAATATATAAGTAATGTTGATGCTTATGCTATTCAAGTGCCAACCATGACAAGTAATTCATCACCATCTGGTGAAGCGTCTTCTTCATATGATGGGCTTGCACCTTATTTGGCATTTGATAAAAAATCTGATAGTAGTAGTAGTAGATCAGCTTGGGTAGGCCAAAAATATGCAAATGGCTATGTTCAATATAAGTTTGATAAACCTAATAGAATATATAAACTAACACTTGAAAACTTATTTGATGGTGGATCTAATTATGTAACCAGCTTTACTTTACAAGGAAGTAATGATGGAGAAAATTTCACAGATTTATATACTGGCAATAATGGATCTGGAAATAATGCTAAAAGATCATTTTTAATACCAACACTTCAAGAAAGATATCAATATTATAGAGTTAATATTAATGCTAAAGGTGGAAATTGGCCAGGATTTGGGGAAGTTAATTTTTACTGCTTTGATGTGTAACATAATATTTGTCAATAATATTATTCTTGCGATATTTTATTTCTTATGTTAAAATAACATTAATTAAGTGATGAATAATAAAAAAGTAGATTAAAACTATACTTTAAAGAGAGACTATGGTTGGTGTAAATAGTTATGTACTTTTAATCAAATTACATTATTAGGAGCTTAATAAGGTGATGACCTATAAAACATTTAAAGAAGTAATTAAGGTGGTACCACGAATAACAATCGTCCTTAGGATTGTTTATTCGTGTTTTTATTTTTAATAAAAATAGAAAGAAGGAATAAATAATGAATTGTTTTGAAGATTTAAAATATAGAGGATTAATTAAAGATATATCTAATCCTGATTTAGAAAAAAAATTAAATGAAGAAAGTATTACATTTTATATTGGAACTGATCCTACTGCTGATTCTATGCATATTGGTCATTTTTCTTCATTTTTGATAGCTACAAGACTTGCAAAATATGGTCATAAACCAATTCTTTTAATCGGTGGAGCTACTGGCTTAATTGGAGATCCAAAGCCAACAAAGGAAAGACCAATGATTACTAAAGAAGAAGTAGAAAAGAATGTTTTAGGACTAACCAAGCAAGCAAAGGAAATATTTGGTTTTGAAGTTGTAAATAATTATGATTGGACTAAAGATATTTCTATTATAGATTTTTTAAGAGACTATGGTAAATATATTAATGTAAACTATATGCTAGATAAAGATATAATTTCTAGAAGATTAGAAAGTGGAATAACATTTGCTGAATTTGCTTATGGCCTTTTGCAAGGAATGGATTTTGTACATTTAAATGAATCAAAAAATGTTACTCTTCAAGTTGCTGGCTCTGATCAATGGGGAAATATAACAACAGGTATTGAACTTGCCAGAAAAATGAAAGATGTTGAACTATATGGTATGACAATGCCATTAGTTTTAGACGCAAATGGTGTTAAATTTGGTAAAACTGAAGGAAATGCTTTATGGTTAGATAAAAATAAAACTTCATCATATGAATTATATCAATATTTAATTAATAGTGATGATACTTGTGTTATTGATTATTTAAAAAAATTAACCTTTCTTACTAAAGAAGAAATTGAAAGAATAGAAAAAGAACATAATAATCAAAAAGAACAACGTATTGCTCAAAAAACTTTAGCAAAAGAAGTTATTACTTTCTTACATGGTAATGAAGAATATAAAAAAGCATTAAAAATAAGCGAATCACTATTTAGTGGTAATATAAAAGAATTAACTTATGATGAGATAATTGATGGTTTTAAAGATGTTCCTAATTTTGAATTAGAAAATGAAACTACTTTAGTTGATTTATTAGTAAATAATAATATTGCATCATCAAGAAGAGAAGCAAGAGAATTTATTAGTGCTGGGTCTATTACAATTAATGGTGATAAAGTATGTGATGAAAATCAAATATTTACTAAAAATGATGCCATAGATAATAAAATATTAATTGTAAGAAGAGGAAAGAAAAAATATTATATGGGTTTATTTAAAGGATAATATTAATATTATTCTTTTTTCTTGGAAAATAATAACAATATTAAATTTTTTGTAGATTTTTGAATAAATTTATGATATTATAGTCAACAATCTTAATTAAAGGGGATTTTTGGGGGATTTTGGACTATGAATGATGGATTAAGTAGTTTTGATAAAGTAATATCTCAAAGTGAAATAAAACATACTTTATTTGATGAAATAAAAGAAACTATATATTTATCGATTAAAAGATTATTTGATATAATCATATCTTTAATTGGCTTATTATTTATGATTCCTATAATGCTAGTTATTAAAATAGCTTATGTTTTAACAGGAGATTTTAAATCTATCATTTTTTCTCAAAATAGAATAGGATTAAATGGTAAAGAATTTAAATTATATAAATTTAGATCAATGATTCTAAATGCTGATGAAGAATTATATAAGTTATTAGAAGAAAATAAAGATTTAAAAGAAGAATATCAAACAAATAAAAAGTTAAAAAACGATCCAAGAATAACTAAAATAGGTAAATTTATAAGAAAAACTTCACTTGATGAGTTACCACAAGTTATTAATATTTTTAAAGGCGACATGTCCTTAATTGGAAATAGACCATATTTACCAAGAGAAAAAGATGATATTGGTCTTTATTATAATCAAATAATAAAAACAAAACCTGGATTAACTGGTTATTGGCAAGTTTCAGGAAGGAATAATGTTTCATTTGCAGATAGAGTAAGACTTGAAACATGGTATTCTAATCATACTTCATTAAATTTAGATACTAAAATATTTTTTAAAACTTTTAAGACAGTAATTACTGAAAAAATAACTAGATAAAATATGTTAGAAATAACATATTTTTTGATTGATAAAAATTATCAAATTTGATACATTTTTATTGACTTTTTGATAATATATTGGTAATATATATACCTATAAAAAAGGGGTTAAGTGCTTATGAAGAAGAATATTTTGAAAAATATGACTATCGATATAATATGTCCTCTTTATAATGCAGAAAAATACCTTAAAAATTTAAATAATTATTTACAAATGCAAAAAAACGTTAATATTAATAATATTAATTATATTTTAACTGAAAGTGTTGATCATACAGAAGATATATTAAAAGAACAAAATTGTAATTATATAAAAATTAAAAAAGAAGATTTTTCTCACAGTTTAACTAGAGAAAATGCTGCGATGAAAAGTAATGCAGATATTATTGTATTTGTAACACAAGATGTTGTTATTGAAGATTTATACTGGCTTTATTATTTAGTAAAGGACTTAGGTAAAAATAATATTGTTGCATCATATTCAAGACAAATAAGTAAATATAACTCTATAGAAAAATATACTAGGGAATATAATTACCCATCTAATTCAAAAATAGTATCAATAAAAGACATAAGTGAATTAGGACTTAAAACGTTTTTCTTTTCAGATGCTTCAGGTGCAATACTAACAAGTATATTTAAAAAGTTAAATGGTTATGATCAAAAGAATTTACCAATTAGTGAAGATATGTATTTGGCATATAAAATAATTACTAATGGATATAAAATTAAATACTGTGCTGATTCAATAGTTTATCATTCTCATAAATTTAAATTTAAGCAAATGTATAACAGATATAAATTAACAGGACAATTTTTTAAAGAAAACAATTATTTAAATAGTTTTAATGTAACTAAATCAGGTAGTAATCTAGCAAAATATGTTTTAAAAAGAATAATTCAAGAACATAGACTAGCACTATTATTTAAATATCCACTTGATATGGCATCAAGATATTTTGGTATGAGAGCAGGTGAAAAATAATGAAAAGAGATTATTTTATTTCAGTTGCAATAGCTACATATAATGGTGAAAAATACATAAAAGAACAACTTGACTCAATATTAAATCAATTAAATAAAGATGATGAAATAGTTATTTCTGACGATGGCTCAAAAGATAATACCATTAATATTATTAAATCATTTAAAGATAAAAGAATAAAAATAATTAATGGTCCACATAACGGCTTAAAACAAAATTTTGCTAATGCTATTAGTAATTGCAGGGGAAAATATATATTTTTATCTGATCAAGATGATATATGGTTAAATAATAAAGTTGAGATTGTATTAAAAACATTTAATAAATATAATTGTACTTTAATAGTGCATGATGCAATTGTATTTGATAGTGAAACTAATAGTATAATTAATGATTCTTTTTATAGTTTAAGAAATTCAAAAAATGGTTTTATTAAAAATATAATAAAGAATTCTTACATGGGTTGTTCTATGGCATTTGATGCTAAACTAAAAAAGAAGATATTGCCTATTCCAAATAATATAGAAATGCATGACCAATGGATAGGTTTAATTAGTGAAAAAAATGGACAATCTATATTTATTAAAGACAAATTAATAAAATATCGAAGACATTTAAATAATGCATCTAAAATGAAACATTACAACATATTTAAAATGTTAAAAAATAGAATATTATTATTGTTTAGTTTAAGGGGGCGATTAAAATGAGCATTAAAAAAGAAAAAATTAATCAAATAATTTTTTACTTAGGTTATTTTTTACTTATTATTACAATTATGCTTTCTCGTGTTCCTTTACTTAATTCATTATTATTTTATGTAAAGATTCTTGCATATTTATTACTTTCATATAATATTATTTTATCTTTTGGTAAAATGAAATTTAAATCAATCTTACTTATTATAGCTTTATTGTTAATTGCAGGATTATCAGCATATTTTTCAAAAGATACATTACCAATAAGACTTATTTTTATTATTTTATCAAGTAGGAATGTTAATTTTAATGATTTTATAAAAAAAGATTTTTATTTGAAAATTGTTATGATTATCCTTGTAGTTTTACTACATTATATAGGCTTAACTAATGATTATGTTATGTATCGAAGTGATGGTACTATTCGTAATTCAATGGGATTTAATCATCCAAATGTATTTGGCTTTCACTTAATGATTATCTGCTTTGAATATTTTTATTTAGAATATAAAAAAAATAATAGAATAAAATGGTATAATTATTTATTTTTATTAGTAATAGGAATTATAGTAGATTATTTTTCAGATAGTAGATCTAGTATTCTTGCAATGGCAATATTTGCACTACTAATAATCTTTATGAATAGTTTTAAAACATTTAAATCAAAAAAAATAACTCGTAAAACATGTACAAATCTATTTATTATTTTAGCTATATTTACTTTAATATTTACCTTTTTATATAGACAAAATAATGATATAGCAATTTTTATAGATAAATTAACTAGTAAAAGATTATATTATAATAACTTATTTTATACTAATTATGGATTTTCAATGTTTGGTCAAGAAGTAATAACAATATCTACAGAAAAAGCAAGACAATTAAACAAAGTTGCATTGGTTTTAGACAATTCTTATATTCATTTACTTGTAAGATATGGAATTGCACTTTTTATAACTTATGCATTACTGTTTAAAAAGGCATTAAAAAACACAATAGATAATAATAAAATACTATTTTTAATAATGATAACACTTTTAATTTTTGGATTAAGTGAATCTAATATATTATTTATAGAAATGTGTCCATTTTTATTATATTTTAAAACTATAATATTTAAAGAAAGGGGTAAATAATTATGAATAATTTAGAACTATTAAATAAAGAAGAACAAGAAATATTATTTTCAAAAGAGTATCTTTTAGGTAGAAAAATATTAAAGTTTAAATACTATATAAAGCATTTTAAATTTATTACTTTATTTAAAAAAATATTTAATCAAAGAAAAATTAATAAATATCTATACAAAAAAGATAATTATAATAATGATACATTATTTAAAGATAATGATAAAAAAACAATTAAAAGCATTGATAAAAATGAAAAAATAGCAGTATATACTGTAAATATTGGTGGATATGATAATTTAATTATGCCCCTTACTATTTCAGATAATATTGATTATTATGTTGTAAGTGATATAAAACCTAAGGAACTTGGCATATTTAAGTGGATTGATGCAAACAAATATATTAATAATTTAAATGTCTCTAATGTTAAAAAAGCTAGATACTTAAAAACACATCCACATTTAATATTTAAAAACTATAAGTATTCAATATTTATAGATGGTAATATTAGATGTATATCTGATATTTCTAAATTTGTATCTAAAATTAATAAAGATACTAAAATTGCTATACATCCTCATCCATATCGTGATTGTATTTATAAAGAATTACTTTGTTGTAAAATTACTTTAAAAGGTAATTATAAAGTAATGAAACAACAAGTTGAAGAATACAAAAGAGAAAATATGCCAAAAGAATTTGGACTATTTGAAACTAATGTATTAATTAGAGAACATAATGATTTAAATTGTATTAATATTATGGAAAAATGGTGGGATGAAATATTAAATAAAAGTGAAAGAGACCAATTATCACTTACTTATGTTTTATGGAAATTAGGTTATGTTGTAAATGATATTGGTAATATTGCAAATAGCATTAAAAATAACTATGCTTTTCAAGTTGTTAATCATATAGAAGAATACGATAAATAAAATAGAATGGAGATGAGAAAAGTGTCAAGTATTAAAAAGAATTTTATATATAATGTTTTATATCAAATATTAATTATTTTAATTCCAATAATTACAGTACCATATGTATCAAGAATACTTGGCGCTGATCAAATTGGGATTTACTCTTATACATATTCTATTGTTTATTATTTTATGTTAATATCTCTTTTAGGTATTAATAATTATGGTAATAGAACTATTGCAAAATCAAGAGATAACAAACATGAATTATCAAAATCATTTTTTAGTATATATATTATTCAAATTATTATGTCTATATTGATGTTAATATTATATTTATTATATGTACTATTATTTGAAAATTCATATAAACATATTGCATTAATTCAGTCTATTTATATTTTTTCATGTATATTTGATATTAATTGGTTATTTTTTGGATTAGAAAAATTTAAGATTACTGTCACAAGAAGTAGTCTATTAAAAATAATTTCATTAATTTTAATTTTTATATTTGTAAAAAATTCTAATGATTTATCAAAATATACATTAATACTTGCTATATCTACATTACTTTCACAATTATTATTACTTCCGTTTTTAAAAAAAGAAGTTAATTATACAAAAATATCATTTAATGATATAAAACAACATATTAAACCATGTCTAAAATTGTTTATTCCAGTAATTGCTGTTAGTATATACAAAATAATGGATAAAATAATGCTGGGTGTAATGTGTGATATTAGTGAAGTTGGATACTATGAACAAGCTGAAAAGATAATTAGTATTCCAATTGGTCTTATTACTGCACTGGGTACTGTTATGTTACCTAGAATATCAAATTTAATAGCTAAAAAAGATGATATAAAAGTAAAAGAATATATTAATAAATCAATTAGTTTTATGATGTTTTTAGCTTTTCCAATATTTTTTGGATTAGTTGGTGTATCAGAAGACTTTATTCCAATATTTTTGGGATCAGGATTTATTAAATCAAGTATTTTAATATATTATTTAGCTTCTACAGTATTATTTATATCATTTGCTAATATTATAAGAACAGAATATTTAATTCCAAAAGAAAAAGACAATATATATATAATATCAGTTATTTTGGGAGCTATTATTAATCTAATAATTAATTATTTATTAATCCCTAAATATCAATCAATTGGTGCGTGTATTGGTACTATTTTTGCAGAATTTAGTGTAATGTTTTATCAATTAATTTCTATTAGAAAAGAATTACCAATAATAAACTATATTAAAAATATTATTCCATATTTTTTAAAAGCCTTATTTATGTTTATATTAATTTATTTAATAAAATATATTAATATACTTCCTATATATAGAGTAATATTACAAGTTATAATTGGAATAATAATATATGGATTATTAAATATCAAATATATAAAATCATTTATAAAATAAATTAAGGAGGACATAGTATGAAAAAATATTTAATCTATTTATTTATAATTATTTGGCTAGTAGTAATATTTATATTTTCTGCTATGTCATCTGATGAATCTAATACATCAAGTATAGATACTATTAAAAATGTTACTAATTTTACTTTAAAAATTACAAATAAAATAAATGTAACTAATATTGATATAACAGATAGTTTTTTAGATAATGTTGCTGTAAAACTTAATTATCCATTGAGAAAAATAATGCATATGAGTGTTTATTTTATACTTACTTTATTAGCGCTCTTTATGTTTAGTAAGAATGGTTTAATTGGACTTGATGGAATAGTTTGTGCTATGATTTTATGTGTAATTGTAGCAATGTGGGATGAAATACATCAAATATTTACTGGAAGAAGTGGCATGTATAAAGATGTATTTATAGATTCAATTGGAGGAATAATTGCTTGTCTTATTTATACTCTTGGAATTAATTGGAAAAATAAAAAAAGTATTAATTAATTAGTTTATATCATAATATATTTAGGTGATATATTATGATTAGATTTTTAATAATTTTGGGTATGATAATCGCTTTATTTGTATGGTCTATGGTAGCTTATATTTCTATTTTAGATTATATTGAAATAAAAATTGAAGAGGAAAATGAATTTGATGACTATATTTAAAAAAATATAGTTTTTTTATTTTACTTTATTATTTATATATTATAAAATATTAGTAGAGGGACAATTATGAAAGAAAATTATGCATATATTGATTATTTAAAATTATTTTTATGCTTTTGTGTAGTAGGAATACATGCTGAAATATTTTATAATTTTGATAATATTATTGATTATACTATTTTTCATGCAATATTTAGAATTGCTGTTCCATTTTTCTTTTTATGTTCAGGATTTTTTTTAGGTCTAAAACTTTATAAAACAAATGATATAAAAGAGAAAAATAATATTATTAATAAGTATTTAAAAAGATTGTTAGTTCCATATATTTTTTGGATGATAATAGGTTCATTTAAAGTATTTTCACTTCTTGAAGGTTCATTTATTATCAAGATATTTAAATTAGTTAGGGTTGCAATATTTAATCCATGGACCGCATTATGGTATGTATGGGCTATAATAGTTTTCTTGCTAATATATAAAGTCTTATTAAATGTTTTTAAAGATAAATTAAATTTAAATAAATTAATTATTGTATCGATATTCTTATATTTATTTGCGCTTTTATGTAATAATTATTATTTTGTTGTTATTAATACTCCTCTAAAAAGTATTATAGATTTATATATGAAAATATTTATTACTCCAAGGAATGCATTATTTGTTGCGCCAATTTTTATTTTAATGGGGTTTAAAATAGCTAAGGATGGTTATTTATTTAAAAGAATAAGTAAGAAAAAATCTTTAATTGCTACATTAATATTATTTATTTTATTAATAGTAGAAACTATTTTAATAAAAGATTTAAATTTTAATGATGATCGAAGTTTATATATTTTATTTATCTTATTTATACCAAGTCTCTTTATTTTATTTACCAAGTTTAAATCACAAAAAGATACAAAAGTAATTAGAAATCTCAGTACAGGAATATATTTTATGCACTGTTCTTCATTAAATATTCTTAGATATTTTATATATAATAATTATTTACTATATTTTATTAATATTGCTTTAGATATATTAGTATTATTAATTTTATATAAAATAAATAATAAATATATAAATAAATTGATAAAATAAGCACTTTTTGCTTGTTTTTTTAGTGTTTTAAGGTTATAATAGGCATTGTCATTAAAAAGAGGAGGGAAAGGTATGAAAAAATCGATAATTTTAGTTCTAGCAGTATTCTTATTATTTGGAATTAATGCAAAAGCAATGACAAAAAGTGATTTAGAAGCAAAACTTACTTCATCATATACAATTAATGGTGTAGTATTTAGTGCAAACGATTCACAAAAAGCACAAATAAGAAGATATTTAGCTCAAAATGATATCTCTGAAAGTGATTGTGATTTCATTGCTTTGGAAGTTGATAAAGCTATTCAAGTAATTGATGAAAGTAATGCAAAAAGTTTTAGTACTATGTCTCAAGCATATAAGAACAAACTATCTCAAATTGCTGCAGAAATTTCAAAGAATACTAGTGTTAAAGTTACTTTAGCAAGTAATGGTACATTATCTGTATATAATATTGATGGTACATTATTTACAAAAATTTCTAGTACAATTAAAAATACTAGTAATTTAGAAGTATTATACATTGCTGGTGCTATTTCCGCTGTAGGTGCATTATATTTTGCAAATAAGGTCAGAAAGGCAAACAACTAGTTTTAAATCAAAGATAAAGGGAATAGCTGAAAGAGTTGCTATTTCCTTTTTCTTTGCTACCTTCTTCATAACTATATTTTTAATGACATGTAAAACAGATATTGATAAATATTTAAACATAATAAATATAATGTCTGTAGATATAAAAAAAGCAAATAACGATAAAGTAAGTATTGATCTTGTAAAAAAACAAATAATTAATTATCCAGCATACGGAACAATATATGCTAATTTGATAATACCAAGTATAGATTTATATTATCCAGTTTATCATGGTGATGATCTTGATATAATGATGAAGGGAATTGGACATTATGCGGGAAGTTTCTTTCCTGGTGAAAATGGAAGTATATTGCTTGCTGCACATAATAATGTTCACTTTCAACGACTATATGATGTGAAATTAAATGATAAAATTATTCTTGAAACTATTTATGGAACATTTACATATGAACCATATGATTTTAAAGTAATAGATGCAACAGATGAAGATGCTCTTCCAATAAATCAAGGGGAAGAGATATTAATGATGTATACATGCTATCCTAGGACAGCTGTTGGATATGCTTCAAAAAGATATGTAGTATATTCTAAATTAGTGGAGGCTAATTATGAAAAAGTTAAATCTAATTAAAGAATATATATATATGTTTTTAATATCGTTATTAGCTTTATTACTTATTAGTAGTTTAATATTTAAATTTACTATATTAAATTCTAATTACATGATAAATTTGTTAGATAACAATAATTATTATGAATTACTATATAATGATATTCATAAAGAAATGGTAAATAATATACCTTCATCAGGATTTAATGAAACAATATTCAATAACATATTTGATATAAATACTTTAAAAAATGATACAAAAAAAATTTTAATTAATTTTTATAATAATGAGGAAACTAATTTAGATACATCTAACCTTAAAATAACATTAGAAGGTAATATAAATTCTTATATTAATAGCAATAATATTATAGCATCTAATAAAGAAGAAATAACTAACTTTATTAATTTAATAGATAAAATTTATAAAGATAATGTAATTCCAACAAGTATATTAAATAATTATAAGGATAAAATATATAAACTAAATATTGCTATTATTATAATAATTATTATTTCTTTAATTAATTTTGCTTTAGTATTAATATTAAAAAGAAAAAATATAAAAAATTATATTACTATTCCTTTATTATTTTGTGCTTTTATATACTTTTTTGCATTTATTTATATTAAATGTAGTGTTGATATTAATAATTTAATTATATATAATGATTCAATAACTTTATTAATAAAAGAAATTTTTAATAATCTAATAAAATATTTAATAATGATTGCAATTATATGTATAGAACTTGATATATTAGTTGAATTAATATTTAGAAATAAAAAATAAATGCCATTAATTGGCTTTTTATTTTGTTTATAATTAGACATACTATTAATGGTGATAAATATGAAAAATATAAAAAAATATATTGCTTTTATTATTATTTCAATATTTATTCCATTAAATGTTTTGGCATATTCTAATAAAGTTGTTTTAGGTGGTCAAAATGTTGGAATTTCTATTCAAAGTAATGGAATAATGGTAGTTGGCTTTTACAAAGTAAATAATATATTAAATAATTCTAGACTTAGTGTTGGTGATTATATAATAAAAGTAAATGATATTGAAGTTAATACAATAGATGATTTAATTACACAAATTGAAAAAAATGTGGTCGATAATAAAGTTCCAATTATTTATAGACATAATAGCCAATTAAAAGAAACATACTTACAATTAGAAGAAGTAAATGGGGTATATAAAACTGGATTATATGTCAAAGATAGTTTAAAAGGTCTTGGAACATTAACATATATTGATCCTGAAACTAAAATATATGGATGTTTAGGCCATGAAATAGTAGAATCATCAAGTAATTCTAAAATAGAAGTTAAAACAGGTAATATATTTAAAGCATTAGTCACTTCGATAACAAAAAGCAGTGATGGAAATCCAGGAACTAAAAATGCTAAGTTTTTTTCAGATAAAATATATGGAAATGTATTAAAAAATGAAAATGTTGGTATATATGGAATATATTCTGGTGATTATGATGAAGATGCATTAATAGATATTGCTTATCCAAAGGAAGTTGAAAAAGGTAAAGCATATATTTATACAGCTTTAGATGATAATAGAATAAAAAGCTATGAAATTAATATATTAAAAATTGAAGAAAAGAGTAAAGTTAAGAACTTTTACTTTGAAGTTATAGATGAAGATCTTTTAAATAAAACTGGTGGTATTGTTCAAGGTATGAGTGGTTCACCAATTGTTCAAAATAATAAATTAATTGGTGCAGTTACTCATGTATCAATAGATAGTGTGAAAACAGGATATGGTGTAAGTATAATTAATATGCTTAAAGAAGGTGAAAAAAATAAAATACAGAATTAGAAATAGTTCTTTTTTAATATTATACTTTAATTATTATTTAATTTATGATATATTTAATAGGAATAGTAAAAGGGTGATATAGTTATGAATCAAAGTTATTTTACAGAAATGAAAAGATGTAAAACAGATTGGTTGGATGACATTTTTTACGGAACAAAGGAATCAAAAGGTACAAGAAATGCTGTAGGTGCAATAAAATTAGTATTATTTGATGATTATGATGTTGTTCCTGATGGAGTTGACATTGGAGATAAATACGAGTTTATTTCATCAAAATTTGATGGAAGAGCAAAAGCGAAAATGCTTCAAAACATAGATTTAATTCAAATATTATGTCACTATGCTATGTGCTCTTTTGGAATAAAAGGTGAAAATTTCACTTTAAATCAATCTTCATATAATTATTATAGAAGTCAAAAAATAACTAATCATGGATATAGTAAAGATTTTATTATTGAATTGGTAGCTTATTCTTTAATGGATAGTATTTATGGTGGCTATATGTTAGTTTCATCTAATAAATTTATTAGAGAAGACTTACTTGATGCTTTTATTGAAGAAAGATATATTGAAAAAAAAGAACATGACTTAGATACATTTGATGGAACATTAATTAATCCATTAATTGATGAAGAAAATAAATTAAAATATTATACATCGTTTAAGAATTTAGATGAAGATTTCTTTAAAATAAAAAGAAGAGATAGTGAATATATCTCTTTTGAACAAAACTCTAACATTGATTAGAGTTTTTATTTTGCTATTAATGGTACTATAAATGTTGCAACTACAGATAAAACCATTACTACGATTAAAAACCATACCATTATTTTATTTCTTTTCTTTGACATATTTATAATCTCCTTTAATTTCTAAAATATTTTATCATAAAAATAATAATTTAACAATATAGTTTAATGGTGAATATAATATGATATTTAGATATTTAAAAAAAAGAAGTGTACTTTTAACTTTTTTAAGTGCAATATTTTTAATTGGTTTATTTGTCGGAATAGTATTATATTTTAAATGTAATAATGAAACTAAATCAAATATTATTAATCAAATATCTAATATAAAAGAATACTTAATAAATAATAATATAAATAATATTTTAAAGCATTTTATACTAATAATAATTATATTAATTTTGTCATTTACTATTATTGGCTATTTTGGAGCTTTTTTTTACTTATTTTATGAAGGTGTGTCTATTTCTTTTACTTTAGCATTTTTAGTCAAAATATATGGCTTTAAAGGTTTAATTTTTGGAATTTTATACAATATATTGTTTAAACTGTTATTTTTAATAATATATGTTCTTATAATTATTAAATTATTTAGTATTATTAAATGTATAATAAAAAATATTATTTATAAAAAAAGGATAAATATTAAATATATAATTAAAAATAATATTAGTGCAATAGTTATTTTGTATATAGTTATGTTCATAAATGATATTATTATTTACTTTTTTTCTAGCATTATTTTAAAAATCATTTTAAATGTGCTATAATACTCTTTGAAAAAGAAGGGATTTATAATGGAAACAGTAGTAGTAGGAATATCAGGTGGAGTAGATAGTGCAGTTGCTGCTTATTTACTAAAAAAAGAAGGCTATAATGTTATAGGCCTTTTCATGCGTAATTGGGATGCTGCTTTAAATAATGATATTGAAGGAAATCCTACTTTTAAAGAGAACATTTGTCCTCAGGAACAAGATTATAATGATGCTGTTAAATTATGTGAAATTTTAGGTATAGAATTACATAGAGTAGATTTTATTAAGGAATATTGGGATGATGTATTTACTTACTTTTTAGAGGAATTAAAAAAGGGAAGAACACCAAATCCAGATCTTATGTGTAACAAATATATTAAATTTGATTTATTTATTAAAGAAGCAAAAAAACTTGGTGCTAATTATGTTGCTACTGGTCATTATGCCAGAAGAGTAGGAAATAAATTACTTAGAGCTATAGATAATAATAAAGATCAATCATACTTTTTAGCTCAAGTACCTTCTGAAAACTTTAAAAATGTATTATTTCCAATTGGAAATATAACTAAACCTGAAGTAAGAAAAATTGCTGATGATTTAAATTTAAATGTTGCTCATAAAAAAGATTCAACTGGAATTTGTTTTATTGGTGAAAGAAATTATCAAAAATTTATTCATAATTATTTAAAACCAAATCCTGGCGATATCATAGATGTAAAAACTAACGAAGTAATTGGAAAACACAATGGTTTAATGAATTATACAATAGGTCAAAGAAGAAATGTTGGAATATCAGGCAATTTACAAAGACATTATGTATGTGGTAAGAATGTTGAAAAAAACATTTTATACGTTGCTTTTGGTGATGATTCACAGTATTTAATGAGTGATGAGTGTATTATATCTAATATTAATTTTATTTCTTCTATTCATCCTACTTTTGCTTTAGCTAAATTTAGATATAGGGGAGAAGACCACAGTGTAGAACTTGAATACTTAGATAATGATAAAATTAAAGTTAAATATAAAGGTATGGCTAAAGCAGTAACTCCAGGCCAAGCATGTGTATTATATTTAGGTGAGGAATGTATTGGATCAGGAATAATTGATGAAGTAAGAAAAAATGGGGAAAAATTATGGTATTTATGTTAACTTTTTAGTTGACATGTAAAGTAAAAATGATATAATAAAAAAGTATAGATAAACGAAGGGAAGCGTATGAAATGCAAGGATTAAATAGTCTTTTCCAAAATTTGGGAATATCAAAAGTAAGATTAGCAAAATATTTAGGAGTATCTAGACAAATGGTATATAATTATCTAGAACTAGATGACATTAATAAATGGCCTAAAGAAAAGAAATTACTTTTATATAAATTATTAGATATTAATGATGCTGATGATGTAAAAAATATTAATATTTCAACTGATTATATAATGGCTGTTGAGGGAAGATTAAATCAAGGTGTTAAAAATGCAAGTGATGTTGAAAGTTATCTTGATTTAAAAGGTTTAGATAAAGATTCTCAAAAATTATTACCAGATATAATTGATCTTTTAAAAGATAGATTAAAAGATGAAGAGAAGGGGAAAGAAAACTTTTATGCTTTTACATATCTTTATCATATGCTTCAATCAATGGATAATGTACCTGAAATTAAATATGTATTTGGATATTTTAGTAAAACTATGGGATTTACTAATCCTGAAGAATATGTATTTGATGAAGACAAACAATATATCTTTGAAGGAATACTTTATACTGCCCTATCATTATATAATAATGGGGGAGCTTCTCGTGCTAAATTAAAAGAGTCTCATAAGAGATGGATAAAAGAAATTGAAGTTAAAAAAGAAGAACTACAATCCCGTACACAACAACTAAATACAATTAAAGTTCAAGCTTTAGCAGAACTTGGTTATACAGAACTTAATACTTCTAATGCTGAAGAAGTATTTGAAAAGATGGCAGAAATAGAATCAAGAAAAGTATAATAAAAATTAGCAATCGAAATTTAAAAAGATGGATAATCTATCACCTCGATTGCTAATTTTATTTTTTCTTAATTTTAATATATATATATTACTAATTTATTATTATTTGTTATAATATAAAAGATAATATATAAGTATAATATAAAATAATTTAAAAAATAATTAAATTTAGATTAACAATTAAATATAAATAATAAAGTATAATATAACTAATATAATAATTTATTATATAAAAATATATTATTTTAAAGTAAATTTTAATAATATATAAATAAGAATATAATATATATTATGTTAACCTCTACTTTTGAAACATTATTATTTATTAATAATTGTATTACTCTACTATTATAATAATAAAATAAATAATGATAATAATATACCTATTAATATCCAAAGATAATTATTATATTTTAAAACTTCTGGTAATATTTCTTTAATACTAATTATTATCATAAGACAGCCTATGGAATATAATATTATATTTAAAATACTACTTGTAATATATTTATTAAATAATATATATACTAATAAAGCACCAAATAGTTCAGATATTCCTGCTATTAGAGTATAAATAAAAGCTTTTTTTCTATTTTTGGTTGCATAATATATTGGAATGCTTATACATATTCCTTCTGGGATATTATGTGCTATTATTGCTAATGTTAGTTTTAATCCTAATTTTATATTTATTTTAGAACTCATAAATGTTACTATTCCTTCTGGAATATTATGCAAAATTAAAGTTAATGTATTTAATACCCCTACTCTATATAAAGAATTATTATTTTTAATGATTTTATTTACTAAAAAAAATAATAAATATATAATTATTGGGATACTAATAATTATAGATAAAGAAGTATAAATATTATTAGTTATTAATATATATTTTATTGGACTCGGAATTAACTCTTTTATACTAATTAAAATCATTACTCCCATTGCGAATGATAATGAAATACATACTAATTTATCTATATTTTTAGACTTAATATATGTAAAAAAATAGCCTAAACAAGTAGATAATCCTGCTATTAAAGTAAGCATTAATGTACCAAAAATTTCCATATTATCACCATTAAATAATATGTATTTATATATTGTTTTAGTCAATAATATATATAGGAGGTAATTGAAATGAATAGAAAAGAAAATTCAAGAAACTCAAGAAATAATAATAACAGCAATAGACAAAACAATAGAAAAAAAGAAAATTCTAGAAATTCTAGAAATAATCAAAAAGAAAATTGCCGTTAATATTATTTTTAGTGAGTACTACGAGGGTGTGATTCTTCGTAGTCTTTTTTTAATTTTTCATCAATTACATGAGTATATATTTCAGTAGTTGAAATATTTGAATGTCCAAGTAATTCTTGGATTACTCTAAGATCAGCACCATTAGCAAGTAAATGTGTTGCAAAGGAATGTCTTAAAACATGCGGTGATACATCTTTTTTAATTCCTGCCCTTTCACATTCTTTTTTTATTATTTTAAAAAATCCCTGTCTTGTAATAGGCTTTTTTGCATTACTTATAAATAAATAATCAGAATTAACTAATCTTAATATTTCATTTCTATAATTATTTATATATATTCTTAAATATTTTTCAGCAACTTCATTAATTGGAACAATTCTTTCTTTACTTCCCTTTCCTATTACTCTAATAGTTGCGTTATTTAAATCAATATTAGAAAATTGTAAATTAATTAATTCAGATATTCTAAGTCCTGTAGCATATAATGTTTCAAGCATTGCTTTATTTCTATAATCATATGCATTTTCCAATCTAATATTAAGCAAGTTATTTATTTCTTCGATTGTCAAATAATTAGGTAATTTTTTAGGTAGCTTAGGTGATTTAATATTTTCACATGGATTTTTTTTAATAACTTCATTAATTATTAAAAAATTATAAAAAGAGTTAATAACAGTAATACGATGAGCTATACTTCTTGCATTAAGATTTGTTAAACTATTAATATATTTAACTAAATCTTTATAAGAAACATAAATAATTTTTTCATTAAAAAACAAATACAAATCCTTTAAATCTTGTTCATAGGAAATAACTGTATTGTTTGATAATTTTCTTTCATATTTTAAATAATCAATATATTTATTAATATAATCCATAATAATCTACCTTTAAATTATTATATCATTATTTGGTTGTTTTTTTGATAATTTTCTAACATTTACACTTGAATCTTTACTATTTTTTTTATAATATTCTTCTAATTCAATTAAATTATAACCAGTTTCTTGATTTTGCCCATTAAATTGATATTCTGCAAGTTCTAATACATTTGATTCTGATATATGCTTTTTCTCATAGTTAAGTGCTAAATTTAACATACTTTCTTTAGTTATAGTATCACCGATTCTAATATAAACATGGCTTATATCTACATATATTTCATTTCTATCTAAAGATATCTCTATTCCAGTAGTAATATCATAATATCTAATTACTTCATTTCCATTAATTATCTCTTTTTTTCTATATATTAATCCTTTTTTATGTGCACTATATAATTTATATATTATTTTATTATTATCGTCTTCGCTAACTTCTTTAATGGGAATATCTATATTATATTTTCCTGCTAATATATCCTTTGTTAAAATACATCCGTTTATTTTTTCTAATAAATCATCCATTTTTTCAACTCCTTTATTATTATCTTTGAAAATGTTCTCTAAAGATTGATACATTTTTAAAAATACTAAATAAAAATATCTATATCTTTTACTAGATTTATTTATTTTTATATAATATTCAATGAACTTGTGATAACCTTTAGTAAATACTACTTTATAATCATTATTTTCTTTATATATTTTTAAACTTGATACTTTTTCATAACTGCCATCATCACTATGATAATCAATTATACCATTATTAAAAAGCGGTGTTTTGCTATATTTATCAATTTTTTTTATATAACCATTTTTTTCATCATTTAAAAAAATATTACAATCTTTAATATCTTTATATAATTTATCAATTAGATCATATATTAATTCATATTCTCTTGTTATTGTAAATATTTTTTCATAAGAATTTTTATTAGGATTAAAACTAGAAAACCAATAAATATTTTCATCATTAGAATAATGTATTGAAAATGTATCATTTAATATTTTAACTACAAATGTAACACCTGATTCAGTATTAATTTTAGTTATATATTTCATAAATATCCTTTCTATTTTTTAAATCTTTTGGAAATTTTTCTTGCTGCATAAACGCTAGAGCGAACAACACCATTAGTTTTTAATCCTTTAATTGTTTGGTGAATACTTTCACTCTTATTAATATTTATGAAATAATCTCTTATTATGTTCTTTAATTCTTCATCGTTGCTATAAGAATTCATCTTGATATATTCTTTTAAATAAACTGGCCAAGAATATATATATGATTTAATTATTTCTTTATTTATAATATAATTACCATCTAATTCTTCTTGTAAATATGGCTTTTTAAAATCATATATTTTTAAATATTCATCATAAGATCCATCTACAATATTTTCTATTTTACGTGGATTTTCTGCAAAAGCCATTCTTGTATCACCTAAATATGATAATCCTACTAATGTTTTAAGCAAATCCTTTTTTGATGCAATAGTACCATCTTGTAAAAATGATGCAACCATTAGTGCAGCACATCTATTTCTTCTTATAAAAGATGAAATAATAGAATTTTCAATAATTGGATATGTCGTTTTTTGAAATCTTCCTGGCATATAAAAACTTTGCCATGTTGTTAGATATTTAATTAAATCGTTTTCTTCAATTGTTCCAAATTTATATAAATTACCATTTTCAGATATATCACTTTGATAAGTAACACCAGTTACTCTCTTTAGCTGTTCTTCATTTGCATTATTAAAAAAATACTTTCCAATATATGAGTAATCATTTGGATTTTTTTCTATATTTGCCAAGTGCCATTTTTTTAGATCATCTACAACAAATATTAAGTCTATTTGTTTTTGTTCATTTTGATTATAACCACTTTGTTTAAAAACACCTGAACCATATCCATATGCTGCTATTACTTCTGGACGATTTTCAACAAATTCTTTTATATTTTCATGCACTATTATTCCTCTTTTCTTTATTACGCATCGCTAAATAGTATATCACAAAAATTAAAAATATGATAGAATAAATTAGGTGATATATATGGAACTATTAGCAAATAAATACCGACCAAATAAATTAGATGATGTTATAGGTCAAACTCATTTAATTGGTGATAATAAAATACTTACAAATCTTATAAGTAATAAAAAGTTGTTTTCTATGATTCTTTATGGTAAACCAGGTATTGGTAAAACATCTATTGCATATGCATTAGTAAATGAGCTTAATATTAGACATAGATTTTTAAATGCTACGATTAATACTAAAGCTGATTTTGAAGTAGTAGTTGAAGAAGCTAAATTGTATGGTGAAATGGTTGTAATAATGGACGAAATACATCGTCTTAATAAAGATAAACAAGATTTGTTACTTCCTTATTTAGAATCAGGATTAATAATACTTATTGGACTTACTACATCTAATCCATATCACATAATTAATCCAGCAATTAGATCAAGATGTCAAATATTTGAACTTCATGAACTTACTATTGAAGAAATAGTTATAGGACTTAAAAAAATAGCAAAAAATGAAGAAATTAAGGTAGATGAAGAATCTTATACTTATATTGCTAAAACTTCCTCTGGAGACTTTAGAAATGCCATTAATTTATTAGATATTGCTTCTTCGTCCACAAATAATAAAAAAGTTACTATGGACGTATTAAAAAATATAAATTCTAAGCCCGTATTTTTTGCAGATAAAAATGAAGATGGACATTATGATGTATTATCAGCATTTCAAAAATCAATTAGAGGAAGTGATGTTAATGCGTCATTACATTATTTGGCAAGACTTATTGAATCTGGCGATTTAGATTCAATTTATAGAAGAATGAGTGTTATTGCATATGAAGATATTGGACTTGCAAATCCATCTATTGGTCCAAAAGTAATGGCTGCAATAAGTGCAGCAGAACGTGTTGGTCTACCAGAAGCTAGAATTCCTCTTGGAACAATAGTTACTGAAATGGCTTTATCACCAAAGTCAAATTCAGCATATTTAGCACTTGATAATGCTCTTGATGATATAAGAAAAGGAAATACTGGTAATGTTCCAAATCATATTAAAACAACTTCACCAGATTATAAATATCCTCATAATTATAAAAATCACTTTGTAAAACAAGAATATTTACCTAACAATATTAAAAATAAGAAATATTATATACCAGCAAAAAATAAATATGAAGATAATTTAAATAAATTACATGAAGAGATGACTAAATAAGAGAACTTTTAAAGTTCTCTTTTATCTTTTAATATCTTATTTATTACATAATATGCAGCATATATACCTGCAACAGATGGAACAAGTGATGTTGATCCTGGAGTTCTATTAATTGTTTTTACAGGTATTTCTTTAGAATATATAACGTCTTGTTTTCTTATATTTTCTTCTTTTAATAATTTACGCATTACTTTAGATAAAGGATCATAATTAGTTTTATAAATATCGGTTATTTCTAATTTTGTTGGATCTAATCTATTTCCTGTACCCATTGATGATATAATCGGTATATTTCTTTCTTTAGCATACTTAATTAATAATACTTTAGTAGTAATAGTATCGCATGCATCAATTATATAATCATATTTTTCAATAAATAATTTATCAATATTATCTTTTGTAATAAAATCTTTACAAGTATTAATATTTATTTTAGGATTAATATCCAATATTCTTTCTTTAGCTACATCTACTTTATATTTACCAATATTTGAATGAAGTGAAATAATCTGTCTATTTAAATTAGATTTTTCTATTTTATCATTATCAACTATAGTAAAATTTAAAATGCCAATTCTTGCTAAAACTTCAAGAGCATATCCTCCTACTCCACCTATACCAATTATTAAAATATTATTATTATTTATTTTAGTAAAATCTTTTTTATTAATGACTTTTAGTAAACGATCAAACATAGATAATCCTCCATAAAAAAATGCCAAAGGACAGTTTCTATTGTGATAAAAAACCCGCACTCCCGCAGGTGGGTGTTCGCGAGTCTACTTTAGGGTTATGGGACAAGCCATCATACCAGCACCATAGACTACCTTAAACTCCCTTATAAAATCACATAGTCGGTTTTTATAAAAAAGAAACCGTTGCCTTTGACAATTTCATTATAGCATAGTTGTTTTATCACAGTCAATAATTGACATAATATTTTATTTATTTTATAATTAAAATGGAGTGAAGTGATTTGTATGAAAAGTAAAATAAGTGATGTATTATACTATACAATTGATAATAATGATTACTGGATTTACTCTCTCAAAAATATCGAAGATAATTTTTATAAATATTATTTATTATCAATGGAAGATAATAATCCAACAATTACTGATATAACAAATCCTATTGATTTTTTACAAAAATTAAATATAACACCAGTAGAAATATATGAAAATAGTATGGAATATATAAGATTTCTTGCAATAAAAAATATTGCTGAAAAAAAATTATTAAATGTAATTAAGAGGTAAAAAATTTACCTCTTTTTAAATTCAAATTCATCATCAATATCTTCTAATATAGATTTCAATCTATTACTTACGATAATATTATCTTGATATACTTTTAAAATATTAACTGAATTAAAAGTATTTGCTTTAGGATCATATAAAAAATAATAATCCCCACTCTTATTATCTCCAATAATATTAAATATAATTTTATATTCTAATGTAGTTTTGTTTTTAACAGCATATATTTGTATTCTATTTTGAACTGGAGAATATTTGTAATTATATCCATCGAAGATAGAATTAGATGTATTTAACTCATTAAACATTATTTCTAATATTTCTTTAATTATTACAATTTGTTCACTATAACTTCTATTATTAAATGGCAATCTTATTTCATTTGTACTAAAAATATATGGGAATAATACTCGTAGTTTATTAGCTATATATAAATTATCCGCGTATTCTTTTTGTTCTAATACAAAATCTTTATTAATAAAATGAAAACATAATTGATGTAATAAATCATTAAATTTACCATTTTTATTATCACTTTTAACATAATTTACTAAAGCGTTACTTTTATCTAAAACATCTAATAAATTATCTAAATCATAACTATTATAATTATATTTTTTCTTTATATTCTTAGAAAAATTACTATAATTAAAATTATCATCAATAATAAAATCATTTGCATCTTTTTCATCATATAAATATTTAGATAATAATTTACACATATATTTAATCCATTTATCATAAGAAAAACTATTAGTAAACATCGATTTATCAATTGTTATATTCTTTTTTTTACTAATTTCATCACTTATATTATAACAAAGTATAAAAATCCATGATTCAATATCATCTTTAGATAAATCACTTAAATAATTATTGAAAAACGATAAATTCTTACCTCTAATATTAAAATTATATAGTTTATTATATAAACTGCTATTTTCAATTAATAAATTATAATATAATTTATTATTTTTTAAATAATCTTTTAGTATTAATAATGCAGTATCGTTATAATCTTTAGTAAAGTCATTATTTTTATATGAATAAGATAACTCTAAATATCCAATTTGATTATCTATTTCTTTTAATATATTATCATCTAGTACTGTAGCATCAATTTCTTCACCTTCATAGACTTGAACACTTCGATTATTTGATAAATTCATTATATAAGGAATATGATTAGCAAAATGACGAGTTTTCATATTTTCTTGAATAAATGGTAAATCTGATGCTAATGAGGTAAAATAAGTATTATTTTCATCTTCTACAGCTAGTATATAATGATTTATATATAAGGTTTTATTATTACTACTAATTTCACTTATATTATTTTTAGATTTAACTAATTTAGATTTAATACCTAATTTATCATATATTTCTTTTAAAATAAAAGATGCTGAAAGACATATTACATTTAAATCTCTGCCTTCAAGACTATTATATACCTTTTCAATTTCATCAATTGACATATTTAAACTACCTAATTTTTGTTCTACTGAAAAGAAAAAGTCAGTATCTTTTGATAAATATTTACCAAACATTAAATATACATATCTTATTTTATATAAAGTAGGCCATTTTTTATTAACACCATTAATAATATATGTCTTTATTTCTTCTAAATTCATATTTTTATCTTCTCCATATATATTATATCAATTTAAAAAAATCAAAGCAATTTTTTTATGTAACTATATACATTTTAATATAAAAAAGAAATCTTTTTAAGATTTCTTATAAGCTTTCAACAGTTTGTGATGTTGCTACATTACTATTTTGAACTTGAATTTGTTGCTGACTTGAATGTGTTGATGCTCCACTAACTTGAGTATTAGTTTGATTTTTTAGTGGCCATACATGATCAACATTACAACTTTGCGAGTATGGTGCTGGATTTGGTTTATCAAGTTTTATAATCATCGGAAGTTTAAAAGCTCCACCAAAACCTACACAGTTACCTGGTTGTAATATTTTTTGCTTTTCAATAACATCTGTTGAAATATTAGGAAGCATAGTTCTTATATATTCGATATCTTTAGGGTGTGTCATTTTAAAAATTAAGAAGTTTGAACACTGAGAAATTACGGTTTCAGATATTTCTACTGGTCTTTGAGAAATAATATTTAAGAGTACTCCATACTTTCTACCCTCTTTAGCAATACGTTCAAATATATTATAAACAATTAAGAAAGTATCGGCATCTTTTGAAACATATCTATGAGCTTCTTCCAAAAACAAATGAAATGGAATAGATGCTCTATCTTCTCTTTTTTTAGCAAATTCAAAGAAAAATCTTGCCATTATTTTAACAATAATTTTAGCATATGTATCATCTACATCTTCTAAATTAATATTAATAATTTGTGCCTTTTTATTATTATCATTTAATACCAATGAAGCAATATATTGTTCTTGAGATATATATTTTTCTACATCAAAGAATCTACCGACAAAGGAATTTAAAATTGAATTTAATCTAACCTTTAAGATAATTGCATCATCATATAGAGTTTGATTATGTAAAAATCCTTCTGAAATAAGAGTAAATTCCAAAGCATCTGCAAAATCTTTTAATGTATAAAATGCATTTTTTGGCTCTTCAGTTCTTTCTAAATCTTCATTTAAAAATTTTAATATGTATTCATTAATAAGAACAGATTCTCCAAAATTACCATTAGAATCAATTTCAAAACATTCACTAAAATTTCTTGTATAACCAAGACCTTGAACAGTAGCATCAAAGTTAAAATCTGGTGTGTGACATACTTCAATTATTCTAAATATTTCATTTTTCTTTTCTTTTGCTGTTTCATTACTATAAAGGATTGCAAGTAATGCTTTAGCAATTAAATGATTTTTATATGCAGTTGTATTATCAGATACTACAGAAAAAATTTTAACTAGTTTTAAAGATCTTTCTAAAATAGGTATTTGAGAATGATTATCGCATTGTAATAGTAAAGTATAATCATCTAATGTAAGTAAATGTGTTGGTATTTTAAGTGGTTTATCCGAAGGATCTGTTGGATTAGTCGTAATAAATTTATATGAATATAAAGGATTTATTTTATTTAGTTCTCTAAAAGCAGTTTTATATTCACCATAAGCATCAAATATAAATATGTTGGCATTATATGATACCATTTTAGGATTAGAAAACATATTTTGAACTAGTCTTGATACACCCCATGATTTACCTGACCCAGTATTACCAAATATAGCCATATGATTAGCAAATAAATCATTTATTTTAACACAAACATTATAATCTTTATAAATAGATGATTTACCTATATAAAGAGTTGTTTCATCATATGTTCCAACAAGTTCTTGTAATTCTTCAGGTTTTACCATTCTAATTATAGATGATAAAAGTGGTTTTCTAATAACACCTGATACATATCTAGTATCTAAAAATTCTCCAAGAAATCTAATTTTTATTGTATCATTATTAACTTCTTCGACTTCTCCTAAGATTCTTTGATCTGGTGCTTCAAAAACAACATTCATGTTCATTACATCAGTATCTTGTCCCTCTAAGATATTTGCCTCAACATGAGCTTCACCTTCAGTAATATATTTAATTTTGCCAAACATATTCATACACTCCTTTTATTCTTATTTAATTATAACATTAATACAATAAAAAAAGAAGAATTTTTATAAAATTCTACTTCTTCTTGGAACTTCAACAACCATTTCTTCTTCTAATGAAAGACTAGAAATGGATTGTATTAGTTTAACTTCATTAATGTTATTTTCGTCTAAATAAGAATTTAAAGTTTTACTATATTTATTTATTATTGCTTCACATAGTTCATATAAGGAATAATTAGATAAAGTAATATTATTACCCTCTAATGTTTCATATGTTATTTCTTTAGTTTTAAAATAGTTTAAACAAGCAAATAAAATATTCATTAAATAATTTTCATATTCTTTATAATAAACTCTAGCTAAAGAAAAACTACAATCAAATGCATATCTTTTAATATTAGATAATACATTATCTGAATCACTTACTGGCAATAATACACTACTTTGATTATTTGTTTTATTTTTTAAGTCATCAAAATAATAGATTTTACCTTTCATAATTATTCCCCCCTTATTTATTTTTATTTTAAACTAACTAATTCACTAATATTAGTTATATTATCAAAACTATCAAATACTGATAATTTTGAATTGACATTATAAATCCATGATGTACTACCATTATTGTATCTAATAGCAATTTTTTCAACAGTATCTAATCCTTTAGCATAATATCTTTCAGACATCATTTTAACATATGATAAAACACCATATTCAATATTTGGATACTTTAATAATCCACTTCTTGACATACCACCAAATATATTATTACATGACATCATATACCTAGCATTTAAGTTACCTGATTCAATGTATGCAATAGATGACAATACATTAAAATTTACGTTATTATATATATTAGAATAATATTTAATTAAGCCATATATATAATCTTTTGTATAATTATTTGCGTTTTCATATTCTTGATTAAATATGGTAGGATTAATACTTTTTAATTTAAATAGATAATCAATTAAATTCTTATCTAATGATTCATACGTATTTGATGTATTACCTAAATCATTATAATTTAATCTACCATCATTATCTTTAATAATATTTTCTTTTAAATCATCTAAAGATATACCAAACATATTAGTATAAAAATCAAATACCTCTTGATTATTTAATATAAATACATCTAAATCTAAATTAATATCATAAGTATTATATGATTCCATTGCTAATACTTGGTTTGTTTCAATTACTTTTTGTTTATCAATCAAAATGTTGTTTTTCAATACCCCACTAGTAACAATTACTGCAGTTATTATAAAGGCTACTAATTTCACCTTCAGCTCACTTTTCATGACTTTCAAAAACCTCCAATTCTTTCCAACAAAGAAAGTGCCTATAGTATAACATATTTTTGCAAAAAAATCAAGTTAGTCCCTGTTTTAGGGTTTATTATTTACTCTATTTTTTACATATTTAACTACAACAAATAATGTAGTTAGTACATATTATATGCATTATTTAATAAATAATTTGATATATTTTGTAAGATTTTATTTTTAATCAATAATATTTATACTATTTCTTGATTTTTAAGCTAAATTACTATATAATCTAGTTAATTGGAGGTAATTATTGTGAAGAAGGATAATCTAAGTAAGCTAAAAGGCAAAGGTAAAGGATTCATTGATGAATTTAAAGCATTTGTTTTAAGAGGAAATGTTATGGATATGGCAATTGGTGTTATTATTGGTAGCGCTTTTGCCAGTATTGTTACTGCTTTAACTGATGATTTTATCAATCCATTAATTAATGGCATTGGCGGTGCTGAAGTTCAAGGAAAAATAGCAATTTATGGTGGTCAATATCTAAATTGGGGACATTTTGTAACTGCAGTAATCAATTTCTTAATTATGGCTTTAGTATTATTTATTATGTTAAAAGCCGTAAATAAATTAATGTCTATTGGTAAGAAAAAAGAAGCAGAAAAAGAAGCAGAAATTGTAAAATCAAATGAAGAAATTCTTTTAGAAGAAATTAGAGATTTATTAAAAGAAAATAAAAAGAAAAGTAAATAATAAAAACTTCCTAATATTTGGGAAGTTTTTTATTTTGATAAATATTATTGAAGAATTAATGAAGATAGTATATAATTATCATCTACATTTTCAAAAATAAATTTAAAATTAAAATCATTATTTACATTATATAAATTATAATATAGTGAAATATTAGCTTCAGCAGTGTCATCATTAATTTCAACATCATAATTTACTATATTTAATTCACATTGATAATAAACATTACCGGCACCCCAATAGCTATAATAAACTTTATTTAATTCATCATAATTCATACTTGGAACCTTATTTATATCTTTATAAATAGCGCTACCACCAAATATATTTGTATATGTTTCTTCAATATCACTTATACTTATTTGTCTTGAAGAATCCCAATTAACCATTTCTTCTAAGGTGTATGGTATTCCATTAAATATCTTTTTGTATTCTTCATTATTATTTTCTTCATAAGGAATAGTAACAGGTCCAGATTTTGCTTTTTCCAAATATTTTAAAGTAATATATAATTTATCTTCATCAGTTAAATTGCCTTTTAAAATTTCTTCATTTATTCCATCTAAAATAATATTTTCTTCATCACTTAACTCTTTAGCATTAGGAGATATAATAATAAACATTTTATTAATTATTTCTTTTTTTATTTCTTCTTCACTCTTTATATTAGATGAATTTGTTTCTTCATCTGTAGTATTTTCATTATTAGTTTCGTTATTAGTAGTTTCACTTTGGTTATTAGTATTTGTTGTACGATTATTTGATTTAGGAGCAGACAAAACAAATTTATATACTAAAAATCCAGCAATTAATAAAATAATAACAATTAATAATATTACAATTAAAGTTTTATTTCCCTTTTTTTTTGGAATATTTTCAATTATTTCAATTTCTTCATCCATATACAATCCCTCTATTCTATAATATATTTTATCACAAAATAAAAAAGATTAAAATATAATCTTATAATTTATTAAATATTTGTTTCTTTTTTATTAAATATATTGAAATAATTGCTAAAATACTAATTCCTATTAAAGTAATAATTGGAAGAAATTCTCCAGTATTTGGATTTTTAATATCATTTTTAATAAAACATACATTTATTAAATAAAAAAATAAGATTTTACATATAATTGTAAAAATCTTATTTTTCTTGATTATTTGCTACATTAAATATTATTGCACCAACTATTGTTGGAACGTAATATGTTAAGAATCTCCATAATATTAATAATGCTTTAAGAGGAGTTTCTATTAAGAAATTACCAAAGAATCCTAAGAATGCATATTCCATTCCACCACTGGCACCTGGAATTGGTACATAACATCCCATAACATAAATATATGATGATGCCGCTATTGTATTAATTACATTTAAATTATCTCCTAAATTTAAAGACCAAGCTATAAATAAAGGTAATACATAATAAATCCCAAGTGATATTGTTTGAAATAATGTACATTTTATAAATACTTTCTTATTTTGAAGTAATAACTTGGCATTATCATAGTAATCATCACATCTTTTATTCCATTTTTCTATTGATTTTTCTTTATCTTTTACTAATTTTATTTTAGATAAAAATCCTATAATTACATTTACTAATCCTTTATTAAAATTTTTAGAAAAACTAATTAAAAACAATAATATTAGTATAACAAAATTTATTATAAATCCTATAATAGTTAGTTGCTTTAATATTGGAATATAAGCAAATAAATGCATTACTTGATTTAATACTATAGCTAATATTGCCCAAAAAACTAATGCTATTTGAAATACAATATAATTTTGAATAACAATATTAGCTCCATTTGAGTAACTAACTCCTTTTTTATGCATTTCATATACTTCCATTGGTTGTCCACCACTGGCAAGTGGTGTTATACCATTGAAAAATTTAGTTATTATACCTAAATATAATGAAAATTGAAATTTGAAATTTTTATTATATTGTTTAATTATGTTATGTAAAGATAATTGATCAAATATAAAGTATATAAAATATAATAATATTGTTATAAAAAGCCATAATAAATTTGCTTGTTGTAATACTTTTACTATGCTATTAAAATC
This sequence comes from Bacilli bacterium, assembly GCA_017484125.1. Lineage (GTDB taxonomy): Bacteria > Bacillota_I > Bacilli_A > RF39 > UBA660 > RUG12834. The sequence goes on from JAFUTV010000007.1 coordinate 40,433, forward strand.
ATCTTTTAATATATAAAAAAGTATGCCTATTGTAATAATTAATATAATAATACTATTTCTTTTTGCATGTTTCATAATAAACCTCTTATTTATTTAATAAATCTCTTAATAATTTTTTTGTAATTACAGGATTTGCTTTTCCTTTTGTTTCCTTCATTACTTGACCTACAAAATAATCAAATAAATTAGTTTTACCATTTAAATATGCCTCTTTTTGAGCCAAGTTATTATTAATAATACTTACAATTAAATCTCTTAAATAAGATTCATCAGATAATTGAGTATTATCTTTTATATATGTATTTGGCTCTTTATTTTCTAAAATAGATTTAGCAAATATTTCTTTTGCTTGTTTAGATGATATATTATTATTTAAAATATTATCTGTTATTTGTTTTAAATAATTAGGAGTAATATAAAAATCTTTAATTGAAATATTTGACTTATTTAATTCTCCTAAAATATTTACTGTAACCCAATTAGATGCTATTTGTTTATCTATACCAATTTTAATACATTCATCATAATAATCTGATAAATCTTTATTTTTAATTAATGTATTAGCATCTTCTTCAGTTAATTTATATTCATTTAAATATCTTTGTTTTCTTGATAATGGAAGTTCTGGTATATCATTTACAATTTTATCTACCATTTCCTTTTCTATTTTAAATGGAGGAATATTAGGCTCAATAAAATACTTATAATCAATAGCATCTACTTTTGTACGCATTCTAATTGTTGTTTGAGTATCTTCATCAAATCTTCTTGTCTCTTGAACTAATTCTTCACTATGATTAAAATAGGCTTCTCTTTGTCTTTTTTCTTCATAATTAATTGTAGCAAAGATATTGCCTAATGAATTAACATTTTTAGTTTCAGATCTAGGAGTAACATACTCACCTTTTTCATTAGCTAAAGAAACATTAACATCACATCTAACTTGTCCTCTTTTAGTATCAGCATCAGATATATTAGTATATTGATATATTTTTATCATATTTTCTAAGAAACTAACAGCATCTTTAGCACAATTAAAACATGGTTCTGTTACTACCTCTAAAAGAGGTACACCTGCTCTATTATAATCTATTATTGATGTATTATTTAAGTGATCAAGTGAAGCACTGTCTTCTTCCAAGTGAATATCATGAATAATTGCTCTTTTTATTTTATTACCTGAATCATATTCTAAATATCCATTAATGCCAACAGGCTTACTACATTGAGTTATTTGATAGCCTTTTGGAAGGTCTGGATAATAATAGTTTTTACGATCAAATATCATTACATCAGGTATTTGGCAATGTAAAATACTAGCCATTTTAATAGCCTCTTCTACACAATATTTATTAACTACTGGAAGAATTCCTGGAAAAGCCATGTCTACTGGTGATACATTTATATTTGCTGTATCGCTATAAGCATTTCTACCATCAGAAAACACTTTAGAATTAGATTTTAACTCACAGTGCATTTCAAGTCCAATAACAACATGTAAATTTTCCATTATTTCACTTCCTTAACTATTTGATTTTTATATTCCATTTTTGATTCAATAGCATATGCTATATTTAAAACATTTGCATCATCAAATATGTTTCCGGTAATATTAAGTCCAACAGGTAAATCATTAACAAATCCACATGGAATAGTTATTGAAGGAAAACCACCAAAATTTCCTATTTGTAAGTGTTCTTCTAAAATTTTAGTTGGACCATCAATAATAGATTTATCATCAAACTTTTTTGCAGGTCCTGAAGAAACTGGTAATATAATTGCATCATAATCTTTAAAAATATTTTTCCATTTTTCAACTATTAATCTTCTAACTCTTTGGGCATTTTTAAAATATCTATCTTGGTTTTCTCTTTGCAAAACATATGATCCTATTACAAATCTTCTTTTAATAAGTGGAGAAAATCCTTTTGTTCTATGATCTTTCATTTGTTCAGTTACACTTGCACCGCTTCCGGCTGGTCCAAATATTATTCCTGTTAAATTAGACATATTAGATGTAGCTTCAGCAAAGGCAATAATATTATAAACCGATGCAACTGTTGCAAGTAGTTTTTCATCAACACTTATTTCATCAATAATTATATTATCTTTTCTTACTTTATCTATAACATTGTGAAAGTTTTCTAAGTGCTTTTTTAATTCATCTGTTGCATTAGGATAATTATTAATATCACATATTTCTTTTATATAACATAATTTTTTATTTTTAATATCACCATTAATTGATTCATATAAATTAATATTTGATGAATCCCATGTTGTCATATCTTTAGGATCTAATCCTTTCATATTATCTACAACAATAGCAGCATCTTTTACACTTCTTGTAAATACACCACAATGATCTAAAGAAGATGCATAAGCAAATAAACCATATCTGGAAATCATACCATATGTTGGTTTATAACCTACTACACCGCAATAAGCAGCTGGTTTTCTAATTGAATCACCAGAATCTGAACCAAGAGCATAAGGATAAACACCATAAGCAACACTAGCAGCAGAACCCGCTGATGATCCAGCACACATTCTTGTATGATCCCATGGATTTTTAATTATACCAGTTCTTGCAGTTGTTCCTGTTCCGCCCATTCCAAATTCATCCATTGCAGTTTTTTGAGCAATAATTGCATTAGCTTTATTTAAATTAACAATAGAGGTTGCATCAAAAAAAGGTACATAATCTTTTAAAGTATTAGAAGAAGCAGTTGAAAGTATACCTTTTGTAGAATAATTAGCTTTTACTCCATAGGGAATACCCGATAATAAATTATCATTTACTTCTTTTATTTCTGGATTTTCTATCATATAATCAAAAACATTACATTTTTCTTGTAAATCTTTTGCTAATTGTTTTGATTCATTTACTAACTCTTCAACACTTATTTCTTTATTAATTAATTTTTGATGTAATTGCTCAATAGTTAAATAATTATACTTCATCATTTCCTACCACCTTTGGCACTTCAATCTCACGTCCTATTTTATTTTTGGCATTAAAAAGCAAATCAGATATATCAGGAGTAACACCTGCTATATCTTCTCTTAATTCTTTGATTTGCATATTATCTAAAGCATGAGTCATTACTTCAACATTTTCAATGCCTTCAATAGTATTTACAATATCTATATCCTTATCTATTACATCAAATTCAGATAAAACCATTGCGTTTTCTTCTTCTGTCAGACCAATTAATAGTTTTTCAGCATAACTATCAACCATTTCTTTAGTAAATTTGCTCATTAAAACACATCCTTTTGTTATTTATTTAAAAAGTTATTTGAATATTCCTCCAATGTATATTTTGTATCATCATTTTTTACAGTGACATAAGAATCAATATTTTTTTCTTTGGCAAAATTGATGACATCTTCACTCCAATTTAAATTACCTCTTTCTAAGATTTCAATACTACCATCCATATTACTTTGAGTAAGAATATACATATATCCATAATTATCTAAAATGTTATTTGCCTTATAAATATATAACATTAACTTTGGATTTTCTAAATTATCCATGCTATCTTTATAAAATATTGCTATATAATTACTTGCAATACCATTTTCATCATAGGAAACTTCATCAAAATCCACAACTATTTCAGAAAATATCTTATCTCTATATTCATCAATAGTGTATTGTTTGTCATCACCTGGTATAATTACATATGTATAAGCATTATTTTCTTCTGCTTTAGTAAAAACTTCATCAATAATATCAACTATACCTTCAGCACCTATACTAGTAATTTTTTTATCTTTATTCTTTTCTGTTGGTGATATTTTTGCACTAACATATTTAAATTTATTATTTTCTTCTTTATAAATATAAGTTTCATAAACTACATCATCAACTTCTCCATGAAATGTTGCAATATAACTAGCTGGAATAACATCACTTTTTTCATTATTATTTATAAAATTAAAATATCCTAAAACCCCTAAAACTACAGCTATAATAATAACCGCTATAATTAAAATATTCTTTTTCATAAAAAATCTCCTTAACTATTCATGTCTAAATAATCTACTAAATCTGCTTCAGCAATTATTTGTTCTTCTTTTGTTAAATTATCTTTGATTTTAACATTTCCATTTTTAATATCATCACTATTTAATATTATTAAATATCTTGCATGTAATCTATCGGCTTGTTTAAACTGACCTTTTAAATTTCTACCATTATATTCTGTATCAGTGGTAAATCCATTCATTCTTAATGCTTGATTTAAACTTATTGCATATTCTTTTTCTAAATCGTTGACATACATAATAAATGCATCTATCTCATTTTTAATATTTAATTTTATATCTTCATGTTCTAATACAAGTAATAATCTATCAAGACCTCCAGCAAAACCCATTGCAGAAGTTTCCGGTCCATCTAATTCACTTACTAGTTTATTATATCTTCCACCACCACATAAAACTGATCCTGGTCCTAAATCTTTAACATCTGCAACTACTTCAAATACGCTATGATTATAATAATCTAAACCTCTAACTATATTTTCATCAATAATATATTCTATTTGCATTAAATCTAAATATTTTTGAACCATTTCAAATCTATTTTTTGCGTCATCTGATAAATAATCTAATATTTTAGGTGCATTCTTAATAATTTCTTTATCTCCATCAACTTTACAATCTAATATTCTTAAAGGATTCTTATTATATCTTTCTTTACAATCATCACATAAAGTATCAATGCTATCTTTAAAATATTTTTTTAATGCATCATGATATTTTTTTCTTGTTTCTTCATCGCCTAAAGAATTAATTTTAACTTTTACATTTTTAAGACCTAGTAATTTATACAAATTAACAGGAATAGATATTATTTCAGCATCCATTGCTGGATCATTTGTTCCTAATACTTCACACCCATATTGGCTAAATTCCCTTAATCTTCCTGATTGAGGTCTTTCATAACGATACATTGTACCACTATAGTAGAGTTTTATTGGTTGAATAGCATCACCATACATTTTATTTTCTATATAGCTTCTTACAACACCAGCAGTACCCTCAGGTCTAAGGGTTACTTCTCTATCTCCACGATCAATAAAGTCATAAGTTTCTTTAGTAACAATATCACTAGAATCGCCTACACTTCTATGAAATAATTCACTTGCTTCTAAAATAGGTGTTCTAATATAATTATAATTATAATGTTCAAAAACTGATCTTATGGCATCTTCTATATACATCCATTTTTTAGAATAATCACCATAAACATCAACCATTCCTTTTTGCTTAGTAATCATATGTTTTTCTCCTTTATTTAAATTAGTATGTATTATAACATTTTTTTGCTTTAAGTCAATTTTATTTAGGTAGTTTCTTTAACATTATCTCTAGTTCTTATAAGTGTCCAATCTTCCATATTATAATAATATTCTGTTGTTAAATGAGTTGCGCTTTGTTCTTTTGGTGTAGAAATAATTAAAGTATTTCCCATTAATTTTATAGTATATGGTTTAATATTTGTATATGAAATTGTGAATTCTAATTTAATTTTTGATATTACTTCTTTTCCATCATAATCAATTATATATAAGTAATCATCTTTTGTATATGCTAAAAATTTATCATAAGCCTTTAAATCATCTATATCATCTTTAGATAACACATTAACAGCATCTTGATTATATAAATAATATGTTTTTCTTAAAGTGTTTTCATTTTTAACATAAGCAATAATATATATCTTATCATTTTTATAATATAAACTATCAATTGTTTCAGTTATTGGTGAAGAATATGCTCTTGTATTGGCATTCATTACAATCCATTGATTTGTTTCATCTTTAAAAATGTATAATTTATTTTCTTCATCATAATTAATATACTTGTATTTATAATCTTCAAAATTAGCTACTTTTCCTTTTATTACTTCATCAATACCCCAACGATCATTTTTCTTTACAATATATTTAGAAGAATCAATAGTACCAAACATTTTATTATCTTCATCACGTTCTAAAACTGTATATCTAACATCTTGATATTGAGCAATAATATGTTTAGCAACAATATCATATAAATATATATGTTTTTCTTCTGCTTGAGTATTTTTGCTTTTGTAGTCCGCAACAAATACATACCTGTTTTCAATAATACTCATTTGAATATTACTAGGTCTATTTTGTTTATCGTCATCTTCTTTACTAGATAATGCTATTTCACAATCATTTTCAGATAGCAAACATTTATATGTTCCAAGCAAATTTTCATCTTTATCATAGAAGAATAACACTCCATTTACTTTGCTTTGTTTACTAATATTATCTGGTACAACATAGTTTTCATCTATTTCAGGAAGATTTGGATCACTAGCAAATCTATTTAGTGTAGAATCAAATCTTATTGGTGACCAAAATGGTTTTATTTCAGTATCATTAATTGTTTCTCTTGTATAATATCTAAATAGCCAACCAATAGAATAATATGTTTCTACTTTACCATCATCATAATCTTTTGAAGAATAACTAATAGTTATTAAAGGATGTTCTCCATTAAAATATCTTCTTATATCATTTAATAATAATAATAAATAAGAAACTATAATAAGTAATATAACTATTGCTGTAATTCTTTTACGCATTATTTTTCTTTTTCTTAATTTAATTCTTCTAGCTTCTTCAATTTCTTCATACATACTTCCTGCAGTTCCATTAAACATATATTAATCACCCTTTTTTTAAATTATCTATTATTACTATCAATTATTATACTACAAATTAAGTTCTATTCCTATAGTTTTTTATTAATTTTAATAGAAAAAGTGATGAATATTATTCATCACTTTTAATTATTTTATATTATATCTTTTATTAAACTTTTCTATTTGAGTTAATCTTTTAATAATTTTTTTAGGCTCATTTTCAACTTTTTTTTCTAATACTAATAGTTTATCAGTATAGATGTTTTTATTTTTATCATCTAATAATTCAATATATTTTTTTGCATTATCAAATTCTCTCATTTCCATATATAAATCAATAATGAAAAATAACCCCTGTCCAAAAATATTATAGTCTAATACCTCTTCAGTCATACAAATAGCTTCTTCAATAAAACCCGATTTATATTTTATTTTAGCTAGTAAAAAATATGCTCTATAATGTACTTCATTTCTAATTCCTAAAGCATTTTTTAAATAAATTTTAGCCTTTTTAAAATCATTTTTATTATAATAAATTTTACCAATATAAAAATTTTTTTCTTGTTCATTTGTTCTATTAAAGAAATTGCTTTCTATATTTAAAAGTATATTTAATGCTTCATTTTCTTTACCATCTTCAATTAATAGGATGCTTTTTTTTAATTTTAATAAAGAATCTTTATTATTATTATTTAAAACATTTAAAATATTGTATGCTTTATTTTTATTACCCATTTTTATATAAATATCCGCTAACTTTAATTGAATATAATACCTATTATGCTCATATAATTGATAGCATTTATTTAAAATATATTCAGCATCATCTAATTTATTAGTATTTGATAAAGTAATACCTAAAGATAATAATATTTTTTTATACATTTCATCATCTTTATCAATATTTTTTAAAGTATTTCTACAAATTATTTCAGCTTGTTGGTATAATCTTTTTAAGTTTAATATTTTTACATAAGTTGGAATTATACCAACATCATTTGGATATTTCTCCATATAATCTTTTGTTTTTCTATAAGCAAGAGTAATATTATTACTACTAATTAGTTTACTTATTAAATATATTTCATCATTGTCATAAAACATTTTCATATAATCCCCCAAACTAATATATTTAATTTTCTTTTTCTAACATAATAGTTGTTGGGCCAATATTAGTCAAATTAATCTTCATATCAGCACCAAAAACACCTGGTAATGTTTTTATATGCTCATTTAATTTTTTATTAAATAAATCATATAAAATACTAGATTTTTCACCTGGCATAGCATTTATATATGATGGCCTATTTCCTTTTTTGCTATCAGCATATAAAGTGAATTGAGAAATTGATAAAATACTTCCATTAACATCTAATACCGACTTATTCATTATATTATTTTCATCTTCAAATATTCTTAAATTAATTACTTTATTAACCATAAAATCAATAATTTTTTCATCATCACTATGAGTAAATCCAACAAATATTACTAAACCGTTATCTATTTCATTATATATTTTATTATCAATACTAACATTAGCATAACCAGATTTTTGTACCAAAACTCTCATTAATCCATCACTCTTTCTACACTAATTACATAAGATAGATTTTCTAAATTAATTATTAAATTATTTAATTCTTGTAAATTACTTACTCTAACTTTAAATTTATATGTAATATTTGATGTATCCTCTTTGGTTTTAATACTATCAATATATATATTTTTTGAAGAAGACACGGCAATTATATCAAGTAATCTATTCTTATCATTATCTACTTTAATTGCAATTGTAGTTAAATATGTATTATCACTATTTTTATTCCAATCAACATCAATAAGTCTTTTAGTTTCATTTTTAATATTAGGACAATCTATTTTATGAACAGTTATACCTTCTCCTTTAGTAATATATCCCTTAATAGCATCTCCTTTTATTGGATGACAACAATTGGCTAAGCTAATTTTAATGTTACTAGTACCAGATACAATTATGTCTGATTTATAATCTATTTTTTCTTTATAATTTGATAATTTTTCTACTTTTTTAAGTAAAATATCAGAAACATCTTTTTTATCTTCATATATTGAATTTATTATAAACGTTGGTGTATATCTTAATGATCCTAATGATAAATATATATCTTCTAGATTTTCTAATTTTAAATCTTGAGTTAATTTATTAATATGATCATTTGATAATACTTCATTAATAGATAATTTTCTTTTTCTAATTTCTTTTTCAAGTAATTCTTTTCCAATTTCAATATAATGTTCTCTATCTTGTTTAGAAAAAAATGATTTAATCTTATTTTTTGCTTGAGTAGTTTTAACAAAATTTAACCATTCTTTTGATGGTGTACTTGTCTTATCTATTTTAATATTTACTATATCACCATCATTTAACTGTGAATCAAGAGGAACAATCTTATTATTTACTATAGCACCAACGCATGTATCTCCAACTTTTGAATGAATACGATATGCAAAATCAACAGGTGTTGAAGAAATTGGAAGTTCAATAACATCTCCTTTTGGTGTAAAGCAATAAATCATTTTTCCTAAAAATTCTGAATTTATTGTATTTTCAAAATCAGTGTCAGAACTATTATCATCATTTTGTTCGATTAGATTTCTAAATAATTCTAATTTTTCTTCCATTATATTAGTTACAGAGCCATCACTATGTTCTTTATATGACCAGTGACTAGCAATTCCTTTTTCAGCAACTTCATCCATTTCATATGTTCTAACTTGTACTTCAAATACATATGAATCAACGCCAAAAATAGATGTATGAAGAGATTGATACATATTTCCTTTTGGCATAGCAATATAATCTTTAAAACGATTAGGAAGAGGTCTAAATTTAGAATGAATTAAACCAATAACTAGGTAACATTCTTCAACTTTTTCAACAATAATTCTAAGTGCTAAAATATCATATATTTCGTCCCATTTATGTCCATTAACCATTTTTTCATAAATACTATGAACACTTTTTACTCTACCTTTAATTTTAAACTTAATACCATGTTCAGTTAAAATTTGTGATATTTCTGCTTTCATATCTTCAAGTTCATTATTAAGTTCATCATGAGTATTTTCTAATCTCTCTAATATTTCATTATAAATATCAGGTTTAGAATATTTAAGACATAAGTCTTCAAGTTCTGATTTTATTGTATTAATTCCAAGACGAGCTGCAATAGGAATTAATACATTTTCAGTTTCAATTATTTTTTCTTTTCTTGCATGATCATCAAGTGCCCATATAGTTCTCATATTATGAAGACGATCAGCAAGCTTTACATATAATACTCTAACATCTTCAGAAAGACCTACCATAACTTTTCTAAGTTTCATAGCAGAAGATTCTTTATCATCATATAAAGTTAATTTATTTATTTTAGATATAGCATCAACAATCATGGAAATATCATGACCAAACATATCATCAATTATTTCTTTAGAAGAACCTCCATGATTAATTGTTTCATGAAGTAATGCTGCACTAATAGTAATATAATCAACATTTAAATCTGTTAAAATCATTGCAACATTTAAGGGATGAGTTATATAACTTTCACCATTTTTTCTTGATTTATCCTTATGACATGAATAAGCATAAAGATAAGCTTTATTAATAACTTTTAATTCTTCTTCATCTTTTATACATTCTTTTACAACTTTAAGCAAATCATCAATTGTTATTTCCATATATTTCATCCTTTTCTTTTAAAGCATCAATCTTATTTTTTATAATTTTATCTTGAACAAAACTATCTATTTTATCATTATCTAAATATAAAATATCATCAACCATCTCATCTAAAGTTAAATTATTAGCATTAGCCCATTTTGTTTCACTTAAATATTTAAAAATATCTTCTTCACTTATATATTTTTTATTATCTAATTTTAATTCTTTAACTTTACTTCTTAAAGCTGGTTTAATTCTATTATATAAATCTTGTAAACTACTAAATTTAATTGAATCCATATTTTTTTCACCTAAAAATTCTATTTAATACATATATTTTAATTATAAAACAAAATATGAAATATTTAAAGGGTGTTTAAGTGAAAAATAATAAATTTTTAAAATCTACTTTAATTTTAATTGTTGGAAGTTTAATTACAAAAGTAATGGGCTTTATAATAAGAATACTTTATACAAGAATTATAGGAAGTGAAGGAATATCACTTTACACTTTAATTATGCCTACTTATTCTTTAATAGTAACTATTGCTGGGTTTGCAATGCCAATAACTATCTCTAAATTAATATCTGAAGGTAAAATTAGAAGTAAAACAATCATGTCACAAGCAATTTTTATTTTGCTTACAATTAATATTATTACAATGCTTATTATTATTTTATCTAGTAATTTTATTTCTAATACATTACTTAATGAACCAAGAGTTAAAGTACTTTTAATTGGCGCTACTCTTTCTATGCCAAATATGGCATTAGCGTGTATATTAAAAGGATATTTTTATGGAATACAAAAAATGCTTCCAAATACAATATCTAATATAATAGAACAATCCATTAGAATTATTTTTATAATATTTTTCTTACCAAAAATAACTAATATATCAATTGAAGCCGGAATACTATCTTTTTTACTTATTAATATATTAACTGAAGGAGCATCTATATTAACTTTTATATTTTTACTTCCTAAAAATGTAAATATATCTTTAAAAGATATTAAATATAACAAAGAAGTATCATTGCTTTTATTTAATGATTCTCTTCCATTAATATCAGGTAAAATAATAGGAAGTATAGGCTTTTTCTTTGAACCTATAATACTTTCAAATACATTTTTATTAATGGGATATCCATCTAATTATTTTACTTTAGAATATGGAATATATAATGGATATGCTCTTTCTTTACTTATGATGCCATCTTTTATTATTGCTTCTTTATGTACGGCATTAATTCCTGAAATATCTAAATACTATGCAAAAGGAAATATTAAACATGTTAAAAAAAGAATAAAACAATCCCTAATAATATCTTTTATATTTGGACTTATTATTACTATATTTATATTTATTAAAAGAGATTATTTACTTAATCTTTTATATAATACTAATAAAGGATCAAATTATATAGCTTTTCTATCTATCTTTTTTGTTCTTTACTATTTAGAAGCACCATTATCATCCATACTACAAGCATTAAATTATTCTAAATTTACTATGAAAACAACTACAATTGGTGTAATAATTAAACTTATACTTATGTTTTTATTATCACTATTAAAAATAGGCTTATATTCTTTAGTTATTGCTGAAGCAATAAATATAATATATATAGTTTATAAAAATTATAATAAAATAAAGAAAATAATAAAGAAAAAAGAAATATTATTAAATTAATATTTCTTTATCTTCTTGTAAGATATCCAGGACTAGATGTTCCACCATCTATTCTTGCATACGTTTTGTCAGTATATGATGAATTATATCTTGTTCCTGAACCTCCGACAAGACTTGATGCAGATGAAAACATTGTGTCACTCTTTGTAACATTACTCATATTCCATTTATTACCAACATATATTGTTTTTAAGTTAATACTGCTTTGAAACATTCCACGATAACTATCGGAACCATAATAGGAAGCAGACCAAGAACCATCAAAAGCATCAATATCTACATAGTTACTTGTTTTTTTAAGATTTGATGTATCAAAATTACTTAAATCCAGACTCGTTAAACCATTCATTCCATAAAACATACCTGACATATCAGTTACCTTTGAAGTATTAAAATTACTCAAATTAATTGATGAAATTCTATATAAACCGCCAAACATATGAGCCATATTTTCAACATTTGAAGTATTAAAATTTGATATATTAATACTATTAAGTCCAAACATATTCCAAAACATTCCTAACATACTTCGAACATTTTCAGTATTAAAATGATTAACTGATAAGCTATTCAACTTTTGAACGTCTGCAAACATACCAGCCATATCAACTACACTTGATGTATCAAATGAACTTAAATCTAGACTTGTTAAACTACTCATTCCATAAAACATACCACACATGAGTGTTACCTTTGAAGTATTAAAATTACTTAAATCCAAAGATGTTATTTTATAATCATTATTAAACATAATAGCCATATTTGTTACTTTTGAGGTATCAAAATTACTAATATTTAAACTTGTTAGACTATTCATGTTAGAAAACATAGATCTCATATTTGTTACTTTTGAGGTATTAAAATCACTTACATCAATACTTGTTAATTTGCGCATTCCAGAAAACATATAACTCATATCTTCAACATTTGATGTAATAAATTTATTTTTAAAATTTAGGCTTGTTAAACTACTCACTCCATCAAACATATGAGCCATATTTGTTACTTTTGAGGTATCAAAATTATTTCCTAAATTTAGGTTTGTTAAGCCACTCATTCCATTAAACATAGAACCCATATTTGTTACTTTTGAAGTATTAAATGAACTAACATCAAGGCTTGTTAAACTACTCATTCCATTAAACATACCAAACATAGATGTTACATTTGAGGTATTAAAATTATTTAAATTTAAAGATGTTAATTTACGTACATTACTAAACATACTAGTCATATTAGTTACTTTTGAGGTATTAAAATTATTTCCAAGATTTAAACTTGTTAAGCCATTCATTTCATAAAACATATAACTCATATTTGTTACATTTGTTGTATTAAATGTACTTAAATCTATACTTGTTATTTTGCTCATTCCATAAAACATGGCATACATATCTGTTACATTTGAGGTATCAAATTCATTTCCAAAAGTCAAATTAGTCAGACTTTTTGTATTAGAAAACATTGAAGCCATTTTGTCTGTAAATTGTGATGATATTCCAGATAAATCAATTTTTTCGATACCCTTCATATAATAAAATAAAGACGAACTAGAGCTGCCAAATCTAACATTATCAGTATCAGAATACCAATAAACATTACCATTTTCAATATAAGCATATATTGGAATAGATGAATTACTTGAAGAAATTTCTATATATGTTGATTTTAATACACTGCTTCTTTGAAAACTCTTAATTATTGTATCATCTGAGTAAAATTCAACATTTTTACCAGCTGCTAATGATTTTAATTTTCGATTAATAGCTGCTCCACTATCAAATTCTGCATATGCATTTGGATCAATTTTTTTAGATAAATAACCTGGATTAGATGTTCCACCATCAATATGTGCGTATAATTTATCTATATGAGCGTAGGTATATTTTGTACCTTTTGAACCAACAATATTATAAGACATAGAGAACATATCAACACTATTTGCACTAGTTACTTTATCCATTGTCCATTTATCATCAACATAAATTGTTTTTAAATTGTTGCATTCACCAAACATCCCATGAGAAGTATTTCCTGGGCCATAAGCAAACTTTCTATTATTTGCAAAAAATTCATAATTATCATGTGTTTGTACTACATTAGAAGTATCAAATGTGCTTAAATCCAGTTCAGTTATTTTATCCATACTCCAAAACATACCTGACATATTAGTAACATTAGATGTATCAAAACTACTTAAATCCAGAGATGTTATATTGTCCATATTTACAAACATATTGGCCATATTGGTTACTTTTGAAGTATTAAAATTTGATAAATCCAATATATTTATATTTTTTGATTCTGCAAACATACCACTCATATTTGTTACGTTAGAAGTATTAAAATTCTTGATAGATAAATTATTTAGTTTTGAAATGTTATAAAACATAGCTGCCATATCTGTTACCTTAGATGTATCAAAACTACCAATGTTAATATTTGTTAACTTACTCATTCCATGAAACATAGCTGACATATCTGTTACGTTTGAGGTATTAAAATTACTTAAGTTTAATTCAGATACTCCACAATCACTAAACATTAATTGCATATTTGTTACTTTTGAGGTATTAAAATTGTTTACATTTAATTCCATTAATGAAGACGTTGCACTAAACATAGCACCCATATTAGTAACATTTGAGGTATTAAAACCACTTACATCTATGCTAGTTAACCGAGACATATTAGAAAACATGAATTCCATATTATAAACACTAGAAGTATCAAATTTATCACCTAAATCTAAACTAGATAATGAATTAAAATAAAACATTGAACCCATATCAAGAACATTAGAAGTATTAAATTTATCACCTAAATCTAAACTTGTTAATTTTCTCATCCAACCAAACATATAATACATGTTAATAACAAGAGAAGTATCAAATTTATTTCCTAAATCTAGACTTGTTAATCCCATTCCATGAAACATGTCACCCATATTTATTACTTTTGAAGTATCAAATTTATCTCCTAAATCTATGTTTGTTAAACTACTCATTCCAGAAAACATACCATACATATTTAATGTATTAGATGAATCAATATCTTTTATATCTATTGTTTTTATTCCTGTAAATTCTTTAAACATATATGAACTATCTTTATTATAATAGATTTCTTCTGCTTCAGTATACCAATATATATTTGTGCCATCAAGCCATGCATATATTGGTTCTTTTGAATCACTTGATGATATTATTACACTACGTATTTTTTGTTCGTTAGACATTGTACTTGCTCTTTGAAATGATGATATTATATTATCAGTTGATGAATAACTTGAAACACTACTTCCTTTTGCTAAAGTTTTTAATTTAGTATTAAAACTCTTTCCTGTATCAAATGTAGCTGTTCCTACAACATACTCTTCTTCTTCGTCTTCTTCTTGTGCTCTTTTACTTAATTTTGTATTACTATAATAATTTCTTATTATTTGTCTTTGACATATTCCATCTACATCTTCTTTATATCCATCTGGACATACTAAGGCTCCTTGTTTTTTTACTTTTGTTATTGTATCGTCTTTATCATATTCTTTTTCTTCATATTCTACTATGATACGATAATCTCCATCACTTTTTCCTGATAATGTTCTTAAATAATAGATCATGTTAGTATTCATTGTATATAATGCTTCATATTTACGATAGTTTTCTGGATTATTTTTATTACATGATGAAGCTATACCACCTCTTGTGGTACATAATTTTAAATCATTTACATTATAATTGGTTATATATACATTTTTTACTCCTAGATTGCTTAACATTGTTTCACAAAATGTTAGTTTTACATACTCTGAATTTGGTAAATTTGCTGTTGATGCTGTAAGATTATTATCTATCAATCCCTGATTGGTAGTATTTCCATCTATTTTATAAAGGTTTGGATTATTACAACTAAATTGTTGTATTTTTTTACCACCATGGATAATATTACCTGATGCATCTTTTACTTCTTCACCTAAATAATAATCTAACCAATCTTCTATATTTAAAGATGTTAAAAAATCTTCTATATAATATGTTCTATAAATATATGCAACATCATTATATGTTGCTCTTCTTTTATCGTTTGCTAATAGTGAAGAAAAAGAAGAATAGATTGCTACTAAACCTATTGTTAAAACTACTACTACTACTATTGTTTCGACAAGAACAAATCCCTTTTTCTTCATAGTTTTCACTTCCTATTATATATATAATAACATAAAAAAAATATTTATTAAATAAAAAAATAATAAGAATTATTAATTCTTATTATTTTATACCTTTGTTAAAGTTTCTTACACAATAATACATTAATATACCTGATATAATAAGTAAACCATAGAATCCTACCTTTATATTTTGATATCTTATCATATTAACAGCAAGTAAACTAAAAGCAAAGATTAGATAAGTCATGACAACTAGTATTAAATCAAATACTAAAGTCTTTTTATGACCTCTCACAAACAAAACCCCCTAATTTTTTTCTTCGTGTAATTTATGTAAGTGTATCAATTATAGCACAAAATATTAAATATGTCAAATTTGATACAAATATTTATTTAATAGTATCACTTTTTTTAATTATAAATAATGTATTTCCTTTATAAAATGCATAAAATATGTCTTTATAATCTAAGTCTTTTTCATATATTTTTTTATTTAACCAAGTTTTAGTTTTATTAATTGCCTTTAAAGTATCTTTTTGAATATCTCCATCAATTATTAATGGCATAGGATAATTACTTTTTAAATGTAATATATTATATGGAAATATAGATAATTTTCCATTATGTTCTAAAAATGCATATTCTATTTCTTCAATAGATTTTATGGAATTTTGTCTTAATTGTAATAATAAATCATCTATTGGATATCTTAATTTTACCATTTCTTTATAATTTAATTTTCCATTTTGAATAATTAATGATGGTTTACCATCAAATATTTCTCTAACTACTTTAGATTTAACAGAAAAATATGCTAAAGATATCTCTATAATAACTAATATTACTATTGGAACAATAGTATTAAGTAAATTATCATTAAAGTTTTCTATAGATATTGCTACAAGCTCAGCAATAAGAATAGATATTATTAAATCTATAACGCCTAGTTGTCCTACTTCTCTTTTTCCCATTATTCTATAAGCTAATGCTATAAAAAAATAAAAAAGTATTGTTCTTAAAGATATACTTAATATATCTTGCATATATATCACCATTATTATTATGAGTAATAAAATAATAATTTAAACATATATTTTTTATTAAGGTGATACTAATGATTAAATTTAAAAAATATTTTATATTAGGTTTATTATTTATCCTATTTAATTTATTTATTAGTTTAATATATTTAATAAGTAATATTTCATATAATAGTATTTCATCAATAATATTAATATTTAATTTAATTTATTTTGCTATTATAGGATTTATAGTTGCTAAAAAAAGCAATAGTAAGGGTATAATTATTGGAATTAAAACAAGTATTATTATTATTTTAATATTACTTTTTCTTAGTTTAATATTAAAACTGTTAAGTATTAAATCTATAATTTATTATTTACTAATTTTTTTATCTGTAATATTAGGTAGTATTATTTCTAAAAATATAAAAAGATAGTTATTTAACTATCTTAAATTCATTATTTTCTAAATCTACATATGATTCTAAATTTATTAATTCTTTGCTAATTGGATCATATATTTTTTCTATATATTTTTTATCAATTAATTCTTGTAATTTAATAATTTTTGATTTGCATTTTTTACTATTATAACATTCACTTGCTTTTTCAATTACTTTTTTTTCAATTACTAGATTCATTGCATCATAGTGACTTTTTAATATATATATAGTCGCAGGAACTAAAAGCAATGCAATTACAATTATTATTAAAACTATATTAATACTACTTATCTTTATTTTTTCCATAATAATTACTAATAAATTCCTCTCTATATTCTAAAATATTATCATCTTTTATGCATTGTCTTAAATCTTCACATAATCTAATTAAATATCTAATATTATGAATTGATAAAAGTCTTGCGCCAAAAGTTTCTTCACTATTTATTAAATGTTTAATATAAGCTTTAGTATAGTTTTTACATGCATAGCAATCACAATTTTCTTCAATAGGAGTAAAGTCTTCTTTATATTTAGCATTTTTTAAATTTATTTTGCCATATTTTGTATAGGCATGACCATGTCTTGCTAATCTCGTTGGGGCAACGCAATCAAAAATATCAACGCCTCTAATAACGTTTTCTATTATATCTATTGGATCACCAACACCCATTAAATATCTAACCTTATCTTTTGGTAAATATTTACAAGAATACTCTACTTGCTCATATTGCACGTCTTTTGCTTCTCCTACTGCGGTTCCTCCAATTGAATAACCATCAAAGTCCATTTTCACTAATTCTTCAACGCAATGACGCCTTAAATCTTCAAATTCAGCACCTTGAACAATTCCAAAGAGTGCTTGATTAGGATTATTATGCACTTTTTTGCCTCTTTTTGCCCAACGAAGAGTTCTTTCTACAGAATCTTCAACATATTTTCTAGTATGAGGAAAACCTATGCATTCATCAAAAGACATAGCTATATCACTATCAAGTTTATTTTGTATTTCAATAGATTTTTCTGGAGTTAAAAACAAATTATCACCATTATATTGATTCTTAAATTTAACACCATCTTCATTAATATCTTTTGGCTTAGCTAACGAAAATACTTGAAAACCACCAGAATCAGTTAAAATAGGACCATTAAAGTTCATAAATTTATGAAGACCACCAGATTTTTCTACTACATCTTCACCTGGTCTTAACCATAAGTGATAAGTATTAGCAAGAATTATTCCACTTTTAACTTCTTTTATTTCTTCAGGTGATAATGTTTTAACTGTTGCTTGTGTTCCAACAGGCATAAACATAGGTGTTTCATAATCACCATAATTAGTGTGCATTATTCCAAGTCTTGCTTGGGTATTTTTTTCTGTCTTTAATAAAGTATAATTTGCTTTCATATTATCAATTCACTTCCATAAGTTAAAATAATTATTCTTCAGTTGGTATTTCAAAGTTTTCTAAATTACCATTTTCTTTTAATATTTTATTTACTTCTTCAGTTGCTTTAGTTAATTTATCACCACATACTTTTACTAATTTCATGGCATCACTATATTTTTTTATGGCTTTATCTAAGTCAACTTCGCCACTTTCTAATTCTTTAACTATAGCTTCAAGCTCACTTAAAGAATCCTCAAATGTTTTTTCTTTTTCCATTTATTTTTCCTCCGTTTCTAAAACTGTTGCTTTAATTATTCCTTTTGATAATGTTATTTCAATTTTATCTTTTTCTTTTACATCTTTTATATCCTTAATTACTTTATCTTTTAATTTTACAACACTAAACCCTTTATCTAATATTTTTAATGGATTTAACAATTCCACTTTATTAAGTAATACTTCAAATTGATGATATTTTTTTATAAATAAATTCTCTGGATTATTTAAAATATTTGCTGCAATAATATTATTATATTTTAAACTTTCATTTTCAATTATATTATTAATATATTTATTTAAAGTTACTATTATATTATCTAATTTTTGTTCTTTTATTTCATATAGTGATAAAGGGTTTTTTAACACAAAAGTATTTTTTATATTATCTAATTTAATAGTATTTTTATGTATTTGATTATTAATTCCTTCATTTAATCTAATCTTATACTGATTAATAAGATTAATAATATCTAGTGAGTTTGGAACTGCCATTTCAGCTGCACCTGTTGGTGTTGGTGCACGAAGATCCGCGACAAAATCTGCAATTGTAAAATCAACTTCATGTCCTACTGCACTTATTATTGGAATTTTAGATTTAAATATTGCATCTGCAACAATTTCTTCATTAAACGCCCATAAATCTTCAATAGATCCTCCACCTCTACCACATATAATTACATCTAAGTCATATTCTTGAGCAGTTTCAATTTGTTTTACTATGGATTCTTTTGCTCCAACTCCTTGTACAAGTGCTGGAAAAAGTATCGTTTGACAAATTGGATATCTTCTTTTAATGGTTGATAGTATATCTCTTATTGCTGCACCAGTTGGAGCAGTAATAATTCCTATTTTAGTAGGATATTTAGGAATTGGTTTCTTATATTTATCATCAAACATTCCTTTTTCTAAAAGTTTTTTCTTTAATTTTTCATATTCTAAATAAAGATTGCCAAGTCCATCTTGCTGCATATTATCAATGTAAATTTGATAATTTCCTGTTGCTTCATAAACTGATATTCTTCCACTTACTAATACTTTCATACCATCTTCTGGTTCAAAATTTAATGATTTAGTTGAAGAAGCAAACATTACAGCTAATATTCTTGCATTCTCATCCTTTAATGTAAAATATAAATGTCCTCTTGTATGATGTTTAAAATTAGAGATTTCACCTTTAATATATACTCTATTTAGATGAGTATCCATATCAAATTTAGCTTTGATATATCTAGTCAAATCAGATATTGTTACATATTTGATATTCATATTTCACCTCATCTTCCATAAATACTTTTATTTTTCTTTTAAAATTTTATCTAATACTGCATTAATAATTTTTCTAACACTATTATCACTATATTTTTTAGCAAGTTCAACGGCTTCATTAATAGCAACAATATCGGGTGTATCAGTGTAATTTAATTCATATATACCTATTTTAAGTATTGCTGCACCTGTTTTATCTAATCTATCTATTGTCCAATTTTTAGCTATATAC
Source organism: Bacilli bacterium (assembly GCA_017484125.1). GTDB lineage: Bacteria > Bacillota_I > Bacilli_A > RF39 > UBA660 > RUG12834. The sequence goes on from JAFUTV010000007.1 coordinate 61,328, forward strand.
TTATTTGCAAGTTTAATAATATCATCTTCATGTGTAATTATTCCATATACTAAGTCTCTAACAAATTCATTATCAACTTCTAAGTTACTAGATATTATTTCTTCAATATTATAATTAATATTTTGACTTTTACATATATCAATTTGGTATAAAATAACCATTGCATTTTCTCTTAATTCACTTCTTGATTTAATCATTTTTTATAACCTCATTTCTATAAAGTTTTTTATTAATATTATAAGTTTAATTATACCACTTATAAGTAGTTTTAGTCTACAATTATTTAATTCTTATTAATATTAAAAAATATGAGATTAACTCATATTTATTTATTATTCATCTTTATTAGTTCATCTAATATATTAATTGCATCTATTGGTCTTAAATTATTTATATCAATATTATTTAAATATTCTCTTAATTCTTTAGATATATGATCTTCAACTACATTAACTTCATCAAAATTAAATGTTACTTGTTCATGAATGTTATTATTCATTTTATCATGAGATTCATATATTTTTAATATATTAGAAGCTCTAATAAGTAATTCTTCAGGCATTTTAGCAAGACGCGCTACATGAATTCCATAACTTTTATCAATAGGACCTTCTACAACTTTATGTAAGAATGTAACATTACCATTTTCTTCATGAGCTTCAACATGAATATTTTTTATCTCTTTCATATCTAAAGACAAAGAAGTTAATTCATGATAGTGAGTAGAAAATAATGTTTTACATCCAATCTTTTTAGTTACATATTCTAAAATTGCTTGTGCTAAACTCATACCATCATATGTTGCTGTTCCTCTTCCAAGTTCATCAAATAATATTAAACTATTTTTAGTTGCATTTGAAATTGCATGCTGTGCTTCTTTCATTTCTACCATAAATGTTGATTCTCCGGAAACTAGATCATCACTTGCTCCAATTCTAGTAAATATTTTATCAATTATTGGAATAGATGCAGATTCTGCTGGAACAAAAGATCCCATTTGAGCCATAATAATAATTATAGCAAGTTGTCTCATAAAGGTAGATTTACCAGACATATTTGGACCAGTAATTAATAAAGTATTAGTATTTTCATCCATTATGCAATCATTTGCTACATATGAATTATTAGAAACATATTCAATAACTGGATGTCTTCCTTTTACTATAGCAATTTTATTTTCTTTTATAAGTTTAGGACGAACTAAATTTAATTCATCACTTACTACAGCAAGAGAAATAATTGCATCTAAATTTGCTAAAACTTCACTAACTTTTTTTAATGAAAATATTTCTTTTTTAACTATATTTTTAACTTCATTAAATAAATTATATTCTAAATCTATTATTTTATCTTCGGCATTTAATACAATTGCTTCTTGTTCTTTTAATTTTGGTGAAATAAATCTTTCAGCATTAGTTAATGTTTGACGTCTTTCCCATCCAAAATCTTCTCTTACTTGCTTGCTTTGAGCTTTAGATACTTCAATAAAATAGCCAAATACTTTATTATAACCTACTTTAATATTTTTTAATCCTGTTGTTTCTTTTATTTCTTGTTCAAATTTGGCAATAAAATCTTTACCACCCGTTCTAATTGATTTTAATTCATCTAATTCACTATTATATCCTTCTTTAATTAGAAATCCTTCTTTTAATGTTAGAGGTGGATCTTCATAAATAGATTTATCTATTAAATCATATATTTCATGTAAATCATCAATTTCATAGTCAAAATTCAGTTTTTTTATGTCTTTAATAATATTAGGTAAAACTTTTAAAGATGATTTAATTTGAAGCATATCACGAGCATTAATATTACCAGACACTAATTTACCGCATAATCTTTCTAAGTCATATACTTCATACAAATACTCTCTTAATTCATCTTTTATAATAAATTCACTACATAATTTTTCAATCATGTCATATCTTTTATTTAACTCATCAATATCCTTTAAAGGATTTAGCATATAGTTTTTAAGTTTTCTTGATCCCATTGCTGTTTTACATTTATCCATTAACCAGATAAGTGAATATGTTCTTTCTTTTAATCTTAAAGTTTCAAATAATTCTAAATTTCTAATTGAATGAACATCCATTTCTAAATATTTATCTTTATTAATTACATTAACTTGTTCTATATGAGATAAATCTTTCATACTAGTTATAGTAAGATAATAAAGTAAATGTTTTAATCCACTTATTTTCTTATCATCAAGATTATTAAATAAATATTCATAACCATCTTTTAAAAATTCTTTAGAATATGATATTTCTATACCATAAGTATTTTTTAAATCATTAACTAGTTCTACATCATCGCTATCAGTTAAAACTATTTCTTTAATATTTAAATTTAATACTTCATTAACTAATTTCTGCTTATCAAAAGATAATTCCAAGGAATTTAATTCACCGGTTGAAATATCAGCATAAGTTAGTAAATATGATGAGCCAAAATTAAGAATTGAGGCAATATAATTGCTATCTTTAGGACTTATCATTTCAAGATCAGTTAGTGTCCCTTTAGAAATTACTTGAATAACTCCTCTTTTAACCATTTTATTAGTAGTTTTAGGATCCTCTAATTGCTCACATATTGCTACTTTAAATCCTTGATCAATTAATCTTTCAATATAAGGTTTAACACTATGATAAGGCACTCCACACATTGGTACTCTTTCACTTAATCCAGCATTCTTACCAGTTAATGTTAACTCTAAAGCACGAGAAGCTACTTCACCATCTTCAAAAAATAATTCATAAAAATCTCCAACACGATAAAAAAGAAGTTCATCAACATGTTCATCTTTTATATCCATATATTGTTGCATCATTGGACTTAATTCATTATAATTTACTTCGCTTCTTTTCATGATTTTTACTCCTCATAAGAGTTATTATAGCACATTTTTATCTTTTTCAACTTAATTTTATATAATAAAAAAATCATTTGCTTAAACAAATGATTATTTATTATTTTGTAGCATAGAAAGTAAATCTACTTTAAACATATCCTTTGCTGAATTATTTTTAGAAATCATAACTCCTTTGTATGCAGTTAATTCTGAATTATGACCTTCAATTAATATATCTTCTGGAGAAATAGTTTCAAGCATTACAATTTCTTCTTTTTCATATATAGTATAATGTAATTTAATTTCTCCATGAATTTGAGCAAATGTCTTATCACTTGGTAATTTAAGTTCATAAGATTTAGTATGTTTAGTTTTGTTTTGAGAAATTAACTCACCAACTGCTTGACCACTTCTTAGTGCTGGATAGTAAGTAAAGTTTAATTTCTTATAAGCAATCATATTATATTTTTTTAATGCTCTTTCTAACTTTCTAAATTCGTTTTCATTAACGTAATCTAAAACGTATCCTTTCATAAAACCAATCCCCCTATTTCATTGACGGTATAATTGTAACATAAAATATAAAAAATGTCAACTTTTTGTGACATTTTTGATACTAATTATCGTTTGACCATCATTTACAGGATCAATATTATATGAATCTACATACTTATTTTTACTAAGTATTTCTTGAACTTTCTTTTTTAATACATTACCACTTCTTCCATGAATAACCACAATCTTTTTATTTTGAATTAAATAATTATCTTTAATGAATGTTTCTAAAAGAAAGGATGCAGAATCAGCAGTTTCACCATGCAAATCTAAATGTGGAAGCAAAACAGTAAATGGATCAACTGGCTTTTTCTTCATATATTTTCTCAACATCTTGAAGTTTAGGAATAGATGTTCTTGCTCCAATTACTTGAGTAGAAAGTCCTGCAGCAATATTTGCAAATCGAACAGCTTGTTCAACATTCCATCCTTTTATTAAAGAATAAGCAAACGCACCATGAAATACATCTCCCGCTCCAGTTGTATCAACTGCTTTAACCATTAGTGCTGGAGAAACTTTAATTTGGTTATCTACTTGATATAATGCACCATGTTCAGATAATGTTACTACGATATTTTGATGATCTAATTTTTTCCTTAAAACATCATATAAATTAACTAAAGTAGCGGTATTATTAAAATCCACTTTTATATTAGTCATTTTTTCTGCAAAATCTTTAGTACATACAACATATTGACAAAGTTTTGCAGAGTCAATTACTTCTTGAGCATATCTTGATGCATCACATATAGTAATGGCTTTTGGAAATCTTTCAATTGTAGATTTGGCAGCATATGAATCATGGCCATCAACTATAATATAATCTGGTTGAAAATCAAAATCAAATTTACGCAATTTAACATATTCATCACAGTAATTAAACAATGTTGATGAAGCAGTTTTAGTATTTACAATAGTAAAGGATACATTAGTATCTTTATCATAAGTTGTTTCAATATATCTTGTATCAACGCCAACGCTTTCTAACTCTTTTTGAATACGATTACCATACATATCATTTCCTATAGTACCAGCAAAAGTAGAACTTACACCCCATTTTGCTAGCATATAAGCAACATTTGATGCATCTCCACCACCACATCCAATTTTATTTACAAATCGTTCATAGACATTTTCTTTTGGAAATTCCTCAACTTGAACATATATATCATATGAAGCATGACCAATACTTAACGTTTTTATCACTTTTCATCACCCTTTATTATAAATAAATTATACAATATTTTTTAAATAAAAAAAAGCATAAACTATAGTTTATAGCATTTTTTATGTATATTATATTTTTAAATTATGAAGTAATAAACTTTACTAAAATATTTTTATTACCCAAATCAGGTAAATTATTAATATGTCCTATTTTTGTATAAGAATAAGATGTATCAAAAGATTTATAAAATATAACTAAACAATCATTTTGATAAATCATTACATCACCAGCGTTTATATGATTTATTTTTATAGGATTTGTTTTTAAAGTATTATCTAAATATATATACTTTTCGTTATTATTTAATTCATTCATATCAAATTCTTTAGGAAGTAATTTTAAAAATTCCTTTGATGTTTCATTATTTTCCATTATAAAATCATAACTATTATCATTAATAATTACCCTAATATTTTCCATATAATTATCTTCCTTTTCTATATTTGGTATATCATTATTTTTACATGCACTAACGCATAGTAATAAAAATATGACTAATATTATTTTTTTCATATGTTTACTAATTAATATTATTCATTTTTTTATTAATATATCTAATTGCCCATATAGAATTAATTTTATATAGTAATTTTAAAAATTTTGAATCACTACCTAAGAATATTTTGAATTTATTTTTCTTGATTCCTTCAATTATTATACTTGCTCCAACTTCTGGACTTAACATTTTAAATGATGTGTTTTCCTCTGTAGTTGCAACTTCAACATTAGAGTTTTTAGTGATATTAGTAGCCATAGCACCAGGTAAAACTATCATAACTCTTACATTAGTTTTTTCAAGTTCAGCAAATAATCCTTCAGTAAATAATTTTAAAGCAGCTTTAGATGCACCATATATTGTTTGACCTGGAAAAGGAAAGAAACCACCCATACTAGATACATTAACAATATATTGTTCTTTTCTATCTTTAGTTAAATCTTCCATAAATAATCTTATTAAATTAAGTGGTCCAAAAAAATTAACATTCATTGTTTTGTTAATTACTTCATCTGATAATTCACCCACTTTAACAAATGGTTGAATAATACCAGCATTATTAATAATAATATCTACGTCACTATAATCTTTTTTATAATCTTCTCTAAACTTTTTAATTGATTCAACACTTCCCATATCAACTTTATAAGTTTTAAGTCGTTTTGAATTTAATTCTAGTTCTAGTTTTTTTAAATTTTCTTCATTAATATCAACTGCAGCAACATTTGCACCTTCATTTAATAATTGTTTTGTTAATTCTAATCCAAGTCCACTAGCGGCACCTGTTACTATAGCATTTTGTCTTTTTATTTCCATAATTTTTCCTCCTACTATATTAATTACTTATATTTTATCATAAATAAAAGATTTTGCATAGTATTAATAATAAATAATTATAATCTTAGTGTTTTTAATGTTAAAGTATTGACAAATATAATTTTTCTAGTGCTTTAGCAACACCATCATTATTATTTGATTCAGTTATTATATCTGCTTTATTTTTTAAATCCTCTATGGCATTAGATACGGCTATCGATATTTTTGATTGATTAAACATCGGTATATCATTATAATCATTTCCTATTGAAATAATATTTTCATTAGATATATTAAAATAGTTACAAAACTCTTTAATACTTTCTCCTTTTGAAGTTCCTTTTTTCACAATACTAAACCATGAACCTTGTTCTTCTAAAATGGTGTTTTTATTAGTTATTTCAACATCATCATATACACTAATTACATCTCTTAATATTTTTAAATCTTTGTTTTGTGCAATTATCATAGCTTGTTTTGTATTATGATTATTAATAAAAGAATTGTAATTTTTAGGTATATATTTTTGATAATAATTATATTTTTTTCCAATAATATATTCAATATTATCAATTGCTAAAGTTATTTTTGCATTTCTATTTTTAATTTCATGAAGAATATCTACTATAACACTTTTTGATATTAATGAAGAATAGATAACTTTATTTTCTTTATAATCATATATTTCAGCACCATTTGACGAAATCACATATGAACTTGCTCCAATTTCTTTTGATATTTTTTCTGCATATATTCTAGTACGTCCTGTACAAAGTACTACTTTATGTCCCAAATCTATAATGTTATGAATTATGTTTTTAGTTCTATTACTTACTATATTGTTATCATTTAATAATGTTCCATCAATATCAATAAATATAGCGTATTTCATATAATCACTTCCCTAAATATATTTTGAGAGCATTTTTATCCATCATTTCAATAAACTCTTTTCTTATTTTTTTCATAAATAAAATATTATCTATTGTCTCTTGTAAATTCAAATCCAAATTTTTACATACTTTTGGTAATATTTTTAATAACATAGCCCTATTTATTTCATCATATGAATATTGAAATAGTTCTTTTTCTTTATCAATATAAATTTCAATTTTTTCTTTTACTGGTAAAATGGTTAAACTCATTCTTTTTGCAATATCTAACGAAAAATTAGTTGCTCTATAACCAGATATATATTTATAAATATGCGGAATTAATAATTTTATAGGATTAATAGTATAATATTTAATATCAAATTCCTGATAAACTTGATGAGGATTAGGGTTATAGGAATATTTATTAATTCCATCTAATAATAAATAAAATGGATATTTTTTATTATTAGTTTTACCGATTTTAATTTTTAGATTATCATCTTTTTCATTATATACATCATCAAATAAATATATAGGCTTATCTATTTTCAAACCTGGTTCTAAAATTATTAAACACTTTTTCTTATTTATAATTGTAGGAATAAATATACTTGTATGTGATTCCTTAATTAATGCATCAGCTTTTAAAGTTGTAAAATTAATTGATTTATATGATACATAATATCCAAAAATTCCTTCTTTTAATAATAATTCTGTTAATATTTTTGATTGATATATACAATTAAATCTTATTTGATTTGCTTCTTCATCTGTTATACTATTCATTGCATTTTCTAAATTTCCATTATAATATTTTCTTAAATACGTTATACAATCTATTGTACTTATTGAGTAATTATTAATTACTTTTTTTAGCGATTGCTTCATATATTTTAATTGTTTGGGTGAATACTTAATAAACATTTTATTTGTAAATTTGTACTTACATATGTAAGACATATTTTTTCTTATAATCTTCATTTACTTTTTCTTCCAATGATACTTTTTTTAATTGCTCTTCCAATTGTTTAAAACTAAAATTGGAATTTAAGTATTCACGCATTATTTTTATACATTTTCCATATTCGTGTTGGCTATTAAAATCTAATTTTATATTTAATTCTTCTTTAAATAAATTATCTAATTCATAAGAAAATAATAATAATTCTTCTTTATTCACGGCATTGGATAATGTTTTTAAAATGTAATAATATATTCCTAATAGAGTAACATTACTATCCAAATAAGTATCAATATAATCTTTTAATATTTCTTCTTTTGAACATCTTATTTTATCTTTATAAATACTTGGTACAAAATCAATATAATATAATTCATTATTATGATAAATAAAGTTCTTTAAATTCCAGTCTAAACACAAATTTTCATTATTAGATATTTTTTTATATATTATGAATAATTGTTTTAAAGCAGTTAATTTTTCAGGAGAATTATTTTTTAAAATTTGATCAATTGTCATTCCAGAAATGTAATTTTCAATAATTATATTAGTTTTATTAATACTAAATTCAGACAATACATTAGCAGTTTTTACGCCACAGTCATTAATATCTTTCATATACTCTTTTGCGCTTTTTGAAGACATTTCCTCTAATATTAATTTAGACAATCCCAAATCTTTAGAATACTTTATTATTAGATTAAATATTTTTTTATTATGATTAAATGTTCCACTTTCCATTTTTTATCACCTCAACATATTCTAATAAGTATTTCAAATTATTATTATAATAATTTGTATTTATTTGATTATTTTTATTACACCACTCTATAGATATAATGGAATCAAATAATCTATAAAATTCCAATCTATCATAAAAATAATCATCTATTGATCTTTTATTCTTGTATCCATTTAAAAATATTTTAAAATTTTTTTTATTTAATATCCTACTTAATTTAACAAAATCAAATATATAATCACCGCATTTAACACTTTCCATATCAATTAATCCAACTTGATTATTGCCAAATATTGTATTTCCTATTCTAAAATCTGTATGAATAATGCAATTTTCATAATTATTTATAATATTTTTTTCTAAATATTTTTTCATAAATGATATTATCATTTGACTATCATTAGATATTACCTTATTAATAGAATTAATCGATAAATTAATACTCTTATTTATGTATGTGATCCAACTATCGTTTTGATCTAATAGTTTACAATTATGCAATTTAGCAAGAAGCATACCAAGTTTTCTTAAATCATTTCTAGAAAAATTATTTCCTTCATCATCAAATCTATTATTACCTTCAAAATATGTAATAATATTGTAATAATAATTATTGTATTTACCGCTATATAATACTTTGGACGTTGGCAAAAAATTATACAAATGATTATAATACTTTTTTTCATTTTCTATTTTTTCTTTATTAATAGATGATTTAAAAACATACTTATCTTCATTTGTAGATACTATATAAACATCTGAAGAAAATGAATTATTTGCTTTATTTAATTCTTTTATTTCTATTTTATAGTTTTTAAATATTTCTTTAATACTATCCTTATTCATTATGTTACCTTTCAGTTTTTTTATAAACTATATCTTTCTTAGTTATTTTACTTAATAGTAGCTTTTTAAAATACATTAGGAAACCTATTGGTCTAAAAACAAACCATATTGGTGAAATTATAAATGCCAAAAACGAATTAATTTTTTTGTCTTTTATTTTATTAATCTTGATTATTATATATGATGCTATACACCATAAATATGGAATTGAAAAACATAAGTAAAAAGTAAAATTTAAATTTTTTGTTACTATTGAATATATGTAATAAACTACTAACATCCACGGTATAATAGTAAATACTATTATATTTCCAGTTCCAGCTGTAAACATTTTTATCTTTCCCCATAAATGTTTTTTAGTATTTTTTATTTCTGTTAAATAGGTGGATATTCCTTTAAATATTAAAGTTGCACTATTACAATAATCTAATAATTTATTTGGAATTAATGAATAATTATAAGTTGGTAAATACGCAAACCTATTTCCTTTAATTGACATTCTATATCCTAGTGTTAAATCATCTACAAATATAGGAAAATAATCATTTTCTAATAATGTGGACATTTTTAAATGCATACATGCTCCCATACAATATTGTGGTATTTTTAAATTAGATAATGATGATAATAAAAGTTTGAATTTTTCTATACTACATGAACGTATTAAATGATGCATGGCATATAAAAGCATAATGATTTTATTTTTGGAACACTCATAATAATTTTTAATACATAAAGGAACTTGATTAATTGCATCGGGGTTATTTTTTAATAATGATACTTTATTTAACATGTCAAATGTATTTAGTTCTGGTTGAGAATCAAAATCAAATACTGAAATATATGTTTTTTTACTATCAGGTTTATAGTTTTTTTGAATTAATTTTATTGCAAAATTCATTTGTGATGATTTATTACCATGAATTTTAGGGTAATGATAATGAATAAATCTCTCATCTTTTATTTGTTTTAAATACTTATTAACCACTTGATTTGTTGTTGGAGTTTTAATTTTTTTATTTTTATATTCCATTTCTTCTTTTTGAGTAGTAATAATTACAAACTTTATTTTTCCTTTATATTGTACTTGTTTAAACCAGTCAATGGTAGATGTTACTATTTTTTGTTCCTTTAGTGCTGGCAATAATACATAAATATCTTTATATTCTTTAGGAATTATATTAAGTTTATTTTTATAAATTTTTTCTAACAAAATAGTAATTAAAGTTAATAAAAATCCAAAAAAATATATTATTCCTATTATTAAAAATATACTATTCATAATCATCTTCCTTATCCAATTGATTATTTAAACATTTGATTCCTTGAATAAAAAATGCTAATTGTCTTTTTGGATAATCACTATGTAATGGTACCATTGAAATAAAAAGTAGTCCTTCGATTAATTCTATATCATTAATATTTATTTCGTGTTTTTCCATTATTTCATCGTATAATTTATAGTTATTATCCCTATATAATAATAATTTAAAAATACCATCTTTTTCTTTAACTTCAAACAAATCATTAATAATATCATCATAATTACCATGATAACAATGACGTAGTTTAGCTAAATCATACCTATAATCTCCATATATTGTATCTATTCCAAAATTTCCTCGAGGATCAATAAATTTAAAAATCATATTTCTAGGTGAAACTAATATATTAGTAAATGCTGGATCACCATGTATAATACTTATATAGTTTATTGAGTTATTACATAATCTATTAATTCTAGGTTCTAATTCTTTTAAAAGTTTTTTTATACCAAAATACTTTTTATCATTAATAATTATATTATCTAGATTAACTAAATCTTTTCTTTCCCAATCATTTATTCTGTTTTTTGTTTTATCGATTAACATTTTCTTTAGTAAATCTGAAAAAATTAAGCTAACTTGCTGATTATTCTTATATATATCCATTAATTTAGTCAATAAACTATTAAATATAAAACTTCTACTATAATCAGTTAAAGGATAAAAAGTATTATACTCTGCTAAAGTTAAGTAATCATAATACTCTATACCATATTCAAAATCTAATCTCAAATTATCATAAAATTTTGGACTTAGTTTTTCAAAATCTGTCTTTTCAATATCTTTAAACCATTGAATCTCGGAACTGATTTTTGAATAATTACTTTTTTTATGAATAACTCCTAATTTATCTAAATATAAATCATTAAAGTTTCTACAATTGAAACTATTTCTATTGGTAGTAATATATGTTTGTAAATTACCTATATCTTCCCAAGTAGTAATATTCTCTATTTCTAATTTTTCTTCATTTCTATACAAATCTAAATAAGATGATAATTGATATTCATTTTCTTTCTTTTTTATTGGTAAAGTTAATACTTTTTTTAATAACTTAGCATTTTTAAAAAAATATAGTCCAATTGCTGCATATTTTGTATCTATTTTTGTTTTTGGTTTATCAATAATTTTAGTAATAATATTGTTTTTTTCTTCTATCATACAATAAATTATTTTTTCATCATCTTTTACTTTAGAAACGCCAATCCAACTATTATTATAACTTTTTGGATATTTACATAATGTATCTGAAAGTAATAGAATAACCCCTTTATTATCTTTTATATATGGTTGAGTTATTTCAAGTGCTTTTCCTGGACCAGAAAAATCCTCTTGAACAACATAAGTTATATTTAAATTTATATTTTTAAAAGAATTATTCATAAAATCTTTTATTAAAACTTTATTTTCTAAATTTACAACAAAAATAATATCCTTTAATCCATTATTAATTAATGGAATTAACATATTATAAATAGCTGGTTTTTGTTTTATACTTAACAAGCACTTTGGAAATCCAAGTGTTAATGGATATAGTCTTGATCCTTTTCCTGCCATAAGTACAATTAATTGTTTATTTTTATACATATTATCTCTCCTTTAATAATTTAATTAATTTATCACTTTTATTATTTTCTACTCCAAATGTTTGTCTTTCGTCATGATAATCACTTCCACAAGATGTTAATATATTATATTTTTTTGCTAAATAACTATAGTATTTCTCTTGTAAATGAGTTGTTTTACTAGTATTTAGTACTTCAATGCCATCTAAACCGTTATTTACCAATTTTTTTATTAATTTATCAAGTGAATAATCATCTAACTTTAAAGTTGATGGATGAGCAAGAAAAGCTAATCCGTTTCCTTCCTTTATTACTCTCAAAATTTCTTTTAATTCTAAAAATCTTGATTTTTCATAAAACTTAGAATTTTTGCCAGTATATAAAATACCGGCATTATAAGGAGTATTTGCATATCCTTTATCAACAATCATCCGCCTTATTAATCCCTTAGAAATTGCATAATTTGGATATTCATCAATATTTAAATCAAATTTATAATAATCTCTCAATTTTTTTATTAATCTCAAACATAGATTTGCGTTGTATTCATAAATTTCTTTTAATTTTTTTTCTATTTTCAAAGTATGCTTGAGGTCATAACATAAAATATGCATTTGCTCATAATCTTCAACTGTAAATTCAATACCGTTGATAATTTTTACACTACTTTTTCCATATAATTCCTCATATTCTCTTTTTATATCAATATTAGAAATATAATCATGATCTGTAAAACTTAAGTATTTTATTTTTTTATCTTCAGCTCTTTTTAATAATTCTAATCTAGTATATTTACCATCAGAATCCGTAGTATGCACATGTAAATCATAAATCATATTATTTCCCCCATTTCATTTAAATTTTTATCAATATTGCATATTTTAGCTAAATCATCTAAATCATTTTCCAGAAATTCTTTAGGTCTTATTGCTCTATCATCAATATAAAATCCATCTTTTCCTGGCCATGGCTTACCATATATCACTTCATCATATGGAATATTCCATTTTTTTAACCATTTCTCTAAAATAGGCTTTGTATATTTTAAAATTTTATCTAAATCACCTTCATAAGTTCTCATATTCCTGGAAGTAAACAATACTATTTTATATCCTTTATTTTTATACATTGTTATTTTATCTATCATCTTTTTATAAGGAATTAAATCTTCATATCTTTCATTTGTTTTTTTTGCAGGACATATAGTACTATCGATATCAAATATTAAAGTGTTCATTTTCTCCCCTCCTGAAAAAATTATATTTAATATATAAAAAACAAACTAGTAGAAAAATAAATTTTATTTTTTTAAAAATTCCAGGAATTTCTTCAATAATTCCAAATTATATGTTATTATATCTATTAGAGGTGAAATATAATGAATGAAACCACTCTTTTAGATAAGATTAATATTAAAACATATCCAGAACTTATCATTAATTACTTTAAAGAAAACAATATTAATACAAATATAACCAATCTTAGAAGTTTTTATTATAAGTTATTAGATAGTATTAATGTGGATATTAGAGATTCATATTTAAATAGAATTCTTAAATATCTATCTAGCAAGGAAGAAAGTACAATTTTAATACTTGAAGATATTAAAGATAATATATATAAAAAAGAATTAGTAGTTTTTTTTGAAGAATTAAATAATATAATATTGAACAATTCTACTAATTCATTCTTTTATAAAAATCTTTTAGAAAATTGCAGTTTTATATTTTTTGAGGATGAAGAATTAAACATTATTAATAATTTATATTCAAATAAAAAATATGGATTACTTTTATATGAACTATTTATTCATGCATGTAAAAATTATAAAATTAATACTCCTAAAATCACTGCTGAAAGATTACTAAATAATTCTTACTGTTTATATGACGATGCTGATTTAAAGCCAGTACTAATTAAAACATCTGCAGATTTAGGTAATGATATTGCATGTGAATTATATGGTAATATAGTATATTCTGATCATAACGAAAGACTTATTTATTTTTTAAAAGGAAGAAATAATCCACAAAACTTATGGGAAATTGGATTTATTATAGAGCATTTTGAAATATCAGAAAATCAATTAACCATGTTAAAAAAAGAATTAAAAAATATATTTGATGAAGGTAGCAAATATATGCAAAATATAATCGTTACTAATCAAACAAACTCATTTAATAAAGAATGTATTTCTTTAGCACTAGAAATCTATTTGTATTTAGCAAATGAAAAAAATAATTCTAAGGGATTATGTAGTGTTGGAAAATTTTTCTTAGGCCATAAAGTTGCAATTATTGAAAACAATAAAATAGATGAGGAAAAGAGTATTCAAATGGGAATTGATTATTCATTTAAAGCTGTTAGACTTGGTAATGTGCATGCTATGCAAAATATTGGAACATATTTTTATAAAAATAAAAAAGAAAATGAAGAATATAAATACAAAGAATTACTGCAAATAGGTGCTGATGTTAAAGATTTATTATCATGCGTTTATTTAACAAAAGTATTAATTGATGAAAATAAAATAGAAGAAGCAGAAAAATATCTTAAAATAATTGTTAAACAAAAAGATGGTGAATCATTATATAGATTAGGCAAAATATATGAGACAAGATTACAAACGCAGGAAGCAATAAAATATTATAAAGATGCTATTAGTAATAATTACTACATTGCATCAATTGATTTAGCTAAATTGTATTTTACCGAATATATGAATAATTCAGAAAATTCAAATATAAAGAATGGTTACTTATTATTAGCAATAAATGTATTGGAAAATAACTATAATAAATATGAAGAAAAAGAAAAGAAAGAAGCAAATGAATTATTAAATAATTTTAAATCTTTAATATAAATTACTTAAATAGTCATTAAAAAAAGACATTAAATGTCTTTTTTTATTTTAAATAAATATAATCATAAGTATATCTGATATTAAATGACATAATCCATGTGAAATCATTGCATATCCTATTCCATATTTTCTATATAAATATCCAAAGCATAATCCTAATCCACCATTAAATAATAAACATCTAATAACTATTAATGGTGTGATTTCAGTCATAATTGCTGTTGAAGGAATATGTCCTACTGCAAAAATTAATGCACAAATAATATTGGCTAATATATATACTTTGACTGGTATTTCTTTATTATTTTTATAAAATAATTTAGAAAAAATAAATACTACAAGTGACATTAAAAATAATCTCATCATTACTTCCTCAATAATTCCACCAGCAAGTAATCCAGCAATAATTTTATAGATAGTAGGTTTTACCATATATTGTTCACCTACCCAAGTATTAAATGTACCAAATATCAATTTATCTCCAGGGAATAAAACAAGTGCACTAATAATAGTAATAATTGCTGTTGTAATTATTGTTTTTTTATTTAATTTAAATTCTTTCCATAGTTTAACTTTTTTAGATAATAAAATACCTATAAAAGTCAAAATTAATCCATATAAAATACCATATTGTATCATAGAGGCTATAGCTAACATTTCTTTAGTTACATTTTGTTCTTGTATTTGTTTTAGAATTTCACCAGACAATGAATCATATAAATATAAACCTGTAAAATAACCACCTATTAGTCCTCCAATTAAAACAAATAATAAAAATTTCCAATTATCTTTTATAACTTTTTTCATAATTTGTTATCACCTTTACTCATAACTTTTTTTGACCAACTTCTTTTACCACATTTAGGACATTTTAAATATCTTGTTGTACTCATGTGTGGTGCCCATAAAACACTAAAATATGATGGTATATATTTATGATGACATTTTTTGCATTCGTAGTAACCAGCATCTAATTCAAATTTTAATGCAATAAAAGCTGCTACTATAAATAATGCTGTAGAAGCACAAATAATTGTACCTAATAAAAAACCTTCTTCTAATTTATATAATGATATTCCCAATATACCTACATAAAATAATGCACTTGTTATTAAAATAGTCCACATAGATGTCATTAATTTTTTATTTTTAATTTCATCTTGCCTTGCAAGCTCTAGTAATAATTCTTCATTTTTTCTTTCAAAATTCTTCATATCAATTCTTTCACCATTTAAAAGTTCATTGACATTTATATCTAATATATTACATAAATCTAACATCTTATCTGCATCTGGTAAAGATAATCCTCTTTCCCATTTTGATACAGCACGATCTGTAATATATAGTTTTTCTGCTAATTGTTCTTGAGTTATTTTTTTATCTTTTCTACAATCAGCAATAAATTTTCCGATTTTTATTAAATCCATGAACTTTTTTCTCCTTTCATGACTTAATTATAAAATAAGTCACATATAAGTTACACATACTAATGGTTGAGTTGATACTTTATAATTATTTATACTCTACTATATCTTCAATATTTTTTCTTTTTTCATGTAAAGGATTAATTGGACAATCATCAGTCTTATATCCTAAAGGAAGTAAGCATACAGGAATATATTCACTTGGAATATTAAATTCTTCTCTTAATATATCTTCATCAAATAATTCAATCCAAATATTATCTACTCCTAAATTAGTTGCTTCAAGCATCATATGAGTTGCTACAATACATGAGTCCATTTCATACGTAGAATAATCACCCTTATGGTATGCTTCAAAAGTATTTCCACATACTATTAAAACAGTTTTAGCTCCATATCTACAATTTGATGCTTTGTCTATTTTTAAAAGTCCATTTTCAGTATTAACTACATATATTTTTATAGGTTGAATATTTTTAGCAGTTGGAGCTATTCTTCCTGCTTCTAATATTTTATCTAATTTTGCTTGTTCTAATATTTTATTACTAAATTTTCTAATTGCAGTTCTTTTTCTTATTACATTTTCAAATTCCATATTATTCTTTCCATTCTATATATAATTATATTTTATTTAAATATAGCTATACTTTAGTTTTCAATGATTTATTTATTCTTTTTAAAGAAACATCAATTGCTTTTTGTGGACATACAAGTTTACATAACTGACATCCAACACATTTTTTGGCATTTAAAATTGGTTTTCTATCTTCGCTAAATTCAATTGCTTGATGTCCACCATCTCTACATGAAATATAACATCTACCACACCCAATACACCTGTCATAATTAATCATTGGAAACTCAATAGTATCTTTATCTAATTCATCATTATTAATTAAATTTGATTTTGATAATCCAATAAAGTCGGAAACTTTTTCATATTTTTTTTCTTTCATATATATTTTTAATCCCATTATTAAATCATCAATAATTCTGTAACCATATTCCAATATTGCAGTTGTTATTTGAATACTTGAACATCCTAATAGCATAAACTCTAATGCATCTTTCCATGTATAAATTCCACCCATACCACTGTAATACAAATCTTTTAATTCAGAATTATTAGTCATATCAGAAATATATCTTAAGGCAATTGGTTTTATAGCACGTCCTGAATAACCTCCTAATGATGATTTGCCATTAACTTGAGGTTCAGGTACTAAAGTATCAATATCAACGTTAGTTATGCATTTAATTGTATTTATAGCAGATATTCCATCTGCCCCACCATTTTTTGCTGCAATGGCAGGAACACATATATCAGTTATATTTGGTGTCATTTTTGCTAATACTGGAACATTAGTATTTTCTTTTACAATTCTTGTAAATTCTTCCACAAGTTTTGGATTTTGACCAACATCTGATCCAGTACCTTTATGTTTCATATTTGGACAAGAAAAATTCAATTCAATTATATCTGCACCAGCTGATGTTACCTCTTTAGTTAAGTACTTCCATTCATTTTCATCTTTACCCATGATAGATGCAATTATTACCTTTTCAGGAAATTCTTTTTTCAATTTTTTTATCATTTCCATATTTTCTTCAACTGAATGTTCAGATAATTGCTCTATATTTTTAAAACCAAGAAAACTTTTATTATTTCCTTTTAAAGTTGAAAAACGTGGTGAAGACTCATCAATTTGCATTAAACTAATTGTTTTAACAGATATTCCAGCCCAACCACTTTCTAATGCTCTTTTACACATTTCATAGTTACTTCCAACAATTGATGATGATAACAAAAATGGATTTTCAAGTTTTATGCCACAAATTGTTGTACTTATATCTATATTATTATAATTACTAACAACACATTTATCTTTAATAATATTTTTTAATATATATTCTATATTAACATTCAATGGACACTTAGTATCGCAATCTTCATTTTTTTGAAAATGAAGATCTTTATTAATTAGTGCAATAGCCCCCTTAGTATTTTCAAATTTAATTGCTCTGAGTATTCTTGATGGATCAATATTTTTATATATTTTTTTGCAGGGAGCATCATAACATAATACACATTTGTTAATTTCAGTTTCCATAGATAACTCACTCCTAGCTAATTTATCATTTTTTTTCATATATATCTCCTTCTTACACTTACTTATGTATTATATTTTAATTATTATAACATATTAAAAAAGAAAACTCTATTTTTAAAAATAGAGTTTTCAAACATTTTACCTAATGCTACAAAAAATAGCTAAACATTTGCAATTACATTCGCAAATATTTTACAATTTCTTTAAATAAAAAAGCCAAAACAATAAACTATTTAACAAATGCAGTCATTGGGCCTCGTTCATTTTCATATTCATCCACTATTTTATAACCAGCTTTTAGAATATTTTGTATCGAATAAACATTATCAGAATGTGCTTTAGTAAACATATGTTCTTTACCAATACTTTTTACATAGTCATTTAAAACATCAAGCATAGCCATTTGTAATCCGTTACCAACATATTCTTTTCTAACCATTATTGGTCCAAGACTTCCTGTAATGGATTCATCGTAATCTATATTGTGTTTTTTTAATGATTTATTAGATGCTGGAATATAAAATACAGAGCATACAGGAATATCTTTATCATAATACATCCAAATTTTACCACCAATAGTCAATAATTGCTCTATTTCATCACGCGTAAATGTTCCAAGCCATTGCGGATGTTCCATATTATCTATAACATAATTATATAAATCAAAATATTCATCAAGATTAACATTATCACTAACTTCTTTTAAATCAATTAATTTCATAAATACAACATTCCTTATTAAATTATATCAAATATATCACTATATTTTTTGCTCGTAATATCTTAATATTCTGAGCTTTTTATTTTAAATAATCTTTTAAGAATTTTTCTATCTTATCAAATGGTATTTTATCTTTTTGATCATATAAATCAGTATGAGTTGCTCCTGGTATAACTACTAATTCTTTATTGCTAGTATATTTAGAATCTTTAATCATATTATCATAAGCATCTTTTCCCATATAAAATGAATGAGCTTTATCTCCATGAACAATCATTACAGCACTTCTAATCTCATTAGAATAATGTAATAATCTTACATTCATCATTGAAGTACTAGATTGTATTGCCCAACCTCCATTTGAATTTAAACTTCTCTTATGATAACCTCTTGGAGTTTTATAATATGCATGATAACCTTGTAAGAATTCAGGAGAATCTTCTGGTAACGGATCGATTACTCCACCAGCTAGAGCATATTCTCCATTCTTATAATCTTCATTTCTTTGATTATTTAAATTAACTCTTTGTTGGTATCTTGCTTCTTCATTATCTTGTTCGTCAAAATATCCATTTCCAGCGACTCTAGACATATCATACATAGTTGATGCGATAGTAGCTTTTATTCTTGTATCAATACATGCAGTTTGAAGTGCCATTCCACCCCAACCACAAATACCTATAATTCCAACACGCTCAGAATCAACATTATCTAAACTAATTAGATAATCTACTGCTGCTTGAAAGTCTTCTACATTGATATCAAAAGATGTCATATATCTTGGTTCTCCACCTGATTCACCAGTAAACGATGGATCAAATGCAATTGTTAAAAATCCTCTTTCAGCCATTTCTTGAGCATATAATCCACTTGACTGCTCTTTTACTGCTCCATAAGGACCACTTACAGCTAAAGCTGGTAGTTTACCTTCATAATCTTTTGGCTCATACATATCAGCTGCTAATGTAATGCCAAAATGATTTTTAAATGTTACTTTTTTGTGATTTACTTTATCACTTTGAGGGAATACTTTATCCCATTCTTGAACTAGATTTAATTCTTCTTTCATCATATTCCTCCTAACATTCAATAAATATTATACCACAACAAAAGCAGATTTTTACATCTGCTTTAAAGTATGAGAATATCTTAATATTGCGATTATTTAACTTTCTTTATTTCAATTCCTAAAACCCCATATTTTTCTTGTTCTTCTTTTGAATAATATTCTTCCATATCTTTTGGATTAGCTTCTTCATCTTCCTTTTTTAATATTCATAAAAGGGCCATTATTTAATTTCATTTCATGTTTCATACTATCACCAACCTATCGATATTATATCACACTCTATAATATTTTAATACATCGTAATATTACTATTTTCCGAACATACAAAAAAGACCAGTTTTACCTAGTCTTTTATCATTAATATTAGTTCTTCTTTGCTTTGATTGCAGCTTGTGCTGAAGCTCTATTTGGGGAACAAGTTTAACATCTTCTACATATAAATTATTAGTAGTTGCCTTTCCTTGTCTATTATTTATGTTCAAATCAATTATATCATTTAGGTAGCTTAATTTCCATTCAAATCTATCTTTATGAACGATAACTGATTCTATACTTTCTTCTATCATTTCATCTGATATGGATTCATGTTTACTACCTATATGCTTTTTTACCAGTTGTTTTAAATTATTAATTCTAGCTTTTAAAACATCTTTAGGTATTTTATAATTTGATTCTATTTTCTCTTTTTCCGTTTTTAAATCTTTAATATTATTTTCTAATTCTTCTTTTTTATTCAGATAATCATCTCTTGAGATATATCCATTTAAGCACATATCCAATAGATTATCTAATTTAGTTTTATTAGTTCTAATTTTACTTTCTATACTTTTTATTTTTTCTTCATTTTCATTACAATTATCTTTATCAGTAATTGTTTCATCAATATATTTATTTATTACATCAATTAATTCTTCTCTGTTATTCCATAAGTTTTGAAATAAGAAGTTTGCCATTGCCTTTAACTTCCAATCTTGAACTAATGGTGTATCACATGCATCCTCTACTGATAAACCTCTTTTTAATCTTGTTTCTTTTGTTCCATTCGCTTTTTGATTATAACAAACATAACAATATGTATCTCCAGTTGCTTTCTTATGATATGTTCTCCGATTAAATGATGATCCACATTCACACTTTAATTTTTTACTCCAAATATTTTTTGGTACACCAGTTGCTTTTTTCTTTCCATTAACAATATGTACTACTTTCTCTTTGAATAGATTTTGAACTTTTTCAAATTCTTCTTTAGTTACAATTGGTACATGTGTACCTTCAACTATAACTTGTTCAACTTCTCCATTGTTCTTTTTAGCTTTTTGCTCTAAATAATCTGGAATATATGATTTTCTATATACAATAGTTCCACAATAGAATGGATTATGCAGAATCCTTGAAATATAAGAAGGACTCCATTTTTTTAATCCAGTAGGAGTTAAAGCTCCCATCTTTTCTAACTCATACTTTATATCAGTAGTACCAATTCCTTTTAAAAACCTATCATATATATATCTGACTGTTTTTGATTGTTCTTCATTGATAACCATATCGCTACCAACCTTATCATATCCTAATATATTACCATTACCATAAAAAACACCATTTTCAAAAGAAATCTTTTGTCCTGCTTTAACTCTTTGAGATGTTTTCTTACTTTCATTTTGAGCAAGTGTTGCCATTATTGTAAGTTTTAATTCTCCATCTTCATCGTTAAATGTCCAAATATTATCTTCTGTAAAAAATACTTCAACACCAATTCTTTTAAGTTTTCTTGTTTCTTGAAGTGTATCTACAGTATTTCTTGCAAATCTTGATACTTCACGAGTGATAATTAGATCAAAACAACCATTTTCTGCATCTGCCATCATTCTCATAAAATTCTTTCTTTTTTTAGTAGATGTACCAGTTATACCCTCATCGATATATCTATCATATAAAGTCCAATCGGGATGTTGTTTTAATATATCATCATAATATTGTACTTGATTTTCAAGTGCTGATAATTGAGCTTCATGTTCTGTAGAAACTCTCGCATATATTGCTACATTTCTTGACATATATAATATACACCATCCCTTCTTTATATAAAGTTTATAATAATTATTTTTATTTGTTAAAGGTGCGATTTACTTTGTTAATTAAATCTTCATATTCCTTTTTAGTAATCTTTTGTTCATTGAATAATATTTTAAATATTGACTTAATAAGTTCTTTATTTAAAAAGTTTTGTGTTTCATCATCTATCTCAAATTTGTTATTTTCAAATACAAATAAATGATTACTTAATTCCATGTAATCACCTATTCGATAGATTTATATTCACCATCTATATAAATTACTTCCTTAAGATGAATATCAAATCTTCTATAATCTTTTATTTGTTTTGATTTCATAAAAAAATCAGTTAACTCCTTTGTAACTGATTTCTTACTTTCACCACTGACAATCATAGTAGTTATATGACCATCATTATCTATAATAGCTCTATAAGTTTTTCTCTTCATTTTCTTCTCTCCTCTTTAGATCTTCTTCCATTTCACGATCAGCCCATGATGCAACTTTACATGAGCATATAGTGAATAATCCTAAAAAAATTAAAAATATAATTCCTAATATTTTTCCTATCATAATATCCTCCATTATATAATCAACTTTTTCCAAAATAAAAAATCACCGAAGTGATTATTTATAAACAGCTAAATCTAAAGCAAGAGCAAATTTAATTACCGAGCTTTCTTTAATATGTTCAATCATGTCAGGCCCACATCTGAATTCTTTTTCAAATGCTTTAATCTTAACACCATGAATAAAATGATCTTTAAAAAATCTTTGTTCATTGTAAGACATATCCGAGAGAATATATTCTATTTCTTGCAGTTTATCTTGATATTCTCTTTCAAACTCATCTTTCTTTTCAACATAAGTTTCTATTTGTGATTTAGGAACTCCAGATGACTGAACTTTGATATCAAATAAATTTAAAGCAAGAGATGGTGGTAAGACATTTCTATATTTGAATTTAATCATATTCAAATCCTTTAAATAATCTTCTACATTCTCTCTTGATTTTACATAATCAAACAAATCCAGTTCTTTCAAACTCAATAATTTCATATGCATCCCCCATTGAATAAAAAAGAAGAGAAATAATCGCATTAATAAAAGCTACTACTTCTCTTCTATTTTAAACTTTAATTTGGATTTAATAGGGACAATGACCTCTATAGATTTTTTCTTTGAAGAATGATACTTCAATTTATAATATTCAATTAGTTCCATAAAGACCACTTCCAATCCCATCAAACCACTTAACATATAAATTGCTATTTATTATATAGTTTTCTTGGAAAAAGTCAATAATAAATAAAAAAATGAAATAATATTTGTATCTCTACATAATTATTTCATTTTACTATATTTTATCATAGTGAAATGGTTTGACAAGTGGGGAATTATATGGGTGTCTAGTGGGTGGAATTTTCTTCTTAAAGCCCTATTTTACAACGATTTATGATATTTTTTTCATCTGAATTATCTACTAAATTTTTTAATTCTTTATAATATATTTTAGCATCCATTACATTATTAAACTCTTTATACAGTAAAGGACAAGCTATTTTATTTTTATTTTTTATGCTTAAATAAACTTCAAATTTATTTGAATCTTTATATTGATTAATAATAATTCCAATAAAGCCATCTAAAAATTCAATTTGATAATTATCAAACATTTCTTTATCTAATTTTATACTCTCTTCATCTTCATAACAATATTCTTGAAGATCATCTATTATTGTATTTAAATCCATCTTTCCCACCTCAATTGCAATGTAGTATTGTATTATAACAGATAAACAATAATTATCTACTTATATTATACATATTTTTTAGAATTTGTATTAGTTAAATTGCAATTATTTAATTTTAGTTAATAAATTATATGCTTGTTCAGAATAATCTTGTTTATAAAATATAACAATACATCCAATTCCCTTAAATGATTTTAAAGGTTCACAATAAAAAACACTTTTTATATAATTTCCATCCGTAATTTCTAAATTAGTAGATCTCATACCACCAAAATGAATATCAGTAGATAATTCTTTTAATTTATCGGATAACTCATAATTTAGATAAGGTTCTACCTTTTTACCATAAGCATAAACTATTTTATTAGTAGATGTAACAATACATTCCATCTTGTTTGTTTTTAAATATTTTTCAAAACATAATCTAGCTTCGTTATAATCAGCAATATCTAAATTCTTTACAAAAATAGAAATGAATTGTCTTGCATCTTTCTTATATAAAGTTTGCATTAGACAATACTACCTCCCTTCTCTTTTTGTAATCAGGATACTGCATTTGATTACAAAAATATTATAGCACATTTTTACCAAATGACCCATAGAAATGCGAATAATTAACTATTTAATGGGAAAATTATATTGGTGATGACTGATGATACAAAATAATATTAAATATTGTAGAGAAGAATTAGAAATGACTCAACAAGAACTAGGATATGTTTTTGGTGTTTCTGGTTCAACTGTTGCTGGTTGGGAAAATGATCATGATACAATGCCATTAACTAAACTTGTAAGATTCTCTAATATGTATAAATACTCTCTTGATTTTATAGTAGGATTAACAAGAGAAAATAAATATAAAGAAGTGAAAATTGATAAAAAGAAAATTGGTTATAACTTAAAAGAGTTAAGAACTAAATTAAACTTATCCCAACAACAAATAGCTGATGAATGCATGATATCTCAAACAGCTTATAGTAATTATGAAACTGGATTATATTTAGTAAATACATTAACACTATATACTATTTGTAAGAAACACAATTTATCATTATATGACATAATAAAATAAAAGGACTATACAAACATGTTTTGCATAAGTCCTTTTTTTAATGAATTCAAATTTAATAATTTGTCTCTTTCCTTATTTATGAGATTATCTATTATTGTTAAAATTTTAGAATTCTTATCTTGTACTTCTTTTGATGGTAAAACCAAATTTATGTTTAATATATCATCCTTCTTCAAATTAGTTTGATTAACTCCATCATCAAATTTTAAGTAATATGGATTTCTATTTAATAGATAAAATAAATATTTAGAATTAACAATTTTATTATTCTTTACTTGTATCTTACAAATTCGTTGATTCAAACTATATTTGTTGTCTTCATTAATATAATAACATTTTCCTAATGCTTTACCATTTGGAAGATCACTCATAACCATTGTAATATCATTCTTAAATAATGGAGTTAATTGTTCAGAACATTTTTTTATTACACTACCTTCTGTAGAAATAAATTTAGAATTTATAAGTACATATTCTCCATTGTCATCAACTATATTTTCATGTCCTTTTCCATTTTCAAATATAGCTATATCAGATAATAAATAATCATCTCCATCAACTTCATTAAACAATCTATTATGTAGTCCTTTTTTAAATAA
>JAFUTV010000003.1 GCA_017484125.1 Bacilli bacterium
AACATTTTACCTTATCAAATTCATATCCAGCATTTTGACTTGGAAATTCATTTGTTTCTTTATTATTTACATATATTGCTTTTAAACTAATATCATAATCCATATCTACCATATCCATTCTATATAACTATATCAAATTATTACCTTTTTTTCAATCTTAAAGATATAAAAAAGATAAGAAATTTTGTATTATTCTTACCTTTATTTTCTTCTATTTTCTCCTTGAAGTTGAAGATCATCAGTTAAAACCTTTATTCTTTCAATAATTCTTGCAGCTTCAACTTTATCAGTTTTATTTGATAAATGATTTTCTAATTCATCAATAGTATAATTTGAAGTAAAGAATGTCGTTTTATAACTATTCATTCTTGTTTGAAGAAGAGTACCTAAAATTTCATCTCTACTCCACTTCGTTACACTTTCTGCACCAATATCATCTATTAATAATAAATCTACATTTTCTAAAGAACTAATTGTTCCTTCAAGTTCATCAAAGTTAGCCTTTAAATCTCTTAATAAAGTTGGAAAATATACTATTTCAGTAGTAAAGCCACTTTTTTTTAATTCATTAAAAGCCGCAGCTATTATATATGTTTTACCAGATCCAAAATTACCATGTAAATATAATCCTTTATTTTTTTTAGAATTATCATATTCCTTAATAAATTTTGTAATCCACTTAATAACATTTATTCTAGCTTTATCATTTGTTTCTAAATCTTTCATAGATGCATTATCTAATTCTTTTTCTCTAGTCATTTTATTTTCTTCTTGTTTTAATAATTCCTTTTTGTATTTACAAGGTATATATTTAAACTTAATTTGATCATTATATACCTCTGGGTAACATACATATCCTTGATTAGAATTCTTACAATTTGCAAGACATTTGCAATTTTTACAATTATTTAATTCTATAACAGTATCTTGTATTTTAGTAGTATTTATAATTTTTTCATGTTCATCAATATCTAAAGAATTCACTACTTTTTTAAATAAAGGATCAGCTAAAGCATTAATATAATTTGTTTTAATTTTATCTTCAATTTCTTTGCTACTTTGAAACATAACTACATAAATCCTTTCATTAATTCTTCCATTTCTAATCTTTCCTCATCTGTCAATTCTTCTTTTTTAATATCTTGTTTAAACCACACTGGTGTTTGTTCTACACTCTTTGAACTCTTAGTTGTTTGTTTTGATACCTTTTTATATTCTTTTTCTGCTTGTTGCATAGCTTCTTCAGCAGTTTCAATTTTGTTTCTTTTCCACTGTCCTGCAATTGTTTCAATATAAGCTCTAGATAATTTATTATCATGTTTTCTTAATACATAATCTATTAAAACATTAACAACAGCAGGTTGTAATTTTAAATCTTCCAATAAATATTCTAATAATTTTAAATCCCTTGGAGTTGGTGCAACACCCTTATATTTATTTTTTAAAAAATCATATGGTGAAATATTTTCAAACACATATATCATTTTAGCTCTATTTGATGTATCACCTTTTGGCATTTTTAAATAATCTGGTTGAGATTTATATACTAAAGTAGGAAGTTTGCCATTATTCATGTAAGTATAATATTCTCTAGTTTTTTTTCTTAAATCTGCCTCACTAATATAACCATTAGCATTAATTGTTCCACGAATGATTTCAGCCATTTTTAAAGTATCCAAATTATATATATATGCTAAATTATTTATTAAATCTCTCATTTTTTTATTTAAAGATTTTTCATTAAAAATATTTTTAGGAATTGAAGCACTTAGCATATCAAAATCCACAACATCTTTAACATTAACTTTGTTATATTCTTTATCTCTTATATCAAATTCAGGTATAACTGTAGATGATTTAAAAGTATGATTAATTTCTTTAGTTATTTCTTCATAACCATCTAAACTAAAGTTAACACGCTGATATAAATTTCTTATGCTTTCATACTCTTTTTTACCAACATTATTGTAAAGCACAACATTAAAAATGGGATGAGACAAAAACTCTTTTGGTGATAGTGGTGAATAAAGTTCATATATATATGAAGCAACATCTCCATCTTTATAAAATGTACGAACAAGTCCAACTGACTCTAAAGCTTCCCTTGCTTTTTTTATCATTTGTAAATCTGTTTTCATCAAACTCATTAAATGATGATGAGTAAAATCTTGACTTTCAATTTGCAGTTTATCTAAATCATTAATTAAAGTAAGATATAAGCATATTGCAATTGGTCCAATAATAGGTTCATATAATGATATTAAATTCTTTTTATCATTATCATCTAGAATGCTTTTATTAATTACAGTATACGTATCTGCTGGAAGTAAAATTTTCACTATCATCACCATCCATTCCTACCTAATATATTGTATCAAAAAAAATAGTATTATTTAAGTAAATTTATTAAAATATACAAAATTTTAATTATTGAAGTATATTTTTAAAAAAGTTATCAATTTTTGTATAAGTAATATTTTATTAATTGTGTGTATTTATATATATTATTTAAATTTTTGTGTTTTGTCTTTTTATTAACATTATGATATAAGGTTATTCGACACATTTTAACAGTGTGAATTTTATGAATGTCTTGTGCCTTTCTTTTTTAGAAAGGAGGGATAACATGTCTTTTAACAAATGTTATAAGATTATTATTTTATTATTTAAAACTATTTTTATTCTCCTTTGTTTAATTACTATATTAATTTTTATATAAAAAAAGACACTTCACTAATTTTTCCACTGGGGGTTTTGTTAGTGAGTGTCAAACCAAAAAAATGGCACAACATTCTAAATTACTCTAAAATGTGTCCTAAAAAGTTTATAACATATTTTTTATAAATATTCAACATTAATTATATAATTTATTTAAACAAATCATTAAATATTTCTTCATAGTTACTAACTTTTATTATCTTTAATTTAGATAGAATTTTCTCAGGTATATCCTCCAAATCTTTTTCATTAGATAAAGGAATGTATATTTTTGTTATTTTGTTATTAAAAGCAGCAAGTATTTTTTCTTTTAATCCACCAATTTGAAGAATATCACCCCTTAATGATATTTCACCGGTCATAGCTATATTTTTAGGAATAGTTTTATTTAAAATTAAAGATAAAATACATGTGGTAATAGTAATTCCAGCTGATGGACCATCTTTTTTAATAGCAGCATTTAATGCATGTAAATGAATATCTTTAGTATTAAAATAATAATCACTAATTTTATATAAATCATTATGCGATCTAATATAACTTATTGCTACGCTAATTGATTCAGTAGTCGACTGACCCAGTAATCCTGTTGTAATAATATTGCCTTTTCCTTCATACATACAACATTCAATTGGTAAAATACTTCCACCAAGATTAGTACATGCAAGAGCATTAACTAAACCAGGAGTTAAAGTTTTAGATAATTCTTCAGTTCCAAATAATGGATTACCTAAATACTTTATAACTAACTTTTCATCTAGATTAATTGGTAATTTTATATTATTATTTGATTCATCAGTTATTATTTTTCTAACTAAACTTTCTAATATTCTAGATAATTCTCTTACACCAGATTCTTTTGTATAATTATTGATTATAAATAGTAATAATTCATCTTTAAATTTGATATCATCATTTTTAACAATATGACTATCAAATATTTTAGGAAGAATATATTTTTTAGCCATAGTTATTTTTTCAAAATCACTATAAGAAGATATTTCTAATATTTCTAATCTATCTCTTAAAGCAACAGGAATATTGTCAATATCATTAGCAGTTAGTATAAAAAGTACATTAGATAAATCGAATGGTTCTTCAATATAATTATCAATAAAATATTGATTTTGTGATGTATCTAATATTTCAAGTAATGCTGAAGTAGGATCACCTCTAAAGTCTTTACCCATTTTGTCTACTTCATCTATTAGTATTAATGGATTTTTTACCCCACACTTGCTAATAGCTTGAATAATCTTTCCAGGATTACTTCCTAAATAAGTTCTTCGATGGCCTACTAATTCTGATGGATCAGTAAGTCCACCAACACTTATTTTATAAAACTCTTTATTTAAACTTTCTGCAATAGAAATAGCTATGGAAGTTTTACCAACGCCTGGTGCACCAACTAAACACAAAATTGGACTTTTAAATTCTGGATTTCTCTTTTTAATTGTAATATATTCTATTATTCTATTTTTAACATTATCTAAACCATAATGAGTTTTATCCAAATTTTTTCTTACTAGTGTTGTATTATAATTATCCTTTTTTGATTTATTCCATGGTAAATTAATAACAGTATCTAAATAATTAATAATAATTGAACTTTCTGGATAATTTTCATTCATATTTGCATATTTATGAAGTTCTCTAAGTAGTTTTTCCTTAGTTTTTTCATTTGTATTTATCTTATTTATTCTTTCTTCATAATTATTAATTATTTCTTCTTTATCATTTTCTTCACCAAGTTCTTTTTTAATCTCTTTTAATTTTGATTTAAGAATAAATTCTTTTTGATTTCTTTCTAAATCTTCTTGTAATACTTCATCTAACTTGGTATCTAATTTTAATATTTCTAATTCAATTGATATATCATAAATTAAAGCGTTAGCTCTTTTCATAGGGCTAACTTCTTCCATATATAATATTTTTTTATCTAATGAAAATGGTAAGAAAGCCGTTATTATATCCGTGATTATTCCTAAATCATCATTATTTTTAATTGCTGATAGCACACTATTAGATAATGATGGATTATCATTAATATACTTTTTTAATAATTCAATTAATTTTCTTTTAATTGCAGTTTCAGATACTAAATCTTCTTCTGGAGGATTTACAACACTCACATCTGCCATTAAAATATCTTCATCATCATCAAAATTATTATACTTATTTACATCAACTCTTTTTGTTCCAGAAATAACAATTCTAATATTTCCATTAGGAAGTTCAATACTAGATTTTAAATGAGCAACTACTCCAACTACTGGTAAATCATTAATTTCAGGAGTTTCTTCCAAAGAATTTTTAGGACACACAACAAGTAGATCACCATTGTGATGCTTTTTTGATAACTCTATTATTTTTTCACTTATACTATTATTTAATTCAAGTTTAACATCTTGCTTAGGTAAGATGACAAAACCTTTAAGAAGCATTACGGGCAAATAGTTGTTCAATTTTGTCATCTCCTCTCAAAATATTACAATTTATATTATCACAAAATTTCATATTAGCAATACACATGACACAAATTTTACATTATTTTTTTTACTTTTTTTAAATTTAAAAAAATGAACAAAAATTTTGTCCATTTTTACTTAATTATGATTTTAAATTATACTGCAATAGATACGCCACCCATAGCATCATATTTTGCTTTAATTGTTGAATTACTAAAATAGAATACATGTCCAAGTCCACTATAGCTAATAGTAAAAGTTTGACTATCTGAAAGACTTATTGAACTCTTGGCGTGTTGATAACTAGCATATACTGTACCACCTGGGAAAACCGTATATGTTTGACTAACTACAATATTAGAACCACTATTTGGTAATTTAATAGATGCACCAAATCCATTACTTAATTCTTTTGTTGCACTAGCATTTATCGTTCCAGCTGATGAAGTTAATTTAGAAACTGGATCTGATACTAAAGATGTTCCACTTAAATATGCACCAATTAAATCATAACTTCTTACTGCTGGACTCTTTTTCCACGTTAAAACAACAGATATCAAAGGATATGTTGCATTTGATTTCGCAATTTTTAATTTTTTAGCAGTTGTTTCATAATATGAACCCATTATAGAATATCCACCTGGAAGAAAAGATACTGGTTCTTCATATTCTACAACTTCAACTAAATCTGGATTTAACTCAACTCCATCAAAATAAGCCATATCTTCTTCTGTCATTGTTGCTTGATATCCATCATAATACATTTTAGTAAAATAATCATATTCTTCTCTTGTAAAAGTTATACCATTGTCATTTACATAGTAGTAATCTTCAGCATTAACACTTACATTAAATAAAATAAATGTTAAAAAAACAAAAGAAAAAATAACTGATAATCTTTTCATATTTTTTACTCCTAACATTAATCCGTAATCATGTTAACGCCAAAAATTATAAAAAGTTAGCAAATGATAATTGCAAAAAAAAAGAACTTTAAATAAAGTTCCTATAATCCATATTTTTCCAAATATTTTTTTGAAAAGTAACCAATTATTTTTTCTATTTCTTCGTTTGAATCTACTAATGAAAAATCTACTATTCTTTTTTCCCTTAATTTTGTTTTCAAGTTAGTTTCAGTATAAGAATTAAGCATTTTAGTTTGAATATTATAAACCCATACAAATATCCTGCTATCATTAATTTCTTGAACATTAAAAATGTGTGTATCTATAACATAAGTAATGCTTATTTTCTTATCATCTTCCTTATAACTTAAATAATACATATTATTATCTTTATCATATTCAAAGTTTTCTTTTATCTTTTTAGGAATATCTTCTTCATTAGATTCTAAACTAAATTGTTCATCATTAACGGCTATATTTTTATCTTTAAAGAAGAATAATTTATCATTTTGATACTCTTTATTTATGTTTAATTTTATTTTTGTTTCATTATCTATATTAACATATAGGTTAGATATAAAATCATCAAAAGATATATTTGGAATTTTTTCACTATAGCCTAATGTTTCTGATAAAATAATATAGTTTGTTTCTCCTTTACAAACAATATTATCCTCTTTATATACTAAACAAAAATCATTTACTGTTTTATTCACTTCAATATTTAAATAAATATCATTAACTGATTTAGTAATTATTCCAGCAATATTATAATTTTCTTCATCATTATTAATCATGTATACTTGTATTTTACGATAATTATTTAAAAAATAATAACCTAAAAATATAACTATTAATAATATAATAGTAATTATAAAGATATTTAATAATCTACCATATTTTTTAGATATACCTTTAATTAATTTGTTAATAATACTATTTGATTCTTCTTTACTATTTAAATATCTACCAGCATAAAATTCTGATATTGTTATACCATAATAATTTGATATTTGTAGTACTACGTCATAATCAGGCATACAATTACCTAATTCCCATAATGATATTGCTTGTCTAGTTATGAATAAATCATTTGCAACATCCTTTTGAGTCATTCCTTTAGCTTTTCTTAATTCTCTTAAAAAATCACCAACTTTTTTAGGATCTATTTCTTCATTTAAGGCTTTTTTATCTTTTTTAATATCTTTATCCTTTAATTCCTCATCATTATCCATATTATTTCTACTCCCTTGCTTATTATTATATTATATCGTTTGCAAATAGCGAACATTATATTAAATAAAAAAGGAGATTTACTCTCCCTTTACTATTTCAATAGCTTTACGCATTCTCATATCAAATTTTAATACTTCAATGCCACCAAATTCAGCAAGTAAATCTTCTTTAGTCATACCATAATTTTCGGCCATTTTTTTAGCTTCAGCATCAGCATCTTTATCACTTATTTCTATTTTTTCAGCATCAGCTACTGCTTCTAACATATATCTAGCTTTTACTCTATTTTCAGCTTCAGGGTGCATTTGTTCTTCTAATTTATCCATAGACATTCCTGTTGCTTGTAAGTATTGTTCTAATGTTAATCCTTGCATTTTCATTTGTTCTTCAGTTTGATGTAGCATTCTATGAATTTCTTCATGAATTAATTCATGATTAAGTTCTATTTTCATATTTTCAACTGCAGCTTTAATACAATCATCAATATATTTATCTTCAATAGAAGCTTCTTTTCTCTTAGTTATATCTTCTTTAACTTTCTTTTCAAAATCTTCTTTTGTTTTAACATCTTTATAGCCTAAATCTTCATAGAAATCTTTATTTAATTCAGGCAAAACTCTTTCTTTAATTTCATTTACAGTAACATTAAATACTACATCTTTTCCTTTTAATTCAGGAGTATAATTTTCAGGAAATTTTAATTTTAATTCTTTAGTCTCTCCACTTTTCATTCCAATTAATCCTTCTTCAAATCCTGGAATAAAAGTATTTGATCCTATTTCTAATGGATAGTTTTCACCACTTCCACCATCTAATTTTTTACCATCAACAAATCCTTCAAAATTAATGATGGCAGTATTTTTATCAGCTACTTCGCCATTTTCTTTTATAATTATTTCTGCAAATCTTGATCTTAGTCTATCTATTTCCTCAGATAATTCTTCTTTAGAAACTGATACCTTTTCTTTTTTAATTCCCAAAGATTTATATTTGCCTAATTTAACTTCAGGTTTAGTTATAATAGTAAATACATATTTAATATGTTTTTCATCAACTTCTTTAATATCAACAGATGGCTCAACAACAGGAATTAAATCTTTATTATCTTTCATAACACTTTGAAAAGCATTATCTAAACCTAAATCCATTGCATCTCTATATAAAGATTCAATACCAAATTTCTTTATGTATAATTCTTTAGTTACATGTCCTTTTCTAAAACCATCAATTTTAGTATTTTTGACATTCTTTTTAAATGACTCTTCAAGAAGTTTTTCCCATTCTTTATCCTTTATAATAAATTCTATTTCGTGTACATTCTTCATATTATATTCCTTTCTTAATTAATACCAATAATTTCTATTTTATAAGAACCATTAGGAGAAGTTACTTCGATTACATCTCCAACTTTTTTACCAAATATAGCATTTCCTATTGGAGATTCATTGGATATTTTATTTTCAAATGGATCTGCTTCTAGTGAACCTACAATTTTATATTCCTCTTCTTCACCATCTTCAACATATTTAATTTTTACAGTAGATCCAACAGAAACTGTATCCTTTGATCCTTCCATAATTTCAGAATGTTCTAATTTATATTCAATTTCTTTAATTCTTGCTTCAATTCTTCCTTGTTCATTTTTAGCAGTATCATATTCTGCATTTTCAGATAAATCACCTAAAGCTCTTGCTTCTTTTAAAGCACTAATAACTTTTGGTCTTTGATTTTCTCTTAAATCATTTAGTTCCTCTTCTAAAGCTAAAAAGCCTTCAGGAGTCATCAATATTTTTTCTTCTTTTTTCATGTATTTTTTCACCTCAAAATTACTACATAATGGTACTACAAATAATCCTTAATGTCAAATATTTTCAACCTCATCATATCATTTTTTTCTAACTTAATTGGACATTTAATTTTAATAATTTCTTTAGGATGTCTTGCAGCATCTATTTTTGTTTGATTCTCATCAAAAATCTCTTCAATTTTAAATGTTATTGCTTCCTTATTTGGTCCAAAAAATTCAACTATAGTACCAACTTCAAAGTAATTTCTTTCCTCTATTGTTACAATATTATTTTTATTATCATAATCAAGCACCAATCCTAAAAAATCTTGATTAGATATTTCTTCTCTTCCTAAATAATATTGTTCATTCTTAGTTGGTTTTTTATCAAAAAATTGTGGTGTTGAATCTCTATTAGCACATCTATTTAAAATATCTAGATAATATTTACTATATGCTTCATTAAGTGTATTTGTGCATATTTTATCAATTATTTGACGATATGTATGAATAACTGTTGCAATATAATATATTGAACGCATCCTTCCTTCTACTTTAAAAGAATTAACACCAATACCTATCATATCTTTAATAAAAGGTACCATGTTTAAATCTTTTGGAGTCATTGAAAATGGTTTATTAGAACTATCTATATCAAAAATAAAACGACATACTTGTACACATCCACCACGATTTGAATCCCTTAAAGTTGCATAATTACTCATAACGCATCTTCCTGAAACACTAGTACACATTGCACCATGTATAAAGCATTCTAAATCAGCTTTAGTAATATCTTTAATTTTTTTAATATCTTCTTTTGAAGCCTCACGTGCCAAGACTATTCTTTTGGCACCTAAGTCTTGATAAAACTTGACTGCTTCATGATTTAATACGCTACTTTGAGTTGATACATGTAGTTCTAATTTTAAATTTAATTTTTGATGTAATTTCATAACTACTATATCACTAACAATTATTGCATCAACACCAATATTATCTAGTTCAAGTAAATACTCTTTTAATCCGTTTAAATCATCATCATGAAAAACAATATTAACAGTCACATAAACTTTTTTATTTAATTCATGAGCAAATCTAACACCTTCTTTAATATCATCAAGTGAAAAATTTCTAGCATTTGCTCTTAGTGAATAATTTTGCCCACCAATATATACTGCATCAGCACCATACAAAAATGCAAATTTTAATCTTTCTAAATCTCCAGCTGGAGAAAGTAATTCAATCATTTCTTCTCCCCCTTTAATTTATAATAACTCATTTTATCTAAAAATCCTTCATCACTATTTTTAATTTCTTTATTATTTATAAAATCTAAAACAACACTGGTATCAATTAAACTTGTATTTAGATAATAATATTTAATATTAGATAAAGATAATAATCTTCTTCCATCAAAAATATTATTTGATAAAATAAGAGTTTCATTATTTTGCTCTAATATTTTAAATTTCACATCAGAATTTTGATCTTTTATTTCATTACTATATGTATTATCTAAATTAAATTGTTCATTATAATTACTTAATAATTTTCTTTTAGAATACATTATTTGATTATATCCAAAAATATTTATTATTACTTCTTTATTTACTTTTGAAACTATATATTTATATTCGTCAAAAGTTAACTCATTAGATAAAACAACACTATCTACATATTCTAACCAACAATTAATAGATTCACTATTAGTATTAAAATGGTTTATAAATAATATTTTTTCTAATTTATATTCTTTTAAAACATTAATTAATCCAACATCTTCAAAGATTATTCCGTCAACATTAAGTTTAGAAATAATTAATTTTAAATCATCAATTTCTTTAGTATTTAAAACTCTATTAATTAAAACATATTTTTTTTCATTTATGCTATTAATTTCTTCAATACTATAATCTTTATATCCAATTGAATAGTCTTTTAAAGCAAAAAGGAAAGTAGTTATTCCTACCTTCTTATATTCTTTTATATCATCTATATTATTAATTGAAACTAAAAATTTAGTTACTTTCTTTTCTTCTACTGACACTTAAACCATCACCAATATCTAAAAATTCTGTATCAAATTCATCGTTTTCTTTTAAGAATTCAATATAACTTTCTATTTTACCAACTAATTCTTTTAAGTTCTTACTTTCAATAGTTTCACTATTACCAACAAGTCCATGAAAATTAATATTATCAGTAATAATTATACCATCCTTATTTAAAAAGTTTTTATACTTTTCAAAAAAGTTATTATTTTGACCCTTAGCGGCATCAATAAATATTAGATCGTAAGATACACCTGTTAAATTAACTTCTAAAGCATCTTGATAAACTACATTAATTTTTTTATCAAGTCCCGAC
Source organism: Bacilli bacterium (assembly GCA_017484125.1). Classification (GTDB taxonomy): domain Bacteria; phylum Bacillota_I; class Bacilli_A; order RF39; family UBA660; genus RUG12834. The sequence continues at coordinate 11,484 of JAFUTV010000003.1, forward strand.
TTTTTTATATTTTTTAGACATTCCATATATCTAGTTTCGTCTCTTTCAATAGTTGTTAATTTAATATCTTCATTAACTGATGCCATTAGTATTGCAGAATATCCAATAGCACTTCCTATTTCTAAAATTGATTTAATATTATGTTCTTTAATATATTTCATAATATATACAATTGATTCTTTTTGGATTATTGGAACATTATTCTCATTTGCATAACTTTCCATTTCCTTAATTAAATCTTGCATATTATATCTCCTTCTCTATTAATAGTTTATTAAAAATATATACTTTTGATTATATTTGGGATTATTTTCCCGCGTTAAGTATTATATCATAAATTTTTATATTTTAAAATAATGACATCACTCTAACCATAAATTGGCAGCTTTTAAACTTTGAATAACTTGACTTTGCTCTTGGGCAGTTTTAGAAAAATAAACTTTTTTTCTTGCATCAGAAACAAAGAAGAAATAATCATTAGTATTTGGCTCTATTGCTGCTTTAATTGAAGAAAGCGATGGTGAAGAAATTGGTCCTATAGGTAAAGATGTAACACAATTACTTCTTGTATTATAATAATTACAATCTTGTAAATCTTGATAGGTTAAGACATCTTGAAATGTTTTTTTAGAAGCATAATAAGTAGTAACGTCACTTCCTAAAGTCCATCCATTATTTAATCTATTATAGAATACTCCACCGACATCCAATCTATCATTTTCTTCAGCAGCTTCAAGTTCAATAATTGATGCTAAAGTCAATATTTGATGAACATTATAACTAGAACTTTCTATTTTTTCTTTAAAGTTTTCTAAATTATTTTGCATTGTTTTAATTAACTTGTTTATTATTTCTTTTATTGATGAATTTGGATCAAATTCATAAGTATCAGGATATAAATATCCTTCTAAAGCATAATATAAATTATCATTTAAAATACTATTAGTTATAAACCAATAATTATTTACTAATTCATTCAAATAATCCTTATCACTTATTACTTTAAATATATCTTCTTTAGAATAATTAAAATTATTTGCAATAACATCAACATAATCAGTTATTCTTTTTCCCTCTTTAAATGTTACTTTAATATTTTTATTTATAACATTACCAGAATATAATTTTTCTAAAATTTCTTTCATTGACATATCAGTATTTAATTCATATTCTCCAGCTTGAAACATACAATTACAAGATGAATGTTGATATTTTGCAATTAATTCATCTTTAATAAGGCCTTCACTTTTTAATTTTTTTATAACACTTGATGCTGACATACCTTCATTAATATTAAAAATAACTGTTTTATTTCCTCCAACTGGAGTTAAAGAAACATTATAATAAACTATAGCACCAACTATAGCTAGCAAAACTAATCCCAGTAGTATTGACACCCCTATTATTACCTTTTTTTTCATAAATATTTAACTCACTTTCTTATCAATTGAAGATAAAATATTTTCAATCATTTTATAGTCTTCTTTATTTTCAATAGGATTTAATAAAGAATTGTCTTTATCATAAATACCTGCATATACTTTTTCTTTTCCATCACTATCTTTACTATGATCAGTATAAACAATATATGTATTAGTATTATTAGAACTATTATATGTAAATAATACTTCAACTTCAATAGTTCTTCCATTTTCATCTTTTAAAGTCATAATACTATTCTTTTTCATTCTTTACACTCCCTAAGTAATTTTCCAATATTATCATAGCTGCAGCACTATCTATTATTTTTTTTCTTTTTTCTCTTCTCATATCACTATTAATAAGAATATTTTCAGCTTCTACAGTAGATAATCTTTCATCAACTAATACAATATTTAAATTAAATCTATCATCCAATAATTTTTTAAAATTTAAACTTCTCTGTGAAGCAAATCCCAAAGAATTATCCATGTTTTTTGGCAATCCCAAAACTAAAGTATCTACATTATACTCACTAATTATTTTATCTAACTCATTAAGTAATAGTTCATAATTTTCATCACTATATCTTAAAGTCGTTAAAGGAGAAGCAAGTGTGTTTGTTCTATCTGATATTGCAAGTCCTAAAGTTTTAGTTCCTAAATCAAGCGCTAATACTCTCACTTAATTTTTAAATAATCCTTAATTAAAACAGCAATTAGTTCAGTACGATCTAAATTAGCTATTTTTGATCTAGCATTTTGATAGTTAGAAATATAGCCAGGATCTCCAGTTATTAAATATCCTGCAATCTGATTAATAGGATTATATCCCCTTTCTTTTAAAGAATTATATACTTCAAGTAAAGTTTCTTTAATTGAAGCATCTTTAATTTCTTCAATATCAAAAAGTACTGTTTTATCCATAATTACCTCACCAGTATTATTTTATCATTAAATAATTAATTAAACAAGAATTGATTTACTATTTATATATATTTATGTTATAATACATGCTCGTGGTGGATTTTTATGAATATTTTATATACTATAAATAATAAATATTTAGATATTATGTTAGTATCTTTTTTATCATTATATAATAATAGTAATTTAGATAATATAATACTTCATGTAATAACTGAAGATTTTTCTCATGAAGATTATTATAAATTACAAAACTTTATAAGTAATTTTAAAAATACTAAATTATATATTTATCCATTAGAGAGTTTTAATATTGAAAAATATGGTATACCAAAATGGCGTAACACTAATATTTCTAATGCTAGGATATTTTTTGCAAGCATATTAAGATATAATCTTGATGATATCGATAATTTATTATATATTGACTCTGATACTATAGTTAAAGGGCCATTAGATGATTTATATAAATATAATAACAATACAATATCATTAACAAAAGATTTTTTAAACAAGTATTATTTTAATGGTTATGGTCTTGAAAAATACTATAACTCTGGTGTAATATATTTCAATGTAAAAAATTGGTTAAATCAAAATTTAGAGGATGAAATAATTAAAAAAATAAATAAAAATACTAATTATAGATATCCTGATCAAGATTTAATAAATACTGCTTTAAAAGATATTATTAAAGAACTTCCTTTAAAATACAATTTTGCTCCACATAATTTAATGTTTAATGATTTAGGATTAAAACTACTTTATAATCCCAAAACAAGAATAATATCTGATAAAGAAGCTAAGGCTGCTAAAGAAGATATAAGAATTATGCATTCATGTGGTATTTTAAGTATAAAACCTTGGATGAATCAAAATATTAATCCTATGACAGAAGAATTTATGACATATATGAATATGATAAATAGTAACTTTAAACGAGAAGAACTAAGTAAATTAAAAAAACTATTATCAGAACATAAAGAATTATTTAAATTATTATTAATTTTAAGAAGTCATACTCCTTCATTTATTGAAGATAAAGTCAGAAAATTAATAGTAAAAAATTAAAACAGAAATCCATTTATAGGATTTCTGTTTTTGTTAATTCAGCTAACTTTTTCTTTTCTTCTTCCAGTTTTTGTCTATCCATTTCAACAATATTTGCTGGAGCTTTACTAACATAATTGTCATTTGCAAGTAATTTTTCTCTTCTTTCAATAGATGCCTTTAACGCGATAATCTGAGATTGTTTTAAAGCATTAGAAGCTGCATCTTCAACCTTTTTGAAAAATATTGTTGCTTTTACTTTTGAAGAAAATACTTTATATTGATTAACTTCTAATGGTTTATTAACTAAGTTATCTTTTAATTTTAACATTTTTATAATTAAATCATTATCCGTATTTCCTTCAAACATTATTTTTAAATCTTTAGTCATATTATTTTCAGCTTTTATATTTCTGAAATTTTTAATAAATTCTATTTCATCGTCAACAGCACTTTCTTCAATATCAAATACTAAAGACTTATCAAATATAGGATATTTAGATATCATAATAGATTCTTCTTCTTTAATAGGAAGTTTTTGATATATTTCTTCTGTTACAAATGGCATAAATGGATGTAGAAGTTTTAAAATACCCGTTAAAACAAAACATAATACTGATTTTGTAGTTTCACTTTCTATAGAAAATTTTGCCATCTCTATATAATTAGAGCAAAAATCATCATATATAAAACTATAAAGTTCGCTACCTACTATATTAAAATCGTAACTATCCATATGTTTAATAGTATTTTTTATTGTTTTCTCATATTTTGATAAAATCCATTTATCTTCATTTTTTAATTTATCTAACTTTATTTCTTTTAAATCTTCGATATTCATTAATACAAATCTTGAAGCATTCCAAATTTTATTAATATAATTCCATGTTGATTTTACTTTTTCCTCATCAAATCTAAGATCAGTACCAGCTGCAACATCTGTAGTTAAATAATGTCTAAGAGCATCTGCGCCATACGTGTTTACCATGTCCATTGGATCAATTCCATTTCCAAGAGACTTAGACATTTTTCTACCTATTTTATCCCTAATAAGTCCATGAATTACACAATCCTTAAATGGCCTTACGCCTTGAATTTCTTCTGATTGGAATACCATTCTTGCTACCCAAAAGAATATAATATCAAAACCAGTTACTAACGTATTAGTTGGAAAATATCTTTTTAAATCTTCAGTATTTTCTGGCCAACCTAAGGTTGAAAATGGCCAAAGTGCTGAAGAAAACCATGTATCAAGAACATCCTCATCTTGTACCCACCCTTTTCCTTGTGGAGCATCTATTCCAACATATATTTCATCACCTTTATACCATGCTGGAATTTGATGTCCCCACCAAAGTTGACGTGATATACACCAATCGTGTGATATTTCCATCCAGTGATTTAGATGCTTTTCATATCTTTCAGGTACAAAATTAACTTTTTTATCTTTATCTTTTTGAAAATCTAATACTCTTTTTGCTAATGAATCCATCTTAACAAACCATTGTTTAGAAAGATATGGTTCTACCATAACACCTGTTCTTTCAGAATGTCCTACAGAGTGAGTCATTGGTTCAATAGAAATTAATAATCCTTCTTTTTCTAAATCCTTAAGTAGTTCTTCCCTACATTTTTCTCTTGTCATACCTTGGTATTTTCCAGCATTTTCATTCATAGTTGCATCAGGATTCATTACAACAATTCTTTCTAAATTATGTCTTTGACCTACTTCAAAATCGTTTGGATCATGAGCTGGAGTAATTTTAACAACACCAGTTCCAAATTCTGGATCTGCATGAACATCGCCAATGATTGGAATTTCTTTATTAACAATTGGTAGAATAACATTTTTACCAATTAATTTATTATATCTTTCATCGTTTGGATTAACCGCTACAGCAGTATCACCAAAAAGAGTTTCAGGTCTAGTAGTTGCAACATCTAAATAATCACTTGTTCCTGATATAATATATTTTAAATGATAAAATGCTCCCTCTACATCCTCATATATAACTTCTTCATTTGATAATGCTGTTTGAGCCTCTGGATCCCAATTAATAATCTTTTCGCCACGATAAATTAATCCCTTATTATAAAAATCAACAAATACTTTAGTTACTGCTTTATTTAGACCTTCATCTAAAGTAAATCTTTCTCTAGAATAATCAACTGAAAGTCCTAGTTTTCCCCACTGTTCTCTAATTATTCCACCATGTTCTTTTGTCCAATCCCAACAAGCCTCTAAGAATTTTTCACGGCCGTATTCATACTTATCTATGCCTTTATCTTTTAATCTTTTTACAACCTTAGCTTCAGTTGCAATCGCAGCATGATCCATTCCTGGAAGCCATAAAGTATCATATCCTTGCATTCTTTTATATCTTATTATTATATCTTGCAAAGAAAGATCAAAAGCATGGCCCAAATGTAAAATACCAGTAACATTTGGTGGTGGAATTACAATACAAAATGGAGATTTATTACTTTTATTATCAGCTTTAAAATAACCATTTTCTTTCCATACTTCATACTTATTTTCTTCTACCTTCAAGTGATCATATTTGCTATCTAACATTTTTATCCCTCCTAAAATAAAAAAATCATAAACTAAAGGACGAATTGCTCGCGGTACCACCTTAATTTATGATTTAAATCATACACTTTATTAACGTAACGTGTTATTACCCGATTATTTTTAGTCAAGCAACCTTCATAAGTAATTATTATCTATTTCCACCAAACATAGATTCTCTTTAAATAATTATTCTTATTACTCCTCTTGAGTTCAAACAAAATACATTTAAATTATATCATATTTTTAATATTTGTAAACAATATCTTTTTATTATAATTATTGTAATTTTTATTATTTTATTTTAATAAATCACTTATTTTTGTTGATGAATCTTGAATTATATTTTTTGAAATATCAGTTACCATTGGAGTTGAAAATATTCTTATAACAAAACAACTAACAACAATACTAGCCACTAATACACATGAAATTGCAAATGATTTATTATTTTCATTAAATTTTACATTATCAACAAATCCTCGAATAAATGTTACTATGCAGAAAATATAAGCAAAAAGTGTTACAATTAAACCAACTTTAATTAATGATTCAACATTTAGTAATAATAATAGTAACATTAATAAATTAGTATAAATTAATGATGAGAAACTATAAGCTACTAATGTTGTACTCTTTTTAAAATCAAAATCTTTTGATTTAGCAATTTTTCCAGTTAAGAATGCAACAACAATTGGAACCATTGATAGTGCAAATCCAATAATAGCACTATAGAAAAATATTTTTAAATATGGCAAATTAATATTTGCTATAAGTTTGGAAGATGACTTTAATACAGATGTATCTACGCTCATTAATAGTCCTATAATTAATTTAAATGCACCTGCTATTAATATTGCAAATGTAAAAGCAAATACACCTAATAAAATGAATGAATTTTTATAATTTGCATTATCAATTTTTTTATTTAATGTAGTATTAGGTTTCTTAATCATTAAAATAGAGTCATTAAACATTTCCTTAGTATAATTTAATACTGCCTCAAAATCACTACTTGCCGAAGATACATTTTTTTTATTTTCAACATCATTTATACAATTACATTTTTCTCCTTCTTCTAATTCTTTACCACAATTTGTGCAAAATTTCTTTTTTGCTATTTCTTTACTTGTTTTTTTCTTTTCAGCCATTTTACTCACACTCCTTTTTCTAATTATATAAATATGGCTCAACTAAATATATATAAAATGATCCTGATTGCGATGGTTTAGAATTTGTGACAAATTCTATTTTTAACTCATCAACATTAGAAACATCTACATCAATAACACCATTTAATTCACTATTTTTGCTAATCTTTCCAGAAGAATATATTTCCTTATTATCTCCATAAATTTTAATTTCACCAATAAAAGACTTTTCCCAATTATTGCTTCTTATAATTGTAGTCTTTAATTTTTTATATTCTTTATTTAATTTATATGTTCTACTTACATTTTCACCCCTAAATGTAAAATAAATATGATGTGAATATTTTTTATCTAATATTGTTGATTCAAACTTACTAGATCCACTACCCCAATAAGAATAATCAATTAAATATCTATTTAGTAAACTATCAGGTAATTTATCTTTATAGTTGGTTCTTATTTCTTTTAACTTGCTATATTCATTAGTATTTGAATCAAAATATTCAATAACATTATCGATTATATCAATTAATTTATTATACTCTAGTGATTCATCAACAACTTTTGTATATTCTTTAATTTTATCTAAAATACTTTTTAAAGTTTCATTATATAATTTTTTATATTCTTCAGTATTTGAAAAATCAATATTTCCATCATTACCATTATCTTTTATATATTTTATTTTATCAATATATGCTTTAATTGCATCATTTATTTTTGTATTATTATCAATTTTGCTTGTATATTCTTCTGCACCCTTTTTAAAATTTTCTATTTCATCTTTAAGGTAATAATTTATAAAATCTTGAACATTTTTATAATAGCAATCGTCTTCAATTACACTTTTAAAATATGTATACGCAGTTGCCTCATCACTATCCTTATTTTCCATTCCTTTTAAATAAGACTTTTTAGAATCATATAATTTATATACTCTATCCAAAAATGAATAATATGAATCATAATCTAATACATATTCTATTCCATCTAAATAATCATATACACCTAAAAGTAAACTTTTTATTTTCTTTAGACTATCATCTAGCATTTCATTATTGTCATATTCTTTATTAAAATCATTAACCCATTGGTTTATAGTTTCATTTGAAATATCCTTTACTTTTTTTAGATTATCTTGATTATTTTTATTACTAATTAAATAATTTTCAATTCCTTTTAAATCTTCTTTTGTTGAACTTTTATAATAATTATTTAAACTATTTTTTACTATATTACTAGGATTATTAAAAAATATCCATCCAAAAATAGCTCCACTTATAATTAATATAACAATAACTAGTAATATGAATATTTTTGTTTTGCTTATTTTTTTGGCTTTATTTTTTCTATTATCATTTTTTATTTTATCTAACACTATTAATTGATGACCACAGTTTTCACAATACTTTGCATTTTTTTTATTTTTTGTGCCACAATTTTCACAAAACATAGTATCAACCTTCCTTTTATACCATCTAATATATTTTACAACAAAATCAACTAAAATTAAATACTTTTATTAATTAGGCTATATATTATTAACTTTTTTAGCATGAACAACAATTCGATAGTTATCATTAACATCACATGTAGATAATGTTAATATTTGTTTGACATCATCTAAATTAACGTTATAATCATAATTACTTCTTGATTTTATATTTTTTATAAATTCATTAAATTCATCATCATTATTGAAATTATCTTTAAAATAATATAGTTCATCCTCTATTTTATACGTTGAAAATATTTCATATATTGCAGATTCTTTTTCACTTACTAAGATTATATTATTATCACTATTTTTTTGTCTATAATCATCGGTTAAAATATTTTTTAATGTTCCAAACATTGATCCATCTTTTCTAGCATGAGCAAATATTGTTATGTTTTTATCATTAAATGACATATCATTTTTATAATTCATAAATGGCCAGCCAGCTAAGTTTGGCTTTTTATCAAAAGAATGATTTAAATAATAATCATTATTATTTGTTTTTACAACAGGATATTCAATATTTGTATTATTAACTTTAATCCAAGCAGTGACATCATTATTCTTTTCTTTTAATGATTCAAAATCAACAATATATTTTTCCTTAACATTAAAATCAGAAATATCTTCATTTATTATGATATCACTTGATATATCATCTAGTAACTCTCTACTTTTATTATTGTCTATGGACCACAAAATAATTTTATATAATGAAAAAACAATTAGTATTAAAAAAATCAACATTATTATAATTAGTATTATTTTCTTCTTTTTCATAAAAATTTCTCCTAAATAAAAACTAGCACATTTTATTGTGCTAGTCAATTAAATTTCTTCTTCATTACCATCTTCACTTAGAAGTTGTTCTTCTAAAATTTCTGATGCATCATCAGATAGAAATTCTTTTTGAAGTTCAATTCCAACATCTGCATATTCTCTTGCACCTGTTCCAGCTGGGATTAATTTACCAATAATAACATTTTCTTTTAATCCTCTTAACATATCAACCTTACCTTTAATAGCACCTTCAGTTAATACCCTAGTAGTTTCTTGGAATGATGCTGCAGATAAGAATGAATCTGTTTCTAGCGATGCTTTTGTAATACCTAGCATTATTGGAAGTCCTTTTGCAGGAACTTTTCCTTCAAGTAACACAGGTTTATTAGTATCAGCAAATTCTTTTAATGATACAGTTAATCCTGGAACTAATGTAGTATCTCCACTATCTAACACTTTAACTTTAGAAATCATTCTCTTAACAACTACTTCAATATGTTTATCAGAAACGTCAACACCTTGTGATTTATAAACTGTTTGAATTTCTTTAACAATATATTGTTGAGCAGTTACTGGATCTGTTACAGCAAGTAATTCTTTTGGTGAAATTGAACCTAAAGTTAATTTATCACCTGCTTTTACAATTGATCCTTTTTCTACACATAATTTAGCATTATAGTTAGTATTATGTTCTCTAGACTCTACATCATTTGTTACAGTAATTTTATATTTAGCATTACTTTCCTCAATCTTAGTTACTTTACCATTTATTTCAGATATAGTAGATTTACCTTTTGGATTTCTTGCTTCAAATAATTCTTCAACACGTGGAAGACCTTGAGTAATATCTTCACCAGAAGCAACACCACCATTATGGAATGTACGAAGTGTTAACTGTGTACCTGGTTCACCAATTGATTGAGCTGCCATAATACCTACAGCTTCACCAATTTCAACAATATTTCCTGTTGCAAGGTTTCTACCATAACAATGTTGACATACACCATTTACTGAATTACATGCAAGAGCAGATCTAATCTTAATCTTAGTTATACCTGCATTAACAATTTTCTTAGCAATACTATCAGTAATATATTCATTTCTTTCTAAAATTGTTTTCTTAGTATTTGGATCAATTACTTTAGTTGCAGTATATCTTCCTACAATTCTATCAATTAATGGTTCAATAACTTCACCATTATCATCTAGTAGGTCTCCTACTTCAACTCCAGCTAAAGTTCCACAATCTGATTCTCTAACAATAATATCTTGAACTACTTCAACTAAACGACGAGTTAAATATCCTGAGTCAGCTGTCTTAAGGGCAGTATCTGCAGTACCTTTTCTACCACCGTGAGCACCTAAGAAGAACTCAGTAACGTCTGCTCCTTCAATTAAGTTAGATTTAATAGGAATTTCTATTGGTTCTCCGTTTGGTTTTGCCATCAAACCACGCATACCTGATAACTGTGTAAATTGGTCGATAGAACCACGGGCACCTGAATTCATCATCATTAAGATTGGATTTTTCATGTCTTCATTAGCAAGTTTTTTAAGTTCGGCAGAAATTGTATCTTTTGCTTTACCCCAGGCATCAATTACAACATTATGTCTTTCTTCATCAGTAATTAAACCTCTTTGGAATTGTTTAGTTACTTTATCAACTTTTGCTTGAGTTTCATTAATTACATCTTCTTTAATATTTGATGTAATAACATCACTCATTGAAATAGATATACCTGAGATTGTTGAATACTTAAATCCTAAATCTTTTAATTTATCTAACATTATTGATGTTTCTGTAGTTTTATATCTCTTAAATATTTGAGATATTAAGTTATTTAATGTTTTTTTAACAAATGGCTCAGCAAGTGGCATTTCACTAATTGCTTTCTTAATATCAGTTCCAAGTGGTAAGAAATACTTCATTGGAGTAATTCCTTCTAAATTTTCTTTACTTGGTTCATTTAAATAAGGATAAGAATCAGGTAAAATTTCATTAAATTTAATCTTACCAACAGTAGTTACTAAATAAGTATCTTTTTGTTCTTCAGTAAATACTTTATGTTTAAATGAATTAACTGGAATAGCAATTCTTGTATGAAGTGTTATATTTCCTCTATCATAATCCATTAAAGCATCAGTAGAGTTTCTATATACTTTACCTTCATTTACAAGTCCAGCTTCTTCAATTGTAATGTAATAGTTTCCAAGTACCATATCTTGTGATGGTGATACAATTGGTGAACCATCCTTTGGAGTTAAGATGTTATTTGCAGATAGCATTAAAATTCTTGCTTCAGCTTTAGCATCTTCAGATAATGGAACGTGAATTGCCATTTGGTCTCCATCAAAGTCAGCATTAAATCCGGCACAAACAAGTGGATGTAATCTTATTGCTTTACCACCAATTAAGACTGGTTCAAATGCTTGAATACCAAGTCTATGTAGTGTTGGTGCTCTATTTAATAATACTGGATGTTCAGTGATAACATCTTCAACAATATCCCATACACATTCATCTTTATTATCAATTAATTTTTTAGCACCTTTAATATTATGAGCTAATCCTCTTTCAACTAGACCATGAATAACATGTGGTTTAAATAACTCTAAAGCCATATCCTTTGGAAGTCCACATTGATACATTTTTAAGGCAGGTCCTACTGTGATAACACTACGTCCAGAATAATCTACACGTTTACCAAGTAAGTTTTGTCTAAATCTACCTTGTTTACCTTTTAACATTGAAGATAAACTCTTTAATGGTCTATTTCCAGCAGCAGTTACACTTCTTCCACGTCTACCATTATCAAATAAAGAATCAACTGCTTCTTGAAGCATTCTCTTTTCATTTTGAATAATAATAGTTGGAGCACCTAATTCAATTAATTTCTTTAGACGATTATTTCTATTAATAATTCTTCTATATAAATCATTTAAATCAGATGTAGCAAATCTTCCACCATCAAGTTGAATCATTGGTCTTAAATCAGGTGGAATAACTGGAAGTGCATCAAGAACCATCCATTCAGGACGATTTCCAGATTCTTTAAATGCAACAAGACAATCTAATCTCTTAACAAGACGAATTCTCTTTTGTCCAGTAGCATTTTCTAATTCTTCTCTAATGCCTTCTATTTCTTTATCTAAATCAACTTCTTTAAGTAGAGTTTGAATTGCTTCTGCACCCATACCTACTTTAAATAAATCACCATATTTTTCATAATATGTTCTATATTCCTTATCAGATAAAGTTTGCTTTTTCTCTAAAGGAGCTTTACCTGGATCAATAACAATATATGATACATAATAAATTACTTCTTCTAAATCTCTTGGAGACATATCTAAAACTAATCCCATTTTAGAAGGAATTCCTTTAAAGAACCAGATATGAGAGCATGGAGCAGCAAGTTCTATGTGTCCCATTCTCTCTCTTCTGACTTTAGATGCAGTAACTTCAACACCACATCTATCACAAACTACATTTTTATATCTTAATCTTTTATATTTTCCACAAGAACATTCATAATCTTTTGTTGGACCAAAGATTTTTTCGCAAAACAATCCATCACGTTCTGGTTTTTGAGTACGATAATTAATTGTTTCTGGTTTTTTTACTTCACCAAAAGACCATTCTCTAATCTTTTCAGGAGAAGCAATAGATATTCTTATACCTTTAAAATTATTTACATCCATCATATAAGATCATCCTCCTTTAAGTCCTCTGGATCCTCTGGAAATTCTAAGTCATCTAAATCATCACTTTCGAATTCATCATCATCCTCAGTTTCTAAATCAATAGGTTCTTCTGGTTCTGGAAGTTCAAGTTCTTCTTCTTTATCATCATCTAGTTTAGTTAATTCATCAATCTTTAGTGAATCAGGATCTTCATCACTATCTTTTTCCATTTCTTTTAATTCAACTAATTTATCATCATTATTTAATACTTGAACATCTAATCCTAAAGCTTGGAATTCTTTAACAAGTACTCTAAAGCTTTCTGGTATTCCAGCAGTGTCTAAAGTTTTACCTTTAACTAAAGCTTCGTATACTTTAACACGTCCAACAACATCATCAGATTTAACTGTTAACATTTCTTGAAGAACATGTGCTGCACCATATGCATATAGTGCCCAAACTTCCATTTCTCCAAATCTTTGACCACCAAATTGTGCTTTTCCACCTAATGGTTGTTGTGTAACTAATGAGTAAGGTCCTGTACTTCTTGCATGAATCTTATCATCAACCATGTGATGTAATTTAATCATGTACATGACACCAACAGCTACTCTATTATCAAATGCTTCACCTGTTTTACCATCATATAGTACCATCTTACCATCAGAATCCATTTTAGCTTCTTTCATTTGGTCATATATTTCTTGTTGAGAAGCTCCATCAAATACTGGAGTAGCATATTTAACACCTAATTTTTTACCAGCCATACCTAAATGTAATTCTAAAATTTGTCCAATGTTCATACGTGAAGGCACACCTTGTGGATTTAAGATAATATCAACAGGAGTTCCATCAGCCATATATGGCATATCTTCTTCTGGTAGGATAAGTGAAATAACACCTTTATTACCATGTCGACCAGACATTTTATCTCCAACTTGAATTTTTCTCTTTTGAATAATATAAACTCTAATTATCTTAGATACACCTGCAGGTAGTTCATCAGAGTTTTCTTTTGTGTATACCTTAACATCGTGAATAATACCACCAGCACCATGTTCAACTCTTAAAGATGTATCTCTTACTTCTCTTGTTTTTTCACCAAATATTGCATGTAATAATTTTTCTTCAGAAGTCAATTCTTGAACACCTTTTGGAGTTACTTTACCAACTAAAATATCTCCATCTTTAACTTCTGTACCGATTCTTACAATACCTTCAGCATCTAAATTTTTTCTTGCTTCTTCACCAATATTTGGAATATCTCTAGTTATTTCTTCAGGTCCCAATTTTGTATCACGACATTCAATATCATAATGTTCAATATGAAGTGATGTATAAGCATCATCTTTTACTAATTTTTCAGATAATACAACAGCATCTTCATAGTTATAACCATTACAAGTCATGAATGCTACAACCATATTCTTACCTAAAGCAAGTTCACCATTATCAGTTGATGGACCATCAGCAATAACTTCTCCTCTTTTAACTTTATCACCTATTTTAACTAGAGGTCTATGGTTAATTGTTGTTGAAGCATTACTTCTTTCAAAATTAGCTAAATAATAAGTATCTTCACCCTTGGCATTTTTTACAACAATTTTTAAAGAATCAGCATATTCTACTACACCATCAGCTTTAGCAATAACAGTAGAACCAGAATATTTTGCAGCAGTATATTCTACACCAGTTCCAACTATTGGACTTTCAGTTGTAAGTAAAGGAACAGCTTGTCTTTGCATGTTGGCACCCATTAGAGCACGACGGGCATCATCATGTTCTAAGAATGGTATACAACTTGTTGTGATTGAAACTATTTGAGCTGGAGCTACATCCATGAAATCTATCATTTCTTTTTTAGCCATTATAGTTTCACCATTTAATCTAGCTACAACATTTTCATCTTTAATTTTTCCATTTTCATCTAATGGAATAGTTGCTGATGCAATATAATAATTTGCTTCTTCATCAGCAGTTAAATATTCTACTTCATCAGTTACTTTTAAATCTTTTACTTTACGATATGGAGTTGTAATAAAACCATATTCATTAACCTTAGCATATGATGCTAAAGATGTAATAAGTCCGATATTTTGACCTTCTGGAGATTCAATAGGACATATTCTACCATAATGAGAAGGGTTAACATCTCTTACTTCAAATGATGCTCTATCTCTAGAAATACCACCTGGACCAAGTGAAGACAAACGTCTTTTATTTGTTAACTCTGAAATTGGGTTAACTTGATCCATGAATTCTGAAAGTTGTGATGAACCAAAGAATTCTTTTAATGCAGCAGTAACTGGTCTAATATTTATTAATGTTTTTGGTGTAACTGCATCAAGTTCTTGAGTAGTCATTCTTTCACGAATAACTCTTTCCATTCTTGACATACCTACGCCAAATTGTTTTTGAACTAATTCTCCAACTTGTCTTACACGACGATTAGATAAATGATCTATTTCATCATCTGTTCCAATTCCAACATGTAATCCTAAGTAATAAGAAATAGAAGCATAAATATCAGATGTAGTTAATCTTCTTGAATCAATACTTTGATCGTTACCAATTAAAGTAATAACTCTTCTACCATCTTTTGGATCTACTATCTTAATTGTTTGAATCTTATTATAATTATCTAATTCTTCGTTAATTTTAACTTCTTTTAAATTAACACCTTCAGCCATTATTGGTCTTAATGTTTCAAGTAAGTCTTTGTCAACTACTGTTCCCTTAGTAGCAACTACTTTTCCTTTTAAATCTTTAATATCTTCAGCTAATGTTTGATTAATTAATCTATCAACAACATTTAATTTTTTATTAAATTTATATCTACCAACTTTAGCTAAGTCATATCTAAAGTGATCAAAGAATCTAGTAATAAGTTGGTTCTTTGCACTATCTAATGTTGCTGGTTCTCCTGGTCTTAACTTTTCATATATTTCAATTAAAGCTTCATCAGTATTTTTTGAACTATCTTTTTCTAAAGTATTAATAATGTATTGATTTTCACCAAACACTTCCTTAATATCTTCATCAGATGATAAACCTAATGCTCTTAAGAATGTTGTAATAGGTACTTTTCTTGTTCTATCTATTCTAACATATAAAATTTCTCTAGCATCAAGTTCATATTCTAACCAAGTTCCTTTGTTTGGAATAACTTCTGAAGTTATAATATGACGTCCACTTTTATCTATTTCTCTTTTATAATAAATAGATGGTGAACGAACTAATTGTGATACTACAACTCTTTCCGCACCATTTATAATAAATGTTCCAGAATCAGTCATCATTGGTATATCGCCTAAGAATATTTCTTGTTCTTTAACTTCACCAGTTTCATGAATAAATACTCTTGCCTCTACCTTTAATGGTGCTGCGTAGTTAACCATTCTTTCTTTTGCTTCTTTGATTGAGTATCTTGGCTCATCAAAATAATAATTTCCAAATTCTAAGGAAATATTTCCTGTAAAACTTTCAACTGGGAACAAATCGTTAAAAGTTTCCTTAATGCCTTCATCCAAGAACCATTGATATGATTTCTTTTGGATTTCAAGCAAGTCTGCTAATTCTAAGGTGTTATTAATTTTTGAAAATGTTCTTCTTTCGGCATGATCGCCAAATTTTTTGGTCTTATAGCCCACTTAAATCACCCCTGTACCTATAGTATTTTTAGTGCATTTTAAAACCCAAAGACACTAGTTATCGATTTTAAAATAATTTAACAATAATGTCAATGAATTATTTTTGTTGTTGCACTATTAACAACAATTTATAACAATTACATAAATTCCTTGCCCTATATAAGAATTATTGTTATAAATATATATTTTAAAAGGCATATGCATCCACCTTATTAATAACAAATTATTAGCCTCACAAGAAAAACTCCATTAGTATAATGGATTAATAAATTAAATAATAAATTTAAAAGTTAACTAGTAGTTTCAATATATTTCACCATATTCCTTTGAGACAAATATATTGAAATTATATAATAAAAAAATAACAAATTCAAGTTTTTTTATTTAAAAAAAATATTTTTTTAAAAAATTTTACATATTTTATGAAATATTATGTAAAATTTGCCTATTTTAGCTTAAATAAAAAATTGCTTAATTAAGCAATTTCTTATTTATTTTTTTTCTTTAATTCGTCATAGAATAATGCTTCAGCTACAGTCATATATGGCATTAACCAAATACTAAGTATTCCTAAAGTAAATGGAACAAGAATTATCCATCCAATAAAGCTTAGTTGGAAAACAAAATAATCCATTTTGTAACCGTTCATCATTTCTTTAGATTTAGAAATGGTTTCCATTGCACTCAATTCTTTTTCTTCAGCAGCTATAAAGAATACCATTGAATAAGCTAATGCAGCAATAATACCTGGAATTATAAATAAAATTGACCAAAGCATTACAAATATAGCTACTAAAAGATCAATAATAAAAATTTTAAAGAAATAAGGATAATAATCTTTTAAATTATCAAGTGAAAATTTTTTTCCTCTTGCAAGGTTTAAAACATACATACACATACCTACAGTTGTTGGTAAAATAATTAAACTACCAATTGAAGATGCTATTCCTGATGCAAGTTCTTGTTTCATTCCAAATAGATTTAAAATAAATGTACATACAAAAACTATTAAAAAGGAAATTAATGCAATAACTAGAACTGGTTTCCAAATATTCCACTTATTATTTTTAATTATTTCCTTTGCTTTTTCTTTAATTTTAACTCTATCCACAAGACATACTCCTTTCCTATTTGAAGAATATCACATATTTCTCATATTTTCAATTCCATAAGTTTTAAATAAATATTTTTTATTGAAAAATTATTATTATATCTTTATTATTATTACTATAAATTTATTTTATTAATTACTTAAAATTATAAAGGTGGTTTTGTTTATGGATTCAGATAGAGTTGTATTTAGTGAAAATATTCATAATAAAAATGGTAGTATTTTTGAATTTAAATATGAAGGTATTATAAAAAAAGAAAATATAGATACTAATAATATAAATGAATTAATAACAAAATATATGATGAATAATCATGAAAATATGGTTAAAAATGTAAGATTATTAAGAACAATATTAAAAGACTATGATGAAAAATTTTTAGCTTTAAGCTATCAAAGTAAAAATTTAAATGAATTAATAAAGTTTTATGATTCAAATATATTTTTGTATAAAAGAAAAGAATTTTGTGACGAAATTAATAAAAGTCTTATAACAAAATATACTCCAGATGATAATATTAATTTCAAATTTGTTGATACTCAAAATAATAAATTAGACTATTTAAATATTGACATCATGTCCGATAGGATTATTAATATTTTACAAGAACTTGAAATGTTAAATCATATTAAACCAATTGAACTTGATCATGATTCAAAAAGACTAATAGAAATATATCAATTATTTTATGCTGAAAATCCTAATTTTAATAGTGATGATATTAATATAAAACTTCAAGCAATGATGGCTTTGCTAGCAGAATTTAATGTTACTATTGTTAATTACTTCTTTTCTCTTTTTAATAAAAGTAACATTCCAACCTCATTGGAAATATCTGATTTGGTTTGTGAATTATTTCCATTAGGTGAAATAAAAGATATATATGATCCTGTAACACTTAATGATGAAGAACACAAAATAATATCAATTGCTGGAAAAGAAACAAGAAAAGTTTTAGAAGCATATGATAATGAAGAAGACATATTAAAAATCATTTGTAACGTATTGTATGCAGCAAGATATCATTTATCATATCCAACAACTAACTATAACGATTTATTAAAGCACCTTTATTGTTCAGAAAATGAATTTTATTTATGCAAATCACTAGTTAATAAAATTAGTAACATACTATATTATGAATTTATTGAAAAAGAAAAAATGAATCAAATTAAACTTAATCGTAATAATTGGAAAAATTATTAATAATATATTTTTTAAAACTCGACATACTAAAAACGTCGAGTTATTTTTTTAATAAAAAAACTAATTATATATAGTTAATTAATTCACATATGGTACAAACAAATAGTATATTCAAAGACTTAAAAATAGTTGATAAACTTTTTGAAGGATTTTACAATTAAATTTATGGTAGGATTAATAAAAAGGTAACTGTAATCTTTGAACTCATAATCTTACACTAATTACTAGTCGAAAGAAGAGATAAATTGATAACTGATTATTTGAACAAAGATTATACAAGAAAAATATATTGAAGAATTGAATAAAACAAAAAATGATGATACAATGGAAAAAATATTAAATTATTATAAAGATTTTTAAAAGGAGGTAACTATGTTTAAAGAAGATATTGAATTAGCTAAGCAAGCAAGATTAAATGCGTATTCTCCATATGGAAAATACTTTGTTGGAGCTTGTTTAAGATGTAAAGATGATACAACATACTTAGGATGTAATATTGAAAATCATGGAATTCAATCAATATGTGCTGAAAGAACAGCTTTTGTGAAAGCATTATCTGAAGGAAAAAGAAAATTTAAATCAATTGCTATTGTAGGTGCTCCTATGGGAGAAGAAGTAAAAGATATATGTTTACCTTGTGGTTATTGCAGACAATTTATAAGTGAATTCATTGATGATGATTTTAAATTTATTTTTGAAGACAATGGAGAAATAGTAGTTTATACAATTGATGATTTATTGCCTAACAGGTTTGATTTTTAGTTATTAAATAATAATTAAAATGTTGTAGTTGAATTTACAATAAATAAAAGGTTTAGAAAATTTTCTAAACCTTTTATCATCATATTGGTAGCGCCGGTGTGATTCGAACACACGACCCTTCGGGTATGAACCGAATGCTCTAGCCAACTGAGCTACAGCGCCATGACAACAAATACATTATAACAACAATTATTAAAATTTGTCAATATTTTTAATATCCTCATGAAATAAATCATCTGGTTTCATATTAAATAAAGCAGCTATCTTTAAAGCTAAACTATATGAAAGTCTTCTCTTTCCATGTTCTATTTGCCAATAATAAGTTTTACTTATATTTAGTTTTTTAGCAATCGAATCATATGTTAAATTATTATTTTTTCTTATTTTTTGTAAATTATATAACATACTTTATTCTCCTTATTTATTGCAATGATATGTTGCTAAATAATTATATCATGTCAAAATACTTTAATTCAATAATTTATTGCAATAAATAGTGGCTAATTTTTCAAGAATAAAATGCCATAATATATTTGTGGTGAGATAATATGGTAGTATATGATATTGAAAAATTAAGATCTAAAGTATTAAAAATTGATAAAGATGAACTTTATATAAACATTTGTAAAACTATTAAAAAACTTAGAAAAGAAAGATATAATGAATTCAAAAAATTAAATACAAGTAAATCAATAAATCCTTATACTACTGAAAGTATTGCTGAATTACTCGATTACAATCATACTCATTATAAAAGATTTGAAAGTGAAACTGATGCTACTAAACAAATACCTTTAGAAAAAATTGTTAAATTAGCACTTATTTTTGATGTAAGCATAGATGAAATTATTAATCCTAAATAATTTCTTTTTTTTATAAAAAAAGAAGAGATGCTCTCTTCTTTAAATATTATAAAGATAATGTTGATGATCTTAAATTATCTATATTCATTTTTTCATAACAATTTATTGGTATTGGTTGTTGAGTTATTAATTTTAACATAGGATACTTTTTAATAAAGATATTATCTTCTTTATTATTTATTTTATTAATATTATTAATAACTATTGTATTAGACGCATTTATAATATAATCATAATCTACATTATAATATAAACATAAAAATTCCATATATTTATCATGACCTTCATTCATATTATTAAGTGTATAAATTAAATTAATATTAGTTTTAGAAGTATCTATATTTTCACATAATATATTTAAGCCAATATAATACATTGTTAAGTTTTCTTCTAAAGACATAGGATTATCCTTTAAATATTGTAATAAATTAAATATATAATGGTTATATATTGTTAATTTATAACTGTTTCCGATTCCTTGAACCATAGTTTCTGATAAACTTTCATGTTCAACATTAGAATAATAATCAAAAAAGTCATTACTATAAGATTTAGCATCAATAGCATACATTACTCTATAAAAGTCGTAAATATCTTTTTTAGTTTTTAATGAAAAAATATCAAATAATTTTTTAGCATCCTCATCAAATATAGCATTATAATAATTAGTAGGATTTGCTTCTTTATTAAACATAGAAAACAAAAGAATAGCATTTGGATCACCATCATATATATGAGTTATATTATTAGTTTCTTCAAAGCCATCATCTGATTTAAGAAATCTCGATGAAGCATCTTCAGATAAAGTACTATGATATCCTTCTAAATAATTAATATAATTAACATCTTTTAATGATATTTGGCGAATATCATTTATAATATGTCCTAAGTTAAAAGCTAAAGTATTGTAATATTCTTTACTACCAAGTACTTCTTCATTTATAAACATCATTGGACTGGATATAACAATTGTTAGATTTTCTTTATCAAAATATATACCATTTGTTTCTAAATCAATATAAAATTCAACAGACTCACTTGGATAAGATAATATTTTTAATTGTTTAATTAAATAAAGGTCTTCATTTATATCATTACTATCAGTTAATATTTTAGATACAATTTTAATTAAAATATCTTCAATTATTTCACTATCTTCTTCTTTAAACACAGATTTATATTCATTATTGTTTACATTATTTGAATTTTCTTTAATTAAAGCAACAATTTCTTTAGCACTTAACTCATTTTTAATATCAAATGGTGTATGAGGTGATAATTTAGATAACATATTATCAATACTTTCCTTTGGTATGTATGCTTCACTATAAGGATAAACAACACTCAAATTATTAAAGTACTGCTCATAGTATGTTATTATTTGCTTTTTTATTTCTTCTTCTGATGGTTGATTTTCTAAAACAATAGTTTGTTCCTGTTTTTCTTGTATAGGAAAAGAATAGTTGCAAGAACTTAGTATTGCAACATTTAAAGACATTAATAAAGCAACAGTAGCACATCTTTTTGACATTGTACTATCCCCTTTTCTCGAAATCGATATTATACTCTTGTTTTTAATTCTTGTCAAATATCAAAAAATAGTATATTATATTAAGGAGTTATTGCCCAGTAGCCAAGTGGTAAGGCAGAAGGCTCTGACCCTTTGATTTCGTAGGTTCGAATCCTACCTGGGCAACCAAAAGAGTTATTTATTTATTATAAAAAAGGAGTTGTTTGTATGACTAATAAAGAATATGCTAACTTTTTACTACCTAATGTAGAACATGATTGGAGCTATTATGAGGAAAAGTATCCTAAAAGAGATTTAAAAGAAGGTGCAATTGTATCTAGATATGCTCCATCTCCTACTGGACTTCCACATATAGGAAATATATATCAAAGTTTTATTTCTTATTCTTTTTGTAAGCAAACGAATGGTATTTTCTTTTTAAGAATTGAAGATACCGATGGAAAAAGAACTATTGAAAATGGAATTCAAGCTATATTAGATACAATTAAACCATTTAATATTGAATTTAACGAGGGACCAATTAGCCAAACTGAAGCAAAAGGTAATTATGGACCATACATTCAATCAGAAAGAAAAGATATATACCAAGCATATGCTAAAAAACTAATCGAAGAAGATAAAGCATATCCATGTTTTTATACACAAGAAGAAATGGATCAAATAAGAGAATATCAATCACATAAAAAACAAAGAATAGGCATTTATAAAAAATATGCAAAATATAGAGATTTATCAAAAGAAGAAGCCATCGAAAAAATCAATAATAACGAAAAATACATAATTAGATTAAAATCTCCTGGTGATTTTGAAAATAAAGTAATACTTCATGATTTAATTAAGGGAGATATTGAACTTCCTGAAAATGATATTGATGAAGTAATTATTAAGAGTGATGGACTTCCTACATACGCATTTGCGCATGCTATTGATGATCATTTAATGCATACTACTCACGTTATTAGAGGAGATGAATGGGTATCATCATATCCTGTTCATGAACAATTATTTAAAGTACTAGGTTTTCAAGTACCTAAATATGCACATATTGCACCTATTACTGTTAAAGAAGGAGAAACAGTTAGAAAGTTATCTAAAAGAAAAGATCCTGAGGCAACAATTAGCTATTACTATGAAAAAGGAATTCCTAATGAAGTAATAAAACTTTATTTAGCAACAATAGTTAATTTTGATTTTGAAGAGTGGTATACAAACAATACAGATAAATCAATTAATGATTTTAATTTTGAATTTTCTAAAATGCCTATTGGAGGTACTGCATTTGATTTAGAAAAGCTAATGTCTATTTCTAGAACTTATTTTTCAAGACTTAAAAATACTGAACTATTTGATATGTTAGATAAATATACCTTAGAATATGATAAAGAGTTTAATAGTATTATTAATGAAGATAAAGAATATTCTTTAAATATATTAAATATTGAAAGAGATGTTGAAAGACCTAGAAAAGATATTGCTTCCCTTGAAGAAGTAAAAAAATATTTTTGGTATATGTATCCAAGTCTATTTGATAAAAATACTGAAGAATATATGGAAGTTAAAAAATGTGATAAACAAATAGTACTTGATTATATTAATAATATATATGATGAAAAAGACGATCAAGAAACATGGTTTAATAAAGTAAAAGAATATGCTTGTTTAAATGGTTATACATCAGATAAAAAGGAATATAAAGAAAATCCAGATAAGTTTATTGGAATGGTATCAGACTTTTGTGCACTATTACGTGTAATAATTGTTAAGAAAAATCAATCTCCAAATATATATTATTTAATAAAATATTTAGGAAAAAATGAATTATTAAAGAGAATTGAATTATTCTATAAATAAAAAAATAGCATTAAATGCTATTTTTTTATGGTAAATTAGTGCTAAATCTACCAACCCTTTTTTATTTATAACAATTAGATTATAGAATCTAATGCTAACAAAATCATATCGTCTAAAGATTTTTCCCTATCTTCAATTGATAATACATCTTCACTAAATTTTGAATCAACAGCAGTTACAATTGCAGCTGCATCTCTTTTAAAAACTTTAGCAACATGCATTAAAGCATAAGCTTCCATTTCTTCAGCAATTGGATGTACATCTTTTGGAATCTTCTTTAAAACTCTATCCATATTAATATATGGTCCAAACTGATCACATGTTAATACTGTTCCAACATGAACTTTTTGACCTTGTTTTTTTGCAGTTTCAATTATTGCTTTATTTAATTTTTTAGATGGTTTTTCTAAATGAGTTTTAGTTTCATCATAAATATATGCAAAATTAGATAAACTATAAACATCACTTGCTAAAATAAGTTCTGGAACTTTAATTTCAGGAGTAACAACACCACATGTTCCAATTCTTATAATCTTTTTTACGTTAAAATAATAAAATAATTCAAATGCATATATACTCATCGAAGGCATACCCATTCCACTACCCATAACTGTTACTCTTTTACCTTTATATGTTCCAGTAAATCCAAACATATTTCTAACACTAGTAACTAATCTTGCGTTTTTTAAAAACTTTTCAGCAATATATTTTGCTCTTAGTGGATCACCTGGCATAAGTACATTCTCTGCAATTTCTGTTTTTTTACATTTTATATGAATTGGTTCTTCTTGTGGTTTCATATCTATTCTCCTTTACAATAAAATTGTAGCACATATTGTCATAATTTATGTCAAATATTTTTGACGTTTACACGTTTGATTTACACATTAAAAAAACAAACATTGCAGTTTGTTTTTATTTTATAAATTATCCGAAAAATAATTATGAACTCCATCGCCAGAATAGTATCTAACATTATGTTCAATATTTCTTACACCATTCATTGCATCATTTGTAGTAGCAATTACTCTTTGAAGTTTTTCATATTCAATTGGTCCAATTTGTTCAATTGTTTTAAATCCTGTTGGATTGCCATTTCCATCATAATTTAAAAATCTATTACATGTTTTTCCCCATGGCCAATATCCTTTTTCTAATACACTTTGAACAGTTCCACCATCGGACTCTAATCTATTTAATATAGTACAAGCAACTCCCATCATATCGTCGCAATCATTAGCGGATTCTCCAGCAACTTGACCTACGAAATAGTAGTAATCATTTTGCGATAAAGTATTTCCTTCTGTAGTAGCCCCAACAGTATATGTTTTATTTCCATATGTTAATGTTCCATTAGAATTTCTAATACCATCAGATGCACTTCTTTTGGAATGAAGTTCACCAGAGTAAGTGCCTTGAATTTGATCTGGGCCTATTGCAGTTGCTGTAGTAGTACCAGAGTTGTTAATACTAATATTTGCAATTGCATCACTAGTTACTGAACTTGAATTTGTATTTTGACTTGCATCACTAGTTACTGAATTTGTATTTGTATTTTGACTTGCATCACTAGTTAAATTACTATCTTCAACTTGACTTTGCATCTCTTGATTTGTGTCAGTATTTTCTACTGAACTATCTTGAGTTGATGCTTCATCTTCAACAATATTATCTAAATTAATAGTTAATTCTTCACCAGTGATAATTAAGTTAGGATCTGAAATATTGTTATCTTGTACTAATTTTTCAACAGTTGTTCCAAATCTTTTTGCAATTTTAGTTAGATTATCATTTGCTTCAATCTTGTAAAGTTTTTCCATTATTTATTACACCTCAATATAATTATAGCAAAGATATTATTATTTCCAAATATTTATTTACTTTATTTTACACTTTCAACTCCTATTTCTTTCATTAATTTTATTGAATAAATATCTTCTATTGAAGTTGTAATTTCAGTATACCTCCATAAAAAAATGTTATCTCAATTTTACCACCAAAAATTAATTTCATAATCATCAAGTATATTATATTTTTCAAACTCTTTATTAGCTACTTTACCAATGAAAATAGCAAAAGTAACATTACAAGTAATAAAAGATAATATGCGATAAGGTAATCATTTATTAATAGTATAACTTTAACCAAAGACAATATATTATTTTTTAAAATCATCATTATTACCACATAAAATATTACATCATATTTTTTAATTATTATTTGATAATGGTATTGCACTAAACCCAACATAAATTGGAACTCTATTTGCATATTGTGAAGCAATGCCACTATTTCTTGTTAAACTAATTGTTTCATTTTCAGATAATACCTCAACAAAAAATGAACACACATCTTGTAAAACATAGTGATATTGACTATCATTTTCTTTTGCTGTTGCTTGGGCTCTACTAGCATATCCTGATAACTTTTTTATTATACAATTACTAGCTGTAGAACAAGTAATATTTTTACTATTAACACTATAGCTAGATGCAATTGAAGTAGGTGTTCCGGCAGAAAAGCCATCTACTATTAATAATATATATTTCCCTTTAGTTAATGTAATAGAATTAGTTTTTGAATTTCCCGGTCCAACTGAAACAGAATATTGAGCTTGATTAAATTTTAAATTAACATTTTCATATAGATAATCAAGAGCATCAGACACATTATCTACCTCAAAATTATCATCTTTCGGTTCATATGAAACATCTCTAGCTAAAAAATTTTCAGCATAAACAACACCAAAAAAGCCAAATATAATGGCTCCTAGAAAAAATGAAAAAATTCTTGATTTAATTATTTTTTTCATTTTATTACCTCTATCATTACATTACAATTATACATAAATAATTACATATTTTCAATAAAATATCATAAGTGATATATAGCTGTTAAATTATATTCCATTATAATAAAGTAAGTATTCTCCCACCATAGATTTACAAGTTATATTATCTAATAAGGTTAATTGTTCTAAAATAAAATCTATATAATATTCTGTGGTAGCCACACTATCAACTCTTATAATTAATTATAATATAAAAGAACGAATTCTCATCCGTTCTATATATATAAATCTTATGATTATTTATTATCACTAACCATTCTTTTTTTGAATACAATAATTGATAATAATATAACAGCTATAAAATAGATTAAAAAGACTATTATATGTATAAGAGTTAAATTACTAAAATCATTATGTAGTGTTCCTTGAATTATATTTAAACAAGCCTCAAATGGTAATGATTTGCATATTACTTCAAATACTCCACCAATTACTTCTTTAGGAAAATACATACCACTAGTAAAACATACTAATTGAACAATAATACTTCCTAAACCACCAGTTCCTTTTTCGCTAACTAAACTACCTATTAATATTCCAAGTGATATAAAAAATATTGAAATAATTATAGATACTAATATAGTTGATATTATACTTATGCTAAATTCTAATCCCATAATAATAGCAGTTAAAAAGAATAAAATATTCTGAATCAATACTATTGGTATCAACGATATTATATATCCTAAAATATAATCACTTGATTTCATTGGAGATGTACCTAATCTAATTAAAAATGAAGATGTTCTATCCTTTGAAATTAGAGTTGCACTAAATAAAGTAATAAATGAAAAACCAAATAATATAATTGATGGTGTGAAATTTTCTAATCGATAATTATCTGCTGGAATATCAAATTGTTGAAAAATAAATAATAAGAATAAAGGTAAAACAATTTCAAATACTAAACTTAAAGGGTCTCTAATTAATTCTTTAAAGTTTCTTTTAGCAAAATTAATCATTCTCATTATAATTCACCTCCAGTTGCAATTGATACAAAAGCATCTTCAAAATTTTTAGCTTTAGTTTTATTAATTAATTCTTCAGAGGTTCCAACTTCAACAATACTACCACTTACCATTATACCAATTCTATCCGATAAGCTTTCTGCTTCTTCCATATAATGAGTAGTTAAAATGATTGTTATTTTACCTTTTAATTCGTTAATTATTTTCCATAACTCTTTTCTTGCAATAACATCTAAACCTAATGTTGGCTCATCTAAAAATAATATTTTAGGATCATTAATTAAACTTATTGCAATAGATACTTTTCTTTGCCATCCACCTGATAAAGTTTTTGCTCTTTTATTTAATACTTCATCTAATTTAAATAATTTAATTAGTTCATTGATTTTTTTATCTTTATCTTTTATCATATAAACTCCAGCCGTAAATTCTAAATTTTCTTTAACAGTTAGATTTGGAGCAATAGCTGTTTCTTGTGGTGAAACATTTAATATTTCTTTTATTTTAAACACGTCTTTTTTCATATCCATATCAAGTATTTTAATACTTCCAGAAGTTGGTAATATTAATCCTGATATCATTTTTATTGTTGTAGTTTTTCCAGCACCATTAGTTCCTAAAAGTGCAAATAATTCTCCTTGTTTAATATTTAAATCTATTCCATTTACAGCAATTTTATCTTTAAATTTTTTTGTTAATTTTTTTGTTTCAATAGAATACATATTATTTATTATCTGGCATCATTTTATCTTCTAATACTTTAGATTTAACAATAGCCATTCCTTTCTTTTTATCACATAAAACTACAACACTATCACCAGGTTTAATATCAAACATATCTCTTGCTTCTTTAGGAATTACTATTTGTCCTTTTTCTCCAACTTTAGCAATACCTACAAATTTGTTTTTCATAATCTACCTCCTTAAAAGTATAATAAGTTATACTTTTCATACCTAATTATATGCCTATTTTATATAAAAGTAAAGTATTAAAATATTCTTATACTGAGTATGTAGGAATTTTTTATTATTTTCTATTAAAGCTAAAAGTCCTTATATTGTTAATCTTTTATTTGTCTCTTATAATTAATAATAAATTGTATATTTCTTTTGCTTCATCTACATTAATTACTTCAGCATCATTTGGAACAATTACATCGTAGGCAGTTTTATGTATAGGAACATGTTTCTATACATAAAACTGCCAGTGTTGATTGCGTATTAATACTATGTCATTTTTTTGATTTTTTAATATATGCTCCATCTGTTTTACAATCATATATTGTTATAGTTCTGTCTTCTAAAAATGCACCTTCATAATTTATAAATGGTTCTGGTAAATTATCAGCATCGGCCCAAATTAACTCATCACATTTATCTTCTTCCATTATTTTAGGCTTTCCATCATAATCTTTAATTTCAAAATAATAATCAATATATGGCTCTAATTGTTTACCATCTATTTCAAAATAATTTCTTCTTAATACCACATAATTATTTAAAATTTTTTTAGGATCTAAATCTATACCTAATTCTTCACGTGCTTCTCTAACTAATGCATCATATTGATTTTCTCCTTCGTCAATATGATCGGCAGGTAAAGCATAATATCCAGGCCATAACTTAGAGCCTTTTCTTTTTTGCAATAAGATTTTATTGTCTTTTTTAATTATCATATGCACAGCACTTTTAAACATTGCTTTCATAAATTATCTCCTCTCTAATATACAGACACTCTCACAATGATATGTATACGGAAACATATCAAGTCCAATAATTTTACTAATATTATAATTATTACATAATAAATTTAAATCCCTTGATAAAGTTATTGGATCACATGATACATAAAAAATTTGCTGAGGATTTATTTTGATTATGCTATCTATTTCTTTTCTTAAAAGTCCATTCCTTGGCGGGTCAACAATTATAACGTCTATATTATCATTTATTTTATTAATAACTTTTGCTGCATCACCTAGCATATATTTAGTATTAAATACATTATTAATTTTAGAATTAGTTATTGAATTAAGTACAGCATTTTTAATAATTTCAATACCATATACTGTTTTTGAAATATCACATACATTAATACCTAAAGTTCCAACACCAGAATACAAATCTAATACGTTTTTATTTTTAATAATATTTTTGTGTATTATTTTAAATATATAAGATGCTACTTCCCTATTTACTTGAAAGAAAGAATCATAAGAAACTTGAAATAATTTATTATCAATTATATCAATAAAATGATCTTCACCTTTAAGTAATTCATTATTTTTAATAATTCCAACTACCTTATAATTATCTAAAGGAAATATATTAATGTCATCATTAGTTATAATATGAATTAATAATTCATCATTATAGTTATTTCTTAATACTATTTCTCCATTTCTTATATTAAATTTTGGAATTTCTTTAATAAATTCATTAATTGCTTTACTAGCAATTATACACTCCTTAATTTCTACTAAAGTATTACTACCATAAGAATAATACCCTATTTTACTATCTTTTATTTTTAAAGAAATTTTGTTTCTATAAAAAAACTCTTTTGGACTAGATATTATATCAACATCAACATCAATTTTAGCAAATTTATGTAATATATTTTGAAGTTTATTTTTTTTGAAATTTAATGTTTCATTATAATTAACATTTTGTAAAACACATCCACCACATTTATCAAAATAAGGACATTTAGCTTTTATTTTTGAAGGACTATTTTTTAAAAATCTTGTTACAATAGCTTCATTATACTTAGTATGTTCTTTAACTATTTTAAGTTTAACAACATCTCCAATTAAAGTATTAGAAACAAATGTTATCTTATCATTTACATAACATATACCAAGTCCTTGATCATTTAAAGAAGTAATTTCATACATTTATAATCACCACACCTATATTTTAACATAATTTTATTATTTTTTATCATACTAATATTAGGTGATAGTATGAATCTAGTTAATAAATTAAAGCAAGAATTTAATAATAGCAGTGATTTAATTATTAGACAATTAGATAAAATATACGTAATATACTTAGAAAGTATATGTGATAGTAATAAAATTAACTTTTATATTTTACGAAATATATCACAAAAAAATATAATTTCAGGGCCTAATACTATTATTATTAAAGAATTTAAAGATATTATTTTTTATTTAGTTAACGGATTTACTATTGTTATTAAAGACAAAATATATGCAGTTGAAACAAGGGGAAATATTATAAGAAGTGTTGAAAAACCTGATTCAGAACCATCTGTGTATGGTCCAAAAGATGCATTTAATGAAAATATACAAATAAATTTAGGTTTAATAAAAAGGAGAATTAAAAGCACAAATCTAATAAATGATGACTATTTTATTGGTACTAAAACTAAAACAAAGGTATCTATTATATATTTAAAAGATATCGTTCAAGAAAAAATGATTAATAAAATAAAAAAAGAAATAGCTTCAATAAACAAGGATAGCATAATATCAATTGGTAATTTAAAACAATTACTCGGAAAAGAAAATCGTTCATTTTTGCCTACCATTATGGAAAGTGAAAGGCCGGATAATGCCTGTACTTCCCTTTTGGAAGGAAAAATAATTATACTTTGTGATAATTCCCCTTTTTGTTTAATATTACCAGCATTTTTTAGTGATTTCATTAATCCTGTAGTAGATAATTATGGGAAAAATATAAATATTAATTTTTTAAAAATATTAAGATTTATTTGCTTAATATTTACTATTATTGCTCCAGCATTATATATATCTTTAATTAATTTTGATCAAGAACTTGTTCCAATTACATTACTAAGAAATTTTGCAATACAAAGAAATGATGTTGCTTTTCCTTCTTGGATTGAAGCATTAATAATGTTAATTGTTTGTGGCATATTAAAAGAAAGTGATATGCGTTTTCCATCTTCATATGGATCTGCAATATCAATAGTTGGAGCATTAATTTTAGGTGAAGCAGCAGTAAGTGCAGGACTAATTAGTCCTATTATGATTATTGTTGTATCACTTGCTTTTATATCTTCTCTAGTATTTACTGATCAGGAATTAGTTAATGGATTAAGATATTATAGATTCTTATTTCTTCTACTATCATCATTATTTGGATTAATAGGTCTAGTTATGGGAATATTTATTTTACTTATTCATGTAAGCGGACTTGAAGTTTTAGGTAAAAGTTATGCTTTTCCAGTAGCTCCTTTTTCTAAAACATATTTTAATAAAACTATATTTAAAAAACCATCTAAAAAAGATTATAAAAAAGATACAATGTTAATTAAAGGAGATAATTAAATGAAAAAAATTTTATTGCTATTAATATTATTTTTATGCAGTTCTTGTTATGATTATCAAGAAGTAAATGATTTAGCTATTGTATCAGGAATGGCAATAGATTATATTGATGATAATTATTATTTAACATATGAAGTAATTAATACTAAAAATGATAAAGAAGATACTAATAGTTACACTTACACTTCAAGTGGAAATACTATTTCATTAGCAATTGAAAATATAAATAAAATGATACCCAAAAAAGTATCATTAAGTCACTTAGATATTGTTATAATTTCTAAATCTTTAGCTAATCACGGACTTTATAATATATCTGATTATTTTTTTAGAAATAATAAAATAACAACTAATTTTTATTTGGTTATGTCTAACATTAATCCCAAAAACATATTAGAAAATAAATCTGAAAATTATCAAGTTAATTCTATTGCTATTAAAAATATATTAAAAGAAAATAAAATAGATATTCATGAACAATTTGATTATTTAATATCTTATATTATGGATAATTCAAAAAATATAGTTATTCCATCCGTAAAGTTAGATAATAATATAATTATTGATAATTATGCAATGTTTAAAGGAGATAAATTCTATTCTTATTTAGATGAAGAAGATAACAAAGTATTTAAGCTATTAAAAAACAAAGGAAAAATAACATATGATATTAATGACACAAATATTAATATTAAAAATAATAAAACATCTGTTTATGTAGATGATAAAAAATATATTATTAATATTAAAACTTTAGCTTATATAGAAGAAAAAAATATGGATGTAAACTATAATTTATTAGAAGAATTAGCAAAAAAAGAATTAAAAGAAAAAATCAATAATTTTATTTTAAAGGAATTAGATAATGATATTGATATATTAGGTTTTAAAAAGATATATCACATTAAACATCCTAATGATTTAATTGAAAACTATAAATTACCTGTAGAAATTAATGTTGAATTTAAAATAGATGATATTGGATATGTAAGGTGATAAAATGACAAAAAATGAACAAGGAATATTAACCTTTTTTGTAAGTAAAGCATTATTTTTTGGTATAATTACTAATTTATTATTTAATCTTAGTAATGAAAATATATTATTAACTACCTTATTAGGTTTTACTTTAGGAACTATAATTTTATTTTTTTTAATGAAATATAAATTAATTAAAGATAATATTATATTTAAAATAATAATATTTATTTTATCAATAATATTATTCATTTATTCAATCACTAGTTTAACAAATATTATTCATACTTTTTATTTAAGTGAAACACCTAAAGTATTAATAATATTACTTATACTTATTATTTGTATTTATGGATCAACAAAAAACAAAATAGGAATATCTAGATTATCAGAAATATTACTTCCAATTAGTTTATTATTTATATTTATTGCTTTAATTGGAAATACTAAAAACTTTGAAATTAATAATTTGCTTCCTATATTTTATAATTTTAATAGTAATTTTATAGTATCTACATTAATTACTACTTTAGTAAGTATAATTCCATGTAT
This sequence comes from Bacilli bacterium, assembly GCA_017484125.1. Lineage (GTDB taxonomy): Bacteria > Bacillota_I > Bacilli_A > RF39 > UBA660 > RUG12834. The sequence continues at coordinate 45,204 of JAFUTV010000003.1, forward strand.
ATTACTATTATATTTAATTAAAGAATATAATATAAAATATATTATTAAAGGATATATATCTAGTGGTATTACTCTACTTTTAATCATACTATCTACATTATCTACTTTAGGAATAACTTTATCATCTTATTTTAAATATAGTGAATATATATCTTTTAAAAAAATACAATTATTTAATTTTATTGAAAGAATAGAAAATATTGTATCAATATATTCAATTATTGATTATATTATTTTATTAATAATGTTAGTGTTAATAATTAAAAAAATCATGAAAAAATCATGATATTAAAATATCTAATATATATCTTATTTACATTATATCATAATTTGACAATTATTAATTATTTTTGATATTAAGGATGATAGTTATGATTAAAGAAAAGATTAAAAAATCTTTCTTAGTTATATCTAGTTGCCTCCTTTCTTTTAAGAAATTTGGCTCCACCTAACTCATTAAATGTTACTAATTAACTTATAGCATAAAAATAGCCACTAAGTCAAACACTTAGTGGCTTATTATTATTTAGTTTTAATACTCTTTACTTTAGACCATAAAGAATAATATTTTTTACCATTTATTTCTTTATATGTTCTTATTCTAACATAATACTTAGTATTTCTTTTTAAATTTGATATTGTTTTAGCAGTTGATTTATTCTTAGTAATTAATACTTTTTTACTCTTTGAAAAATCACTATATAAAGAATACTCTATTTGATATCCCATTGTTTGTGTAGTAAATTTATTCCATTCTAATTTAAATTTACCCTTTTTAGATATTATATTTGTTATTTTAGTATTTTTAGGTATTATATAAAACTTCTTCTTTACAGTTCCCTTATATTTACCAATTCCAGTTATTACAACATAGGCTGTACCAACTTTTTTATTATTTTCATATGTAACTTTATAATCTACTTTATTTACAAGAGTAGTACCATTATTAGTAATAGTTACTTTTGGTTTTTTGGCTTTACCATTATAGTTTTTACTTGTTAAATCAACATCAATAGTAGTTTTAGATATTTTCTTAGTTACAATTTTAAATGTTTTAGTAACACTTCCTTTATAGCTTCCAATTCCATTAATGGTTATTGAAGCAACTCCAATATTAACATTATTTTTATAAATTATTTTATAATCTTTATTTAGTGTTAAACCATCAATTTTAACTTCAGGATTAATTTCTTTAGTAGTATATTCTTTATTTGATAAATCAGCATCTATTGTTAAATTATTAATATTATTTTCAGTTATCTTAAATGTCTTAGTAATAGATCCAGTATAATTACCTAAACCAGTAATTATTGCTTTAGCTTTACCAACATTAATATTATTCTTATAAGTTATTTTATAATCTTTTCCTTCAACTAATTGTGTATCTTTATCTTTTACAATAACATTAGTTGTAAGTGCTTTACCAGTAAATACTTTATCTTCTAAAGAAATAGATAAATTACTAACTTCTTGTTGCTTTATATTAAATGTCTTTAATATATTAAATGAATAATTACCAATACCAGACACTATAACTGTTGCTTCTCCTACTTTTTTATTATTTCTATATAATACTTTATAATCAGTATTTTCTTTTAATTTAATACTACCGTTTAAAGCAGTAATTGTAGTCTTAATTTTTTCTTTAGTATAATACTTATCTGATGTATCAATATCTATTGTTAATGATTGATTATTATATTTTAATTTATTATTACTAGAATTACCATATGTAGCACATATAGAACATTGTCCACCACTTGCATAAACTAAACCAGCCCTTAAAGGATTTGGTGCTGATGAATATGCACCAATATTAAAGAAATTAAATAATCCTTCATATGTAGTATTTTGATAATCAAAAGTCACTCCACTTGAATTAAGTTTTGAAGATCCCATTTCTTGAACAGAAAGTGATGCTAGATAAACTGCATTTACATTTGCTTCTTTACCAGCTTCAACAAATAATGATGCATATGATTGATTGCTTATATAATCAACACCACTTATTGTAGAACTCTTATTTAAAACACTTTGTACTAACTTTTCATTAACATTAAAATATGATAAATTTTCAAACATAAATATATATGATTCATTTAACCAATTTCTTGGATCAAGATAATATCTTACCGTTTTAATATTTGGAACATACCAATTTTTTTCATTTGTTTTTACTAAATTACCATCATCATCTAATTCTACTAACTTTTTATTTGTTGAATTAATAGAACCAGTTTTCTTAAATTCTTTAGCAGCAGTATCAAAATCTAATCCCGTTTTCATTGCAGTAAATGTCCATGATGGATGCTCTTTATGAATTAATCTAAGATATGGTTTATAACTATCTGGAAATGATTCTATTTTCTTTTCAAATTTTTCATCTTCTACAATGTCTAATTTACCTAAATTGGCATCTTGTTTTCCATCAGGTCTAGCATATTTTTCTTTCATATTCTCATATACAGGAATATTAAAATTAAAAGCTAAATCTATTGCACCATTGTTATAATATGAACGCCATGAATAAATAGCTTCTGATGCAGGAGCACCAATATTTGCTTGATATAAATGTCTATATACTCCATAATAGCTTTCTGGATTAACGTTATATTTTTTTAAATAAGAAGTATATTGTCCTTTGGAAATATAGGCATTGCTAATAAATTTAGCACCACCTACTATAGCTTTTTTAGGGGTATTCCAAGGTCTATCATATGAAGATATTGCTGGAGTTACTACAGTATTAGTTTCAGTTGTTGTTTGTGTTGTATTTTTTGTTTCTACATATGTTTTAAGATATGCTGAACAAGTATATCCCTGTGTAGAATTATATTTTACTTTTAACCAACCAGCAGTACAATTTTTATTATCGTTATCATATATTTTATTATCATCTAATACAGTAACAATATAATTAGTATTTAATACCGTAAGCTTATTAGATCCAGCTGTTGTTGGTTTATCTCTTAAAGCAACTAAATCACCAGTTACAACAGCATTATAACTTTTTGCACTTACATTAAAAGAAAGTAAAAAAGGAACAATTAATACTAATAATAATTTACTATTTTTTTTCATAATTATCACCCATTATTTACTAAGTACATAATCTAAGTAAGAAATGTTTTCACCTATTTCATGTATTTTATTATTTTCACTATTTAAAGATTCATCATTTACTAAAAAATAATCGTAAGATGGAATTTTGCCATCTTTAGAATTATCATCTAATGTTACATCAATATGTAAATATTTATTATCAACATAAACATAATTCCAAGAATGATCATCTACAGTAATAACATAATTTTTTAACTTAAATTTATCTAAAAATTGCTTCATAGCATCTGCGTATCCTTCTGATAAACCATATCCTTGAATTAATACTCCATATGCAGTTGAAGAATCATAACCTGATGTTGACAAAACTTTAGCTGAATCAAATTCACTATTTTTTATTATATAATTATGAATTGTTTTTATTTTTTCAACATTAGTCATACCATTTTTAATATTATTTGTAATAATTTCTTTTACCTTATTTTCTAGTTCTATAGATTTATTATCTCTATATTTAGCATATAATGTTATGGTTTGATTCTTTTTTGATGTAAGATTAAGTAAACTAACATTAGCTTTATATAATTTATAATTTTTATCTGCATTATTAAGTGATGTTTCATAACCAACAATTGTATAATTATCTTTTAATAAATCATTACTTGTTATTTTACATTTTTTATCATAAGTACAATTAATAGTTTTAGAGTTATTTGTTTCAAAATCTACTAATTTTAAATAATATGTAATTGGTTTAAATATTGCATATAGTTTAATAGATGCTTTACTTGTTATATTTTTTACTGATGCTTTATTTTTATATGTAACACCAGTTCCGTCACTTTTAGTATTCCAACCACTAAAAACATATCCTTCTTTTTTATATGTATTAGCTGTTAATTCACATTTTTTATTAGCTTTACAAGTTATATTTTTCATTTTTTCTGATGCAGAACCATTACCATCAAATTTAACTGTATAAGTGTTTTTTACCCATATAGCATATAAAGTAATTGTTCCCTTTTTTACAAGATTTTTAACGCTAGCATTATTTTTGTATGTTTTTCCAGTTCCATTTTTCTTTGTATTCCAACCAATAAATGTATATCCATCTTTTTTATATTTATTTTTAGTTAATTCTATTTTTTTGCCATACGTTGCCTTTAATTTTTTCATTGATTTTGCTGTTTCACCATTACCATTAAACTTAATCGTGTAAGTATTTGCTTTCCACATAGCATATAATTTAATAGTTCCTTTTTCTATTAAATTTTTAACTTTTTGTTTATTTGTATATGTTATTCCTGTACCATTTTTCTTTGTATTCCATCCTACAAATGTGTATCCATCTCTTTTAAAAGCATTAGCTGTTAATTTACATTTTTTATTTACTACACATGATACTTTAGATGTCTTTCCCTCTCCTTTATTAGCATCAAATTTAATTGTATATTTTGATGCTGCCATTACATTTGGAATAAAAAGTATACTAATAAAAACAATAAATAATATTTTCTTTACATTTTTCATAACTAGCCTCTTTTGTAATACAATTATATCACGATTATAAGCAATTTAATACAAAATAAAATGGCATTTACAGCCATTTTTACTAATTCATAGATCTTTTAAACATTCTTTCTAAATCATAAATACTAAATTTTATAATTGATGGTCTTCCATGACAGCAATTATATGGATTATCACATAGCACTAATTCATTTAAAAGTTCTTGCATTGCTTCCATACTCATAGGTGTATTTGCTTTAATTGACATTTTACAAGCTGCAGTTTTACAAATATGATCATTAAATTTTAATGGATCAAAATCGCTTCCCTTTAAAATAATTTGATCAATTACTTCTCTTATTGTTTCTTCTTCATAATCAGATACTAGCCATGTTGGTTCTTCTTTAACAGCATAAGTATTAACTCCAAATTCTTCCAATATAAAGCCTAGGGATTTTAAATACTCAATATTTTTATTAATAATAATTGCATCACTTTTAGATAGTTCAATAGTTACTGGAATTAAAGGTGATATTGTATTTATTTTTTTTGCTGCAAATGCTTTTTTTATTTTTTCATAATTAACTCTTTCTTGAGCAGCATGTTGATCTATTAAATAAAATCCCTCATCATTTTCAGCTAAAATATATGTTCCTAATGCTTGTCCAATTGGATATAATACTAGACTTTTCATTTCTTTATTTATTATATTTTTATCATCACTATATTCTTCTTCATCCTCTTTAATAGAGCCAAAATCAAATGATGTTTGATTTTCAATTGCATGATCTTTTGTTAAATGGATTTTTTCACTTTTTTCTTCATTTACATTATTTTCTTTTAATATATCGCTTAATATTTCATGATTTACTTTAAAATTAGATGATACTCTTAATGTAGCGTCAGGAATGAGCAAATTATTATATAAAGCATCCTTTATAGTATTGTTAATTAAGGAGTATAAGTCTTTTATCTTAGACATTTTAATGTCTTGTTTTGTAGGATGAATATTAACATCCACTAAGGTTGGATCAGTATATATATTTAAAATAACAACAGGATATTTAATGTCTGGTTTATATGTATAATATGCATCATTAATTGCTTTATTTAAATCTTGATTTCTAACAATCCTTCCATTAACCATTGTAATCATATAATTACGACTTGATTTTAATATTTCAGGTTTACAAATATATCCAAAAATGTCATAATCATCATTAGATGCTTTTATTTCAATTAACTTAGAAGATACTTGTAAACCATATATTTCATGAATCGTTTTCTTTAAATCATTTGAACCACTAGTTTTTACTAGAATATTATTATTATTTTCTAAAGTAAATCTAATGGAAGGATTAGCAAGAGCAAGTCTTTCAACAAACGATACGCAATTAGCAAGCTCAGTTTGTTCTGACTTTAAAAATTTAAGTCTTGCTGGAGTATTATAAAATAAATTTTTAACCTCGATTTTCGTGCCTTTTCTTGCATCAGAATGTTCATTAATTAATACTTCTCCACCTTTAATTTTAATATGTGTACCTACGTCACCCGTTGAAGTGGTTAAATCTACTTCTGAAACACTAGCAATTGAAGGAAGGGCTTCACCTCTAAATCCTAAAGTATTAATAAAAAATAAATCATCTTCTTTTAATAGTTTTGAAGTTGCATGTCTTGAAAAAGCAAGAATTGCATCTTTTTCATCCATTCCAATTCCATTATCTTGAACAACAATACCATTTAATCCACCATTAGTTAATGATATGTTAATATCTTTAGACGAAGCATCAATTGCATTTTCAACTAATTCTTTAACAACTGAAGAAACACGTTCAACAACCTCACCAGCTGATATTTTATTTGCTAAATTTTCTGACATTACTTTTATTTTGCTCATTATCATTACCTCAACTATTATATTATTTTTTTAATATAGAATCTCTTACACTAATTAAATTGTAATATTCTTCATTTACTTTAATAGTACATTTTTTCTTTACATGAATAAAACCAAGGGATGCAATTACAACATCGTTATCTTCATTAACATTTATTTCTTTATAGTTATCTATTTCATCTTTATATATTTTTTTTATTTTAATCATATTACTCATATAAAATGTAGCACTATTATTACCAAAATTTTTTAAGTATAATCTATCTTCAATAGAAAATATTTGTTCTTCTTTTATTTGATAGTTAATTGGACTAACAAAATATACTGGATTTAATTTTTTAATTAATTCAAATTCCTGTTTTTTATTAAAAGTAGTTTTTAAACTAAAACCAGGTGTATCAATAATTTTATAATCACCTATTTTAATTTCTATAAAATCTAAAGTAGTATTAGGCATAGATGAAGCTATAATTCTTTCTTTATTTCCTTTTAAACAATTAATTAATGTTGATTTTCCTGCGTTAGTATAACCCAAAATAAATGTAGTTTTTAAGTTATTCTTATCTAATGTTGTAAATATTTGATTTATGTTTTGATTTTTTTTAGAACTTAAGAAAATAATATTATCTTTAATATCATATGATTTTCTTAAATTATCTTTCACTCTTTCTAAATTAATATCCTTAAATATTAAATCACATTTTGATATAACTAATGTTTTATTAAGTTTTATTTGTTTAAATGTATTAATAGACTCATCATTTATGTTTAAAAAATCAATTAAAAAGAAAGCATAATTATTAGTAGCATTAACTTTATCAATTAATCCTTCATCAACTATTAATGAATCATTATATACTTTCTCATTATAGTTTTTTAGTTTAAAACATCTTTGACAATATATTGCGCCTTCCTTAAATTTATTTTTAGGAATGAATCCTACTTTAGAATCATCACTATATTGTAAAGTTATTCCACAACCTTCACATTTTCTAATTTCCATAGTACTTTTCAAACTCATAAATACCCTTCTTTTTTAAATTGTTTAATATAATTTTTTCAAATTTTCTATTAATCTTTGTTTTGAATTTTTCTTCATCACTCAATTTATCAACAAATATTGAAGTTATTCCACATCTATTGGCACCAAATACATCAGTTAGTATTTGATCACCAATTGCTGCGACTTCGCTAAATTCATATCCAAACATTTTCAATACTTTTTTATATTTACGTTTTAGAGGTTTCATAGCTAAACATGCTGAATCTATATTTAATTGCTCTTTAAATGGAGCAACCCTATTTTTTTTACTATTAGATAATATAATTGTTTTAATATTTAAATCATCAATATATGAAAATAATTCTTTAACATCCTTAGAAGGCTTATTTTCAGATATTGGTGCTATTGTATTATCTAAATCAAATAGTATACACTTTATTCCATCTTGTTTTAATTTTTTGTAATCAATTGAAAATATATTTTTAACATATATATCTGGAATAAAATTATTCATGTGCAATTCCTCCTACAATTAATAATATTTTATCATAATTTTATCTATTAATATAGTTTTTTTAAAAATTTAAAAAGTTACTTTTTATTGAAGTGAACCCCAAATAGTTCACACAAATAAAAAAGTGAGTCAGGAATTATTTTCCTGACTTTTTTGACTTTAATCTATTTGTATTGTAAAATAATATCCAATCTTCTACAAGTTTTTGGTATTCTTGTAAAGATGT
>JAFUTV010000008.1 GCA_017484125.1 Bacilli bacterium
TACTGCTGGATACTTCCAAGCTGAAGTTACAAGAGTTGATGATGAAGTATTAGCAAATTCTGATAAAGTATCAAGTGGTACAGTTGAAATTGCTAATGGTGAAATTAATTCAGGAACTGTTAGATTGTCAGTTGATGATGTTGAGTTAACATCAGACAAAATAAAAGATTTTGATGAAGCAGCTGGAAGTGATTTGAAAATAAATTCTTATTTAGATATTAATTTAAATAAAGTATTATATAAAGGTAGTGCTGATGATGTTTGGTCTGAACAAATACATCATTTAAATAATAAAGCATTAATTTCATTAAAACTTGAAGATGGTGTAGATGCTAATAATTTAGTTATTGTCCATAATATTGATGATGGTGAAGAATTTGAGATTATTGAAATAGAAAGCTATGATCCAGAAACAAATATTATTACATTCTATACAGATAGTTTTTCAAATTATGCTTTGGCAACAAGAACAAAAGCAACTAATACAGATGACAATTCAAAAGCTTCAAATGAATCAACTTCAAAAACTTCAAATGAATCAAATTCAAAAACTTCAAATGAATCAAATCCAAAAACTGGAGATAATGTATTATTCTATGTTTCAATGTTAGGATTAAGTATTATTGGACTTATAGGTGCTGGATTATATACTAAAAAGAAAATATTAAAATAATTATAAAGCTCAGAGAAATCTGGGTTTTAAAATGATTGAAAGTTTAAGATATTCTTATTATTTTATAAAAAAACATAATCCATAAGTCTTTGTAAAAGATACAACTTATAGATTTTTGAGTGGATAAATTTTGTATTATAAAATCAGTGGTTATTGTGTATTTATGGACTAAAAATATATATTTTATGGATTATTTTGCAAGTGCAAAATGTGAAATGATATCACATTTTTCTTTTTAAAATATAGTGAAAATTAATACTTTTTAGTCCACAAATCTATTTAAAACACTACGTTTATTTCTAACATAACCATCACAACCTTTCTTTAAATGCAACAAAAAAATCAATCATTTAAGATTGATTTAATTATTAATATCGCAATTGGTGCGACGATTTTCTAATCTGGGGCACTAATTTAATTCATTAAGCACCGGTAAGTAAATAAAAAATTCATACATATTTGATGGTTTAATTATAACTCTTTATTTGTTGTTGATCAAGTTTTTAGCATGTTTCAATAATGTTTGTTAAATACTTATAATTATTCTTACTTATTTGTTGTAATATTAATAGATCTCCCATCTTAAATCCACTTTTACTTTTTAATGTTATTTCATATGGGAATCCTTTTGTTAAAACTCTATTAATTCTACATAAAACAAAATTTTTACCATTGTCTAGTGTTCCATCTGAATTAATACTAACTATGTCGGATTTTAATTCATATGATATATCATCTATTGGATTACTGAATGCAAATGCAAATGCAGGATTAGGTTCTATTAGCTTTAATGCATCTATGGTTATATTTAATTCATATATATCATTTCTTTTGATAGTACATTTTAAATTTTCAAATTCTTTTTTATATTCATTTGAATCCGTTTCATCTATAATGTCGAATATATCTCTTAGTGCGTTATCAAAACCATGATTATACATATCAATATACAATGTGCTAATTAGTATCTGAGGTGGATAACAATCATCTATTTTTACAGGAATGAATTTTATGCCATCCTTAGTAGCTTTATATAATGCACTTTGCCATTCCAAATCAACCATATTACTATTTAATGAATTTTTACTAATAAAGAAGAAAAACCATTTACATTTTGTTATTCCTTCATTCATTTTTCCAATTATGTTTTCTCCTGGTTTAATAGACCAAGAATCGTAAAAGATATTTTCTTGTCCATATATTTCTTTTAATTTTAATGCTATTGGCTCTACAATATCTTTATCTTTGTAATTATGACTTAAAAAAATCATGTTCGTTCCTTCTTTCTATTTGTTTTTGTAGAGAAACTAATTGCTATAATAATAAAAAATTCACCTCCTTTTTTACAAATCAATTTGACATTATTTGTGACAAGAAGTGAAAAATACATATTACATATTGCTTTATAATAAATATTTTGATATTATTAAGTAGAACATGATCAATGTATTTTTCTATTTGTCTTGTTCATTTTGCCTATTTTGTCTGTAGGTTATTTATGCAATGTAGTTGCATCTACATTGTGTAACACTAAAACATTTGTTCTTCTGCAAATGTTTTTCTTTTGTTTTAACAAGCTGTTGCAGTGTTACAGCTTAATAGTATCATAGTTTTTAGCATTCGACAACTCTATATGCCAAAATAATAAAAAAAATTTCAATGGTTTACATTGTGAGGATATTTAAAAATTATCTTTACCGAACGGAGCCGAACGAAGCCGAACGGAACCGAACGAAATTAATTGAATAATATTAATAAAAGATTTATAATTATATCAAGGAGGGTTGACATGTATAAAGAAGATGAAATAACTGAATTAAAAAGAGAATTAACAAAAGATATAAAAAAAGAAATAGTTGCTTTTGCTAATACTAAAGGCGGAACTATTTATGTTGGAATAGATGATAATGGCAAGGTAGTTGGAGTAAAAGATTTTAAAAAAGATATTGAATCAATTACTAATATGATTAATCGTGGAATCAAATCAGATTTAACACTATTTACTAATGTTTATACTAAGGGTGTTGATGGAAAAGAAGTAGTTATAATTGAAGTTCAATCAGCTCCAGATAAACCATATTATTTATCTGATAAAGGGTTAAAATCAAGTGGAGTATTTATAAGACATGGTTCATCTTCAATTCCTGCCAGTGATGAAGCAATAAGAATGTTATTTCAACAAAATACTAATATTAATTTTGAAAGTGAAGAATCAAAAAAACAAGAATTGCATTTCGATTATTTAATAAATAGTTTTAAAAATCATGGTATTGATTTAAATAAAGCTAATATGAAATCTTTAAATATTATTAATACTAAAAATAGGTATACTAATTTAGGATTATTATTATCAGAAGAAAATCCGTTTACTATTAAATGTGCTATTTTTGATGGTATAAATAATATGAACTTTAGAGATAGAAAAGAATTTACTGGATCTATATTAAATCAAGTTGATGAAGTGTTTAAATATTTAGATTTGTTTAATAGAGTAAAAGGAACAATTAAAGGATTAGTTAGAATAGATCAAAAGGACTATCCAGACTATGCAGTAAGAGAAAGCTTACTAAATGCAGTTATTCATCGAAATTATAATTATAATGGAAGTATTATTGTTTCAATGTTTGATAATAGAATAGAAATAGTATCACTTGGTGGACTTGTAAATGGATTATCATTAGATGAAATATATGATGGAGTTTCGCAATTAAGAAATCCAAATTTGGTTAATATTTTTCATAGATTAGAATATATTGAAAGTTTTGGAACAGGAATAGTAAGAATATTGGAATCATATGAACAATATGATGAAAAGCCAATTTTTAAAGATACACAAAATACATTTAGAGTAATACTATCAAATACTAACTATAATGAAATAACCAAAGAAAACAAAGTTGTTAATGATAACTTATCACAAGAAGAAAAAATAATTCAATTCATAAAAGCACATATCGCTATAACTAGAAAAGAAGCAGAAGAGTTACTTGGATTGTCTAAAACAAGAACATATGAAATATTAAATAAGTTAGTTGCTAGTGATGTACTTAAAAAAAATGGCGAGTCACATGCAACATTTTATACTTTAAGATAATGTTAGTAATATAGAATTTGGGTGATTTATGTGAGTAAAAAGAAAAAAAATTGTATTCATTGTAATGAAGAAATTAGTAGTAATTTAATGCTATGTCCTTATTGTGGACATAGAACAACGAATAATAAATCTAATAATAAATTATTTCCTATTATTTTAGTTATAACAATTATTTCTATTTTTTTAGTAGCAATAATTGCGGTTGCATTTAATAATAGTTTACAAAACAATTTAGATATTAACAATGTTTATAATAATGATAAATTAAATAAGAATAATACTAATTCAAATAGTAATAAATCCAATTCAAGTGATAACATAACCATAAAGAAGGAAGATGGGTTTATAAATACTAAATCAAAGGTAGTTAATAGTTTTGTAAATAATATTTTTAGTGATTTAAATGATAATTTGATTTTAGCTAATTTAGTGCAAAATGATATATATATGGTTACTTACATGGGAAAGAATGAAATTGATGGAGAGTTTATAACTTTTATTTTTAAAGAAGATGGCTCCTTTTATGAAATGAATTTTACTTATTATAAAAATAATTCGAAAATTATGGAAGATGTATATAAAGTATTAACATATTCAAAATTTGCTTTTTCTTCATCTGATATTGAAGAAATCAAATTATATTTAAAAAATGAATCGTCTGGTGGTAAAAGTATTAAATATGGTAATTATTATATAAAAGTAACAAAATATAATAATTCAACATTATATATTAGATCAACTGAATGGTAATTTTGTGTGGAGTGAGTTATATGGAAAAAGAAAAAAGAAACTGTGGGCATTGTGGTGAAGAAGTAAATATAAATTTAAAAATATGTCCATATTGTGGTTATACAGTGAAAGATGATAAATATGATTATGACAATAGGGGTACTAAAGAAAAGAATATTTTAAGTAACAGTATTTCTAATAATAGCAATAAAAAGTTAACAACTAAAGATAAGGTGGGAATTGCACTTATAATTTTAGGATTTATTTCGATTCCAAATCAACATACATTCAGTGGTATTGCTACTAGTATATTATTTATATTGTTAGGTATTAGTTTATTATCATTTTTATATAATAGAGTACTAAGTAATATTAAGATAAAGAATTTGAATATAATACTTCCAATTTTCTTAGTTATTTTGTACGGAATATCTAATGGCATATATAATAATTTATCATCAAATAACTATCGTTATGATTCAAATCAAAGAATAGAAGAAATTAAGAAAAAACTAACTAATTATAAATGGCCATCAAGTGATATGGCATCATTAATATCTAAGCCTAATTCTAATATAGGGATCATTGAATGGGAAACGTCAAAGGGATTTGTGGCATATATAGGTGAAATTTCAAAAGAAGAATTTGATGATTATGTAGAGAATTGTTCACTAAAAGGATTTAGTGTTGATTATCGAAAAGGCTCAGATTATTATTATGCTAGTAATAAAGATGGTTATAAATTATCGTTGAATTATGAAGGTGATAATGTCATCTTCATTAGACTAGAAAAAGAATAATAATTGTAGAATATTTTATGGATGGTGATAAAATGAATAATAATCATAATAGTTATACAAGATTAATGGAAATTATAAAGAATAATAGAACTTATGTTTTTCAAACAATGGATCAAATTAATTATGCTATTGAACGTGCAAATGAAGATATTGATAAATGGCTCAATGCTTTGAATAATATTTCCAAAAATGTTGTTTTGGATAGTTTTAATAGTGAAGAATATTATAATAAAATGATGACAAAACTTGAAATAGATTTATATAAACCAATTGAAAAACCTAATGAAAGGAAAATAAGAAAAGAAGTTGGATGCATAAAAGAAAATAAATTTTTAGAAAAAATATTTAAAGATAGAAGAGAAGATAGGTTAAAAAAGGGTAAAGAATTTGAAAAAGTATGGAATGAATTATATTCAAAATATGAAATTGAAGAAAAGAATAATTACGAAGAATACGAAAAATATAAAAAAAATATATTAAAAGAGCATAAAAAAGAAAATAAAAAAATATACGAAAAAAAGGAATTATTTTTAAAAAATAATGCTACTGAAATTAATGAAATCCTTGAAAAATATATACAAAAAATTGATGTAACTCAAAAATATGGTGTAGAAGTTCATATTAGTTATAATAATGAAGAATGTAATATTAATCTTAGATTTCCTAAATATGATGACGAAGACTATTTCTTACTAATTAAAAGATTTTTCGTTGTTAAAAGTCAGTCACAATTAAAGGGAACTGGTTTTTCTGATAGAGAATTGGAAGAAAACTATGAAACCTACGTTTTTAATGTAATGTTGTTGGTAGGTTCAAAAATTATGTATTATTTAAAAAATAATATTAAAAAAGTAACAATCAATTGTTATTCAAATGTATTGAATAATGTTAATGGAGAAATAGAAGATACTTTCTTTATTTCAACATACTTTTTAATAAATGATATTAATTTTTCGAAATTAAATTTTATAGATGCAAAAAGTTTTTTTAACAATCAAAATATGAGAGTTAAATATCCTTTAATTAATTATAATAAAATAATGCCATTTTCTACAAAAAATAAAACTGCAATTGATGTTATTAATAATGATATAGATGGTTTTGCTTTTGAAAAATTATCAAAACAACTATTAGAAAAAAATGGTTTTGATAATGTAGAGGTAACAAAAGCAAGTGGTGATTATGGTGCAGATGTAATTGCTTTTAAAGACGGAGTTAAGTATGCTATTCAATGTAAAAAATTTTCTTCTTCTGTAGGTGTTAAAGCAATTCAAGAAGTTATTGCAAGTAAGTCAATGTATCATTGTCATGTTGGTGTTGTTCTTACAAATAACTTTTTTACACCAAATGCTATAAAACTTGCGGAGAGTAATGGAGTTCTTTTGTGGAACAAAACTAAATTGGAAGAAATGATTGGTAATTCTGATTATAGTAATACAATAAAAAAAAGTGCTTTTAATAAAGATGTTAGTAGTAGTATTAAAAAAAATAGTAGTTCTGGCAGTTATTTTCATGCTAATAATGTAGTTACTAAGAAAGTGTCTAAAGATAATGATTTAAAATTAGAAAATGAAATGAATGACCTTGATTTGGAAGATTGGCAGAAAGACTTAGTGCGTAAAGGAAATTATGATCCTGAAAACTTTGAAGAAGAAGATTTGGAAGAAGACGATTACTATTATGATGATATAGAATAGGGTACAAAAATATGTACCTTATTTTCTTTTAAAAATATTGATTATTGGTACACACTCGTGTATCATTTTTTATCAGGATTTAAGTTTTATATTATTTTTCAAAAAACTTGGGAATTCTAAATTTTCTATGGTTATTTTCAAGATTATTCACCTCCAAACAATGAAAAAAGCCCATAATATCAAATATTATGAACTTTTATATTTAAATCACACTAAAAGGTGCGAGCTAAAACACATATGGGGCAATCATAAGTAAGGTTACAAACACTAAAACAAATAAAAACTTCATATTGATAAATAAATTATAACTCTGAATTTAAAGAATTACAAACCTTTATACAACCCAATACATAAAATAAATAAATTTTTATTAAAAAGTGTAACCTTTATCTTTTTTTATACACTATATAAGTGTAAGATATCTTATATGAGGAGTTGTTGAAGTGAAACATGAAAGTATTAATAAATACATAGTTAATAATGAATTAGATTTAGATTCTATAATTGATAACTATACTCATTATATTAATAAAGTTATTAATAATATGTTTGGAAATAATTTAACCATTCAAGATAAGGAAGAAATACTAATTGATACTTTCTTTGTTCTATGGAAGAATTATACGGATAATAAGGAAATAAAAATACTTGATTCTTATCTTGCAGGAATATCTAAAAACTTAACTAAAAATAAATTAAAATCAATTAAGATACAAGTTAATTTTGATGATATCGAAATGTTAGAAAAATACTCTATATATGATAATTATGATGATGATAATTATATGATAAATTTATTATATCAGAGTGTTAATAAATTAAGTCAAAAAGATCAAGATATTGTTAATCTTTATTACTACTCATCTAAATCAATTAAAGAAATAGCAAATATTTTAAATATGAGT
The DNA here is from genome assembly GCA_017484125.1 of Bacilli bacterium. Classification (GTDB taxonomy): domain Bacteria; phylum Bacillota_I; class Bacilli_A; order RF39; family UBA660; genus RUG12834. Next base: position 7,899 of record JAFUTV010000008.1, read on the forward strand.
GAAACAAACATTAAAATAAAGTTATTTAGAATTAGAAAAAAATTAAATAAAGAGATAAGGAGTGAATTAAAATTATGAATAATAATTTAAAAAACAAAGTTAAATATAAAATAAGTATGTATAAGTTTAATGAAGAAAATAAAAATATTAAAGAAAAATTCAAATATAAAAAGTTAGCATATATTTGTGGTGCATTACTTTTAACTTTTACTACAATAGTTAGTGCAAAATCTATAATTAGATTATTTGGATTTAATGCACCAAATGGAGTTAATGTTGCAGTTGAAAACGGATATTTAGAGGTAGTTAATACTGATTATAAAAAACTAAATGATGATATTAAAATTAAAGTAAATAGTTTTTTAGTTGATAAGTATAATATGGATATCAATTTTGAAGTTGATAGTTCTAAATATAATATAAATGATGGAATAATCTTTAATGATTTAGTTATAGGCGATGAAAATAATAATATTATATTTGATTCTAGTAAGCATAATTTATCTTATGCTAACAGCATTGAAAACAATAATATTCATTTAACTATTTATGCCGATGATATTCCAAGTATTAAAGTATTAATTATTAGTTTAAGTGATATAACTATAAATGATAATACTATTAAAGGTAATGATGTTTCATTTTCTTTAAATGTACCTGAAGTTATGCAATCTAGAGATACCACAAAATACAATGTTGTATCAAGTAATATTTCAAATGCTAATTTTGAAGTGGCTACAATGAGTAATACAGCTCTAAAAATTAAGTTTAGTAATGGTAATAGTGATTATAAATTATTAGAAAATAGCAAAGATATTTGGAATATTCCTAAGGATAATAATGTTTATATTGAATTAAATGATGGAACAAGAGTTGATTTAGCAAGAAGAAGTGATGGCGATGGTGTTTCAATAACAAAAGATATAATTGAATTTGTATATACTTTTAATTTAACTAATTTTGAAAAATGTGATAATTTTAAATTACATATTGATGATATGATAATTAATTATACTAGAGTTGGCAGATAAGTCAGCTCTTTTTTATAACGGATAAAAATATTTATATTTAAAATATTAATAACAAATTTTATACTATTTTTATACAAAAAATGTTATAATATATATGTAATAATTAATATATTTTTCATCTTAAAATATTTAGAAATATTAATAGCAATCCATACTTGCGTTACAATTAGTATTATTTATGATAAGGTTTATTCGTATGGAGGAAAAATACTAATTGAAAGGGTGAAAATATAATGAAGAAAAAATTTTTTATTTTTGCAGCAATGTTATTTCTATTTGGTGGCGTAAAAGCTAATGCAGCTACTTTTTATGCTGAAGATCCTGTTTATTATGATCATTCCATATTAACAGGACAATGGGTAACTAAAACTACTTGGAATACTCAACAAATTCATGTTGTTAAAGCTCAAACTGCTTTAACAAATCCATGTACTAACTGTCAATTTATTGTTCGTACATATGACTATTATGGTAATGAAGGAGCACTTGGAAGTACAATTAAACTTTATGAAACAAAATCTTTTATTGGACATGATGGAAGTAGTCAACCTGGACAATATAAATTAAAAATTAAACGTGCTGATTTTACTTTATTAACTACTACTTTTGGTGCAGATTGGATTTACGATTAATTTAAAATAATTATATAAGTATTTTCCCTCCATACGCTATTATTAAGGCGGTGCTAAAATGAAAAGATTTTTTTCAATAAAAAATGTTATACTTACGATTTTTTTGTTATTATTTACTATTTTTTCTATAATCAAAAGTATTGAATATAATAATTCATTTAGAATAGAGCATACAAATTTACAACAAGAAATTGAAAAATGTAATGATAACACTTATACTATCAATGATCCAAGCTACAGTGAATATTGCTCTAGAATCAAAAATTTACCTAATTATAAAGAAGATTTTTTTTCAACTCTCTCTAATATGATAGTATTTGATTTCGGTTTCCTAAACCCATTTGCATTTCTTATATTGATTATACCTTCATTAATATATATATGTGATGTGTTGAGATACAAATATATAATTAATTCAACAACTAGAACAAGCTATCATTCATTTTTAAAACATTTTTATATTAATTCATTTAAATATATTTGGATACTTCCTGTTATTGCATTAATAATAATGATACCTATTTGTTTTTACACTACTTTTGATCCTTCGTTTGCAAATTTCTATGAAACCAGTATTTGGAATTCAAATATAATAAAATATCCTTTTATATTTATATTATTATATTTAGTTAATATTATTTTATACTCTATTTCGTTTATAAATATTTCTTTAATTATTGCAAGAAAACAACATAATTATATCAAAGCAATTATTTTATCTTATATTACATATATTGGAATCGAGTTGTTTTTTGAATTAATAGTTAATGAATTGATATTGAAAATAGTTTTTAATGTCCAATTTGGATATTTATTAAATATAATGAATCTTTTTACATTTAATACACAATATGGGGTAATTAATTTATTATTATTTTCTTTTATATTTTGTATATCAACGTTTATAATATTAATATTGAAGTACAAAAATAAGGAAAAATTGATTATAGATTGTGAAAAAAATAATTAGGAGGTTAATTATGGAATTATTAGTTAATAATATATCAAAGTCTTTTAAAAATATCATTATATTAAAAGATGTTAATCTATGTTTTAAAAGTGGAAAAATATATTGCTTTTATGGTAAAAACGGTAGTGGTAAAAGTGTATTATTAAAAATTATATGTGGATTATATAAACCAGATAATGGAGAAATATTATTTGATAATAAGAATTATAATTTAAATAATATGTTTGCTCCAAATCTTAGAGCACTTATTGAAAAGCCATCTTTTTTTCCTAACCTATCTGGGTTTGAAAACTTAAAACTTCTTGCAAATATTCAGAATAAGATAACTGATGATGAAATACTTGATGCTTTAAAAAAAGTGAATCTTTTTGATGATAAAGATAAAAAGTATTCTAAATATAGTTTAGGAATGAAACAAAAATTAGGGATTGCTCAAGTAATTATGGAAGATCCTAGTATTATTATATTGGACGAACCATTTAATGGAATAGATGTAGAAAGTACTGAAAAAATTATAAATATTATAAAAGAATTAAAAAGAAAAAATAAATTAATTATTATTACTACACATGACAAGGATGAGTTAAATATGTTGTCTGATGAAACAATTTATTTTAACAATGGACATGTAGAAACAAAACTGAAAGAAAGAATTGTTAAAAATGAAGTATAATGTTAACGTATTATCAAAAATAATAAGAAAATCATTTTTTAAAATAATTATTTTAAGCATTATTATGTTTATTTCACTATTGTTAGTAATATACTTTAATTTTGGTCTTTTTAGTGAAAAAAATCTTGTAAGGGTTCTAGGAATAAGCATTTTTAGTGAAAAAAATCTTCTATTTTTAATTTGGGAAATATATCAGATAGCTACTACTTTTTATTTTTCTTATTTATTTTACTCGTATGAAATAAATAACTCTCCTGAATTTGTTTTGTTAAGAAAATCATTAAAAAAACTGTTCCTAGGCAAATTTGCTTTTGTAACACTATTCATTATACTATTTAGAACGATTTTATTTTTGATTCTATTTATGTTTGTAGACAATGCTCAGTTTTTCAACGTTTCTCTGTTTTTAAAAAATATAATTATTTATATTTGCTATTCTTTAATTCCATTATTTATAATTTTATTTTATAATTATGATATAATTAATAAGATGAAATGAGTTGTGATTATGAACAGGGAATTAGTTAAACCTTTTAAAGTATATGGAATTATAGTAATGTCCACTTTGGCAATTATGGTATTGTTTTTTGTTAACTTCCAAGCACATTATGATAGAAATTACTTTGAAATAACGATTAATAATCAAAAAATGCATTATGTTGTTGATGAAACATTTACAAGTAGTTTAGTTTTACATTCGCATGTATCTGAAGACTATATATATGAATTGGATAATATTGAAAAAAACATTTCTTATATATTAAATATTAAAGAGTATGAAGTTTATAATGGAATTTTAAGAAAACAGGCAAATAACTTTGATATAGATGCTGGTGATGAATTAAAAGAAATTAATGCAAATCCTTATAAATTAGTAATAAAGAATAAAGATAATGTATTATATGATGGATCATTTATTAATGATATAACTAAATATCTTAATAATGATGGATTATACTATATTCATATTTATAATAAAAGAAAAGATAACTTCTTTTCTAGTGTTAAAACTCATTTTAGTTTTATTGTGAATGTAGGTGAGAATATATGATAGGTATGATATTTGATGATATAAAAGAAAATATAAAAAATAAACCTTACAAACTTTTTATTTACTTATTAATTATATTTATAATTATATATTTAATAATTATAGGAATTAAAATAATTAAAAATAGATACAAATATACTGATGTCTATGATGGTAAAATTCATGCAATTTATGTTCAAAGACCTGATTATTTTAAATTCGATGAGAATAATCAAGCAGTAGTAAGTATTATAGATTTGGTTAATGACGAAAGTTTGAATAAGATTACTGCACTTGGAATAACACATGATGATAATTGGGATTTGTGTTTAGGTAATTTAACATTAACTAAAATAGATGAACAAAATATTAAAGTTGATACATCGCATATTTGTGATAAAGTTGAAGCTAAAGTCACAAAAAATGATGATAGAAATTTGTACCTAATTTCAAAGTCAAGATCAATTTATTCCGACACGAAAGATCCTAAAATGATTTTAAATGATAAAGTTGTGTCAGTAAGTGAAATTGATCAAACTAATTGTACAGCATCATGTATACATAATTATAGTGAACCAATTGCTACTCTTTATGATGGTGGTTCTAAAATATATGAATATGAAGTAGAAAATGAAAAATATTATGTTATTATGTGTAATAAAATGGACTCTAAGTACCATAATGGTAAGGATGTAATAATAAGTAAAGATATGAATAAATTAGCAAATTTATGTTAAATATTTTAAATAAAATCTATTCGCAATAAGTTGCTATTGTGAACTCTTTTTTTGTTATAAATTATTTATATACCTTAAAGATATTGTCTATCACATATTTAGTAATCTCGTCATTTATAAATTTCTGTATTGTAATATGATTCTCTTTACATATTCTTTTAAGGACTTGATATCTTCCTTTATGTACTCTTACTTTAATAAATATAGTATCTTCTTTATTTATAGAAATCATCTCCTTTCTAGGTACATTAAAATATTAAATAATTAATATTTTAGTACCACAATCTGTGTATGTTTTTTTATCAGGATAAGTGTGTCATACAAACAACTACCCAGTGGGTAGTTTAGCCCTATAAATAGGGCATCTTTTTAAATTAATATTGTCATACAATTTTGTTGATGTCATACGATTTGTCTAACAAAAAAATCTTGAAAAATGCTAAAAATAGGCCAAAAGTATAACAAATGTTATAACAAAATTCGGTGAAAAGGTTACCTTTTAGTTTAATATTTATGACCATTATTTTGGACAATATTTAATTTTTATTTATACAATTCTTAATCAATTCATAAAAAATAGTTGGGAAAAATTTCTCAACTATTTTCATGTCATTATTAAAATAATTTAATAATTCTGGTACTAAATATTTGAAAAAATCATTATTCAGTTATCATTCCTCCTTATTTTCAATTTGTAAAATAGTAAATATTTCTTTATTAAACTTTGAACTCTTTTCTTGTGGAATAATTTCAATAATATCATCTCTATAATTATTAATATCAAATAACAAAGAATCAATTTTTGTTTCCTTAATATTATAATAATCTCTTAAGTTAGAAATATATTTTTGGGTATCTTCTTCATCCTTATATGATGATAGTAAAACATCTTTTTTTTCTAAATTGATGACCATATCAAAGCAATCATTTCTAAACATATAACCTATATTTTCTATTTCATTTTTATTAAATGATATATTTAAAATATTAACACTATAATCATGATTGATACTTATTTCTATTTCATTAATGTACTTATTTATGATAAATTGTTTTTGATCTTTTGATAATTCTAACCATAAATTATGTGTTTTAACATAATTAGATTTATACTTCATTTTTTCTATTTCTTTGGCATTAAACAACAATTTATAATCTTGATTATTAATCATATTTTCTTTTAAATTTTCAAGTTCAATTAATTTTTTTTGAGTTCTTTCTATATCAAGTTTTATTTGATCTAATTCATTTTTTAAATCATTAGCTTCTAATATTCCATCAATAAATGCTTTTTTTATTCTATTTTCTTTATCTAATAATTCTTGTTTTAGTTTTTTATATTTTTTTAAATCATTTTCAGTATCTATACTAACTTGTGGTTTAAATGAATTATCAATAATTAAGAAAAAATCTAGCATATCATTTAAGAATTTAATTAAAGATTTTTCAATTCTTTTTTCATTTATCCTTATATTACAATTAGGACAATAGTAATAGCAATGTTTTTCACCTGATTTACTATTACCTGAATTACCACCCATAATTCTTTTACATTTAGGACATTTAATCTTTTGCATAAACATATATATTTGTTTTCTCATATAATTCTTTATATTTTTTTCTTTTCTTTTTTGTACCATATCAAACGTTGTTTTATCAATAATGGCTGGAACAACATTTTCATATATATTTGTTTTATTAGAAACAATATTACCGATGTATATTTGATTTGATAATAATTTATCAACACTAGTAGTAGACCACTTTTTGTTATAAACATTCCTTTGATTAAAGTCTTTACAAATAGAATTAACTGATTTACCTTCCAAATAAAGTTTATAAATATCTTTTACTATTTCAGCTTCAATATTATTAATAATTAAATCTTTGCTTTCAAGATTCTTTGAATAACCAAATGGCACTTTACCTGATATATGTCCTTTTTTATATGCACCAACAAGTCCAAAGATAGTTCTTTCAGATGTCCTTTCTATTTCAAGTTGTGCAAGAATAGTAAGCATCCTTATGAAAAACTTACCATTAGCATTACTAGTATTAATTTCTTCGGCAACACTTTCTAAATCACAATGATATTCTTCCAAAGTAGTGCAAATTGTTTCCAAATCCTTAATAGAACGAGTTAGTCTATCAAGCTTATAAACAATTATTTTGTTAATTTTCCCATCTTTCATGTCTTGAATCATTTCTTTAAATTTTGGCCTTTCCATATTTTTGGCTGAAACTCCTTCTTCACGATAGATTTTATAAATATTATATCCTTTAAATTCGCATAATTGTTTTAATTTATCTTCCTGCTCATCTAAACTATGCCCAAATCTAGATTGATCTTCAGTTGATACTCTAGGATAAAGGGCAGCATTTACACTTTTTTCTTCCATACATCACACACCTTTCTTTTAATGAAAAAAACAAGGAAATAATTCCTTGTGAAATGTAAATTTGATAGTAAATGTCTATCTTAACATAGTCTAGCATATCAATAATATATAATCAAATAGTTTATAAGGTAAAATATAAACTCTTTATAACCTAATTATTAAATAATGAATTAACAATATTTATAAATTTATTTAACGATACAAAGGCATTTACAGTAGGTAAGTATATTTTACTACTATCATCGTAAATATAAGCAATTAGGCTTGTTATATTACTATTTATAATAATTTTATGTGGTTCATTAAGAGATAAGTTAGTATTATTGATTTTAATAATATGACCAGCAATGTATTTAACATCTAGTTTAGATAAGTTACTTTTAAGTTTAATATTATTTTTCAATTCACAAGGAAAGATTAAGTTTTCTATGGTTATTTTCATGCGTATTTCACCTCCAAACAATGAAAAAAGCCCATATATCAATATGAACTTTTATTTGTTTGAATATAAAAACCAAACACCTTTAATATTAGTGTTTGGGTATGTACACATATGGGGCGAAATGTGGGAATCGAACCCACGCATACCGGAGCCACAATCCGGCGTGTTAACCACTTCACCAATTCCGCCATAAGTAATTATAGAATACCAAAAAAATATGTAAAAATCAACATTTATTATTGAATTTTATTCAAAAAAATAGTATATTCTTTATAAGAATAGTAAAGGGTAATTAAGATGAAAGATAACGATATTGAAATAGTTGATAATAATACTGATACAAAAACTCAAACTGAATCTAATGCTTCAGCTTCTCTTAATGTGCCTCAAAATAATACTCAAGATATGAAACCTCAAGTAATTGATACTAAAGTAGATAAGAAAAAACTTAAGGAAGAAAAAAAACTAGCTAAGAAAAACAAAAAGAAAAAAAATGAAAATGTGCAGGTTACTTCGAATGTAGCGGATAATCAAACTGTTAATATTGTAGAAACAGCAATAGTTAAGGGATCATCTGGCTCACAAACAATTGGTAATATTAATGGTGAGGAAATTACACCAACTAATGCACCATTGCCAAGTCCAATTGATATTACAATTAAAAAGAATACTGTTACTAAAAATCCTGAAAAAAGAGTTAAAATTGTAACAAAAAGAGAAAAAATTATATCTATTGTTATAACAATATTAGTTATAGCAATACTTGGAGCTTCAGGTTATGGTATATATTATTTTGCTTATTTAAATAATCCTGCAATATATGATGTTAAAAACATTACATTAGAACTTGGTAATGAACTTCCAAATAGTGCAACTTACTATATTACAAGTAGTAAACAAATAGATGATATGGAATATACAATTGATTTAAGTAATGTAACTCAAAATCAAGTTGGTACATATATGTATAGCGTTTCTCATAAAAATGTTACTAAATCAGGACAAATAATAGTAAGAGATACTACTCCTCCAAAGTTAGTAATAAAAAATAGCGAAGATTTAGTATTTATGAAAGATACATCCGTTAAAAAAGAAGATATAGTTGAATCTTGTGAAGATGTTTCTGAATGTACTTACAAAACTGAATTTGAAGTATATACAGAAACTGCTGGAGATAAGAGTATAAAAGTAATTGCAAGAGATAACCAAGGTAATCAAACTGAAGAAACAGTTACTATAAAAGTAATAGATATTAAAAAAACAATTACATGTACTTCTTTAGAGGTACCATCTAGTGATGGAGCATATAACACATCGGATGTATATACATTAAACTTTGATAGTAATGACTATCTTGTTATTAAATCTGGTGCTAAAAAATATACTTATATAGATTATTCTGCATATTTTGCAGTTTATAATAAATATAAGGAAGATTCTAATTATAAATTTGATAAATCAACGTTTAGTTATAGTGTAGAAAATAATGATATTAATACCAATAATTTAACTAAACTAACTGATTTAATGACATATTATACTAGTATGAATTATGTATGCGAATAAAAAACAAAGTATTATCTACTTTGTTTTTTATTTACTTGTTCAGCATTTAATAAAGATTTAGTAATATTTTGATTATATGAAATTAATACAAAATTATTATATAATCTTATACCATCTATATTTTTATCAGAATCTAATATTACATAATTTATAGAATCACTTAATAGTTTATTAGCTATTTCTTTAATTACATCAGATAAATCTTCTAAATTATTATCTTTGATATATATTATATTATTAACAAATTTTAAACTAATATAATGTATATTATTGTTATGTGTTATTTTTATTACATGGTCATTTTCTATATTTGATAATAGTTGTTCTTCATTAGTTATAGTTTCATAAGTGTATTCTTTATATATACCTTTAAAGTTTATATAATCTTTATTATTTCTATTAATTTTATTTATTCTGTTTTTAATATTACTATCATATTCATTATTAATTATATTTTTTAATGTGCTATTAGATAAATTATTAGTATCAATATTTAGTTCCTTTAATAATTCTTTTTCAATAGTATATAAATTGTCATATTGATTATATATTTCTTTATAATTATTTATTATAGTAGAAAAATCTATAATTAAACCATCATATTTATGATTTAATACATCTTTATAATATTTTTTTATAAATAATATTAAATCTTTTGTAATGCTAATTCTATTTAAATCAACATTTTTAAATAGATTTGTAATATCATTAAGACCTATATTTATATCATCTAATAATGTCATTGAAAATTTTAAGCCAAATATTTTATAAATAAATATAACTGATCTATAAGATGAAATACTATTATCTACATCTTTTATATTATGATTAGTTTTAGTTGATAATAAATCATATAAATATATTACTTCATCTATATCATAATCTACATCATAAAATATTTTTTTAACATGAGTATTATTTAATAAGTCATAATTAATATTCTTTTGTAAAATTCCATTTATGTATTTAATAATTTCATTTTTAGATAATTTATTAATATAATTGATATCATTTATTAAATTAATATTTTTTAAAATAGCAATATCAATAATATCATCATTTGTTAATTTATTTATAATGTATTTTGAAGATAAATAATTTATTACATAATCTCTATTACTATTTAATAACATATTTTTAAGCATGGCATGATCTAATTTATTTACAATATCATTTAAAGAAAGACAATCGTTAATAAATAAATTTTCTTTTGGCGTAAGTCTTATACATATATTATTTACTTTATTTAAAATTATTTCGTTTTGTAACATATTAAAAGCAGATGTAAAACTTATATTATTTATAATTAATTCTAAATAATAAGATGGTATTTTATTAATAAATTCTTTATCTCTAAGAAGATTAATAATCTCTTCTTCTGAGTAAAAGTTTAATATTATTGTAATTATTTCATCATAATCATAATCTTTAATATTATTATAATTATGTAATAATTTTTTATCTTTTATCAAAACTTACACCTCCTTATTATATATAAGTATATCATAGGATTTAATAAAAAAAAAGGCTGCCTTATTTTCTTAAGACAGCATGAACAACAAGTCTTTTATCATTTTCTACACAAGTTGATAATGTTAATATTTTATCTTCACTAGTAATTGGTGTATCACTTTGAAATATACTTCTTTCTTTTAACATTGATACAAATTCTAAAAATTCATTATCATTACTAAAACTTGTTTGTAAGTAATCGTCTGTTACTTTTATACGGTATATAGAGAAGACTTCCCATTCCATTTCTTCATACATTGTATTGTAATAAATAGAAATATTTTTAGCTTCACTATACCAATTTTCTTTTGCAACGTTAGATAGTGTTCCAAACATAACACCACTATAATATCTATTATGAGCAAACAAAATTGTATTTTTATCCAAATCTTTTGAATTATTAAGATAATTCATATATACCCAACCATTATAATCTTTTTTCTTATCATAATTATGATCTAAATAATAATCATTGTTATTTGTTTTAACAATTGGATAATCTATATTAGTTCCTGGTACTTTTAACCAACCAACAGTTTCATCATTAAGATCTAATAAACTTCTCATTTTAGGTATCATTTGGTTTTCTAGAGGAACTGCAGGTATATAATTATTATCTTCAATTACTTCTGGTATTTCCATTTTCTTTTCTTCCTCAGCATTATCTGCAGCAATTTTTTCTTCTATTCTTTGACTTATTTCTTGAACATTTTTTTCTGATTCTTTATTGTTTAATATAACATATATAGTAGAACCTGATGCAATAACTAAAACCATAAAGGCACATAATATTAGTGTAGAAGATATTAATTGTTTAAAAAAGTTTTTACTTACATATTCTTTAGTATAACTAAGTATTAAATCAATATGTTCTTTTTTATACATTTTCTTTTTCTTTTTTAATTCTTCTATAATTTCTTTACTAGTTATATTATCTTGTATTATTATACGTATTCCTTTTATTCTGTTTTCAATTAAAATACGAGCCATATCTTCAACTGCGCTTAAAGAGCATGCATCAAAAGTAATAGTTTTTAAATATCTATTTATCTTAATAAATGCCTCAAAGTCTTTTGTATCTTGTGCATTCATTGGTGGTGATACTTTCAAGGCTGATTTATAATATATCTTTGAATATGATATTAAATTATTAAGTTCCATAAAATTACTTGTATATAAAATTTCTGCACGAGATTCTATTTTTATATTAGATTTATCAAATAAATCAATCATATATGTTGGTATAGAATAGCAACTTATTGTTTTAAATTTCTTTAAATTAGATAATATTTCATAAGCTTCATAGGTGAAGTTACTTTCATCACTAATAAATAAAGTATCAACATTATCTATTACCTCAAATGATGATTTTAATATTTTTAAAATTTCTAAGTTAGTTATTACTACTCTTGATATTGTTTTATTGATAATTAATTCTTTAATAAATAGTCCAACTATTTTAGAGTTTTCTATAATATAATCATCAGAAAATATCAATTTGTTATCTGATATAATATTTGTGTTCATTAAGTCTTTAACATCTTCAATTAATTGATAATTAAATGTAAAAATTAAGGAATTATTTTTAATAGCAATTAATACTTTTTTCATTTAATAACCACCTATATTCTCTCTTAGTATATAATAACATAAATTTACAAAAATTAACAAAAAATATTGCTTTATTTTAAATTTTTGTTATAATTTATATAGAATAGAGAAAAATAGGTAAGGGAGAGTTATTATTTATGAAAAAAATGAATTTATTAATTATTGGAATTGTTGCTTTATTTGGGTTTGCTATAAATGTTAAAGCTGCAAATGGAGTTAATTTATCATGTGAAAAATCCACAATTCAAATTGGTGAATCTACTACATGTACAGTATCAATCACATCTGATGCTACAATTAATGCTACTGCTATTACATTAAGTACAAGTGAATATTTAGATGTGTCTGGAATTATTGCAAACACTGCTGCCGGATGGACTGCTTCAGCTACTGGAACATCTGCTGCTAATGGATTATATGCTTTTAATTCTACAACTGGTTCAGTTGGACTTTCTGAAGTATTTTCATTTAATGTAACTTTAAACCAAAGTGCATCAAATTTAAGTGAAGGTGATTCTTGTGGTCAACTTTGTATATCTGCTGCAACATTTGATGGAACAGCTTTACAAGGAATAATTGAAGGAACAGGTACATGTTTTGCACCAGTAATAGTAGTTCCTACTTGTCAAGGATCTGAATGTGATCCTAAAACACCAAATCCAGAAACTGGTGACTTTATGAATTATGTAATTATTATTGGAACAGCTGTAATTGCTATTGTTGCTGTAGTTATTGCTAGACGTTCATCAAAATTTTATAGAGTATAATAAAAAAGCCTTACGGCTTTTTTTATTTTCTTAATTTTCTATATATTTTTAATAGAATTGGTAAAATTTTATACCAAAACTTTTTATTAACTAAGTCAAAGTCTCCCATCCATTCAATATATGTTCCACCTAGTTTTCTTTTATATTCATATATTCCTGCTAAGTTTTTATATTTAGTGTGTGGATCTCCAACTGTTCCAAATAAGTCACTAAATTCTTTTTTATTAATATAAGAATCCTTCATAAATTCATAATATAATCGATTTACAGTGCCACAATATTCAGCTATATCATCATTTCCAATATATAAAGACCATGCACCATTTTCTGTATAAACACAAATAAGACATGCTATTATTATTTCTTCATTAGTTGCATTTTTAGATTTAAAAAATTCAATATCTTTATTTAATTTATTGATTCTATCCTGATTCTTTTCATTTTTAATTTGTTCTTCAAATTTTTTTATTACGTTATTTATATTTATTTTAGCTATAAAATTCTTTATATATTTTTCTTTATTGAACTGTTTAAATACATCTTGATAAAAATCTTTAGAATAAACATTAAAATTATCTTTATTAGATACTTTTTGAACTAATTCAAAGAAGTTTTCAATAGAATTAGTAACTTCTATTTTTAAATCATAATTATAACTTCTTTTTATACTTCTCATAAAAGTTTTAGATATAGTTTTTTCAATATCTTCAAAGCTACTATAATTATTATTAAATGTTCTAAAAGTATATCTTGGTTGATTACCATTATATAATTTATAAAATCCTTTATGATTATATCCTAAATCTTTTAGTTTATTAAATAACTTATAATTATTTTTACCACCTTCAATTGGGTTTGCTTCCATATCAATTTCTTGATACATAATTGCAGGATCTATTCTTAAATAAATTGCATTAATTCTTTTCATATATTCTTTTAAAGAAGATGTAAAAAACTCTACTAATTTTTCATTATTCCAATCAATTACAAACCCACGTGGTGCATATATATAACACATATTTAGTGGCGTTTTTTTAATAAGTAATAAGCTTTCGCATAATATATTATTGTCTTTATCTCTTATTCCTACATATTTAGACGTTACACCTCTATTATTTTGACTAATAACTCCCCACCAATATGAATTTAAAAAATGTTGATTAGAATTCTTTTTCCAAAAAGCAATATATTCTTCTTTACCTATATTTTCATCAAAATGCATTGATATCACCTACATTTATTTTAACATATATTTATTAATAAGTTGTCATTTTATGTATTTATTTACATAAAAAACATATCAATTGATATGTTTTTTAGTTCTTTTCTGGTTCAGGGTAATCAATATTCTTAGTATTAACTAAAGCTTTTTCTAAAACAAGATTTGTAGCTAGTTTACCAGATTCTTTATCGGCTATTTTTTCTTTCTTTTCTATTTTTTCAATAATATTCATTCCGTCAATTACTTTTCCAAATGCTGCATATTGTCCGTCTAAGTGTGTTGCACTTCCAAGCATTATGAAAAATTGAGATCCAGCAGAATTTGGTAATGTTGCTCTTGCCATTGATACAATACCCTTAGTGTGTTTTAAATCATTTTTAAAATTATTTGATGTAAACTCTCCTTGAATATGATATCCCGGTCCACCAGCACCAGTTCCTTCCTTATCTCCACCTTGAAGTACAAATCCTGGCATTAATCTATGAAATGTATTATTATCATAAAAACCTGTTTTAACTAAATATATAAAATTATTTACAGTATTAGGAGCAATATTAGGATATAATTCTATAACAATAGCGCCATATCCTTTTATTTTCATAGCAACTGTTGGATTATCAGTATCATAGTTAAATTCATCTGAAGTATTGCCTTCAACATCAAAATTAATACCTAATAATTCTTCTGTTTTTGTTTGACAACCTGTTAATAAAATGATACTTATTAACATTAATATTATAGTTTTAATTTTTTTCATTATTATCACCTTTAAAATTATATCAAAATATATTGTATTTTTTAATATTTTTTATTAAAATTATAATAATGTTAGGAGGAAGAAAATATGTCTAAGAAAATTAATGGTGAAGAATTTAAAAGTGATGTATTAGAATCTCGTGGGTTTGTTTTTGTTGATTTTTATGCTGATTGGTGTGGACCATGTAAAATGTTAGGACCTATAATGGATGAAATAGCAAATGATAATGTTGTTTACAAAATAAATGTTGATGAAGAGAGTGAAATTGCATCAGATTATGGCATTATGTCTATACCATGTGTTATCTTATTTAAAGATGGAAAAGAATATAAAAGATCAATAGGCTTAAAAAATAAAGAAGAAATATTAGAATTAATGAACTAAACGATAGTTTAGTTTTTTAAATGCACTTATTTAAATAAACTTTATTTTTAATATTAATTGGGTTATAATAATAATGAAATTAGTAAAGGATGACAAAAATGAATTTAGAAGTTAATGGGCATAATGTATTTATAATTTTATTAGTAACTTTTCTTACAAGTTTAATATTAACACCAATAGTAAAAAAGATTGCAATTCATATTAATGCTATAGATGTACCAAATGAAAGAAAAGTACATACTAAACCTATTCCAAGATTAGGTGGTTTAGCTATATTTTTAGCTTTTATGCTTGGATATATGCTTTATGCGAGAGAATCTACAATGATGTTGTCTGTTTTGATGGGAAGTTTTTTAATTATACTATGTGGTATTATAGACGATATAAAATCAGTAAAAGCTAAATATAAATTTATAGTTCAAATAGTTGCAGCTGCAACAGTTTGTATTTATGGTAATTTAATATTAGATGAAATAACTATTTTTGGTTTAAATTTATATTTTACTGCTCCTTGGTCTTATATAATTACA
Source organism: Bacilli bacterium (assembly GCA_017484125.1). GTDB lineage: Bacteria > Bacillota_I > Bacilli_A > RF39 > UBA660 > RUG12834. Next base: position 24,162 of record JAFUTV010000008.1, read on the forward strand.
ATTTTATTTATAGTAGCAGTAATGAATATAATGAATTTAATAGATGGTGTTGATGGACTTGCTTCAGGAATTTCTTCGATTTACTTTTTGACTATTGCTATTATCGCATTTATATTAAATCAAAAAGGCGGATTAGATATTATTTTATCATTAATAATGGCTGGTTCTACGCTTGGATTTTTGGCTCACAACTTTCCACCTGCTTCAATATTTTTGGGAGATACAGGATCATATTTTTTAGGATATATTATAAGTGTTATTGGATTACTTGGATATAAAGCTGCAACTTTAACATCAATAATTATTCCTTTAGCAATTTTAGCTATACCTATTTTTGATACTGCTTCTGCAATTATAAGAAGATTGTTAAAACATCAAAATCCATTTACTAATCCAGATAAAGAACATTTACATCATCAATTTTTAAAAATGAAATTTTCTCCAAGAACAACTATATTAATAATATATTTCATTACTATTTTATTTAGTGTTATTTCAATATTATTTGCTGTTCATGAAAAGAAACAAGCAATGATTATATATGTAATATTAACTATTTTCTTGTTAATAATAGTTATGAAAACAGATATTTTATTTAAACATAAAAAAGATAAGAAAAATAAAGAGTAGATCTTGTTACTCTTTTAAAATAGTTTTATAATATTATCATAAGAAAGTAGGTATTATATGAAAAAAATAGTTGATGGAAATAACGCATGTGCTAATGTTGCATATATTTTTAGTGAGATTGCTTCAATTTATCCAATTACTCCATCATCACCAATGGCTAGTGAAATAGATAATTTAGCAAATAGTAGTGATAAGAAGAATTTATTTAATGAAAAAGTAAGTGTAGTTGAGATGCAAAGTGAGGCAGGTGCTGCTGGAACATTGCATGGTGCACTAATAAGTGGTAGTTTAGCAACAACTTTTACTGCTTCTCAAGGATTACTTTTAATGATACCAAATATGTATAAAATAGCTGGGGAAGGTTTGCCAGGAGTAATTCATGTTGCTGCCAGAACTATTGCAACCCATGCTTTATCAATATTTGGAGATCATAGTGATGTATATTCTACAAGAGGAACTGGTTTTGCAATATTAGCATCAACAAATGTATTTGATGCACAAAATTTAGCAGCTGTTGCTCATTTATCTGCAATTAAAGCAAGTGTTCCGTTTTTACATTTTTTTGATGGATTTAGAACATCTCATGAAATAAATACAATTGAAAGTATTGATGAAAACAAGTTATTAAAACTAATAGATTATGATGCTATAAATGAGTTTAAGCAAAGAGCACTAAATGTTAACTGCAAATATCAAAGAGGAATGGCAGAAAACGAAGATATCTATTTTCAAAGTGTTGAAGCAAGAAATAAAGACTATGACAATACTATAGAAATTGTTAATAATTATATGCAAGAAATAAATAAAATAATGAAAACTAATTATAAACCATTTAATTACTATGGTGATAAAAAAGCAGAGCATATAATTGTTGCAATGGGTTCTGTTTGTGACACAATAAAATTAGTTATAGATAAATTAAATGATAGTGGAAAAAAATATGGATTAATTGAAGTACACTTATATAGACCATTTAGTAGTAAATATTTACTAGATGTTTTACCTAAAACAGTTAAAAATATTGCAGTGCTTGATAGAGTTAAGGAATCAGGAAGTGTAGGAGAACCACTTTATTTAGATATTCTATCAGCTTTAAAAGATAAAAATATTAATATAGTTGGTGGAAGATATGGATTATCTTCTAAAAATACTACACCTCAAGATATTTTTTCAGTATATAATATGTTAGAAACAGAACTCAAAAATAATTTTACTATATCTATTGATGATGATATTACTAATTTAAGTTTAGATAAAGTAGATTTTGAATATGATAGTGATGATAAAGAAGTGTTAATATATGGTTTTGGAAGTGATGGTATGGTTTCTACTTCTAAAGATATATTAAAATTAGTAGGTAATAATACTAGTAATTATGTTCAAGGATATTTTGAATATGACAGTAAAAAATCTGGTGGTATAACTTTATCTCATTTAAGAATAGGTACAAATCCAATAAATAAACCATTTTATGTAACATCTTTAGATTTATTAGTAATTACTAAAGATAGTTATTTAAAAGAATTTGATATGTTTGATAAAATAAAAGAAAATGCTACAGTTTTAATTAATACAAGTAAGGAATCTAAAGCTTTTATTAATCTAATTCCAGATAATGTTAAGAAAATAATAAATGATAAAAAATTACGAGTATTATTAATTGATGCTGATAAAATAGCACTAGATAATAATATTAAGGGTAAAATTAGTAAAATAATGGAAGTTATTATACTTAAATTACTAGAATATGAAAACGCCTTGGAAGATGTTTCAAATAGTATTAAAAAGCAATTTAAAAATAAGGGGCAAGAAATAATAGATTCAAATCTAAATGCAATAAATAATTCTCTTGATAGTATTAAATTATTAAGCAGTAATTTACCTTCAACTAATCAAGAAATGGAAGATGATAATAATATTTATGATGTTATTAAACATAGAAGGGGATATAATTTAAAAGTTAGCGATTTAATAGATTTTAAAAATGGAGTATTTCCAGGTGGTTTAACAAAAAATGAAAAAAGAGCTACTGCATCAAGTGTAGCAAAATGGAATAGTGAAAACTGTATTGAATGTGGAATGTGTTCAATTGTATGTCCACATGCTGCAATAAGACCATTTGTTGTAGATAAAAATACACCTAACTCTATTGAAATGATTGGCAATAAAGAATATAACTATCAAGTATTAGTTAGTGAAGCTGATTGCTTATCATGTGGTTTATGTATTAATGTTTGCCCAGGTAAAAAAGGCAATAAAGCATTAAGCTTTGGACAAATCACAATGGATAATAATGAATATGTAAAAGATATGTTCGAAAATTATCAAAATCCTAAAGTATTAGATAAATATACACTAAAAGGAAGTCAATTAGAAAAACCTAAATTTGAATTTTCTGGTGCATGTGCTGGATGTGGTGAAACACCATACCTTAAATTATTGACTCAATTATTTGGAGATAAAGTGGTAATTGCTAATGCTACTGGTTGTTCATCAATTTATGGTGGCTCAGTACCATCAACTCCTTATAGTGTTGCATGGGCTAATTCATTATTTGAAGATAATGCTGAATTTGGTTATGGAATTAAATTAACATATAATAAAATGCATAATAGAATTGTTGATATTATTAATAATTCTATAGATGCTGTAGATAAAGATATTAAAAAATTATATAAAGAATACTTAGATAATCAAAATGATTTTGATATTACTTTAAAAATATCTAATGAACTAAAAGATAAAGATATTCCTAAAGACTTAAAAGATTTACTACCTTATATGCCTGCAAGATCTGTATTTATTGTAGGTGGTGATGGATGGGCTTATGATATTGGCTTTGGAGGAATTGATCATGTTTTGTCTAGTGGCGAAAATGTTAATATTATAGTATTAGATACTGAAGTTTATTCAAATACTGGTGGTCAAATGTCTAAGTCGTCACATTATGGTCAAGTAGCTGAATTTGCTAATATGGGTAAAAGAAGTCCTAAAAAAGATTTATTTAAGATTGCAATGAATTATCCTAATTGTTATGTAGGAAGTGTTTCTTTAGGATCTAATTTCATGCAAACAATTAAAACGTTTAAAGAAGCTGAAAACCATGATGGACCAAGTATTGTTATCTGTTATAGTCCATGTGTTGAACAGGGAATAAAAGGTGGTATGTGTAATGCAACTAATGAACAAAAGTTAGCTGTCGATTGTGGTTATGTAACACTAATGCACTATAACCCAATTGAAGAAAAATTATATATTGATTCTAGAGAACCAGATTTTAGTAAATATAAAGATTTTTTAATGAATGAAGTAAGATATCGTTCACTAGTTACTAAAAATCCTGAACTTGCCAAAGAATTATTAGCTCAAAATATTAAGTATGCAAAAAAAAGATATGATGACTATATTAATATAGCAAATAAATAAAAAAGAAATGTTTTACATTTCTTTTTTTATTCATCTTCACTAAGATTTGAATCATTTGTAGTTGGCGTTTGATTTTCATTTTCATTTTCATCTTGTACTTCTTCATCAGTAGTACTTTGATTATTTTCAACAGTTGGTTCTTGATATCTTGTTGGTGAAGTATTATTTATATATAATGTAACTTCTGAAATATTATTAATAAGTGATTTTTCTCTAACACTTTGAGCGGCTACATATCCAGCATTAACATTATTATTAAAGTAAGTATCACCTTCATCAACATATTTAATACTATAAGATAAATTATTTTCCTTACACCATTCAATTGCTGCTTCTTTTGTTTTTCCTTCTAGATTTGCCATTAAATATTGTACTCTAGTAGTTCTTAATTTTTCACCATATAATCTTGAAGTATAATTTTCATTGTAATCTATATCATAATTTTTATTTAAAGTTGCACTTTCTACCTCTAAATTAACTTTCATCATTTTAACTATTTCATCAAGTGAATCTTTATAATATCCTAGTGCTGAAGTCATAGCTCTACCTGTCCAAACTGGTAGGGAATATGTTTCTAATACAGTTCTATTGATTGATACCGGTTCACCAGAACCACTTAATGAATTCATTACTATTTTTTTAGCAACATCATATATTGAAAGTATTTGATCACTTTTCATATTAGTATCCATGTTCTTTTGAATTGCGTTTAGTATCGATTCAAATTGCTCAAAAGATGTAATACTTTTTACTTCATTTGCAATTGCTGCAACTACTTGTTGTTGATGTTTTACTCTATCTAAGTCTGAGCCAATATATTGATGCCTATTTCTTGAATATGCTAAAGCTTGTTCACCATTTAATTTTTGTTTTCCAGGATCAAGACATACCATGTTTTTTCCAAATTTACGATCAGAGTTTTGTTCACAAACTTGTCCGTGATAATCAACACCATTATTAAAATTAAAGTATGGTTTTTCGACATCAACAGTAACACCACCTAAGGCGTTAACCAAATCAACTACACCCTTAAAATTAATCTTAACATAGAAATCTACTGTTATACCAGTTAAACTACTTATTGTTTGTATTACACAATTAGTTCCAGAAGCGGCAGATGAGTTTATTTTTGCCCAAGCATTGTTTCTACAAGCTATTGGAACATACGTATCTCTTGGAACACTAAATACAGATGCTGTTAAAGTTTTAGGATTAAATGTTATAAGCATAAGTGTATCACCATTAAATGCTTGATTAGCATTAAGTCCATCTTTGTTTGAATCAACACCCATTAATAATATAGAGAAAGGTTCAGTAAGTTTTTTGTTAGTATATGAAACATTATCAACATTATTCATTTCTTCAGAATATTCATATATTACTTTAGTTTCTTTTCCTATTTTTTCAAATTGTTCTTCTGAAGAAAAGCGAAGTGCATAATTTCCTGAAACAACTACAGCTCCAATTTGTTTACTATATAAATCACTTAACATTTGATAATAATCATCATAACGTTCAATCTCATTTGATAGAGAATGTTGCTTAATTAATTTATTACCAAGAATATAACCTTCAACATCATTACTATCATTTATCATTCCTATTTTACTTGATGAATTAAATTCGCTATTTTTTAAAGTTACTAAATTAGATGTATATACTAATTTATCTTTACTAATACTACTTATACCACTATAAATAGTTCCAATATAATAACTAGCAAAATCAAATATAGTTGCAAATAAACAAGTAAATACAATTAATATAATCATGGATTTATATTTTTTAGTAAATAAATTTACTAAACCTTTTAAAAACCAAAAAATTAACCATATACCAAATATTATTAATACAACTATTCTTATTGGAGTTTCAATCGAACTTAAATGTAATATATTAATAGTAAATATTATATAAGATATTAAATAAAATAATAAAGAAACTAGATATAATGCTAGAAATACTTTATTAGATTTTTTTAGTTTGTTAAAAAATACTTTCATACTTCGAACCTCACATTATCTTACATAATTATATTATAATAATGCAAATTTAACAAGTAATTTTATTATTTTAATAAACGTAGTTAACATAAATTATATTATGGATAAATTATGATGTAAAAATTATAAAAATGTTATATAATTTTATTAGAGAAGAGGAAGTAATTATGTATATAAAAGAAGAATTAGAAAAGTATAAAGATAAAAATATTAGATTATATTTAGATATGGATGGTACAATAGCTCATTATGAATTAGGTAATGCCAATAACTATGACTTAAAAAGACCTTTATTAGATAGAATTAATAAAATTAAAGAAATAAATAGTTTGTTTCCTAATATTACACTTTATGTTCTTACAATATGCCATGAAGAAAAAAATATATTAGAAAAAAATGAATGGTTAGACAAATATTTACCTGAAGTAATAAAAGATAATAGAGTAATAATAATTAGAAATCCAAAGGGCAATGTTACTTCTGCAGAAAAGAAAAGAGATTATTTAAATAGTTTAGAAACAACTGATACTATAATACTAATTGATGATGATCCAAGAATATTAAATGCAATAAGAAAAGATAATAAAAATAACGTAATTTTATATAAAGATAGTATATTATCTGATTAAAAAAATGAACTAATATTTTCATTTTTTTAATTAAAGACATATACTTGATTGATTAACTTTTTGAAAGTTATCTATTAAAAGAAAAAATATTGCAATTGCAATATTTAATTAATTTCTTGTTCTATTTTTGATAATAATTTATTATTTGCTTCTTTTGTTAAATGTATTTTATCTTGAACAAAATCATCATCATTTAGTTCTATATTAACTACTTTAATATTATTATAATTTAATTCTAAATTATCTAGAGAAAAAATATATATATTACTTTCATCACATACTTTACTAATGGTTTCAAAGTTTTTACTATCAATTTCCATTTGTTTATCAAAAAGAAATACAATTTTTTTATTTAATAATTTATCTTCTTTTTCTTTTTTTTGCTTTTGAATATATTCTAACTGTTTTTGTTTTATTTCTTCTTCTTTAATTTCTAGACTTTCTTTTAATTCTTGCATTTCTTTTGTAGGATCTTTCATTACAATAAATTGAAATAACCCATAAATAATATTTATTTTAAATAAAAAACTCGAAACAATTTCGAGTTTATTTTTTTATGGAGCGGATGATGGGAGCCGAACCCACGTTATCAGCTTGGAAGGCTGAAGTTCTACCGTTGAACTACATCCGCATTTCTTTAATTACATGAAATATTATAACATAAATTTATAAAAATACAAACATTTTTTTAAAATATTTAACTTTACATTAATATTAGGATATTTTTAAGTATTTTGTCGAAGCTATTTATACTAATTTAATTATTATATATATTGTTTTTGAAAGGAAAGATTATATGAATAAAGAAATGTTAGAAAGTTTTGAACCTTTAATTAGAGCAATAGCCAGTAAATTTTATAATATAGAATATGATGATTTGCTCCAAGCAGGAAGAATAGGTCTAATAAATGCTTATCAACATTATGATAAAAATAGTAATACTAAATTTTCTTCTTTTGCTTACACATACATATTTGGTGAAATGTATAATTTGGCATTAACTTCAAAGAGTATTAAAACTAATAAGGATACTTTAAAACTATCAAAATTAATAGAAAAAACTAAAATCTATTTAACACAATTATTAGGAAAAAGTCCTTCTATTGAAGAAATATCTTCATATTTAGAAATAGATGAATCAACTATTTATAATACTATTAATGCATCTTTAAATATATTAAGTTTAGATAGAGATAGTGAAGAAGAAAATAACTTATATGATATATTATCTAAAGAAGAAGATAATGATACTAAATTAGATATAGAAAGTTCCTTACAAGAATTAACAGATAAAGAACAAAATATAATTATGTATCGCTATTATAATGATTTAACTCAACAGGAAACTGCTAAAATAATGGGAATATCTCAAGTTAGTGTTTCAAGATATGAACAAAAATCTTTAAAAAAGTTAAAAAATGTAATGTCTTCGTGAATAAATTAAAAAATAATTCTTCATAATAATTATGGAGGATTTTTTATGAATAAAAAAGAATATGAAAAGTTAGTAAAAAAATATAGTCCTAGTGAAGATAAATTAAAAAATGCTTTAATGGCTTTTGTATCTGGAGGAATTATTGGACTTATAAGTACAATTATTTATGTTATATTTTTAAAATTTGATATGGATAGTGTTACTTCAACAGCATACACTATTGTAATATTAATATTAGCTTCTTCAATACTTACTGGAATAGGATTCTTTGATAATCTTGTTGAGAAATTTAAATGTGGAATTATTATTCCAATTACTGGTTTTTCTCATTCAATGACTTCTTGTGCAATAGATAATAAAAAGGATGGTTTTATTACAGGTTTAGGTAGCAACTTGTTTAAACTAGCAGGTAGTGTATTATTATATGGTACTTTTTCTGCTTTTATTTTAGTTGTTATAAAGGTGATATTTAATGGCTAGTATGAAATTTAATAATGTTTATTTAGGTGATTCTTATAGTGTTGCCAGTTCTTTAGAAGCTAAAGGAAATTTAAAAAATCTTGATTTAGTAATAAATGATTATTATTTTGGATTAAAAACATTTGAAGGTGCTGAAATAAAAATGCAAAAAATAGTAGTAGATTATCTTTTACAAAATAATAATAATATTAAACTAATTGTTGGTGGCGATTTATCAAATCAACTTGCTATTACAGCTTTTATGGCTTCTCATTATAATATTTCATATCTTGGAATGTATTCTGCATGTGCAACATTTAATTCGGCAATAATTTCTTTAGCCTCACTTATAGATTTAAAAAAGATAAATAAAGGTATAGCAATTACTTCTTCACATAATAAAGTAGCAGAACGTCAATTTAGATATCCAATAGAATATGGCGCACCTAAACCTAAAAGAACAACATATACTGCTACTGGATCAGTTGGAGTTATTGTAACAAAAGAAAAAACTAATATAAGAGTTGAAAGTGCAACAATTGGTCAATCTATTAATTCTTCAATTAAAGATGCGTTAAATATGGGTGCTGTAATGGCTCCTGCTGCAGCCAATACTTTATACAATCACTTAAAAGAATTAAATATTGACATTAAATATTATGATTTAATACTCACAGGTGACTTAGGTATTTATGGATCAAAAATATTTAAGGAATTATTAAATACTAAATATAATATTAAATTAAATAAACATATAGATGCAGGAAGTATTTTATATAAAAAAGAACAAAATCTATATGCTGGATCATCTGGCCCTGTTACACTTCCTTTAGTATTATTTAATAAAATATTAAAAGAAAAAAAATATAAGAAAATACTCTTAATTGCAACAGGATCTCTTCATTCTCCAACATTAGTTAATCAAAAAAATCCTATATGTGCAACAGCCCATGCAATAGGATTGGAGGTAATAAAATGATATATATTAATGCTTTTATATTAGTTGGATTAATATCTATGATAGGACAAATTATTTTGGATAATTCTAAACTTACACCAGGACATATTACATCTATGTTTGTTAGTATTGGAGCATTACTTTCCTTTTTAGGATTATATGATAAGCTAATAGAATTTTCAAAAATAGGTTCTTCTATTCCAATAACTTCTTTTGGTAATTTGCTTTATAAAGCAGCATTAGAGGGATATTATTCTAAGGGAATTATTGGAATATTTTCTAATATGCTTACTACAACAAGTGCTGGAATAAGTGCATCTATTATATTTGCATTTATAATATCAATGTTTTTTAATTCAAAAGACTAGAAATAGTCTTTTTTTCTTGATATAATTATTTCAAAAGAATAGAGGAGATTATAATGGATAAAGATAATAAACCACTATCAGAATTAGAACAAATTGCTGCTAGTTCAAATGAAACTAGTGTTGAAATGCCAAAGAAAGTTGATGATACTGCTAATGCACCAAGTCAAAGTTCTTCACCAGCACCAGTTCAAAATCAACCAACTAATGCACCAGCACCAGCTCAAAGTGCGCCAAAATCGGCACCAGCGCCTTCAACACCAAATGTTGCACCAACTCAAAGCACTCAATCACAGCCAACAACTTCCACACCAAGTGTAAAACCTGTTCAAAGTGTTGCGACAACTATTGGAACTATTAAACCAGATAAACAAAAAAGTCCTTTATCAATGGTATTCTTATTTGGATTATTAGTAATATTTGTTTTATTTATGCCACAAATATTAACATTTGTAAATGAACAATTTAATTTAAAGTTAGAAACTCATACAGGAGCAGAATTTAATGATAATACTTCAACTAAAACTCCTACACAAGAAGAAGATAAATCAGTAAATGATAATAAAATGTATGATTTACTAAGCACAACTTCAATAGATATAGATAAAATATCTTTTGGTGGATTTAATAAGGGTTTAGTAGCACCATATCAGTTATCTTTTTATGTAAAAAATAATGGTAGTGTACCATACAAATTTGAAAAAAAAGTATATTTTGATTATTATGATGATTCAAATACTTTAGTTGGAAGTTCTTATTTAGAATCTATAAAAGAAATATCTGGTGGGGTTCAAACAACATTCCTTGTTGATATAAATGATAATATTTATTTAAAAGCAACAAAATTAAAGATAGTTGAAAGAACAGAAGATGACTATCCAACTATTAATTTAAAAGCAAATTCTTTAACATGTACAAGAAGTAATAGGGTTTATGATTATACTTTTGATAATAATCAAAAACTATTAACTATAAAAGATTCATACACATATACAAAGACAGAAGATGATTTAAAATATAATACAGATTTAGTATCATATAAAGCTAGTATGTCAAATTTAGATGCTATAGATGGCGTTACCGCAGTATTAACAGAAACAGATACAGGATTTATTACTACAGTATTAATAGATTATTCTGTTGCAGATTATCAAAAAATATCATCAAATAATAATTATTATATTAAAGATACTTTAGCAAAAACTATTAAATATGAAATTAGTGCTAAAGGATATATATGTGAATAAAAACGGGTAGATAAGGAGTAAAGATGACATATACATTTACAATTAATGATTTTGAAGGTCCACTTGATCTTCTTCTTTCTTTAGTTAAACAATCAAAAATGGATATCTATGAGATTCCTATTAAGACCCTAATAGATGAATATATATCTTTCATTAAAAGCCAGGAACAATTAAATATAGAAATAGCATCAGAATACTTAGTAATGGCTTCTGAACTTCTTCATTTAAAATCAAGAATGCTAATTAATCAAACTATTGAAGAAGATAGTGATGATGAAATGCAAATAAACAGTGAAGAAGAATTAAGAAATAAATTAATAGAATATGAAAAAATAAAAAATATTAAAGAGGCATTTAAAGATTTAGAAAATAAAAGACAAGAAATATATGAAAAAGCCCCAGAAAGTTATGAGAATTTTGTCGAAAATACAATGTATGAAAGTAATGTTGCAACAATAGATGATTTATATAAAGCAATATTAGATTTTCAAAAAAAATTTAAATATCAAAAACCTCTTAATACAAAAATAACTACAAGAGAATTAAGTGTTGAAGATAGAGTAAGAGATATAAGAAATATTTTAAATAAAAAAAATAAAATTAATTTCTTAGATTTATTTGAAGAGTTTTCTAAAGAATATGTTATTGTTACTTTTTTATCTGTCCTTGACATGAGTAAAAATAAAGAAATAAACATAATTCAAGAAGATAATTTTAAACCAATAATGATAGAAAAAAGGTGAAATAATGGATTTACAAGGTGTTTTGGAAGGATTATTATTTGTAGTTGGTGATGAAGGACTAACTCTTAATCAAATATGTGATAGTTTAAGTATTGATGAAGAAAAAGCTAAAGAACTATTATTAAATTTAAAGTCATCTTATGAAGATAATTCTAGAGGTATTAGAATTAGTTTTTTAGGCAATGCTTTTAAACTAACTACTAAAAGCGAACATAAAGAGTTTTATCAAAAATTATTATTAAATGAAGAAACTAATACTTTATCAGATGCTGCAATGGAAACAGTTGCTATTATTGCATATCATCAACCTATTACTAGAGTTGAAATAGATAATTTAAGGGGAGTTGCAACGTCTCATATTATAAGAAAATTACTTGCAAAAGGATTAATTAAAGAAGTAGGCAAATCAACCATGCCAGGACGTCCAAATCTTTATGGTACTACCCATGAATTTTTAGATTATTTTGGAATATCATCTTTAAATGAATTACCTGATCTTCCAAAAGATGAAGAAACTACAGATGACACTGAATTATATCAATCAATATATAAAGAAAATATTGAAAATTAATTATATAAGGGGAGGTTTTAATTATGGCAAAGATGTATTTTAGATATGCAGCTATGGGTGGTGGAAAAACCCTTCACTTACTTCAAGTCGTTAATAACTATGAAAGAATAGGAAAGAAATGTTTAATAACTAAGCCAGCAATTGATGACAAAGCAAATGATAGAGTTCAAACTAGACTTGGATTAGAAAAAGAATGTGATTTTTTAATTTATGATTATACAACTTTTGAAGAAGAAGAAATTATCGGCATGATAAAAAATAGTGATTGTATTTGTATTGATGAAGCACAATTTCTTTTACCAGAACAAGTAATGAAATTATATGAAATAACAAAAATATACAATGTTCCAGTAATTTGCTATGGGCTTAGATCAAGGGTAAATGCAATGCCATTTAGGGGATCTGCCCCAATACTTACGATAGCAGATGATATTGAAGAGATTAAATCAATTTGTGATTGTGGAAAAAAAGCTAACTTTCAAATTCGATACGTAAATAAAGTTTTAGATATTGGTGATGAAGAGGTTGTTATTGATAAACCTGAAAATAATGTTGAATACAAATCTTTATGTGGAGATTGTTACGTTAAACTTAGATTAGAAAATAAAAAAATACTAAAAAAAGTTAATAATAATTAACTTTTTTTAAATTTGTGTTATAATATTACAAGTAATTTGCCTCTATGGCGGAATTGGTAGACGCGCCAGACTCAAAATCTGGTGGTAGCAATACCATAAGGGTTCAAGTCCCTTTGGAGGCACCATTAGAAAATAACCCCTACATATTGGTAGGGTTTTATATTATAAATTATTTTATAGGAGGTTATATATGTTAGAATTAAAAAACATTAAAAAAAGCTATAAAGTTGGAGATAACCTACATCAAGTACTAAAAGGCATAGATATTAAATTTAGAAAAAGTGAGTTTGCTTCAATTTTAGGAACAAGTGGAAGTGGAAAAACAACATTATTAAATATTATTGGTGGACTTGATAAGTATGATGATGGAGACTTAATAATCGATGGTATATCAACAAAAAAATATAATGATAGGGATTGGGATACATATCGTAATTATAGAGTTGGCTTTATATTTCAATCATATAATTTAATTATGCATCAAAGTGTTTTAGCAAACGTTGAAATAGCTCTAACCCTTTCTGGTGTAAGTAAAAAAGAAAGAAAAGAAAAAGCTATTGAGGCATTAAAAAAAGTTGGCTTAAAAGATCATGTTTATAAAAAGCCAAATCAATTATCAGGTGGACAAATGCAAAGAGTTGCTATTGCCAGAGCATTAGTAAATAATCCAGAAATAATATTAGCAGATGAACCAACTGGTGCGCTTGATACTAAAACTAGTATTCAAATAATGGATTTACTTAAAGAAATAGCAACTGATAAATTAGTTATAATGGTTACACATAATCCTGATTTAGCTAAAAATTATTCAACAAGAATTATTGAATTAAAAGATGGCTTGGTAGTAAATGATAATAATCCTTTTAAGGAAAAAGAAGAAATAAAAGTGCAAAGAAAAACAACAAAAACTTCTATGTCTTTATTATCTGCTTTATCATTATCTTACAATAATTTATTAACTAAAAAAGGGAGAACAATACTTACGGCATTTGCAGGTTCAATTGGAATTATTGGTATAGCTTTAATATTATCATTATCTAATGGAGTTAATCAATATGCAAAGAATTTAGAAAAAAATTCATTGTCCGATTTTCCTATTACTATTGAAAGAGTTAATTATGATTTGTTTGGTTCTTTAGCTGCCGTAATAAGTGATAGTACTAGTGAAGTAGAATGTAAAGAAGATAAGTTATGTTCAAATGATGATATTGTTAGAAATTCAATCATTAATTCTGATAAAGGACTTGTTACAAAAAATAATTTAAAAGAATTTAAAAAATATATAGAAAATTCAGACATAAAAAGATATGCAGATAATATTAAATATGCATATGATTTAGATTTGCAAGTTTATAACAAAGAATACAACAAAGTTAATCCAAAAACTTTAATTGAAGGTAAAGAAATAAATATTTTTAAAGAAATAAATGATGATAATTCTAAATATGAAATAATTGCTGGAAAAATTCCAACAAATTATAATGAAATAGTATTGGTTGTTGGTAACAAAAATACTGTTAGTGATTCTATTTTATATTCATTAGGTATTAAGGATTCTAAACAGTTAACTGAAGATTTACAAAAAATAAGTAAAGATTCTAATTATAGAGTTAGTAGTGTAGAATATAGTTTTGAAGATATATTAAATAAATCATATAAATTGATTTTAAATACTGATTATTATAAAGAAGAAGGCGAAATATTTATTGATTATTCAAATAATAATGAATATATGAAAAAAATAATTGATAATGGCATTGATATTAAAATTGTTGGTATTGTTAAAGAAAAGGACTTATCTGAAAATTATTTAGCATATAATCACTCTTTAACTGAGCATATTATTAATGAAATTAGTAAAACAAATATTTATAAAAAGCAAATAAATAATAAGGATATTAATGTATTAACTGGAAATGAATTTGATGGAATTACTAATTCTTTTGAATCTAATTCTAAAAAGTTAGGTATTTATGAATTAGATGATCCATCTAGTATTAGTATTTATCCAAAAGATTTTGAATCTAAACAAAAAATAATTGATAGTATTGAAAAATATAATAGTGATAATAGTGCAAATCATCGTGAAGATTTAACGGTTAAATATCAAGATTTAATGAAGAGTTTAGTAAATAGTATTACTAATGTTACAAAAATTATTTCAATGGTTTTAATTGCTTTTGTTGCAATAAGTTTAGTTGTATCTAGTATAATGATTGCTATTATAACTTACATTAGCGTATTAGAAAGAACAAAAGAAATAGGTATTTTAAGAGCAATTGGAGCTAGTAAGAAGGATATTAAAAGAGTGTTTAGAGCAGAAACTATTATTGAAGGTTTAATTGCTGGAATTTTTGGAATTGGAATTGCCTTTGTTTTAACATTTTTAATAAATACAATTGTTAAAGCTATTGCTAATATTGATAGTATTGCTTCAATGCCAATTATGAGTGCTATTATTTTGATATTATTAAGTGTTTTATTAAATGTAATTGCTGGAACAAAGCCATCAAGTATGGCGGCTAAGAAAGATCCAGTAGAAGCATTAAGAACAGAATAAATAATTATTTTATTATAATTTTATGATATTATTATTAATAATAAATAAGAAGGAGTTTTATGTAGATGACTAGTAGTAAAAAGCAATTAAAAATCTTTAGTTGGATTTATTTTGTGTTTGCTATATTAACAGCTATTTTAGCAGTTAGTGTATATTTTATACCAGAAGTTACTAATGAAGCTATTAAAGCTCAATTAACTGGTGTAGATTTAAAAAATATAGATCCAAAGTTAGTTATAACAATATCTTTTGCAGTTGCAGCATTGTTTAATTTATTATTCTTTACATTATTAAGAAGAGTAGCAAACGGCAAGAGTAAAGGTATAATTGTAATGTTTCTATTATTAATATCTATTGCTGGTTCTATATATAGTATTACAAGTGGTTATAATATTAGCAAATTAATTTCTCTATTAATAGATGTATATATTTTTATATTAGTACTAACTGTAAGAAAAAAGTAATAAAATACCGATTATATCGGTATTTTATGTTATAATTATATTATAGAAAGAGAGTAATAATATGAATGAATATATGAAAATAGCAAATGATCTATCAAAAGATAATTTAAAAACTAATAATGGTGGACCCTTCGGGGCTTGTATAGTAAAAAATGGTGAAATAATTGGAAAAGGATCAAATGAAGTAATAAAAACTAATGATCCAACAGCTCATGCTGAAATAATAGCTATAAGAGATGCATGTGCAAATATTAATTCATATGATCTAAGTGATTGTGAAATATATACTACATGTTTTCCATGTCCAATGTGTTTATCAGCAATTATTTGGGCAAATATAAAAAAAGTTTATTATGGTAATACTAAAGAAGATGCAAATAATATTGGATTTAGAGATGATATTATATATAATTATATTAATAAAATATCAAATAATGAAATGGATAATAAAACTATAAATTTAGAATGTATTGATAGAGAAGAAACTATAAAAGTATTTAATGAATATATGAAAAAAGAAGATAAAAAAATATATTAATAATATTTTTTTATGCTGCAATAGTATAATGATATTACGAGGCCATGGTAAGGCTTTAATCTGTGTTTGATTCACAGTTGCAGCACCATTATATAAAGTAGTACCTAATAAAGGTACTTTTTAATTGCTATTTTAATGTTTATTTGTTAAAATATTTTTCAAAAGAAAGGAAAGTAAAGTTATTATCAAAAATATGGAGGTGTAATAAATGATTATAGATAATAGATATCAATTATATAAAAAAAGTTCTAATATATTAGTAAATAATACGGAAATATTATCATGTTTTCCTGATTATTATAAAACTAAAGTTTTATTAGAGGATGAAGAGTTTATTTCTAAAGAAGAAATTGATAGTTTTTTTGAATATAATTATAAAAAAAGTGATTTATATAAAAAATTAAAAAAATTGGCAATGGCAGAAGAAGAAATATATGCAATTATGGTTCAAAATAAAGATAACAAGTACTTTGATTTAAAAAATATATTTGAAGCATTAAAAAAATCTGCAATAACTTTATGCGAATTAATAGATTATATTGGACATTATCCAACTACATATCCCGTTGCTAAGGAAGAAGAAAAGAACAAAAGATTAGAAAAATTATTTGAAAAGTATGATATTATTGTTAGATATTATTTAGGTGATGATTTAGATTCACTTCAAATTGTATCTGATGATTTAGTAAGAATAATTGAGAAACTAGTAACTGATTTAAGTCTTTTAGATACATTAAGAGAAAAAGAATTTGAAAAAACATGGTCACTTACATATAAAAAATCTAATGAGCAAAGAATAAGTGAAACGCAAGAAGCAATAAATAGAATAGAATCATTTCCTTTATCTGAATATCAAAAGAATAATAAATCTAGAAGACAAGAAGGAATTAAGTATTTAAGACTACAACATGGAAAAGATATTATATGAGAATTATTGAAGTAAACAACACAGTTAATATTAATAAGTTAAAAGAAATTGGATTTGCATTAGATGATAATAAATATAGGTATGAAAAACCATTAAATAATGGCGATTTTAAGATTATTATTACCCTTAGTGATAAACTAGTAGTAAAAGTAATAGATATAAAAACTGACTCTGAATATTTACCACTTGATATTACTAGTTTTAATGGTGAATTCGTTGGTAAATTAAGAAAAGAAGTTGATGATATAGTTAATGATATTTTAAATAAGTGTTTTGATAATATTGTTTTTAAGAGTAGTCAAACTATTGAAATAATAAAATATATCACTGATAAATTTAAAGATGATATAGAGTATTTATGGGATAAATATCCAAATAACGGAATATTTAGAAATAAAAATAATAATAAATGGTATGCTGCAATACTTACAACAGATGAAGGTAAATTTAATGGTGATAAGAATAAAATTATAGAAATTATAGATTTAAAAAATAATGAAAATATTGTTGACAATATTAATGTTTTTGAAGGATATCATATGAATAAAAAAAGTTGGATAACTATAAAACTAGATAATAGTGTTAATACTAATTATATAAAAGATTTGATTGATATTAGCTATGATATAGTAAATAAAAAGTAAAGTAAAAATAATCTTTAATAAAAAATATTTGTTTAAAAAAATATGTTTGTTATAATGATTGTGGTGATAATATGAAATTTTATCAATATTGGTTAATAATTATTATTGCACTATTAGTTATAATTTCTATTTATAATATTATTAAGATGATTGTTTTAATAAGTAAAAGTAAGTATCCTAAAATAGATAATGATGATGTTTTAAATAGAAATATTAGAAATTTATTAGTATCTATTGGTTTACTTAGTGTAATAGCACTAGTATATATATTTTTAGTATTTAAACAATTAACATAAAAAGATAGATTTTCTATTCTTTTTTTATTATAATAATTATATGTTCTTGTAGCTCAGCTGGATAGAGCGAGTGCCTCCTAAGCACTAGGTCGCGTGTTCGAATCACGCCAAGAACACCATTATTTTAGTAAATATATATATAAAAAGAAATTAAGAATAAACTTAATTTCTTTTTATATAATTATAGTATGAAAAAGATAATTGATAATATTGAAATTAATTATATAGAATATGGTGAAGGTAAACCTATAGTACTACTTCATGGTTGGGGTCAAAATATACAAATGATGAAATTTTTAGGAGACAAATTAAATGGAAAAAAAATAATTATAGATTTTCCTGGATTTGGTGAAAGTATGGAGCCATTATCACCTTTTAGTGTTGGTGATTATTCTAATCTTCTTTATGATTTTTTATTAGAACTAGGTGTAGATAATCCTACATTAATTGGGCATTCATTTGGTGGAAGAGTATCAATTAAATATGCATCAATTCATAAGTGTGATAGAGTAATATTATTTGGCTCTCCATGCATTAGATATCAAAAAGATCCTTCTAGAAAAGAAAAATTATATAAATTATTTAAAAATACTATATTTGGTCCAATGATTATGGGAATAGTGGCTTCACCAGATTATAAAAATGCTTCAAAAATAATGAGAGAAACATTAGTAAAAGTAGTTAATGAAGATTTACTTGAAGATGCTAAAAAAATTGATGCTCCAACACTTTTAATATGGGGAAATAATGATAAAGCAGTACCAATAGAACTGGCTAGAAAACAAGCAGAAAACATGAAAAATGCTGCAGTAATTGAACTAAATGGAACTCATTATGCTTATATTGAAAACTTAAATCTTGTTGCTAGTATTGTGAATGAATTTGTTTATCCTAAAGCAAGAATCTTAAAAAAATAATTGTAATAAATTAACATTAATGATATATTATTTATCTGTAGGAGTTTAGTATGCAAAAAGAATTAAATAAAAGAATATTATATCATTTTATTCCAAGTGAATACTTAGATGATAAATGGCAAAAAGGTAATGATTTTATAATAGATAATTCACATAATTCGTTTATTAAAGAGTTTGAAACAGAAAAACCTATGCTTACTCATAATAATAAAGACCTTTATGATTTATGTGATTTAGCATTTGATAATAAACTAACAAGAGAACAATTATTTGATTTAAAAACTTTAATTCAACAGTATTTATCTAATCAACCAATAGCTCTAAGAGAATATATATTTGAAAAAGTAAGAATAACTGAATTTCCAAATTATATTAGTAGAAAGCACTGTCTTTTTTTAACGGATGTTAATTCTGTTAAGCATTGGGATTGTTCTTTAAATACTTGTGAAAAGGTTCTTTTTAAATTAGAAGTATCTGGTATAGCTTTTATTGGTCATGATTGCTTAATTCCAAGCAATGAATTAAGTATAGAGCAACAAGAACAACAAGCAAGATATTATTGGCAAAATAAATTATCTATGTGTTCAAATAAAAAATATGATGATAGAGAGTATTTATTTCAAGGACATGTTAAGGTATTAAGAAAAATCTAGGTTATCTAGATTTTTTAATGTATAATATAAATAGGATGTGATAATATGAATATACCAGTAGGAATATCTGCAAGACATTTACACTTAACTAAAGAGGACTTTTGTAAGATTTTTGATAGTGAAAATTTAACTAAATATAAGGATATTAATCAACCGGGATTATATGCTGCTAATGAAACAGTAACAATAAAAGGACCAAAAGGTATGATTGAAAGCGTTAGAATATTAGGCCCATTTAGATCTTATTCTCAGGTAGAAATATCTAAAACTGATTCATATAATTTAGGGGTTAATCCTCCTATTAGAAAGAGTGGACATCTTCAAGATGCACAAACAATAAGTGTAATAGGACCAAAAGGTAGTGTAGAAGTACCAGTTATTATTGCAAATCGTCATGTTCATATTTCTTTAGATGAAGCTAACTCTTTAGGAATAAAAGATGATGATATATTATCTGTTAAAATAAATAGTGAAAAACCAGGTGTAATACTTGCATATTTTAAAGTGAGTGAACAAGCATATAAAGAATTGCATTTAGATTTAGATGATGCAAATGCTTTTATGTTAAAACAAAATGATATTGTTGAAATATCGTTTAATAAAAATAAATAGTACTTAGGGGATTGTTATGGAATTTAAAATTGGCAATGTTAAAATAAAAAATCAGGTTGTTCTTGCACCAATGGCAGGTGTTTCTAACACTTCATTTAGAAAGATTATAAAAAGTATGGGTGCAGGACTTATGTATGCTGAAATGGTATCTGACAAAGCAATAACATATGGTAGTAAAAAAACAATAGATTTACTAAATATGGATGAAAGTGAAAGGCCATTGTCTCAACAAATATTTGGAAGTGATATTAATTCTTTTGTTAGTGCCGCAAAACTAATATATGAAAGTCAACATCCGGATATTATTGACATTAATATGGGATGTCCAGTTCCTAAAGTTGCTATTAAAAATCAAGCTGGTAGTGCTCTTTTAAAAAATCCAGAAAAAATTGGCGAAATTGTTAGTGCAGTTGTTAATGCTGTACCAGTTCCAGTCACTGTTAAGATAAGAAGTGGATGGGATGAAAACTCAATTAATGCTACAGAAGTTGCAAAAATTTGTGAAGAGTCTGGGGCAAGTGCTATTGCAATTCATGC
Organism: Bacilli bacterium; assembly: GCA_017484125.1. Classification (GTDB taxonomy): domain Bacteria; phylum Bacillota_I; class Bacilli_A; order RF39; family UBA660; genus RUG12834. The sequence continues at coordinate 45,415 of JAFUTV010000008.1, forward strand.
AAGAACAAGATCTCAAGGTTATTCAGGCAAAGCAGACTATAATATTATAAAACAAGTAAAACAAGCAGTTTCTATACCAGTTATTGGTAATGGTGATATTACTAGTTGTTATGATGCAAAAAAAATGTTAGATGAAACAGGGTGTGATGCTATAATGATTGGACGAGGAGTACTAGGAAATCCATGGCTAATAAAAGAATGTGTAGACTATTTAGACAATAATATAGAACCAAAAAAAGTAACATATACTGAAAAAATAGATATGATGAAAAAGCATTTTGAATTATTAAAAAATGATAAAAATGAACATACGGCACTATTAGAAATAAGAACATTTATATTATATTATTTAAAAGGTTTACCGGGTTCAAAAGAAATAAAAAATAGGATATGCCAAGCTAAAACAAAAGAAGAATTATTTAATATCATAGATGATTATAAAAATGAGTTGGATAAAACAGTTACATTAGTGTAAACTGTTTTTTCTTTTTTAATAAAATATTTTCTAATTTTACATTATAAATAATTTTTGCTTAGACAATAAAGTGTTTATTTTAAAAAAATAAAATTGTTTTTAAAAATCATTGACAATTTACATATTATTGTTTTTAAAAATACATTTTATTTACAAAGTAAAAATGTAAATAAAATTTAAGATAAAAATCGAGAAAAAAAACCCGAAAAATCTAGGAAAAATGGGTATATTATGGTATAATCTTTATAATAGGATAATGAAGATAGAAAAGGCCTATTAATTAGTTAGGTATTGTTGTATATGAAATTAAATTGTTTTTATAAATACAATCTAGACTTTATTATTAAATTAGCAGTAATACTAATTTCTTTTTGTGCCTTTAATTATACTGTATTGGCTGGTAACTTATCTTCTTTAGAAGTAGTAGGCTATGAAAATGATCTAACGCCAAGTTTTGATTCAAATATAACAAATTATGAACTTTGGATGTCACCATATGATATTGATTTAAATATTAACGCAACTGCATTTGATCCTAATGCGCAAATATCAATAGTTGGAAACAAACATATAAAAGATAGTGCAATTATTACAATTAATGTTTCTGCACCAAATGTAGATGATACATTATATGAAATAAATGTTCATAAGGCATCCCCATTAGAAAATGGGACATATTCATATACTGGCGGTGTTCAAACATTTGTTACACCATATACTGGTGAGTATCAATTTGAAGCATGGGGTGCTTCTGGTGGAAAAGGATATGTTACTTATTCTGGACATAGTGCTAGAATAGAAAATGATTATGGTAGAGGTGCATACACTGAAGGTAAAATAAAATTAGATAAAGGAACAACGCTTTATATCTATGTTGGTGGAAAAGGTACTCAAGGAACTAGTATGAGTTCTGTTCCAGCTGGAGGATATAATGGTGGTGGAGCAAGTTCTGGTAAATCAACTGATAATAATGAAGTTGGTGGATCAGGTGGAGGTGCAACTGATGTTCGTACTATAAATGGAACTTGGAGTGATTCACAATCACTAGCTTCACGTATTATGGTTGCCGCTGGTGGAGGCGGTGGATGTACAACAGATTTAAATTACACTAATCAAATTCAAGGAATGATGGGTGGAGCACTTGCAGCAACTGGAACAATTTCTTGTTGGACAACTGCATGGACTCCTGTAGTTAATCAAACATCTGGAAATGCCTTTGGTAAAGGTGCAACTGGAATAGTATCTGCTCTTTCTGGTGCCGGAGGAGGCGGTGGATACTATGGTGGTGTTAGTGTATCTGGATGTGGTAAGGCCTCTGGAGGATCATCATTTATTTCAGGACACACAGGATCTGTTGCTGTTACTTCACAAACTGATATAACACCAAGAAAAGGAACAAATGATAGTACTTGTTCTAATGGAACAACAGATGATTTATGTTCTAAACATTATAGTGGGCTTGAATTTTATGATACAAATATGATTTCTGGAAATTTATCTATGCCAAATACTGCAGGTACTGCAACTGAAACCGGTCATACTGGAAATGGTTTCTTAAAGATTACTGAACTTCAAACAAAATCAAAAGACAATTATTTAGAAACATTAACAATAGATAATGGAACATTATCTCCATCTTTTGATCCTACAATTGAAACATACACATTATCACTTAGTAAATATGATCAAAACTTTACCATTGATGCAACATTGTCTGATGCTGAAAATGCAACAGTTACAGGTTTAGATTATTTTGAAATTGATGCCGGTGAAACTAAAACAGTTGAATTATTAGTAACGTCAGAATCAGGTGACGTTAGAGTATATAATATTGCAGCAACTAGAGCAAATTTAAATCCTGGTGAACATTCAACATTATTAAAAAAATTAATTATTAACAACGAGAAATCTTCATTAGATCCAATTTTTCATCCTGAGAAAACCAATTATGAAGTATCTATTTTAGAAAGTGATATTGATTTGTCAATTAGTGCTGAGCCATTTGATGAAAATGCAACAATTAGTATTATTAACGACAAACATATCAAAGGGTATACTGGAAATGTAACCTTGAAAGTAAGTGAAGAACATTGTGAGGATACTATTTATACATTAACTTATGTAAAAGATAATAAAAATATTTCAGGATATACTTTTGATTACACTGGCGAATATCAAGTATTTGAAGCTCCATATTCAGCAACATATAAAGCAGAATTATGGGGAGCTTCCGGTGGAAATGTTTATGCTACTTATATATCTAGTTGGCCTGGACAAGAAAATTTACATGGAAAAGGTGGATATACTGCTGGGGAAATTCAATTAAACAAAGGCGATAAATTATATGTGTTTGTTGGTGAAGCCGGAATGAAACCATCTGGATTAAGTGCCACAGTTCATGGTGGATGGAATGGTGGAGGAAAATCTCTTCCATCTAGTGATTCTGATGATTATGCAGGTACTGGTGGTGGAGCAACAGATATTCGTCTTTCTCCAACATCTTCAAAAACTATTTGGAATGAATTTGATTCATTAAAAACAAGAATAATGGTAGCTGGAGGAGGCGGAGGATCTGCTGTTGCTAGATATAATAATTATTCAGCTGGAATGCATGCTGGTGGTCTTAGTATTTCTGGAAAATTATCTAATTGGAATACTGAATGGACTCCAGTAGTTAATCAAACAAGAGGTTATAAATTTGGAATTGGTGCTGATGGTTGTCAATCATATCTATCTGCTGGAGGTGGCGGAGGTGGATACTATGGTGGCGTTCAAAAAGGAGATTCTAGTGATTCTGGTAGATCTTCTGGAGGATCATCATATATCTCAGGACATACTGGTTGTAACTCCATTTCACAAACATCAACATCTTCTAATATAATTCATACTGCCTCAAGTATTCATTATAGTGGAATAAAATTTGAAAATACAAAAATGGTTGATGGTGCTGGATATAATTGGACTACTGCTAGAACAACTCAAAGTGGAATGCCAACAATTGATGGTAATTCAACAGAAATGGGACATGATGGAAATGGATATGCAAAATTTAGTGTTGCTAAATTATATTCTAAAGATAATTATTTATCTCTAATTCAAACAAACAAGGGTGTATGGGATAAAGAATTTGATCCTTTAGTTCAAGATTATACAATAACTTTAGAAAATGAAGACTTTGATATTTTAGTTGAAGCAAGACCAAGCAATGATTATGCAGAAATATCAGGAATTGGTACTCATAATATTCCTGCAGATATTAATAATGATCCACAAGGACCAACAAATATCGATATTACTGTAACTTCAGAAAATGGTGATGTAAAAATATATACATTACATGTAACAAGACAACCTAATTCAAATAAATATCCAAAGGATATAGTTATATCAGGTCTTATTCCATCATATTGTGAAAAAGATGAAGAATATTGTCAAATAAATCCTGCTAAATTTAATCAAAATGTAACTGATTATGAATTGACAATTCCATATAAGATTAAAGAAATTTTCTTTAATGTTGAGAAAAATCATTTATATCAAGATGTAAATGGTGAAGGTTCAGTATCGGTTAAACCTAATTCAAATCTATTTACTGTTGTTATAACAAGTGAAGATAAATCAGGATTTAGTTTATATAATTATTATGTTACTAGAGATATGACTGGTGATAATGACTTATCAATATTAAATGTTTTATATCCAAATATAGATTTAAACTTTGACCCAGATATAACAGAGTACTATTTTAATGTACCAAATAATGTTGATAAATATGTTCTTAATTCAAGTAACACATACAATAGTTCTATAGAAGATACAATGCAACTATATTATGAAACAGATGATACTAATGCTCAAAGTTTTATGTTAGGTGATGGTAATCTTAAAATAGGACAAAATGTTATTCCAATAATGGTTGTGGCTCAAAATGGTGAAACACAAACTTATACTTTAAATGTTTATAGAGAACAAAACTCAAATATCTATCTTAATTCTTTAGAAGTTAAATCTACTGATGATACTATTAATTATGATTTAGTACCAGAATTTAATAAAATAAATTTTGGAAAATATAAGGTAGTTGTACCAAAAGAAATAAGTGAAGTAAAACTACTTGCTACTGCTGAAAGTGCAACAACAACGGTTGCAGGTACAGGAACAAAATCATTAGATAAAGGAGATAATATTTTTGAAATAATAACAACAAGTCAATCTGGCGATGTTGAAACATATATTATTAATATTATTAGAGAAAAAGATAATAACACTAATATTTCATCATTAATTGTTAATATTGATGATGTAACTACAGCTTATTCTCCATCTTTTGATCCCGATACAATAGAATATAGTTTAACAACTCCAATCGGAGCAGATGAAGTTGATTTCCAATTAACTCTGGAAAGTGAACTTTCAACATATGAATTACTTGATGATAATATTATAAGAGTAGGAACAAACTTAAAGAGAATATTAGTAAAGGCTGAAGATAATACCACTAAGACATATTATGTATCAATATATAGACCAGCAGATACAAATAATAAATTAAGTTCTTTAAGAGTATCTAATGATGTACAAGAATTCTCTTTATATCCAGAATTTGATGCTGAAGCAAATTATGATCATTTTTCATTGATTGTTGAAAATGAAGTTAGCTGGGTAAATGTTCATGCAGAAAAATACTCAAATCAAGCAGTTATAACAGGTAATGGTAAATATAATTTAACTGTTGGCTTAAATGAAATACTAATTAAAGTTAAATCTGAAAGTGGAGATGATAAGGTTTATCAAATAAATATAACTAGAAAGCCATCATCTAATGCTTATCTAAAACTAATAACTACAAATGTTGGCGTTTTAGTTCCAACATTTGATAAAGAAGAATTAAATTATTCAATTAATGTTGCTAATAATGTAGAAAGTATTAATGTATTTGGAACTCCTGAAGTAAAAACAACTACAGTAACTGGAAACAGAACATATAGTCTAGTTGCTGGAGAAAACAATATAGTATTAACAACATTAGCACAGGATAATGCAACAACACTAACTTATAATATTAAAGTTATTAGGGATGAATCAAATAATACTAATCTTAGTGATCTATACTTAAAAGAGGCTAAATTAAGTCCTGATTTTGATAAAAATATAATAGAATATACTGCAAAAGTTCCTTATGATGTAGAAAATGTAAATGTAGTATATGAAACAGAAAATAATGATGCAACTGTTGAAATAAGTGGAAATACAAATCTTGTTGTAGGTGAAAATAATGTTTTAGTTAAAGTAACAGCACAAGATGAAAGTGAAAAAACTTATACTATTAGAGTAATAAGGCAAGAAATGAGTGAGTTTAGCACATATCTTTCTTCACTAACAATAAGTGATGGAAGTCTTGATCCAACATTTAATAAGACAAATCAATTCTATGAAGTTGAAGTTCCATATACTACCACTCAAATTACACTTAATGGTATTTCTGAAGATGAAAATGCAACTGTTGAAGGAAATGGAACACATGATTTACATACAGGAAATAATTTATTTACTATTAGAGTAACAGGACAAGATGATAAAATTAGAGATTATCAAATCCTAGTTAACAGATTAAAAAATGATGAAGCTAGATTATCTAATGTTGCAATTAATAAAATGAGTATTAACTTTGATAAAGATATATATACTTATGATGTAATTACTAAAGATAATAGTTTAGATTTTACTACTATTACTCCAATGGATCCAAATGCAACATATGTTATTGATGGTAATGCATGGAAAGATATGGGTAATTATGTAGTTAAAATAATAGTAACTGCAGAAAATGGTACTTCAATTAAAGAATATATCTTCAATGTTGAGAGAATTGAAAGTGATAATGCTAATCTCATCTATTTAGATGTAGAAAACTATTCTATAGCTCCAGAATTTAATAAAAATATATTAAACTATGATTTAGAAACTCAAGTAGATAATGAAATATCATCAGTAAATATAATTGCTACAACTGAAGATACGCATGCTAGTATATCAGGGGATGGACTTCGTTCATTAAATGTTGGTGATAATTATCTTCATATTGATGTAACAAGTGAAGATGGAACTTTAAAAAGATATACAGTCTATGTTTATAGAAAAGGATCAGATAATAATAAAATTGATGTTTTAGAAGTATTAAATGGTGTTATGCTTCCATCATATGATGAAAATACATCAATATATGAAGTAAGAGTACCGTATGAAGAAACATCGCTTAATTTAAATATTGTACTAAGTGATCCAAATGCAACTTATGCCGTGTATTCAAATTCTAACTTTAGAGAAGAAGGAAATAATATTGTAAGAATTGTTGTAACTTCTGAATCTGGAAAAACAAGAACAATATTATTAAATGTTTATAGAAACGAAGCAATTTCAGCATTATTAACTGATATTGAAATAGAAAATTATAAGGTGCTTCCAAATTTTGATAGGTATACATTTAACTATAATGTAATAGTTGACTATGAAGTTGAACAATTATCATTTAAAAATATTAAAATGTTAGATAAACAAGGTACATATACTATAAATGGTAATGAAAACTTTAGTGTTGGAAATAATACGGTAACTATTAATACATCTTCACGTGATAATACTAAACATGAAACTTATACATTAAATGTAATAAGACAGTCATATGTTAATAATTTCTTGAGTCAATTACAAATAAGTGAGGGAGAATTTACTCCTGAATTTGATAAATATACATTAACATATGATGTGTATGTTGGAAATGATATTGAAAATATTACACTATCAGCAATACCAGAGGATGAAAATTCAGTAGTAACAGGACTTGGAGAAATACCACTTATTACTGGTAAAAATGAATTAGTAATTGGAGTTACAAATTCTGGGGTAAGAAGAAATTATACAATTAATGTATATAAAGAAGATGAAAATAATAACTATTTAATATCATTAATTGCCAAAGTAAATAATACTACACAAATATTATCTCCAGAGTTTGATTCAAAAACTTATGAATATGCAATTAATGTACCAGCATCTACTGATAAAATTAATTTAATTGGTACAATAAGTGATGGGGCTACAGTTACTGGACTTGGAAATAGAGATATATCTTTAGGAAATAACACATTAGAAATAATAGTTAAATCTAAATCAAATAAAGAAAGAAAGTATACATTAAATATATATAGACCAATATCTAATAATGCAGATGTATTGTCTATCATTCCATCAAGTGGAACACTTTCACCAACATTTGATAACACAGTTAAAACTTATAACTTATATGTTAAATCAAACGTAGATAAATTATCATTTACGGTTAATAAGAGTGATAAGTTTGCTAGTGTTGAAGGAGAGGAAGAATTAGCACTACCTGTTGGTACATCTCAAAGAAAAGTAATAGTAACTGCTGAAGATAATACTACAAAAAATGAATATACATTTATTATTACAAGAGATAGACCAGATAATGCAGATCTTTTACAATTATATGTTAAAAACTATGATTTTGAAGAAGAATATGATCCAAATATATTTACATATCATCTTACAGTACCAAATTCAAAGACAGTTTTAACTCCAGATGATGTAGTTGCTATTTCTCAAGATTCAAATGCTAAAATAACTAAACAATCTCAAATCAATCTTTCAACAAAGACTGAAAATGAATATTTAGTTAGTGTAACATCATGTGATAAGAGTGTAACTAATGAATATAAAATAATAATAACAAGAGAAAAATCTAACCTTACACAACTTGATACACTAACATCTGATCGAGGTAGACTTGCACCAACATTTAATCCAGCAAATAGGGTTTATAACTTATTTGTTTATGAAGATGAGACTGAAGTAGTACTTGATGCAACAACATCAAGTGATGATATAAAAATACTTTCTGGAATTGGTAAAGTAGTATTAACTGAAGAAAATACTGAACATAAAATAGTAATTCAAGCCGAAGATGGAACAATAGAATTTTATACAGTAAATATTCATCGTAATATTAAAACTGATGAAGGCCTTAATGATTTAGGACTAAATTATGATGAGAATTTAGAATATTTAGATTCTGAATTTGTACTTTCACCAACGTTTGAAACTAATACATTGTCATATACTATAAATGTTCCATATGAATATAATATTCTTGATGTTTATTATGAAGAACAAAATTCTCAACAAATAGTAAAAATAATTGTAGATGATGAAGAAGTTGAAGATTATGAACTATTAGTTGGTGAAAATAATATTCAAGTTGAAGTATATGATGGATTAGGTAAACATACTAAGACATATAACTTAAAGGTAATAAGAGCAAAATCAAGAAATACATATTTAAAACAATTAAATATAGAAGGATACCAATTAGAACCTGCATTTAATAAATATATTCAAGAATATTATATAAGAGTTCCAGCAAGTGTTACTGATTTAGATATTGAAGATATTATTGCAATACCTGAAGATCCTTTATCAAGAGTAACAATAAGTGGATATAGATATTTAGTTGAAGGCCTTAATGATTTAACAGTTGAAGTGGTAAGTGATTCTAGAACCGTTCGTGAATATATTGTTCATGTAATCCGTGGCGAAGATAAACTAAGTGATTTAAAAAACATAACAGTATCAACCGGAAAATTCTGGCAACTATCACCAAAGTTTAAATCTAATATTTATGATTATAGTGTTGCAATTCCAGGAATTTATACAAAAGCAACAGTTGAGGCGGTTGTAGATGATTCAGATCAAATTGTTATTGTTGGAACTGGTGAATATAGTTTAACAGTAGGTAATAATGTTGTTACTTTAACATCAACTTCAAATATTACTGGTCAAGTAAGTATATATACAATCAATATTATTAAAGAAGCAGATGAAGATGTTGACCTTATAAGTTTATCTGCTCTTGAAGGAACACTATCTCCAAAATTTGATAGATCAACAAATAAATACACTATGAATGTAGGTGAAGATGTAGATGAATTAACGTTAAGTTATACTACCTCAGCTAAAACAGCAAAAGTATATGTTGTTGGTAATCAAAACTTTGTAAGTGGTGAAAATAAGGTTAATGTTGTTGTAACAAATTATGAAGGAACAAAAACAAAAACATATCAAATAATAGCTACTAAAGCTAAAAATTCTAACGCTAATTTATCATCAATAAAAGTTTATAATATTATCGATGAAAATGAAGTTATTTATCCATTAGATCCAGAATTTAATACATTAGAGCATACATATAATGTTGAAGTAGATTATGATGTTGATAGAGTTATTATAGAAGCAAAAACAGTGAAAGCCACCACAACAGTAGTTGGCAGTGGAGAAACATATTTAAATTATGGTAATAATCAAATAGTATTAACATCAACTGCTGAAAATGGTAATACAGTCATATACTATGTTAATATTTATCGTAACTATGATTTGAATTTAGAAAACATAGTAGTTAGTCAAGGAAGACTTTCACCAACTTTTGATAGTGATGAAGTTAATTACATTGTTGATGTTCCTTATGAAGTAGAACAAATAACTATTCTTGGAATTCCTTCAAGTAATGATGTTATAGTTACAGGAAACAATACATATAGTTTAAGTATTGATGATAATTACTTTGATTTAGTAGTAAAAGCTCCAGATAATAAAACAAAAACATATCATATTAAAGTAATAAGAGGAAGAGAAAGAAATAATTACATAAAAGAACTACAAGTAAATGGAATTATAAGTCCAACATTTGATAAACTAATAACATCTTATGATGTAGATGTCAGACCAAATGTTGATGAGTTAGATTTAGATATTATACTTGAAAGTGTAAATGCCACATATGAAATTATTGATAATCATTTAAGTGAAGATAATAATCCAAATAGAGTAACTATTAGAGTAACTGCTCAAAATGGAGATACAAGAGATTATAAATTAGATGTAATGGTAAGAGATTGGACATACTTCTCAAATAGACTTCGTGACTTACAAGTTAACCATGGACAATTAACA
>JAFUTV010000009.1 GCA_017484125.1 Bacilli bacterium
ATCTGTTTCCATTACATTTGATAGTTCTTGAACATGTGAAAAAGACCACATTGCATATGATGTTCCTATTACTATTGATGCTAATAATAATATTGCTATTGATATTAATACTATTAATTTCTTTTTATTCATATGTATCTTCCCTATCATTCATTTCTATTTTATCATACTTTACTTATTCATACAATTAAAAAAGATTAAGTTTTATATTAACTTAATCTTTTTGCTTATTAAACACAAGTAATTTGGAAAAAATATAATTAGCTATTATAACTACAACTTGTGATATTATTTTTGATATCATATCATTAAAATGAAGAATAGTTACACCTAAAAACATAATAAACATATCCATAAGTAAAGTAGTAACTCTAGCAGAAACAAATTTAGATACTTCTTTTAATTTATTTTTGTTTTTACTTTCAAAAACATACTTTCTATTAGTAATATAGGCAAAAGTAACACCTGCAATCCAAGACAATATATTTGCAATTTGAAGTTGTAATGCATCATTTGAAGAAAGTATTGTATGTGTAAGTACAAAAAAAACAAGTAATGATATAACTGTTGTAAGTACTCCAAATATTAAATACATTATTACTTCTTTGTATTTTTTTAATAATTTCATCATTTATAATCTACTTCCTTTTAATATAAAGATTATACTATAAATAAGTAAAAAAAACTACTATAAAGTAGTTTAATAATCATTTAATTCTTCTTTTATCTTAGATAAAGATATTTTTTCTTTTATATACCAGCCTTTATTTTTTAATACATATTTTAAGCCTTTAATTATAAATAATAAATTTTCTAATTCTTTTTTTAATTCTATATATAAACTATTATTATCAATCATACATAGTGTTTTAGCATAAAATATAACTAAATTTATCTCAGATAAATATATATCATCAATAAAATATTTACTATCCACTAATAATCACCATCATCTAACATATTTAGAAGTGTTGAAGTATTATTAACATGCATTTTCTTAGCTTTTTTAAATACTTTTTCTACTTGTTCATCTTCAACTAAAGATGAATAAAGATGAAGTTTTTTTAATAGGCTATTATTTAATCTAATCATATCATGTAAATAAACTTCATCTTTATAGTTATAAGTTTTAGGATTATCTAACATATTACATCACCTAAAACTATTATTAACAAAATTATTAAATATATTATATTTTTTCTACATCAAGTGATGATTCATGAGAATTAATGTCAAAAACTTCTCCTTGATTTTTTTCAATTAATTCAACTGCTAATGTTTCTTTTTTAATAAGATCAGCAAACTTATCAAAGCATTCTTTAATTTTATTATCACCACTATAATATAATTTAATTCTATTTTCTATTTCAAAGCCTTTAGTCTTTCTTAAATTTTGTACTTTAGATACTATTTCTCTTGCTATTCCCTCTAAAATTAAATCATCAGTAAGTTCTGTATTTAGTATAATAAATTTATTATTTTGCATTCCAACATTAAAACCTTCTTTTGCTTCAATTCTAATATCAACCATTTCTTTATTTATATCTAGTTTTTCATTATCAAAATCAATAGTTATAACTTCATTATTCAATAACTTTTCAACATCTTCTCTTGATAAATCATTTAAAGTTTGAGCAAATAAATTAATTTTAGGTCCAAATGCTTTTCCAACTTCTTTAAAATTAGGTTTTAAATTAAAGTTCATATATTTAGATAAATCTTTAGCAAATACTACTTCTTTAACATTTAATTCTTCTTTTATTAAGTTAACTAAATCTCCTAAAACATTTTCATATTCACCATTAATTAATACTTCTTTAATTGGTTGTCTAACCTTTATTTTATTGTCTTCTCTAACCATTCTACCAGTTGAAATTAGGTCTCTTACTAAATCCATTTTTTCTTCAATACCTTCATTTATTAGTTTATGATTATATATTGGAAAATCACTTAAGTGAACTGAACTTTCACCAGTTAAATTTTTATATATTTCTTCACTAGTAAATGGTATTATTGGTGCACATATTTGACATAATCCTTTCAATACTTCATATGTTGTTTTATACACTGCTTTTTTAGAATTATCTAAATCATGAGCCCAGAATCTATCTCTATTTCTTCTTATATACCAATTAGATAAATCATCACTTACAAATGATGTTATAGCTCTAACTACTAGATTCAAATCATATTCATCATAATATTTAGTAACATCTCTTAACAATTTATTGTATTTAGAAAGTAACCATTTATCTATTTCTTCACGCATTTTTTCATCAATATCACATTCATCAATATCAATTTTATCAATATTTGCATATGTTTGAAAGAATGTATAAGTATTCTTTAGAGGATTAAAGAATTTTGAATGTACTTCTTTTAAATCATCTTCATTAAATTTTAGTGGTGTCCAAACTGGAGATACATATGGAATATACCATCTAATTGTATCAGCACCATACGTATTCATTAAAGTAAATGGTTCTACAGCATTTCCTTTTGATTTATGCATTTTTTGACCATTTTTATCTAGTAATAATTCATTTACTAATACATTTTTATAAGGACTTTTTCCTGTTACAAATACTGATATTACAAGAAGTGAATAAAACCATCCTCTTGTTTGATCTATTCCTTCACAAATAAAATCGGCAGGAAACTGATTGTCCCATAATTCTTTATTTTCAAATGGATAGTGATATTGTGCAAATGGCATAGCACCTGAATCAAACCAGCAATCGATTACTTCACTAACTCTTTTCATTTCTTTACCGCAAACTGGACAAGTTAGAGTTATTTCATCAACAAATGGTCTATGTAGTTCAATAGTTTTAGCATCAATTTTTTGAACTGCTTTACTTGCTAATTCTTCTCTTGAACCTATCATTTCTTGATGCCCACATTCACAAATCCAAAGAGGAAGTGGTGTTCCCCAATATCTATTTCTTGATATTGCCCAATCATTCATGTTTTCAAGCCAATTGCCAAAACGCTTTTCACCAACATAAGCAGGATACCAATTAACTTTATTATTTTCTTCAATTATCTTATCTTGAATTTTAGTAACTTCTAAATAATAAGATGGACGAGAATAATATACTAAAGGACTATGGCATCTCCAACAATGTGGATATTCATGTTCTATTTTTTGCTTTTTAAATAATTTATCATTTTCTTTTAAATATTTAATAACTTCTAAATCAGCATCAAATATATTCATACCCTTCCATGGTCCATCAGTATAAGTTGCATCTTCACCTACAGGATTAAGATAAGCTAAATTATATTTTTTACCAACCTTAGCATCATCTTCACCAAAAGCAGGTGCAATATGAACAATGCCCGTACCATCACTTGTAGTAACATAATCATCACATGTTACAATAAATGAATTAGATGCTTTATCTACACTTAAAAATGGTAATAATTGATCATATTTAGTATTTTCTAAATCTTTACCCATATATGTTTCAAGTATTTCATATTCCTCACCTAAAACTTGATTTACTAAAGCTTTAGCCAAAATAAATTTATATCCTTTAGATAATACTTTTACATATTCAACACTTGGATTAACACATAATCCAACATTTGAAATTAATGTCCAAGGAGTTGTAGTCCAAACTAGAAAATATACATCTTCATCACTTTTTTTAAATGGAACAATAACAGTATTAGCAGTAATTGTTTCATAACCTTGAGCTACTTCATGAGATGCTAAACCAGTACCACATCTTGGACACCATGGAACAATCTTAACACCTTTATAAAACATATTTTCATCAAAAAATTTCTTTAATATCCACCATTCTGTTTCAATATAATCGTTATCATACGTAATATATGGATTTTTAAGGTCAATAAATTGTCCCATTTCATTTGTTAATCTATTAAAGGCATCAACATTTTTCCATACAGATTCTCTACACTTTTCATTAAATTCTTTAATACCAAATTTTTCAATATCTTGTTTTCCTTCAAATCCTAATTCCTTTTCTACTTGTACTTCAACAGGAAGACCATGAGTATCCCATCCAACTTTTCTAAGTACTTTATTACCTTGCATAGTTTTATATTTAGCAAAAGAATCTTTTAAAAACTTAGCTACCATATGATGAAGTCCAGGATTACCATTAGCAGTTGCAGGTCCATCATAAAATACCCAAGAATCATTATTATCTCTATTTTTAATAGATGCATTTAAAATATCTTGTTCTTGCCAAGTTTTAAGAATATTATTTTCAATATCTTTTACATTACCTTTTTCTAAACTTTTAAATTCTTTCATACTTTTTCACCCTTTCAAAATAAAAAGTCCATAAATATAAGGACGACATTTATCGTGGTACCACCTTAATTTATGAACTATATAATTCACCTTATTACTTTTTAACGAGAGTTACCCGTTCCAAACTAATATCATTTGGAAACATCAGAAGTGATCTACAAATATATTAACTTATCTATCTTTCACCAAATAATAGACTCTCTAAAAGTATTAATATTTGCCGTCTTCATCAATTGCTTTATATATATGATTATAATATTAAATAATAATTTTATCAAGATATTTTTTTTGCTTTACTCTTTTAAATAAAATGAAGTAAAGTATAGTTTTTTTTAATAGTTTTTTTTATAAATTTATAGTAATATTATTATAGGTGATTAGTAAGATGATAAATAAGAAAATATTTAGAGAATATGATATAAGAGGTGTTTATCCAAGTGAAGTTAACGAAGAAGCAGCTTATCTTATTGGAAGAAGTTATGCTACTATGTTAATTAAAGACTATAATCAAAATACATGTTGTGTTGGAATGGATAATAGATATTCTTCACCTGCACTGAAAAAAGAATTAATAAGAGGATTATGTGACTCAGGTATGAATGTAATAGATTTAGGATTATGCACTACTCCAATGTATTTTTATGGATGCATATATACTCATACTTTTGGTATGATGGTTACAGCTTCACATAATCCTAAAGATGACAATGGTTTTAAATTTTGTTTTGATTCATTAGGTAATGCAAGAGGAAAACAAGTTTATGATTTTAGAGATCATACTCTTGCTAATAAATTTATTGATGGTAAAGGTAGTGTAGAAAATTTAGATATATATCCATATTATAAAAGTTTAATTAAAGATAATATATCTATGGGAAATAAAAAGTTAAAAGTTGTTGTAGATCCAGGAAATGGAACAACTTCCCCTTTTGCTAAAGAAATATATTCAATGTTTGATAATTTAGAAATATTAATGATTAATGATGTTTCTGATTCTAATTTTCCTAATCACCATCCAGACCCAGCTGTACCTGAAAATTTAAAACAATTACAAGAAAGTGTATTATCTTCACATGCTGATATTGGAATAGCATTTGATGGTGATGGTGATCGAGTTGGTTTTGTTGATGAAAATGGAAATATTATTCCAACAGATAAATTTATGGTAATAGCCTTAAGATATTATTTTCCAAAAATGAAAGACAAAAGAACACTATGTGACGTAAAATGTTCAAAAATAGTTGAAGAAGAAGCAAAAAAACTGAATGGAAAGGCAATAATGTGCAGAACTGGTGCATCATATACCAGATATGAAATAAACAAAAACAATATTCCATTTGGTGGGGAATTTTCTGGACATTTTGTGTTTAATGATAAATTTCCTGGGTTTGATTCAGGAATATATGCAGGGCTTAGAATGCTAGAAATATTGAGTAATGTTGATGGTAGTGCCTCATCACTTCTTGATGGTATATCAAATTATTATAATACTCCTGAAATAAAAATTGCCGTAACTGATGAAAATAAATTTAATATAGTTGAAAAAGTTAAAGAATATTGCCATAGTAAATCTTATGACGTAATTGAACTTGATGGTGTAAGAGTTAATTATGTAGATGGCTGGGCACTTATTAGAGCATCAAATACTGGTCCAAATTTAACACTTAGATTTGAAGCATTAAATGAGCAAAAATTAAAAGAAATAAGTGAAGAATTTATTAATTTAGTTAATACATTAAAAGAAGAAAATTAATTCTTCTTTTTTTTATTAGTTATAAATAAAATTAATTAGGTGATAAATTATGTTAAGTTTTTTAATATCATTAATTAAAAATATAATGTATTTAGGAGGAAGTTATTCAAATACTGTATTTAAAGAGCCTTTATCAAAAGAAGAAGAAGAAATAGTAATTAAAAAGATGTTAAATGGTGATAAGAATGCTAGAAATACTTTAATTGAACATAATTTAAGACTAGTTGCTCATATAGTTAAAAAGTTTGAAAGTAAAAATGTAGATACCGATGATTTAATAGGAATAGGAACTATTGGACTTATTAAAGCGGTAGATTCATATACAAAAGATAAAGATACAAGAATAACTACTTATGCTGCTAAATGCATTCAAAATGAAATATTAATGCATTTTAGATCTAATAAAAAATATTTAAATACAGTATCCTTAGATGATACTATAGGATATGATAAAGATGGAAATATTATTTCATTAATTGATGTTATGGAAAATATAGATGATAGTTTAGATACCAAAATAAATCTAAAAGAAAATATTGAATTATTACAAAAATATATGAATAAATTAAATAATAGAGAGAAAGAAATAATAATAAAAAGATATGGACTAAATAATACCAAAGAAATGACTCAAAAAGATATTGCTAAGGAATTACATATTTCAAGAAGTTATGTTTCTAGAATTGAAAAAAGAGCTATAACTAAAATACTAAAAAATTTTATCAAAGAAAAAAAGTGTTAATCACTTTATATGTGTTAGTGAATATGCTGATAGTCCATAAACATATCCATCACATTTTACTGAAACACTCTCACCTGCACTTAAATGTACAACAGCCGTTCTAAAAAGCCTATAAAAGCCAGTATCTGAAGTAATTGTAGTTCCAGTATCTTTTATAATAGTACCTGTAGTTGTAAGATTTATTGAATATCTTTGCTTACCAGTAACACCAAGTGCAACAACAACAATTTCTTCTTCTGTTGCAGTATAATCTTTTGAAGCAACACTATCTCTATTTACACTTTGTTCAAATAATACATTATCTGATGTAATACCAAATATTGATTTATTATAATTATATAATTCATCAATAGCATCTTTAACATTTCCTATATCTTCACCATTTGATTTTTTCCATGTACTATCTTTTGGAGTAAATTCTACATCATCTGAAGTAAAAGAATATGCTGATACTCCAACTATTCCTCCGAAAATTATTGCACCTAGTAAAAAACTTAATATATTACTCATTTTAAATAACTTTTTCACTAAAGTTCACATCCTTATTTTACTTTCAATAAATATTAACATAAAGTTTTGAAAAAATCACATTATGTTGAATCTTGTTGGTTAACGTTTAAACAATAATCTTATACTCTTTTATTATAAAATAAAAAGAACTAATTAGCAATTTAATCAATTCTTACTTTACATTTAATAATCAATATCCATAGACTCAATCATTTCTTTTTGTTCATCCATAATTTGAGTTATTCTTCTTTTATATATTTCTACTCTTCTTTTTAAAGTTTCAGCATCATTTTCAGCCTTCTCAGCTTTAATAAGTGCATCATTTACTATTCTTGATGCATTTTTTCTTGCTTCATTTATAATATTTTCTGCTTCATCTTTTGTACTTCTTCTTATTTGATTTGCAGTATCATTAGCTATAATAATAGCTTTATTTAAAGTATTCTCTAAACTTTTATATCTAACTAAATCTGTTTTTAATTTTTCTATTTCTCTATCAGCTTCTTTTAGGCGGTTTAATACTGCTTCATAATTATTTGTTACTTCAACAACAAAATTATTTACTTCTAATTTACTATACCCATTTAAAGAAGTACTAAATTTTTTCATAAAGCTAACCACCTACTTTTTTCTACCATTCTACTTCGTCTTCTACATTTTCTTTTGATTTATCATTATCTTCAGATATTTTACCTTGAACTGATACATTATTTGGTGCACATAAATAAATTCCTACACCAACCTTTTGCATTGTTCCACCAATTGCATATACACAACCCGATAAAAAATCAATAATTCTTTTTGCTTGATCAGATGTCACTCTTTTTAAATTAACAACAACACTATTTCTTTTCTTTAAATGATCTGCAATTTGTTGACTTTCTGAATATGCACGTGGTTCAAGCAAAATCATTTCATTTTCTTTAGCAACATTTTCTCTTGGCTCAGCATAATATTCATCTTCTGTTGCTTCTATTTCAGAATCACTCGGATCACTAAATCCAAGTATTTCACTTAATTTTTTCTTTTTAGCCATAATAAAACTCTCCTATCTTATATCTGTTTTATTATATCTAATTTTAAATAATTTTTCAATATAAATTAATAAAAATATTTATTTACTTATTAGTATTAAAAAAGGACAACATTTTAAATTGTCCTTATATTAATCTAGCAATAACCTTATCTTTATCTATTGAAGTTATTATTACATTATAAAATTCATTTCTATTTAATACTTCTTTAACTTCTACCTTAATATAATTAGAAGTATGTCCAATAGAAATACCATCTTTTATTTCTTCAATTAGTACCTCTACTTCTTTATTTAAAAATAAACTATTATAGTTTTCTTCTAATTTTTCAGATACCTCAATTAGTTTTCTTGCCCTATCTCTTTTTATAGACATATCTAATTGATTGTCCATAACAGAAGCCTTTGTACCGGTTCTTTTAGAATAAGGAAATACATGAATTTTAGAAAATCCTATCTCCTTACAAAATTTAACTGTATCTAAAAAGTCTTGTTCAGTTTCATTTGGAAATCCTACTATTACATCAGTAGAAATATTAATACTGTCTCTTACTTCTCGTATTTTTGCAATTTTTTCTTTAAAATAAGATAAATCATATTTTCTATTCATTAATTTTAATATTTTATCGCATCCTGATTGAAGTGGTATATGTAAATGATTACATAATTTAGGATTGTTTTTTAAAAAATCTATAAATTTATCATTTAATTCAGTAATTTCTATTGAGGATAATCTTATTCTTTCTAAACCTTTAATAGTTACTAATTTTTCTAATAAATCTACTAAGTCATAGTCTTTACCTGTACCATATGAACCTGTATGAATTCCAGTTAAAACTATTTCTTTATGATTATTTTTAACAAGTGTTTTTGCCTCTTCATAAGCTTCATTAATATCCTTACTTCTTATTGTTCCACGCATAAATGGAATAATGCAAAAAGCACAAAAGTTATTACATCCATCTTGAATTTTCATATATGCTCTAGTTTGATTTGAAAATTTATCAACTGCCATATTTTCAAATTCTAAATTTCTTGTATTATAAAATTTTACATACTTTTCATTTGTTTTAATAAAATTATTAATTAATTCAACAATTTTAGATTTTTCATTATTTCCTATTAAAATATCAATACCTAAATCCAATAATTCTTCTTTATGATTTTCTGCAGAACATCCACACACTAAGATAATAGCATTTTTATTTTCTCTTTTTGAATATCTAATCAACTTTCTTGATTTAGCATCAGCCATATTAGTTACAGAACAAGTATTTATTATAACTATATCTGCATCATTATCTAAGGTTTCTTTAAAATTGCTATTTATTAGTTTTTCTCTCATCATCTCAGATTCATATTGATTGACTTTACAACCTAATGTAATAATTTTAAATTTCACTTTAACCACTTCTTTATCAGTTGTTAATTATACTATAATTTTAAAATAAAAAAAAGTATATTTTTTAATATACTTTAATTTAATAAATTTTGTAATTTTTTTAATGCCTTTAAGAATTCTTCTTCTTTTTCATAACTAATCAAAATATTTTTTTGCTGATTATCACATGTAGTATTTTCTTCAACACCAACTATTTTATGATATTCTTCTTTTATTTTAGGTAATTCAATTGGCTTAGTTAACTCATTTGGATCAACTGACTTAACAGTCAAGCCATCTATATTTTCTTCTTTTATATAATTAATATCTTCTTTTAAATCTTTTGTTTTTAAAAGTTCATCATATGAAATGATAGCTTTTTCTTCTTGCTCTTTTTCATAATCATTTAAAACTATTGGTTTTGTAGGACTTTCATTTAATTCTTTTGTTATTTCAAGTAAATCCAATTCTTCATCATTAGTATCAATTTTATCAATTTCAATATTTGTTGATTCATCTGTATCATCATCATTCATTTTTATAATATAAATTAAAGTAACAATTAAAATAACTAATCCCAAAATAGATACAATAAACATTATATCAATGAAGCTTAGCGATTTAATAAATGTTCCTAAATCATATAATATATTTTTCATTAATACTTCACCACATATTTATTTTATCATATTTATAAGATTAGTTATATTCATATATTATAATTTGACGTATATTTTACATGTAAAATTATGATTTGATTATGTATGGATTATCAATGGTTCCATCACCTACTACTACCGTATTAGAATCAATACTAATTACTGGTCTAATTCCCATTGGTGTGCTTATTTTCTTATCAAAACTTAAGCTTCCATCCTTATTAACAGAAATAGCATCAACGGCATTATATCTTTCTAGCACCTGACTTCCCGACATAGTCCACCAAGAAGTATTAATATTATTACTATGTAAAAAATAATTATTATTGCTTGCTTTTTGATATGCACCAGCAAATTCCACTTCATCAGCAGTTAAAAGCCCAATCTTACTACTAATTTTGTTACCCATACAAGTTAGTGTTGGAGTATTATCAGTAAATATACGGTTATAATTATTTAAATACAAAATACTATTTTCTTCATTTAAAACGCTTGTATCTTCACAAAAAACTGAATCAACAATATATTTAGAATATTCTTGTAAATTAGTATTTAACCATGATTCTAATTCATTTTTTACTTTTGAATTATTATAAATAAGTTTAGTTGTATAATTTTCAACTTCATCATTATTGTCATTATATGCATAGTAATTATCTAAAACAGAATCTAATACCAATCTAATACTTGAATTACCATTTATTCTAACTATTTTCCAATCCATATTACCAAAGTTAACATTATTATTTAAAACATTTCCTCTGAAGTAATAAGCTTCACCTTGATCATCAGTTGTTTTAATTAATCCTTCATCAGTATTTGCAATTTCTTCACCAACTTTGGTTTTAGCTGTTGCTATCTTATTATTTTGAAGTAAAGTATCTTTAAATGTATTATTTGTTTGTTTAACTATTTCTTTATAAGCTAAAATGTTAGCATATAAACTAACTTTTTCACTACCAGTATTTTCAATCATTATAGTATAACTTAAAGTTTTACCCGCTGCTAAATCAGCACTTTTTACTAATTCAGTGTCAATATTAGTAATATTTTTTTCATATATAGTCTTATTTTCACTATCTATTACTTTTAACATTAAATCATTTGTAGTTTTAGAAACATCCATTAAACTTATAGTTAAATATGTATCACTTTGTGAAACATTAGTTACAGATATTTTTTTTGTATAAATATCACCACTTTTAAAATCCTTTATATCAAATGTTTTACCATCTAAATAATTAATACTAATAAATTCATCTGTTTCAACTAAAGAATAATCAACATTATTTATATTTTTATCACGATATATGGCATAAGAAAATCCCATAAATACAGATAATAAAAAGGCGGCCAAAATAATTGTTAACATCATCTTGTATTTCTTCTTCATATTTTAACCACCATCCTCTTATAAATTAAGTATAACAATTTTATATATCTTTCGCAAGCATTAATTCCATAAATTATTTGGATATATTCCAGTATTTATTTCATTAGCAATAAATCTTTTTAAATCATCTAAATCCTCTTTATATGTAATTCCCATCCACTTAGCAGTAGTATTTACAACCTTTATTTTTTGACCTGATTTTATTTCTTCATCCATTATATCTGGAAGTAACATTTCATAATCAAGTAATTTATCTTGATGATTTTTAAAAGCATTTGACATATCACTACCTATTACATCTAATATTTTTGGAGTAAACCCATTCATTAACATTGAAACAGGATTATCTAATGATACATTAAAAGGCTTTTTACTTTCATCAAGTGGAGTACAAGTTACACAATCATCTTTTAAAACACATGATGATTCAATTATTTCATCAACTATTTGGTTATGTTCTAAAATTACACCACGTTTAACTGCTCCATTTAAAGATAATGTTGATGAAATAGGATATCCAACAATTGAATATGAATCCTCATCATCTAAACTTTTAGAAAGTGCTCTAAAAGCATCATCTCCATAGAAATCATCTGCAGTAATTACACCAAAAGAACCTTTAATAAAATTTCTAGCAGCATAAATAGCATGCGCAGTTCCCCATGGCTTTACTCTATCTTTTGGAACTTCAAAACCAGATGGAATATCATCTAATTTTTGAAAAGCATAATTAACTTCAATGATACCTTCTAATCTCTTTCCTATGGAATTTTTAAATAATTCTAAATATTCTTCTCTAATTATTAAAACAACTTTATTAAAGCCATATTTTTTTGCAGAATAAATAGAATAATCCATAATAAACTCTCCATTTGGTCCAACCGGTTCTACTTGTTTCATTCCGCCAAATCTTGAACCTTGACCGGCAGCTAAAATAACTAATGTTTTTTCTTTCATTTTTTAACCTCTTTCCTAATATAATTTTATCACTTTTTTAAAGATTTTAAATAATTTTTATCTTCTTTATTAACTCTTAAAGAATCATTACATTTTGAAATAGCCTTATTATATGTAAAAGTATTTAATTTAGATACTTTAAAATATTTTAAAGTTTTTTCCCTTTGCTTTATAGTGCATTCACAAAGTAACCATGCACATGCCATGTTAACATAATAAGTATCTAATTTTATACTATCTAATATTTTAAATATTTCTTCAATATGCTTATCATTAACATAACAAGATAAAATTCCAATAAGACCAACTCTTACATGATATTCTTTTTTAGATTTAGTTAAATCTTTAAACACTTTAAAGTACTTATCCTTATTTTTTAATTTTTTTAAAGAATTACAAAAACTATCACATAAAGACCAATTATCTATTTTATCTATAAAATTATAAAAATATCTATCAAATAGTTGTTCATCACTAATATGTGATATTACAAATCCTTCAATCATAACACTCTCAAAGAAATTATTTTTTTGTATTTTTAAAAAACTAACTATATTTCCCTTAGAAATTTCTTTAGCAATTAATCTTAACACTGGAAGTTTAATTCCTAATATTTCATAATTAGAAAAAATTAGTCCTTCACTAAATCTTTTTAATTTATTATCACTTAGACTTATTAAATAATTAATATATTTTTCATAATCGCATTTTTGCCAATTATCTTTATTCAAATCAAAAGATGCAAGTTTATTATTCTTATCTTGCATTTTATTCATCCTTTTTTAAGCTTCTTACTAATGGCTTTTTATTGATTTCTTCACTTAGATAATTTTCATCATCTAAATAAAAATATTCTTCATCATTATCATCTTTAATAGTTGATTCTAAATTATAAATTTTGACATTAGATGCTCTTTTCCAAAACTCTAATTCTTTTTCTAAATAATTAACCATTTCAAATTCAGATAGTTCATCAATATTTGATTTTAAATCAGATTTATGTATTTCTTCTTCTTCATTAACATCACTTGAAAGTAAAGACATTGCCTCATACTTTTCAAGTTCAATTTCAAGCTTACCTAAATTAGCATTTATATTAACAGTAGGATAATATTTTTTAAATAAATTAATATACTCTAAATTTAATTTTTTCTTACTTCTTAATTTAAGTAATAGCTTATATCCCTCATAATTATCCTTATCTATACTAAATGAAAATTCTTTAATATAACTTTTCCAAGCCATTTTTCTAATAATTTTATCAAATGCATTTTCTAACATATTCATTTTAATTCCTCCCTAAAATAATTATAACATTAAATATATATAATTTCCTACAATATTTTTATAAAATAATGATATACTAATAATGATAGTTATTTGGGGGTGAAAAAATGCTTAATAGAAACATTATATGTATCGATTTAAAAAGTTTTTTTGCCTCATGTGAGTGTGTTGATAGAGGTCTTGATCCTTTCAAAGTAGATTTAGTTGTTGCTAATCCCTATCAAGGAAATGGCGCTATTACTTTAGCAATTACTCCTCACTTAAAAAATCAAGGCGTTAAAAGTAGAACTAGATTATATGAAATACCAAAAAATATTCATTATGAAATAGTTCCCCCAAGAATGAAACTATATTTAGAAAAATCTGAAGCAGTAGTTAATATATTGCTTGATTATGTTTCTGAAAATGATTTACATGTTTATTCGGTCGATGAAAGTTTTTTAGATGTTACAAATTATTTAAAAATGTATAAAAAGACAGATTATGAACTTGCTATAGAAATAATGCAAAAAATTAAAGATAAACTTGGATTAACATCAACTTGTGGCATTGGACCTAATATGTTACTTGCTAAAGTTGCTATGGATATTGAAGCAAAACATACTAAAGACAATATTGCTAAATGGACTTATGATGATATTGCATCTAAACTATGGCCTATTACTCCCCTATCTAAAATGTGGGGAATTGGAAATAGAATGGAAAAAAAATTAAACAAACTTGGTATTTATACAATTAAAGATTTAGCCAATTATGACAAAAATAAACTAAAAGATTTATATGGCATTATGGGTGAAGAATTATATCAACATGCCAATGGTATTGATATGTCTATTATTAGTGATTATAAAGTACCATCTAAAACAGAAAGTTATTCTAATTCTCAAGTACTATTTAAAGATTATGATGAGTCTAATATTAAAATAATTATTAAGGAGATGTGTGAAATTGTTTGTCGTCGTCTTCGAACTAACCATAAAAAAGCAAGAAATATTGGATTAGGAATTGGATATTCAAAAATATATGGAGGTGGTTTTTATCATAATGTTAGAGTTCATCCAACAGACTTAGAAAGTGAATTTTTAAATTATGCAATGAATATGTTTGATAATTATTATGATTATAAACCAATTAGAAAAGTAACAATTAGTGCTGGAAATTTAACTAATAATAATAGTATTCAATTAAATTTATTCGAAGACATCAATGCTATTGAAAATGAAGAAAAAATTCAAAGTGCTATTGATGAAATAAAAAATAAATTTGGCAAAAATTCATTAGTAAAAGCCTCTGCTTTACTAAATGATTCAACTATAATGGATAGAAATAAAAAAATAGGTGGCCACCATGAATAATAAAATACATGATCGTGGTATGATTAAATGGCAACCATTTGATTCACTAACTAATACTAAACAAATGAAACACAAATTAGAATTAGAAAAACAAAAAGTAAGTATGCCAATATTATCCGATGATCAACTACAATTAATAGAAAATAATATTAAAGAATCTTATTATAGTAAATCTTATATTAAAATATATTATTATTTTAATGGAACTATTTTAAATAAAAAATGTAAAATAAAATTTATTGATTATCCAAAAAAACAAATTACTATATCTGATAATACTATAATTTATTATAAACAAATTGTAGAAGTTAAAATTATTTAAATAATAAATAAAAAACACATACCTTATAGGTATGTGTTTTAATTCCCAATGGTGGAGAATAAGGGACTCGAACCCTTGACCCCCTGCGTGCAGGGCAGGTGCTCTGAGCCAACTGAGCTAATTCCCCAAGAGAACAATATAATCTTACCACATCTTTTTTTATTTGACAAGTATAAATTTAAAAGATTATATTATTTATTCTAAAAAATATTATTAGTATAAATTATTTCATCTTCAATAATTTACTCTTTTGCTCTTTTAAAATAATTATTATATTAGACTATTTTATTAAAATCAAAAAATAATATTCAGCTAGTTCTGGATAACCATAATTAACATCTACATCTAAATGATTACCACTTGTAGGTGGACGAATTGAAGGATTCCAAGCATAGTTTCCAATTTTTTTAATTAATCTAACATCAAATGTTTTTCCATCAATGCTAAAAGGTAAATCAGCAGTAAAATTAGTA
The DNA here is from genome assembly GCA_017484125.1 of Bacilli bacterium. Taxonomy (GTDB): domain Bacteria; phylum Bacillota_I; class Bacilli_A; order RF39; family UBA660; genus RUG12834. The sequence goes on from JAFUTV010000009.1 coordinate 16,154, forward strand.
TTATTACCTGCGACTTTATGACAAAATAGTATCTTTTCATAGTTTATTATATCTTCACTTGCTTCATTCCATATTATTTTTGGAGGAGTATAAATATAAAAATATTCTCCTTCAAATTTAACGCCATCAGTAAGTCTTTGCATATTATCTAATACAACTTGATCAATTTTAATATGGAGTTCATCTAGAGCATCTTTTACATTAGTTATTTCTTCATCATTAAATTTTTTCCAAGTTGTATCAAGTGGTGTATATCCAACATCATTTGCATATAAGGAAAAAGCAACTACACTTGTTATTGAAGTAAATAAAATGCCCCCAAGCATAAAAGCAAATAATCTACTTTTCAAAAACTTTTTCATCGATTCCACGTTCCTTTAGTATTCTAAGTAGATTATACACTTTTAATGCAGTTTAGTAAATAAAAAAAACTATAAAGTTTTTTCCTTTTAATATATCACACATAAAGAGTTCAAACACGTGACTTCTTATGTGTGTAAGAAAGATGTTCAAATTCAAATAATATTCAAAAAAATATTAAGATATATTATTTATTTTAAAAATAATGTTTTTATAATTATATTTCCATCCACTTTAGATTTTACTTGAAACAATGGTAGAATCATTTCTTCTTGAATAGTATCTTTTAATTTTTTATCAATTATCATATTATATGATGCTTTAGTATTACAATAAAAAACTATATCATCTAATAATTCATCATCACTTTCATAACGCTCTTTTTTTCTTTCTGATATTTCCTTCATTGAATTATATACATTTACGGAAAACAAACTATTATTATAAATCATTTCATCTTCATTAACTTTGTATAAATCATCTAATAATTTAAAATATCTATTTGATAATTCTGGTGATGTTGGATTTTTTAAAAATGATTTTTCTAAATTATGACTATGAGATATTATATCGTATTTTAATTTTATTAAATTATTTTTTACTCTTTTTGAATAATTCTCATCTTTAATTTCCAAACTAATATATTTTAATAAAAGATGAGATTTTAATGCAAGTTGAACTAAAGTAATATTTTCCTTTGCAATTATTTTTTTTTGATATTCTTCTTTATTTTGCATCATTTGTTTTTTTAAATAAGTATTGTCAATACCACTATAGGCAAGCATATCTAAATATTTTTCTTCAATTAAATATTCTTTACTATTAATAATATCTTTTAATATCTTATGATCGGCTAAACTTCTTTCTATTAACTGATTAGCTATTCTTTGCAGTATAAACAAATTTTCAAATGAATTTTCATCCATATTTTGCATTGTATCATTTAATATTTCATCATCCATTAATGGTAGTAAATAGTTTTCTTCTTTTATTACACACCATTTAAGAAGTTCAACTAAATTTAATAATTCATCTTTAGTTAATTTTTCTTTTTGTTCTAAATAAATCAATTTATTATATAAACTAAATAAAAATTGTTCTATTTCTATTAATTTTGCTATATTTTCCTCTACTTTTTTCATAGTTTATTTTCCCTTACGTAAATGATATTTTATACCATTTTTATAAAATATCAATCATTTTTTACTAATTTTTTTATAAGAATATAATTTTCTTACTTCACTATTAGTTAAAATTCTATAATCTCCTGACTTTAAACCATCTAATTCCAAAAAACCATATCTAATTCTAGTTAATTTTTCAACTTCGTGATTTAATTCTTTAAATAATCTTTTAACAATATGATTTCTTCCTTCTTCAATTGTTACTTCAACTAAATCATTATTTTTTACTTTATCTCTTTTTCTTACCTTTACATGATTTGGCCTACATTTAATTCCATCAATAATAATACCTCTTTTTAAATTATTTAATTCTTCAGAACTTAATATTCCTTCAATTTTAGCAATATATGTTTTCTCAACTTTTGATGAAGGATGCATTAGTATGTTAGATAATTCTCCATCATTAGTTAATATTAAAAGCCCTGTAGTATCATAATCTAATCTTCCAACAGGATATATCCTTGCTTTTGTTGCAATCAAATCAGTTACAATTTTTCTTCCCTTTTCATCAGATAATGAACAAATATATTCTCTTGGTTTATTTAAAAGATAATATTCTTTTTGTTCTAATTTTAATGTTTTTCCTTTAATTTCAATTTTTGCTTCTTTAGAAAATTTTGCACCTAATTCTTTTATAATAACACCATCGACTCTCACATCACCATTAATTATTAATTCTTCTGCTTTTCTTCTAGAACAATAACCCGATTCTGCAATTAATTTTTGAAGTCTTTCCATAACTTTTTCACCTAAAAAGATTTTATCATAAATTATTAAAAAAACAAAGATACAACAATAATAGAGGCAATTATTCCCATTAAATCTGCAAATAATCCAACAAATAATGCATATCTAGTTTTACTTATTTTTATACTGCTAAAATATAAAGCAAGTACATAAATAGTTGTATCTGTACATCCTTGGATAGTTGAAGCAAGTCTTCCAACAAATGAATCGGGGCCATATATTGAAAATATATTTGATAAAACCGCTAAAGTAGCTGTACCTGATATCGGTCTTAAAATTGCCATAGGAATTACTTCAATGGGGATAAAAGAAAGAATTGGTTTTAGTATTAAGATCGTTGTATTAATAATATTACTTTTTAAAAATATATTAATAGCAAATGTCATAGCAAGTATTGGAGGTATTATATTATACATTAAATGTAATCCTTCTTTAGCTCCAGATAAAAATTCTTCATATATATTAATTTTTTTATACATACCATAAAATATAATTATTAATATTAGTATTGGTATAATAAAACTACTCATCTATGATGCCTCCTTATTAAATAATCAAGAGTCAATCCAGAAATACTTGATATAATTGTAGCAATTATAGAAGTTATTATTATTTCTGCAGGATTAATACTATTATAGGCTAATCTTAATGCAATTACTGTTGTGGGAATAATAGTAACTCCTGAAGTATTTAAAACTAAAAAAGTAATCATAGCATCAGATGCTTCTTTTTTGTTTATATTTATATTTTGTAATGATTGCATAGCTTTTAAACCAAATGGAGTTGCTGCACTTCCAAGTCCCATCATGTTAGCAGCTACATTAGAAGATATATAATCTAATGATTCATGATTTTTAGGTACATCAGGAAATAGTTTTGATAAAATTGGTGATATTATTTTTGCAAATTTATTAAGTAATCCAGATGTTTCTGCTATTTTTAATAATCCCATCCAAAGTACTGTTACTTCAAGCATACTTATAATTAAATTAAACGCAGATTTACCACTTAAAATAATTTCATCATTAATTAAAGAAATATTTCCAGTTAATATACTATATATTATGCCTATAGCAATTAAAATAAACCATATAATATTAACCATTACTTATCTCCAAAATATTAGAAAATCAATTAATTTTTGTAACCAATTTTTATTATTATTATTATTATCTTCTTTATAATCATTTACTTTCAAATATATAGGAATAGTTTCTATAACTTCATTATCTAATTTTATTTTTGCACTACCTACTTGACTATCATTATTATAATTGCCACTTGGATACATTTCATAATCAATACTTATTTTATCTTCTTCATTATTATTTAAAAGTATTTTAACATCATCTTTAATATAAACTTTACCATTATATGTAACATCATTTACTGAAAATAAATTTTTATTTAAAATAGTAACTAAATTATATTTTTTAAAGTTTTCTTCATACAATGCTTTATGGTTATTAAAATCATTAGGATCATTTAAAGTAACTATAATTATAGTTTTATCATCTTTACTTGCAATTGTTACTAAAGTCCTTTTTGCTTTCTTTGTATATCCCGTTTTACCACCAATAGTGTATTTATATTCTTCAAGTAATCTATTTTTATTATACCAATCATATGTTTTATAGCTTGATTTAACAACATATCTTTTACTTTTTGTAACTTCTTTAAATATATCATTATGCATTGCATATTGCATTAATAATGCCATATCGTATGCAGTTGAAGTATTACCATTACCATCACTATCTTCAAGACCATGATTATTAATAAATAAAGTATTATTCATTCCTATTTCTTTTGCTTTTTCATTCATTTTTTTAACAAACTCATCCATTGACCCACTTACAACACGAGCAATTTCTATAGCAGCATCATTTCCTGATCTAAGCATAAGACCATAGATTAAATCTATTAATTTTAATTTTTCACCTACTTCAATATATATAGCACTACCATATGCTTTTAATACATCTTTAGATATTTCAATTTCTTGATTAATATCTGCATTTTCTATTGCTATTATGGCACTCATTATTTTAGTAGTAGATGCTATTAGTTTTTTTTCATTTATATTTGATCCTTCAAGAATCCTTTTTGAATCATAATCCATTACAACATATGATGATGCGGATAGTGCACATACTTTAACTGGAATAACAATTAATAAAAATAATATTATTATTTTTTTCAAGAAAAACACCTCAATAAAATATATGTTATAAAGTTAAAAAAAGACCAAGCTTAATCTTGATCAATTTTCTAATATCCAAATTCTTGTACCCAATATAGTTTTCCACCTCTTTTATAAATACTAATGGCACAAGTTTTAAAATCTTTATCTAATATATTTTCTTTATGTGTTGGTGATGCCATCCATGCATTTAAAACATCTTCAGGATTATCATAACCTTCAGCAAGATTTTCAGCATACATTACACTATCATCAACAGTCCACCATTCAGAGTCATTTGGTCTTTCATGTGAAAACTTTTGAGTTATTTCTTCTGCTCTTATATCAGCTGCATTTTCAAGTTTACCACTCCAAGTAAGAGGACTTAAACCATTTTTAGCACGTTCTTCATTTATAAGATTTAATACATCTTGAGCTTTTTCAACAAGTTCTGGATCTTTAGTATTATTTTGTGAAGAATTATCTGTATTGTGCTGTGTATTAGTTTGACTATTATTATTATTTGTTGTTGTATTTTTATTATCATCTATACTAATTGAATTTATACTATTTGAATTATTGTTAGTTTTAGAATTATTATTTGACTGTTGTTGTGTTTGATTATTTGAACTATTATTAGGTTTAGAATTATTATTTGATTGTTGTTGTGTTTGATTATTTGAACTATTATTAGGTTTAGAATTATTACTATTTGAATAAAAATGATTAGTTTGTCTTTCTTTAAGATCTGCCTTATGAGCTTCCATTAATTTATCATAATTCATTTTTGAAATAGAATTTCCATTTTTTAAACTATCTTTTGTTGTATAACCCATCAATGTTTTTACACCATTATTTTCTTCATAAATTGCGCCTGTAGCCTCATCAAAAAATAATACTCCTCCATTATCTCCAAAATATTCATCATGTACTCCTTTTAAAGCATTACGACTATTTGCTGCATCGCTACCATTTTTATAAATCTTAGTAAAATCAATATCATCCTTATTTATTTTAATTTGTTTTATATCTGTTGTTGTGCTTTGAGTTGTATTATTTGATACACTTGCATTTGTTTCTTTAACAGAGTTATTAATATCAGCATCATTTGATATAGTATTTTCTACATCATTACTAACTACACTATTACTCATAATATCATTTTTATTAGCATATCCCATTAATACTTCTGTACCATTATTATCTTCGTATATAGCACCTGTTTCTTCATCAAAATATAATGTAGCACCATTATCTCCAAAGTATTCATCATGTACCCCTTTAATAGCATTTTGACTATTTTTAGCATCTTCAGGATTACCATATATTTTAGAAAAATCTATGTCATCTTTACTTATTTCAATTTTATTAATCATAACAACATATCCTCCATATATCATTTTATCTAAAAATAAATATACATGTCAATTACATTATTATTAAAAGACAATAACTTTACTTATTTTATTAATTTATTATTTTTTTATTTATAATAATTATAATTAATATACCTATAAAAAAAATATTGGATGAAAAATGAGTTAATATAAACAATAAGTATTCTAAAAAAGAATAATTTAAAGATAATAAATTTAAATATAGTATTATAAAAGTTAAGCCTATACTTGTAAATATTATACCTAATAAATTAATAAATAATTTCTTCACTTGACATCATTCCTATATAATTTTATTTATATTATTATTTTTTTATTATATAATTTATATAGGTGATAAATTATGAATATTATAAAATATATAATACTAGGTATTATTCAAGGTATAACTGAACCACTTCCAATATCTTCTTCAGGTCATTTACTTATTTTTAGAGAATTATTTAATACTAATATGTTTAATGATTTAAATTTTGAAGTAATAGTTAATTTTGGATCTTTTCTTGCTATACTATTAATATTTTGGAAAGACATTATTAAATTAATTACAGGATTTTTTAAATATTTAACTGGTAAAAAAGAGTTTAAAAAAGAATGGATTTACTCATGGTTAATTGTTTTAGGAAGTATTCCTGTTGGTATTGTTGGATTCCTTTTTAAAGATAATATTGAAAGTATTGCTTCAGTTAAAGTTGTAGGTTATGCACTTATTGTTACTGCGATTGCACTATTTTTAGTAAAAAATACAAATGGTAAAAAAGAAGATAAAGATTTAACTGTTAAAGATGCTATAATAATTGGCTTATTTCAAATGTGTGCTTTACTTCCAGGTTTATCAAGAAGTGGTATGGTATTAGTTGGATGTTTATTATGCAAATTAAGTAAAGAATCATCTTTAAAATATACATTTATGTTATATTTTCCTGTTTCTTTAGCATCTTTTGGATTATCTACAATAGATGTTATAAAACAAGGTATAGATACAAGTTTACTTATTAATTATTCTCTAGGTTTAGTTGCAGCATTTATTGCTACATATTATTCATATAAATGGCTATCAAGTTTAGTAAAAAATGGTAAACTATGGAAGTTTTCAATATATTGTCTTTGTGTAGCTATATTTGTTTTGATATATTTTAGATAAAAAAAGAATGAAATTAAATTTCATTCTTTTTTATTGTAATTCAAATGGATTACTTTCACTTCCAGCATCAGCATCCTCACAATTAGTACATACTATATTAGATTTTAAATAAGCAGCTGGAATAAAATTATCTCTAATATTTGTATCACCATAGTAAAGGTACTGACGATTGTCAATAAAATAAGAATTGTCAGCTCTACTACTATCAGGAGTCAAAGTCAACCAACTATTACTATTTGAAAACATCCAACTAGATGTAAAACATACATTGAAATATCCATCATTTTCCCAATGATACATATCTTTTGCCAAACATTTTGATCTATTTACACCATTTTCAATAGAATACCCTATATCTGATGGATAAGCTAAGGCTATTTTTCCAGTCCATTCTGTTGCATGTCCATCATAAACTTCTGTTCCTCTTTCATATGTATACCATTCTGAAGTTAATACGCCATCTAGTGTTGAATGTCCACCTAATTTCCATGTAGCATCTTCAATCAAATTACTTCCAGCATATTTATAATCTTCACCATTTAAAGTTGTTTTTAAACTTGATACACTCCAATCATTTACATTGTTATTATCATATGCTAACTTATTCTCTGAAATATCAGATTTCATTATTTTAACTCTATCACTCACGGATCCATGAGAATTAGAATTAAATACGCCAATTACTCTCCACGCTTCATATGTTCCATCACTTAATTTGAATTTAACATAATTATTTGGATTTGTTCCTGTAAATCTCATGTTATGATCATTAGTTCCATCATCTTGAATTACTGTAGTACTTTCACTTAATCCTCTTAAGTATGATGTAAAACTTACAACAGGAGTCCACACAGCATACAATGGATATTCATCATTTTCAATTAAAGATAAATTATTTACTTCAGCACCATCTTCATAAACAACACTACCTGTTGGTGATGTTGCCCATCCAGCAAAAGCATAACCTTCTCTAGTAAATGCATTTCCTCTTAAATTCATTGGTATACCATAAGTTAATGTTTGATTTAGCATAGTACCCAATCCACCATTTGCATTAAATTGAACATAATAAGTATTACCTGCCCAATGAGCATATAGTGTTATATCAGAAGTTACAGAAACATTAGATGTAGATAAAACTCTTGTACCACCATTTGCTTCAGTAAACCATCCAGCAAAAGCAAATCCACTTTTTGAAGCTTCAGGAAGTAAACCATACTCATGATTATGAGCTACCATCTTATATTCTGTATCAACACTACCTGTATTAGCATCAAAAGTTACTTTTATATTTTTTGCATCCCAATGAGCATATAATGTGTGATTTTTTGCTGTATCTACAATAGATTCTGCAGTTACTTTTTCACCATCATTTGCTAATGTATACCAACCAGCAAATTCATAACCATCTCTTGTTGCACTTGCAAGTGTACCATAAGGGAAATTATAAGTTACTTCTTTAGATGATATCGATGGAGTTCCCATATTACCATCAAAGTAAACAGTATATGTTCTTTCAGTATAATGAGCATATAATGTTTGATTTGTTTGTAAAGTAAATATTGAACCAGATGTTATTTTATCTCCGCCATCTAAATTAGTATACCATCCTTCAAAAATATATCCTTCTTTATTAGGAGTTGGTAAATCACCATATGTAGAATTATAACCAACTTGTTTTGATTCTATATTAATACTACCGCCATCGGCATTAAAGTAAATGGTATATTTCTTTTCAGAATAAACTGCAGTAAGAGTTACATTACTATCACCCATTTTAAATATTGAATCAGTTTTTAATCCATATGAAGAGTTCCATCCATCAAAATTATATCCTTCTTTACTTGGAGTTAATAATTCACATTCTTCATCATAATATAATTCTTTAGAAGTATCGCCACTATATTCTCCACCATTTAAATCAAGTGTTAAAGTATGCTTATTTCTTGTATATTTATAATCTACCTTATTAGTTGTTGGTGGATTATTTTCTTCAATAGCAATTGTTATTGTTTTACTTTGTGGCGATGTAAATCCAGTATATGTATTAGGTTCTGGGGTTACTTGCGAATTAAACTTAGCCTCACCAATATATGTATCAGCATCAATTAATGTATAAGATGAACCATCCATATTCATTTTACTATGATACACTATATATGCATAATTATCTTCTTTCCATGAAGCAGTTAATATTGCATCACTTGCACCAATTATAAATGTTGATCCAGATAATGTTCCTGATGTTTCTACCCAACCAGTAAATACATAACCTTCTCTTGTTGGAGTACATAAATCATAAGAATCATTATAATTTAAATTTACAGTTGTATCACATGTATAACTATTTAATATAGTAAGATTATAACTATTGATATTCCAAAGAGCCTTAATGGTTGAATCTTCACTACCCATTGTTAGCTTATTAGAATTAATAGTTGTATTATTTCCAGTTATTTCCCATTTATCAAAAGAATAACCAATTCGTTCAATAGCTTGAAGTTCTATCTCTTCATTATATGTTAAATATGTATTAGTATTAGAAGAAACGCCACCATATGTTCCTCCATTTGGATTAATAGTTAATAAGAATGAACCTTCACCAAATTTAGCATATAAAGTCATATCTTCATTAATTACTAAATTTTCAGATACTCCACTATTAAATGAATTATCATAATACCATCCTAAGAATCTATATCCCTCTTTTACTGGATTAGTAATATCTCTTATTTTTAATCCGTATTCAACATCCATTTCAATAGGACTATCGCTTGTAGTATATAATGTTAAATGATAAGTGTTAATTGACCAGTGAGCATATAATGTAGAATTATCTGTTACTTTTACAGTTGATTCACTAGTTATTTTTTCGCCATCTTCTAATTGTGTATACCAACCATCAAACGTATATCCTTCCCTTGTTGGTGTTGGAAGTTCTCCATATTTTTCATCATATGTAACATTAATGCCTTCTGTTGTAAGACCACCACCATTTGCGTTAAAAGTTATTCTAAAATGTCTTACTTCATAATTAGCAGTCAATGTTGCAGCTTCAAGTCCCATTTTAAATATATTATCAGTTAAAGTTCCAGAAGTTTTTGTCCATCCAGTAAAATTATAACCATCTCTTGTTGGAGTTTCAATTTCACTTTCTTCTTCATAATATAATATTCTTGTAGTTGGACCATTAATAGTTCCACCATTAAGATCTATTGTTAATATAGATTTATTTCTTTCATAATTATAATCTACTTTATTTTTAGTTGGAGGATCATCTTCATCAACAACTATTTTAATTGTTTTACTTTGTGGTGATGTAAATCCAACATATGTTTTTGTCTCTGGTGTTACTTCACTGTCAAAGAGTGCTTCATCTTTATATGTATCTCCATCAACTAATGTATATGTTGTACCATCTGTATTTAATTTATTATGATAAACAATATAAGTATAGGAATTTGGTTGCCATTTAGCAGTAAGCGTTGCATTAGCAGCACCCATTTTAAATATCTTATTAGTTACATTTCCTGATGTGTAATCCCAACCAGTAAATGTATATCCTTCTCTTGTTGGCTCACATAATTCATAAGTAGCATTATAATTTAAACTTGTTGTTCCATCACATGTATAACTATCTTGAATTGTTAAAGTATAACTATTAATATTCCATAAAGCTTTAATTGTAGAGTTTTCTACACCCATAGTTAAAACGTTAGAATTAATTACTGTATTTTTACCTGTTATTTCCCATTTATCGAAAGTATAACCAGTTCTTGTGATACTATCTAAATTAAATGTTTCTTTCCAATTTAAACTAAATTCTTGTATTCCTGTTGAACTAGAATAAGTTCCACCATTTGGATTAATACTTAGTTTATATGATCCAATACCCCATTTAGCATATAAAGTTGTTACTTCATCTAAAACTGTAGAATCACTATTTACTCCAGTTGTTAAATCAGAATTTAAATACCAACCTAAAAATTGATATCCTTCTTTAACAGGAGTTGGAAGTTCTCCATATTTTTCTCCATAAGTTACTTCTTTTGAAGAAACAGCACTTCCACCATTACTATTAAAAGTAATTGTGTATTTTTTAGCATCCCAATGAGCATATAATGTTTCATTTGCCGTTATATAAACAACAGTATCAGCAGTTTTTTGACTACCTTTTGTAATATGTGTATACCAACCACTAAAATTATATCCTAGTTTTGTTGGTGTTGGAAGTTCTCCATACTTTTCTGCATATGTTACTTGTTTTGATTCAATACTAGAAGTACCACCATTTGCATTAAACGAAACATTATACTTATTTGCACTCCAATGGGCATATAGTGTTTCATTTGCAGTTAAATCAACAATAGTTGAAGATACTTTTTTAGTTCCACCAGTAGCACTTGTAAACCATCCATCAAATGTATATCCTGTTCTTGTTGGTGTTGGAAGTTCTCCATAAGTTTTGCCAAAATAAACTTCCTTTGATGGAGTTGCTACATTTCCTTCATTAGCATCAAAAGAAACAATAAATTGTTTAGCACTCCATTTAGCTGTTAAAGTAGCATTATTAGCTCCCATTGTATATTTACTATCATTAACAGTACCCGAAGTTGCTTGCCATCCAGCAAAATTAAATCCATCTAATGTTGGATTAGCTAATGTTATTTCTTGTTCAAAATATAATTCAAAATTAGTTTGACCAGTATATGTACCACCATTAGCATCAACATCAAGGGTATATTTATTTCTTGTATAATTATAATTTATTATATTTTTACTAATATCTTTATCTATTACCATACTTTGTGCTTTTGGAGCAGTAAATCCAGGATAATTTTTTAATTGAGCATTAATAATTGTTTCCTTTGTTGCAGATCCTGTAGTCTTTTCAAATAAAGTATATGTTGTACCATCAAGATTTTGTTTACTATGATTTATAACATAATCATATTTTGTTTCAACCCATTTAGGACTAATGGTTGCATCACTATCACTTACAATTAATTTATTACCTTCAACTTTAGCGTTTTCAACATTCCACCCAGTAAAAGTATAATCTTCCTTAGTTGGCACGCAAAGGTCAATAGAAGAATTGTATTCAGCTTCATATTCCCCATCACATTCATTTGTTCCACTAATTGTTATTTTATATTTATTAATAGTATAATTAGCAGTTAATGTTGAATCTTCATACCCCATAGTAAAGACATTATCTTCAAAAGTTGAAGTATCTCCAGTTAAAGTCCAACCAGTAAAAGTATATCCTTTTCTTGTTGCATCTTCTATTTCCCTAGTTTTACCTATTTCTATATTATATTCTTGCTTTCCAGTTGAACCATCATAAGTTCCACCATTTGGATTAACTATTAATTTATAAGCTAGTATTTTTCTTCTAAATTTCAAACTACAACCAAACTTACCTTCAATATTTGATAAATTTAATTGCCACTTAGAATTACTCCAAGAGCCAGTTGCCTTATCACATTTTGTTTCTTCAATAACATAATCTTCTTTGCTTGGTGGATTATTATGATTTTCACCATCATAATAATATGCTATATAACTTGTTATTTCTTTATTTTCTTTAAATTTATAACTTGAAAAAGATACTAATCCTATTATTAGTATAAATATGCTTATTAATATTATTGTTATCTTTTTCTTCTTCATCTTTATTCACCTATATCTTATAAAATTTGTTGTTTTTTCTTACTTTTCTAATTATTACTATTGTTATTGCTATTATTAATATGATTAAAGATATATTTATAAATGTTCCTGTTTTTGGATTATTATATGGTACTTCTTTTTCTTCACTTTTAAAATATATTGAACATTCTGTTAGATTTGTTAGATTTGATATTTCTAAAGACCATGAA
>JAFUTV010000010.1 GCA_017484125.1 Bacilli bacterium
ATACTCAACAACATCATCAGTATCTAATTTAAGATTTTTCTTAATTCTATCAATACCCATTTCGGTAGTGTGAACTTTATCTATATTATTAAATAATACTTGTTTATCTTCCATAAATATCTCCTCTACAAATTACTATTTGTCTTACACTTTATATTATACCTTACAAAAACGGATTTTCATCCGCTCTGTATATCTTAATCTTACGATTACTTATTATCACCAATCATTTTCCTTTTAAATACTATAATAGATAGTATCAATATGATTATTGTATAGGCAACAAATACAATTATATTTCTTGTTGATAAAATATCATAATTGTTATTTAATACACCCTTAATTATATTCAAAGCACTTTCAAAAGGTAATAATTCACATAATTTTGCAAATCCATTTCCAATTAAATCTTTTGAAAAATACATTCCACTAGTAAAACAAACTAGCTGTACAATAATACTTCCAACTCCACCTGATGCTTTTTCACTTACCAGGCTACCAATTAATATCCCAAATGCTATAAATAATATTGAAACAAATATTGATGCTATAATAGTTAATATTATATTTATACTAATATTTAACCCTAATAAACAAGCAACTATAAAAAATAATGAATCTTGTATAATGATGATTGGTATTAAAGATAATATATATCCTAAAATATAATCACTTGATTTCATTGGTGAAGTTCCAAGTCTTATCAATAATGATGATCCTCTGTCTTTTGCTACTAATGTTGATGTAAATAAAGTAATAAAAGAAAATCCAAATATAATGATTCCAGGAGTAAAATTTTCAAGCTTATATGTATCTCCAGGTATTTTTATTTGCTGAAATATAAATAATAAAAATATTGGTAATGCTATTTCAAATACTAAACTTAAAGGATCTCTAATTAATTCCTTAAAATTTCTTCTAGCAAAATTAATCATTCTCATTATAACTCACCTCCAGTTGCAATTGATACAAAGGCATCTTCAAAATTTTTAGCTTTAGTTTTATTGATTAATTCTTTAGAGGTTCCAACTTCAACAATATTACCATTTGCCATTATACCGATTCTATCTGATAAACTTTCTGCTTCTTCCATATAATGAGTTGTTAAAATTATTGTTATTTTACCTTTTAATTCATAAATAACTTTCCATAATTCTTTTCTTGCAATAACATCTAAACCAAGTGTAGGTTCATCTAAAAATAATATTTTAGGATCATTAATTAAGCTTATTGCAATAGATACTTTCCTTTGCCATCCACCAGATAAAGTTTTTGATCTTTTGTTTAATACTTCATCTAATTTAAACATTTTAATTAATTCATTAATCTTTTTATCTTTATCTTTTATCTGATAAACTCCAGCCATAAATTCTAAGTTTTCTTTTACGGTTAAATTTGGAGCAATAGCAGTTTCTTGTGGTGAAACATTTAATATTTCTTTTATTTTAAATATATCTTTTTTCATATCCATATCAAGGATTTTAATACTTCCAGAAGTTGGTAATATTAATCCTGATAACATTTTTATTGTTGTAGTTTTTCCAGCACCATTAGTTCCTAAAAGTGCAAATAATTCACCTTGTTTAATATTTAAATCTATTCCATTTACTGCAATTTTATCTTTAAACTTTTTAGTTAATTTCTTTGTTTCAATTGAATACATATTATTTACCATCTGGCATAATTTTATCCATAGTATCTTCTAATACTTCAGATTTAACAATAGCCATTCCTTTCTTTTTATCACATAAAACTACAACAGTATCTCCAGGTTTAATATCAAACATATCTCTTGCTTCTTTAGGAATTACTATTTGTCCTTTTTCTCCAACTTTAGCAATACCCACAAATTTATCTTTCATATATGCCTCCTTTAAAGTATAACAAGTTATACTTTTCATACTTAATTATATACCTATTTTATACAAAAGTAAAGCATCGCAAGATTACTAAAAAAAGATGAGATTTCTCTCATCAGTTGGAACGGGAATATCTTAATCTTCCGACTCCTTTTATTTATCTAATTTAATATATTCATCTCCAGTATAATAATATATATTCTTATCTTTTAAATCCGAATAATAATTCTTTACTTCTTTAATCAATCCATCATCTTTCCATTGATAATTTATTACTTTGTTTTCAATATCATCAGGGTACATTTCTTTAATTGATGAAGCATATTCATTACCATCTTTAGGTATTTCATATTTTACTACTTTATTATCATTTAATTCAAAAGTAAACTTATATGGCATTGAGCTTCCAGATCCACTTATTATCTTATTATCTACTACATAATATGATTCTTCTGATATCCACATATAAGCATATCTATAATTATCATCTTCCGTTATACCAAACCCATTGTAATCAATAAACATTTTATACCTATCTTCATTCTTCTCTGGATTTGTATCATTATCAATAATATATTGAACTGCAGTATCATATAAATGTTCATTATCAGTTATATAATTTTCTTTATTACTGCAACCTGTAATTATAAATAAACTTACGATCACCATTAAACATAAAAATATTTTCTTTTTCATATATTCACCTTCTATTTAAATTATACCATATTCTTTTACTTTTTAATATACTCGTAATATTACTAAAAAGGGAACTGATTTCTCAACTCCTAATATCAAAATATTCTGATATAGTTTGAGCCGAGATTTTGTATTTTCTCGGCTCGTTTCGAACTATTATTTTGCAAATACATCGACACTTCTTAAAGCAACTACGATAGCTTCTTCTACTTTTGCATTACCTAAACCATTAAATCTATTGTTGCCAATTCCTTTAATGATTTCTTCTTTTGCCATAAAGTAAACTGAAGGTCTACCCCAATCATTCAAGTTGCTATCATCAGCAAATCTTGTTGCATTTGTTATATCATATTCTGTATTAATTCCTGCTTTATTTAGAGCTCTTGTAAGCATTGTTGCCATTTGCTCTCTTGTAATTTCAGCATTTGGTGTAAATGTTGTTTCTGATGTTCCAAGTGTGATACCTAAAGCATATGCCTTTAATACATACTCATCATTTGTATCTGTAAATGGATTAACTGCTACTGGCTCTGCTTTCTTTCCAGAAATTGCTTCATACA
>JAFUTV010000011.1 GCA_017484125.1 Bacilli bacterium
CGGGAGATACATTAGGAACACTTCCAACAATAGACCGTTTTGGTTACATATTTGATGGATGGTATAGTGATAGTGAATTTACTAATGCTGTAACTGAAGAAACAATAGTAACAAATGAATTAACTAATATTTATGCAAAATGGAATCAAAAAACATCTAAAATTACATATTTTCCAACTGGTTATTTAAAATGGAGTGATAATCTTCCAGAAGATGCAGAAAATGTTCAATTAAGATCATTAGAGGGTGAAGAGTATCCAGTATATTCATATAATATATCTGGAGATAGTCATACGTACATATATACTGAAGCTGCTAAAGTTTATTTGACTCAAAATAATGCTACTAATTTTGGTAGTGGTTCTAATATAACAGAATTTGATTTAAGTAGAGTAGATACATCGTTATTAACAGGTATGCAAGGTATGTTTTACAATTATTCTGGCCCATCTGTTGATATCAGTTCATGGGATACATCTAATGTAACTGATATGTCTTATATGTTTGTAGGTACAAATATTGAAAATTTGGATTTAGGTTCAATGGATACCTCAAAAGTAACAAATATGTATGAAATGTTTATGAATGCAAATATTACTAATCTTAATGTTGATGGATGGGATACATCCAGTGTTACTAGTATGCAATACATGTTTCAAGGTTCTAGAATTAATGATTTAGATTTACATTCATGGGATACATCTAGTGTTACTAATATGAATTCTATGTTTCAAAGATATCAAGGAACATCACTTAATATTAGTTCGTTTGATACTTCAAGTGTAACAAATATGTCCTATATGTTTTCTAATGCAAGAATAAATAGTTTAAATTTAAGTTCTATGAATGTATCAAATGTGTCAAATATGTCCTATATGTTTTATTATGCAAATATTGGAAATATAGATTTTACAGGATTTGGAACATCACTTGGAACAACAAATGTTACAATGGAATATATGTTTTTTGGCCTTTCTGGCATAGATGAATTAGATTTAAGTGATTGGAATACCTCAAAAGTAACAACTATGGATTCGTTTATTAGTTCTTCTAATATTAAGAAAATAGATATTTCTAATTGGAATTTTTCAGGAATAACTTCTTCTTATAATAGTGGATTGTATCAGGTATTTGGAGAAAAAGGTCTTCAACATTTGGAGGAAATAGTAGCAAGAAATATTACTCTTACATCAACAGATCTTTTTAAGGCCTTTGCATATGAAACTACTGTCAAGAAAATTGATATAACTGGGATAAATGCGATAAATGGAATAAGTAGTACCCAAAAAATGTTTTATGGATGTAGAACATTAGAGGAAATTATTGGACTAAATGACTTAGATTTATCTAGTACAACTAACATTTCATATATGTTTGGAAATACCAATGTTAAAGTATTAGATTTAAGTTCGTTTGATACATCTAATGTTACTAAAATGGAATGTATGTTTCAAGGTATGTATAATTTAACTACAATATATGTTGATCCAGCTAAATGGAATACAGATGCTGTAACTACTAGTTATTCTATGTTTTATGATAATAATAGCCTAGTTGGAGGTGCTGGAACAGCATACTCTTCATCACATACTGATAAAGAATATGCAAGAGTAGATGGTGGAGAATCTAATCCAGGATACTTTACAGATATTGCTGATAAACAGTAATAAAGTAATTATAAAATAATCTATTAGGAAGATAATGAAAATTATCTTCCTTTTTATTAAAATAAAAATAAGGAATATAATTCCTTATTAATATGTATTAATTAAATCTAATATATTAGTAAAATAATCATGTAATAATTTATCATTTATATTTAAATTAATATTATTTTCAATTAATTCTATATCTTCTTCACTAATATTATCAGCATCAATAATAGGTTCTATTACTTTAATTTCATTTATACTATTAAATTTATAATCTAAATTAAATGATGAAGTATTATTTTTGGTTACTATACTAAACTTTAAATTACCACTTTTATCATTGCTTTTATCATATTTACTTAAATGTATATTACCATAATAATCTTGTTTAATATTTTTATAGTCAACATCAATAGTGTTATCATTTAATTCATTAAATAATAATGTAATATAATCTATATTATTTTCTTTAATAACAGCATTATATTTATTATTTTCTTTATAAAAAGATAAAGTATAATCATTTATTGTTAAATTAAATTTTATTTCATCATTAATATTAAAATAATTAAATATATTATTATTATCAATTGAAATATTAAACCCTATAATATTTGCCATAAAACCATCTATATAAAATCTATATGTAATGTTATTAAAATTATTAGTTAAGTTATTTTTTAATATATTATCTAATAAATCAATAACAGTTTCATTATTTGTATTAAATGCTTAAGTTAAATCATTAATTAAATTATTATTATTTTTAATGTCATCAATTATTTTAGATATTAAATTAGAATAACTTGTATTATCAAGACTATATTCTACATATTCATATGTTGTATCATTTAAATTTTCTTCACCCATAGTAAGCTTTTTCCTATTTATATTACTATTGATAATATTTTTTATTTGTTTAGCACTATTATTTAATTTATTAAAATTAATAGTATTAATATTAAATATATCATTATTTAAATCAAATATGTCTTGTTTTAATAAAATACTTTTATTATAGTTTTTTCCTAAATTTAAATAAAACATATTATTAACAAAATAGTAATTAAGAGTTGAAAGTATAGTATCTTGATTTTTAATATTTAACTCTAATCCATAATTATGATTAGTCTTATCCATATTTAAATCAATGTCATATACATAATTATTTAAATTATTATAGTTATTATCTGAAGTATTTAATGTAAGAACACCACTTAATTTTTGTTTATCAGATGTAATTATACTTTTACTAAGTTTTACTATTTTATTAGCAGCTTCTTCATATATTCTAGTTATTCCTGTAGTAAAAATGGTTTTAGGATCTCTAATAACATATTTATATACTAAAAATATACCAGCACCAATTAATAGTAATAATATAATAATGTTAAGTAATAAATGTGATTTATCATTTTCTAAAATATCATAATATTCTGATTTTTTAATTTTATTATTATTTTTTTTCTTTTTCTTATCATCTACTATATCAAAAAATTCTTCTTCTTTATTTTCAACTTTCGTTATTTCTTTATTTTCAATTGTAGTGTCATTTGTTTTCTTTTTTACTGAAGAACTCTTCTTATTAACAACTTTACTATCCTTTTTTTCTTCCTTAACTTTGTTTTGTTCAATTTCTTCCTTTTTTGGTTTCTTCGATTTTATTTTGGTTGAAGAATTCATTTTGTTAACAACTTTATTATCTATTTTTTCTTCATTATTTTCGGTTGTTTTAATTTTTTGCTTTTTCTCATCAGTTTTTTTGATCATATTTTTCTTTTTATTAGTATCCTTTATATCATTTTTATTATCACTTTTTTTATTAGCCATACTTATTCTCCTTATCTATATTAATATAATAACATAAAACGTCGTTATTTGCTATTTATTAATTGTTATAAAGAATAAAACATTTAGTTTTTGAATATTTATTAATAGGTGATTATTTTGAAAAAAATACTATTAACGATATTTTTATTCTTTATTTTTAGTAGCTTAGTTACTGCAGAAGAATTTGCAAGTAATGCTAAATCCGCCGTTTTAATGGAATTTAGTACGGGTAGAATATTATTTGAAAAGAATTCTAATGAAAAATTAGCACCTGCCTCTATGACTAAAATTATGACCATGCTTTTAGTTATGGAAGCACTTGATGAGGGAAAAATTGCAATGGATACTCCTGTAACTATTTCTTTAAATGCATCAAATATGGGTGGTTCACAAATGTTTTTGGATGCAAATTCTACAGTAGTTGTCGAAGAACTTTTAAAAGGACTTTCTATAGCTTCAGCAAATGATGCAGCGGTGGCTTTGGCAGAGAAAGTTGGTGGAAGCGTTGATAATTTTGTCGTTATGATGAATGAAAAGGCAAAAGAATTGGGTTTGACTAGCACTAATTTTGTTAATCCTCACGGCCTTGATGCGGATGGTCATTATTCTAGTGCAAAGGATATGGCTATTATGGCAAGAGAGTTAATAAAACATGAAGAAATATTAAGATTTACATCTACTTATGAAGATTATTTTAATAAAAGTGATGGCTCAAGAACATGGCTTGTTAATACCAATAGATTAGTTAGGTTTTATCCTGGAGTTGATGGACTTAAAACTGGATATACTACTAATGCACAATATTGTTTAACTTCCACAGCAAAGAAAAACAATGTTAGATATATTACAGTATTAATGGGAGAACCATCTAGTGATATTAGAAGTAAAGAAACAACTGAACTATTAAATTATGCTTTTAATTCATATAAGCTAAATACTATATTAAGTAATGAAGATGAATTGGGTAAAGTTTATGTTGAAAAAGGAAGTATTGATAATGCTACACTTATTGTTAAAAATAGTGTAACAGAAGTCGAGGAAATTAATAAAAAAAGTGAAATTTATTCCTATAATATAAAAACTAATAAAATAGTAGCACCAGTAAAAAAAGGTGATGTCGTAGGAACTGTTGAAATAAAAGATAAAGATGGTTTAATTATTAAAGAAGAAGAATTAACGATTAAAGAAGATGTAGATAAAATTAGTTATATTAAATTATTATTCAAAAATTTTAAAATACTATTAAGTGGAAAATAAAAAGGATATCTTTTTATTTTTTACTTTGTAAATAAAAATGTTAAAAAAATTTTTTTAGCACTCATGTATTGACAAGTGCTAAATATAATAGTAATATAGTATTAGCATTTAAAAAGAAAGAGTGCTAAAGAAGGTGAAGAAGTTGAATGAAAGACAAAAAGAACTCTTAAAGGCTATTGTAGAAAATTATATTAAAACTGCAGTTCCTGTTGGTTCTAAATCACTTTGTAAGAGATTTAAATGTTCTTCTGCAACAATTAGAAATGAAATGTCTGCATTAGAAAATTTAGGATATATTGAAAAAAATCATATATCAAGTGGTAGAATTCCTTCAGAGGCGGGATATAAATATTATGTAGATCATTTAATGCAACCTAAAGAGTTAACTGGTGAAGATGTCTTAAAGTTACAAACAGTTTTTTCAAATAGAGAATTAGAACTATCTGATGCTATTGAAAAATGTGTTGATATTATCAGTGATATAACTAATTATACTTCTGTTATTTTAGGTAGTAGTTCAAAAGATAATACATTGCAACAAATAAGTGTTATTCCACTTCAAGGTAATAAAATTGTAGCTCTTGTTTGTACTGATAAAGGAATTGTTGAAAATAAACAATACTTTCTTCCTGAAGATACTTCGATTGAAGAAGTTGTTAAAACTTCAGAAATTATTAACAAGATGTTAATAGGAATACCAATTAATGAGGTTTCTCAAAGATTAGAATTTGATATAAAACCTATTATTGCTAAAAAAGTTAAACAATATGAACAAGTATATTCAATATTTTATGATGCATTTAATGATTTTGCTAAAAATACATCTAACTTTCACATGAAAGGACAAATTAAACTTTTACATCAACCTGAATATCAAAATAATGAAGATGTAAAAAGAATATTAGCAAAATTTGAAGATGAAAAAATGATTAAAAAAATTGAAAGTAAAGATGATGGAATTAATGTTTTTATAGGTGATGATTCTGAATTTGATAAGGATGTAACAGTTATAAAAACAAAATATCATAAAAATGGCGAAGAAGGAACTATTGCTGTTATTGGTCCTAAGCGAATGGAATATGATAGAGTTATAGCTTTACTTCAATATATTAGTGATAATTTAAATGACGAGGAGGATAAATAATGGAAAAAGAAAAAAAATGTAATTGTGATAAAAATTGTGATTGCGGGTGTCAAGAAGGCAAAGAATGTACATGCAATGATAACTGCAATTGTGATGAAAATTGCGATTGTGGATGTCATGATGGGAAAAAATGTGATTGCAATCATGAAAAAAATTTGAAAAATAAAAAAGAAAAGAAAAATAATAAGGAAATTGATAAATTAAAAGAAGATAATAAAAATTTAAATGACAAAGTTTTAAGATTATCTGCAGAAATTCAAAATATATCTAAAAGACATAGTGAAGAAATATCTAATATGATGAAATATGAAGGAATTGAATTAATAAAAAATTTACTTCCAATAGTTGATAATTTTGAAAGATCAATTGAAATGGATAAATCCATTAATGAAAAATATTTAGAAGGGTATAAGATGATTTATACTAACTTGTTAAATGTTTTAAATAATATTGGCGTTAAAGAAATAGAATGTCAAGATAAAGTATTTGATCCAAATTACATGGACGCAATTATGACTGAACATGTAGATGGCGTTGAACCAAATTATGTTTTAGTTGTATTACAAAAGGGTTATACTTATAAAGATAAAGTAGTAAGACATGCCTTTGTTAAGGTATCAAAGTAGAGAAAGGAAATGATAAATTATGAGTAAAATTATAGGTATTGATTTAGGTACAACAAACTCTTGTGTTGCTGTACTTGAAGGTGGAGAACCACATGTTATAACAAATAAAGAAGGAAATAGAACTACACCATCTGTTGTAGCATTTAAAGGTGATGGTGAAGAATTAGTTGGTGAAACTGCAAAAAGACAAGCAGTAACTAATGTTGATAATACAATTTCATCAATTAAAAGAAAAATGGGAACTTCTGAAAAAGTTTCTGCTAACAATAAGGAATATACACCAGAAGAAATTTCAGCTAAAATTTTAATGAGTTTAAAGAAAGATGCTGAAGATTATTTAGGTGAAAAAGTTAATGCAGCAGTTATTACTGTTCCTGCATACTTTAATGATGCTCAAAGACAAGCAACAAAAAATGCCGGTAAAATTGCTGGTCTTGATGTTAAAAGAATTATTAATGAACCAACTGCTTCAGCACTTGCTTATTGTATTGATAAACAAGAAAATGCTCATACAGTATTAGTTTATGATCTAGGTGGTGGAACATTTGATGTTTCTATTCTTGAGTTAGGTGATGGCGTATTTGAAGTTAAATCTACTGCTGGAAATAACCATTTAGGTGGAGATGATTTTGACAAATCTATTATGGATTATTTGGTAGATGAATTTAAAAAGGATAATTCAATTGACTTATCAAAAGATAAAATGGCAATGCAAAGAATTAAAGACGCTGCAGAAAAAGCTAAAAAAGATTTATCTGGAATGAGTTCAACTCAAATATCTATTCCATTTATTTCTCAAGGAAGTGATGGACCATTACACTTAGATGTTACATTAACTAGAGCAAAATTTGAAGAAATAAATAGAGAATTATTTGATTCTACACTAGATGCAGTAAGAGCAGCATTAAAAGATGCTAAAATGAGTGCATCTGACATTGATAAAGTATTACTTGTTGGTGGATCAACAAGAATACCTTATATTCAAGAATTAGTTAAAAAAGAATTAGGTAAAGAACCATCTAAGGAAGTAAATCCAGATGAAGCTGTAGCAATGGGTGCTGCAATTCAAGGTGGAGTACTTACTGGTGAAGTAGATGATTTAGTACTTCTTGATGTTACACCATTGTCACTTGGACTTGAAACTATGGGTAATGTTATGACAGTTTTAATTCCAAGAAATACAACAATTCCAACTTCTAAATCACAAGTATTTTCAACTGCTGCAGATAATCAACCAGCTGTTGATATTCATGTACTTCAAGGTGAAAGACCAATGGCTAGTGATAATAAAACACTTGGAAACTTTCAATTAACTAATATTCCACCAGCTCCAAGAGGAATTCCTCAAATTGAAGTTAAATTTGATATTGATGCTAATGGTATAGTTAATGTTACTGCTAAAGACTTAGGAACTAATAAAGAACAATCAATTACAATTTCTAATTCATCTAACTTAACTGATGAAGAAGTTGAAAAAATGAGAAAAGAAGCTGAAGCTAATAAAGAAGAAGACGAAAAGAGAAAACATGAAGCTGATGTTAGAAATGAGGCTGATTCAATTATTTTCCAAACCGAAAAAGCAATTAATGATTTAGGTGATAAGGTTTCAGATAGTGATAAAAAAGATGCAGAAGATAAAATTTCAGAACTTAAAAAATCATTAGAAGGAAAAGATATAGATGATATTGAAAAGAAATCTAAAGAATTACAAGATGTAGCAATGAAGATGTCACAAAAAGTTTATGAAGAAGCTGCTAAGGCTAATCAAAATGCTCAATCATCACAACCAGAAGAAGAAAAAAATGACAAAAAAGATGATAAAAAAGATGATGTTCAAGAAGCAAAATATGAAGAAAAATAGTAATAAAGAGAGATAATTTTCTCTCTTTATTGTCAATTGGAGGTTAAAATGGATAAACAGTATTTGGAAAAACTACTAGATAATATGCTTTCAACTGGTGCTGATTTTGCAGAAATATTTGAAGAAAATACCATATCAAAATCTTATAATTATATTGACTCTAAATTAGATAATATTAGATTTAGTCAAACTAATGGTATTGGCTTAAGAATAGCTAAAAACACAGAAATATATTATGCTTCAATTAATTATGATGATTTAGAAGATGTATATAATCTATCAAATGACTTAAAAAATAATATTAATGATAAAGTATTATATAAAAATATAAAACTAAATGATTTAGAGAAATATAAGGCTGATTATAAGATATCTTATGATGATTATAGTGATGAAAAAATAAAAGAATATATGTCAAAATTGGATAAAAAAATAAGAAACTTAGATAAAAGAGTTAATCAAGTATCTTTAACTTTAATGCAAAGAGATGATAATGTTACTATTTCTAATTATAAAGGCATATATAAAAAAGAACAAAGATATAATACAAGATTTTATGTTTCTGCAAATTTTAAAGATGGCGAAAATGTGGCTTCGTCTAGCTTTAATTGGGGCTCTAATGGTGGTTTAGAAATACTTGAAAAAAATATAGATAAAGAATTAGATAAGCTTATAAAATTTGGCGTTGATAAATTATATGCTAAACCTTGCATTGGTAAAAAAATGCCTGTTATTTTAGGCCCTGGATTTGGTGCTGTTATTTTTCATGAAGCTTGTGGTCATGCTATGGAAGCAAATGCAACAGCAAATAATCAAAGTGTTTTAGCAGGAAAAATCGGTCAAAAAGTTGCTAATGATAAGGTTACTATTATAGATGATGGAACGATTTCTAATCTTTGGGGAACTACTAAAATTGATGATGAGGGAATGCCTACACAAAAAAATGTACTAATAAAAGATGGAGTGTTAGTCAATTATTTAAATGATGAAATAAATAATAGAAAATTAAATATGCAATTAACAGGATCATCAAGAAGAGAAGATTATCATTACGCTCCAGTATCAAGAATGAATAATACATATCTTTTACCAAGAGATGACAAAATTGAAGATATGATAAAAAGCATAGATTTTGGACTTTATGCTTTTGAATTAGGTGGTGGTTCTGTTGATACTGAATCCGGAGATTTTAATTTCGGATGCGAAACTGCATATATGATAAGAAATGGTAAAATTGCCGAATGCGTTAAGGGAGCAAGTTTAATAGGCAATGCTTTAGATATTTTAAATAATGTTGAAATGGTATCAGATAATTTAGAATATGGTGTTGGTATGTGTGGTGCTTCTAGTGGATGGGTATATGTAACTATTGGTGAACCTACAATAAAAGTATCAAGTATTTTAGTTGGAGGTGAAGAAGATGATAAATGATTTAATTAATATTGCCAATAAAGAAGGTATTTTACTAGAGGTTTATAATGTTAAATCAAAATCTGTAAATATAGAAACTTTAAATGATAAATTGATTAATTATAATATTAGTGATGATAATTCATATAAAATAAAGTCAATTATTAATAATAAAACAATAGTATTAAATTATGAATCATTAGAAAATCCTGAAAATATTATTGATACTATAAAACATAATGCAAATGTTATAGATAATGATAATAAAAATAGTTTAACAGAAAATGATTATACAATGGAAAATAGAAAAGAAAAAAATGATATTGATTTTAGTGTTGTAAAAAAGGAATTATTAAGATTTAATGATTATAAGGATAAATATCCATTTTTATTAAATATAGATTCATCAATTAGTTATGAAGAAATAAATGTATCAATAGATAATTTAAAACATCATTTAAATGATAGCTATAATTATATTTATGTATATATTAGTTTAAGTGGAAAGAAGAATAATATTGTAAAAACTAAATTAGTTAATGAATATTATGATAATTTTGATATAGACGATTTAAAGAATAAAATAGAAAAAGCAATTAAAGAATTGGAATTAGAATTTTCTGCAACATCTGTTTTTACTAATAAATATAAAGTTTTATTAGATAATAATGTTGTAAAAAGTATTTTATATAATATGTCTAATATGTTTGATGCTAAAAGTATGTTTATGAAATTATCTATTTTATCAGATAAGTTAAATCAAAAAATCTTTTCTGATAAAATAACAATTTTAGAAGAACCTCTTAATCCTAAATTTATAGTTAATAGGCATTTCGATAATGAAGGTACATTAATGTATAATAAAGAAATTGTTAAGAACGGAATATTTAAAACAGCATTTAATAACTTAGAATACGCTTATAAAACCAATTCTAAACCAACAGGCAATGCATCAGGATTTTATAATTTACATATAAAAGAGGGAAATAAATCATATAATGAATTAATTAAAGAATTAGATAATGGAATAATAATTACTCAAGTAGAAGGGCTTCATGCAGGTATAAATCATATAACTGGTGATATTTCTTTACAATCAGAAGGTTTGTTAGTCGAAAATGGTCAAATAAAGAAAGCATTAAATTTAATTATTTTATCTACTAATATAAAAGAATTATTAAATAATGTTATAGAAGTTGGTAATGATTTAAAAGAATTTGGATATTCTATATCATCTCCATCTTTACTAGTAGATAATATTACAATTTCAGGAAGTGGTGATAAATAATGGCAAAAAAAGATTATTATGAAGTATTAGGTGTTGATAAAAATGCATCTCAAGATGAAATAAAATCAGCATTTAGAAAATTAGCAAAAAAATATCATCCAGATATTAATAAAGAAGAAGGTGCTGAAGCTAAATTCAAAGAAATTGGAGAAGCTTATGCAGTGCTTTCTGATGAAAATAAAAGAAAACAATATGATCAATTTGGATCTGCTGCATTTGAAAATGGAGCAGGTGGCTTTAGTGGATTTGATGGGTTCCAAGGTTTTAGTGGATTTGATGATTTTGACTTTGGAAGTATATTTGATGATATAATGGGTTCTTCTTTTGGATTTGGAGGAAGAAGAACTGCCAAAAATAGACCACAAAAAGGTAGTGATTCTTTAGTAAAAGTTAATTTAACTTTTGATGAAGCAGTTTTTGGATGTTCCAAAGATTTAAAATTAGATTTAGATGAAGAATGTGATAAATGTGGTGGTAAAGGAGGATTTGATGAAAAAACTTGTTCTACATGTAATGGTAGGGGAAGGGTTGTAAGTCAATCTCAAACTATATTTGGAGTTATTCAACAAGAAAGCGTATGTCCAAATTGCCATGGTCTTGGAAAGACCTTTGAAAAAACATGTAATGAATGTAAAGGAAATGGTCACGTAGTTAAAAATAAAACTATTACAGTGGAAATACCAGCAGGTGTTGACTCTGGATCAGAACTTAGAATATCAGGTAAAGGTTCAAAAGGATATAATGGTGGGCCTAATGGTGATATTTATATTCAATTTAAAGTAAGGGATAGTGAATTATATCAAAGAGATGAATATGATGTATATTTAAATCTTCCTATTACTATAACTGATGCAGTGTTAGGTTGTAAAAAAGAAATTCCAACATTATATGGTAATTTAGTTATTCAAATAGATGCTGGCACACAAAGCAATACTAAACTAAGAATTAAAGGAAAAGGTATTGAATCACCTAAAACAAAGAAAAAAGGTGACATGTATGTTGTTGTTAATGTTATGATTCCTGAAAAAATAGATAAGACACAAAAAGAATTATTCAAAGATTTATCTAATACTAATCTAGAAACAAATGTCGAGTTTAAAAACTTAAAAAAATACATATAATTGTATCAAATTTGACATATTTATAAAAATATGTTATAATCTTTACAGTTTTGAAGGGGGTTCCAAATAATGAGAAGCAGTTTAAAATTAGCAAATGCAAAGTTAGATTTAGAAAAAATAAATTATTTGCTAGAAAAAGAAACAGATCCTGCTGAAATAGTGTATTTAGAAGGTGTTAAAGATTACTTAGAATATGAAATTGATTATTTATATAATAACATGTGTGATCATATTTGGTATGTACATTTAGAGCATGATGATAATTATCTTTGTCAATGTATTGCTTGTGGAAAAATAAAAGATTTAGAAAAAGAAAAATTTGGAAATAGAGTAATATTTTCAGAAAATGTAAAAAAAGCAGATAAAAATAGTAATTTAACATATGATTGCTTAAGCAATGATTTTAGAACTTATAAAGAAAAAAGAAATCGAGACTATGCTGAGCAAAAAATTTTAAAAAGATATAATAGAATGTAAACTATTATATTTTTTTTATGACTTTATGATAATTCATGGTTATAATTATAATAGGTGATAAATAGTGAAAACAGTTGTAATAACAGGATCTGCTCGTGGATTTGGACTTGAGATGTTAAAAGTATTTAGAAAATATGACTTTAATTGTGTAATATGTGATGTAAATGAAAAAGAATTAAAAAACGCACAAAAAGAAATTGAAAATATAAAAGGCAAAGGTATAGTTTTATCATATTTTATAGACGTAACAAATAAAAATACATTAATTCATTTAATAGAAAATACTTTAAGTATTGTAGATACAATTGATATTTGGATTAATAATGCAGGCGTTAATCAACCAGATAAATATATATGGGAACTTGATGAAGATAGTATTAGTAAACTAATAGATATTGATTTAAAAGGAACTATTCTTTGTTCTAATACTATTATTCCATATATGTTAAAACAAGGTTTTGGTGCAATTTATAATGTTGAAGGGCATGGCTCAAACGATGCTTGTATTCCTAAATTAACATTATATGGTACTGCTAAAAGAGGCGTAACATATTTTACTGATAGTTTAGCTAAAGAATTGAAAGATAAAAATGTAATAGTAGGAAAAATTACACCTGGAATAATGTTAACTAATTTTATTAAAACATCTTTGGGTGATGGTGAAAAAATAGAAATATCTGAAAAAAATAAAAAAATATACAATATATTAGGTGATTATCCTGAAACTATTGCAAATAATTTAGTGCCTAAAGTAATTAATAATACTAAAACTAATAAGAAATTTGTATGGCTTTCTAATTCTAGAGCATTTGCAAGATTTATTAGTTCAATGTTTAAAAAAAGAAATATATTTAAATAGTATAAAGTATTATTCTTTATATTATTTTTTTATGCTATAATTAATTGTAGAGATGTTTTATGAGATATATTTTACTATAATTAAGGAGGACAACAATGTCGTACATAAAAGGAAAAGTAAGACAACTTATTTTTGAAAGTGATAGCGGATATAAAGTAGGTATAATTAGAATAAAAGAAAGTGATGATGAAGAATTAGAAGATTTTATTAATAAAACCATTACTTTTGTTGGATATTTTGCTGATTTAACCTATGAAGATACATATAAAATGGAAGGCCAATTAGTATATAATGATAAATACGGTTATCAATATAAAGTAGATAATTATCAAAGAGAGGAAATTGAAGGAAAAGATGCTGTATTAGAATTCTTATCTAGTCCCTTAGTTAAAGGATGTGGCGAAAAAACTGCTCAAAAAATAGTTGATGTATTAGGTGAAAATGCCCTAAAGTTAATTAAAGAAAATATATCAAATTTACTTTTGGTTCCTAAAATGAGTGAAAAAAAGGCAAGAGAAATATATAATTCAATTACTAAATATCAAAGCACTGATGATATGATTATTTCTTTAAAAAAATTGGGCTTTTCAATTAATGAATCATTAACAATTATTAATTCATATGGAAATAATTCTATAGAAATATTTAATACTAATCCATATATATTAAAAGATATAATAGATTTCAAAAAAATTGATAGTGCCTATTTAAAATCAGATAATTTTGATGAACTAGTAAGAGAAAAAGCTTGTCTAGAACAAGTTATACCTTATTTAGAAATTGAAACAGGCAATACTTATTTTACTGAAGATGAAATACTTGATGGGTTAAAAAGATATTTTAATATAATTTTAGATTATGATAAATTTATTAACTTTTTAAATGAACTAGTAAATGAAAGAAAAGTTGTAAAAAAAGATTCAATGATATTTTCTTATACAACTTTTGAAGATGAAAGCTACATAAGTAATAGATTAATATCAATTAATGAACAAAATACAAAAAAATATACAATATTTGATACAGAAATAATTAAACTCCAAGAAGAAATTGAAGTAACTTATAATAAAGATCAATTAAATGCTATAAGATCATCACTTGAAAGTAGAGTAAGTATTATAACTGGTGGACCGGGGACGGGTAAAACAACAATAGTTAAAGCTATAGTTAACCTATATATCATTTTACATAATTTATCACCTAGAGAAATAATTAATGATATAGCATTACTAGCACCAACAGGAAGAGCCGCAAAAAAACTAGCTGAATCAACAGGACTTCCCGCATCAACAATTCATAGATTTTTAAAATGGAATAAAGAAAGTAATGATTTTCAAGTTAATGAATTTAATCCTAATAATCAAAAACTAATAATAGTAGATGAAACATCAATGATAGATACAAATTTATTTGCATCTCTTTTAAGGGGATTAAATAAAAATATTCAATTAATTTTAGTTGGAGATGCTAATCAACTTCCTTCAGTTGGACCAGGTATGGTTTTAAATGATTTAATTGCTTCTCAAATGTTTACTTATTCTCCACTTTATGAAATATATCGTCAAAGTATTAATTCATACATTCCAATACTTGCTAGTGAAATAAAAAATAAAGAATTATCTGATAATTTTCAAACAAAAAAAGATGATTATAATTTTTTAGAAACTCCATCATATAATATAAAAGAAACTTTAAAACAAATTTGTGAAATGTCTATTTCTAAAAACTTATCTGAAAAAGATATTCAAGTCCTTGCTCCAATGTATAAAGGTGAAAATGGAATAGATAATATTAATGTTGTATTACAAAGTTTATTTAATCCTAAAAGTGATGATAAAAAAGAAATAAAGATTGGTGAAGTTATTTATAGAGAACACGATAAAGTTTTACAACTTGTTAATGATCCAGATAATTTAGTATTTAATGGTGATATTGGATATATTAAATCTATCATATCTATTACTCATCCAAGAAAAAGTGAAGTATTTCTAATCGATTTTGATGGTAATACTGTTGAATACAAAAAAGAAGATATGTATAACGTTAAACATGCATATGCCATTTCTATTCATAAATCTCAGGGTAGTGAGTTTCCTCATGTCATAATTCCTATTTGTAAAAATTATTATAAAATGCTATATAATAAATTAATTTATACTGGAGTATCTCGTGCTAAAAAATCATTGGTAATTATTGGAGATTCAACTTCTTTTAAAATGGCCGTATATAATGATTACCAAGAATTTAGAAAAACAAATCTATTAGATAAAATATTACATAATATTTAAAATAATGTTCATAATACTTTTAGAGGTGAAATTTATGAAAAAAGCAATGCTTATGTTAGGAATGGTTGGAGGTTCAGCATTAACTTTTATGGTAATGAACAAAAATGTTCGTGATATGATGCAAAAAAAGATGAATTGTGCATTTGATAGCGCTAATAAAATGTTTGATAATTAAAAATAATCACTAAAAAGTGATTATTTTTAATTATTTAGGAATAACTATGTAATGTCAACTTGTCACTTATTATTATTTTTTAATTCTTAATTTAACAAACATTTAGTATAATAATATTTAGAAAGAGGGAATAATGTATGGATAAAAAATTAAGCACAGTATTAGGTTTTATTGGGGGAATTGCTATTGGTGTTGCAGTCGGCGTTTTATTTGCACCAAAATCAGGAAAAGAAACTAGAAAAGATATTACAAATAGTGCAAAAAATGCTGTAAAAAAGGTAAAATTGATAAAAAATGATGTAGAAAAAAATATTTCAAAAAAAATTGATGAAATTGAAAAAAACATAAAAGAATTATCTTCTGAAAAAAATTTAAAAAATGCTAAAAAGAAAGCAAAAAAAATAAAAGATGAAATAACATATGTAATAGAAAAAGTAAAAGATAATGCTGATGATAAATTTGAAGATGTAATTGAAAACTTAAAAGTAAAATATAATAAAACTTCAAAAAAGGTATTAGAAAAATTAGAAGGGTAATTCTTTCTTTTTTTATTGCAAAATATAGTGTTTTAGTATATAATTTAGTCATACAAACGAAGACGGACCCTGGAAAGTCTATCAGTTATATAATAATTAAGGTGATTCTAATAAGAATAATTAGGGTGGAACCGCGGTTATATATAATCGTCCCTAAATATTATTAGAATTATTTTTTATTTTATGAAAGGGTGATAATAATGGAAAAATCAATGGAAACTTTGGTTAATTATTCAAAACAATATGGTTTTATATTTCAAGGTAGCGAAATATATGGAGGACTTGCAAATACTTGGGACTATGGTCCTTTAGGTTCAAGATTAAAAAATAATATAAAAGATGCATGGAGAAAAAGATTCATTCAAGAAAGAATAAATGCTTATGAACTTGATGCCGATATACTAATGCATCCAAGGGTGTGGGAAGCATCAGGACATGTTCAATCATTTTCTGATCCATTAGTTGATTGTAAACATTGTAAGACAAGACATAGAGCTGATAATCTTATTAATGATTATGATGAAAATGCACATGCTGATGGTATGAGTCAAGAAGAAATGATTAACTATATTAAAGATAATAAAGTGCCATGTCCAAAGTGCGGAAAGAGTGATTTCACAGATATAAGACAATTTAATTTAATGTTTCAAACTTATCGTGGAGTAACTAATGATTCTAAAAATATAGTTTATTTAAGACCAGAAAATGCTCAAGGTGAGTATGTTAATTTCTTAAATGTTTTAAGAACTCAAAGATGTAAATTACCATTTTCTATAGGACAAATTGGTAAGGCATTCAGAAATGAAATAACTCCAGGAAATTTTACATTTAGAACTATTGAATTTGAACAAATGGAATATCAAACATTTTGTAAGAATGGAGATGATTCTAAGTTATATGATTATTTCAAAGAATATGGTAAAAAATTCTTTATGGATTTAGGTTTACCAGAAGATAAATTAAGATATCATGATCATGAAAAACTAGCTCACTATGCTAAAGCTGCATGTGATATTGAATATTTATTTCCATTTGGTTGGGGTGAAATAAACGGAACTCATAATCGTACTGATTTTGATCTTTCTCGTCATCAAGAGTATTCTAATACTCCACAAACTTATTTAGATCCTGAAACGAATGAAAAATTTATTCCATACATAATTGAATCCACATATGGACTTGATAGAACAGTATTAGCAATTTTATCTGAAAGTTTAATTAGTGAAGAACTTGAAAATGAAGAAAGGTTAGTTTTAAAATTAAAACCATTTCTTGCACCATATAAAGTTGGTATAATGCCATTAGCTAAAAAGTATCATTCAGAAAAAGCATTAGAAATATATGAAAAATTATCAAAGTATTTTATGTGCACTTATGATGATTCAGGAAGTATTGGTAAAAGATATAGAAGATGTGATGCAATTGGAACACCATGGTGTATTACAATTGATGATGAAACAATAAATAATAATACAGTTACATTAAGAGATAGAGATACTATGAAACAAATTACTTTATCTGTTGATGAAATAGTAGATTATATTAATGAAAGAATTAAATTTTAATATAATAAACTAAAGAAAACATTTGAATTTTGAGGAAAATATGATAAAATACCTATGTAAGAAAAAGGAGGCATGAAAGATATGGCAAAAAAGGATGATAGAAGTTACGTAACAATTAAATGTAGTGAATGTAAAAAATTTACTTATACTACACCTAAAAATAAAAAGAATACAACTGAAAAATTAGAAATCAAAAAGGCTTGTCCTGTTTGTGGTAAACATACAGTATTTAAAGAATCTAAATAGTTTTGAAAGGGGAGTTTAATTTATGTTCGTAAATATTAATGATGTAAAAAATGGTATGACAGTAATAATTGATGGAAAGTTATGCCAAATTCAAGATTTTCAACATGTAAAGCCTGGTAAGGGTGCTGCAATCGTTAAATTAAAATTAAGAAATTTAAAAACTGGTGCTATTACTGTTGAATCTTATAATTCTACTATAAAAGTAGAAAAAGCACATATAGATAAGAAACCTATGACATATCTATATAAAGATGGAACAAATTATATTTTTATGGATAGTGAAACATATGAGCAAGTATCTGTTCCAGAAGTACAAGTTGAGGAAGAAAAGAAATTCTTAAAAGAAAATTTAGAAATTAAAATAAATTTCTATAATGGTGAAATAATTGGTTTAGATTTACCTGAAAAAATCGAATTTGAAATAATTGATACTACTGAAGCAGTAAAGGGAAATACAACAAATAATGCCCAAAAAGATGCAACAATCGAAACTGGCTATGTAGTTAAAGTTCCACTATTTATTAATCAAGGAGAACATATAATTATTTCAACTATTGATGGTAAGTATTCATCAAGAGCTTAAGTTGGTTTTTTAACCAACTTTTTTTATTGAAAATAATATTAAAAAGGATTATAATTAATAACAATAGGAGAGTATGTTATGAAAAGGATATATGCATATTGTTGTTTAGCTTTTTTGTTGTTTTTTTTAGTGCCTATTATTGGACTTGCTGAGAGTTCTTCAATATTAGATAATAAATTAGTTGAAAACATAAATAATGGTGATTATTCTAAAGCAAGAGTAACAGAGGGATTTATTACCAATATTCATGCTGAAATTAAAGATTCAACCACATCATCAAGTGAGTGTACAATAAATTGTTTAGATAGTAAAATGATTGAATTTTCATTCATATATAAAGAACAAACATATACTTATAATATACTTAAATATATGACAAATCAAACAGATGATATTCTTTCATTTTATGAGGTTAATGCTGGAAACTCCAGGGTTTTAATGAATAGAGCTGTTCTTGAAATAGTATTAAGTGCATTTGTTGAAACAAGTGATTATTATTCTAGATTAAAGCCATATCTTCCTAGTTTGAATACTGTTCTTCATCCAGCAGATATTGAAACTCCAATTTGTAATAGAACAGGTGCTGGTATTTGTGCTACTACTAGTAATACATCAATTAATTTAAAAATGTTTTCAAATGATTTATATTGCAAATATTTAATAGCATATTATGATGCAAATAATAATGGCGATTATGAGGATTTAATAGATAAAGCAATTAATGGAAATTATACAGCAAGTATAATGGATAAATATGTTGTTGATGATAATTATACTTTATTCATAGATTTAAGAAATCATTTTGATGGAAATAATGTATTAAGTGACTCTATAAAAAAAGAAGAAAAAAATCCTTTAGAACTTGTAATAAAGTATAAAGATGTATTGTATTACTATTCATTAAGTATACCTGATGGTGAAAATGATTCATTAGTGTTTGAACAAAGCCTAAATGGAAAAACAGCTGATGAACAGTTTATTATTTCACTTATCCCTGAATTAATGGTTAATTGGATAAGTGAATCTTCAAATAATTTTGATGAACTATCAAATAATTATTTGGAGCCAAAGTCGTTAGTTAGTTCTTATATAAAAAATAATGATAGTGATCTATGTGATTATGAAAATGCTGGTGTATGTATAACAAGAAATGACGAAAAAGTATTAGTTAAAGTAAAAACTGACTCAACTTATGTAACATATGCTATAAATTATTATAAATCATTAGAAGATAATTCAAATGACAATGAAGAAGAAACAACAGATGATGAAATACCTGATGAAACAAAAGAAAAGCTATTAGATATGCTTGAATTGACAAAAAATGGATATAAAAGAGATGATAATTTAGTTGATGATTATGAATTGCCTAAAGAATATGATTATATAGACTTTAATTTTTATAGTATGCAAAGTTTATTTTTGAATTTTCAAGACAATGAAAAAATAGAAATTAATTCTATGTCTAATGATGATATAAAAAGATTAATATTTATTTATGCATTAAAACATGGAATGATGTTGATTGATAAAGTAAGTGGTGATGACTACCAATATTGTAGTAATGGTGATGATTACTGTGATGCACTTAGTATAGAAGACTATAAAAAGATTGCATCTAAATACGGACTAGATGAAGATGGTAGTAATTATTTTGAAGAAAAAGAACAATATAATAATTATTACTTATATGATTACGGAGGAACAGTCATAAACATTGCAAAAATTGAGGATAGTGTTTTATTTACAAAAGATGGAGATAATATTATTGTTACATACAATATAAAAACTGAATTTGTAGCTGATGCTAGCTATAGCAAGAATAATTTTAATAAGAAAGCAGAGTATACATTTAGGTTAAATGATGATAAAGAATATTATCTATATTCATTTACTATTACTAATAATGAAGAAAATAATTCTAATGAATCAAATGGTACTAGTGATGATGACAATAATGGTAGTGAAAATAATAATGAAAGTGAAAAAAAATATCAAAATCCAGAAACAGGTAGTTTTTTAAATATTGCTGTGTGTATAGTTGTTTCAATTGCAATGTTATTAGTTGGATATATTATAAAAAAGCATTCAAAATTCTATCGCATATAATTAATTGTAAAATAAATGTAAAACTTAAGTGAAATCTTAAGTTTTTTTTATGTTTGTTTACCAAAATAATAATATTTATGTTATTATTATATTGTACAAGTGGTACAAAGTGGAAGAAAGTGGGGAATAACTATGTTCATGGGTGAATATTGTCATAACTTAGATGATAAATCAAGAATAGTTGTTCCAGCAAACTTTAGATTTGAATTGGGCGATAAATTTATTATTGCCAAAGGAATTGAAAAGTGTTTATACATTTATTCTAAAAATGAATGGGAAAGTATTGTTTCAAAATTTAATTCTCTTCCATTTACAAGAAAAGATGTTAGAACTTTTATGAGAGTGTTCTTTGCAGGAGCTAATAATTTAGAAATGGACAAATCTGGTCGAGTTGTTATTGCTTCTAATTTAAAAGAATATGCAAATATAAAAAAAGAATGCGTCATAATAGGTGCTAATGATCGTATTGAAGTTTGGGCAAAAGATGAGTGGGAAAACTTTGTTAATACTTATCAAGATAAGATTAGTGATATAGCTGAAAACTTATTTGAGGATGTATCAGTATGAAACATTATAGTGTATTAAAAAAAGAAAGTATTGAAGGCCTTAATTTAAAAGAAAATTCTATTGTTGTTGATGCAACACTAGGGTATGGTGGCCATTCTAAAGAAATTTTAAAAAGTATTCCTAAAGGTCATTTATATGCTTTTGATCAAGATATTAATGCTATTAATTATTCCAAGGAATTATTAAGTGAAGTATCTTCCAACTTTACTTTAATTCATTCTAATTTTGTTAATTTAAAAGAAAAATTAAATGAAATAGGTATTAATAATTTCGATGCTATAATCTTTGATTTAGGTTTATCTAGTCCCCAAATAGATGAAGCAAGTCGTGGATTTAGTTTTCAAAGTAATGCTAAACTTGATATGCGAATGAATCAAGACGAAAGATTATCAGCTCATGAAGTTGTTAATAATTATTCTCTTGAAAATTTGATTGATATATTTTATTTATATGGTGAAGAAAAACTAAGTAAGTCTATTGCTAAAAAAATAGTAGATGAAAGACCTATTAATACTACTTTAGAATTAGTTGAGGTTATTAAAAATGCTGTAGGATTAAAGTATTTTAATTTACATCACCCAGAAAGAAAAATATTTCAAGCCATAAGAATTGAAGTAAATCATGAATTGGATGTATTAAAAAAAGTAATACCAGATGCAATAAATATGCTAAATGCAGGTGGAAGAATGAGTGTTATTACTTTTCATTCACTTGAGGATAAAATAGTTAAAAAGATTTTTAAAGATATGAGTGAAATTAACGAATTGGTTAAAGGACTTCCAGAAATTCCAGAAGAATATAAACCAAAGATTAAATTGATAAATAAAAAGGTTATTTTACCTAGTCAAGAAGAATTAAAAAATAATTCACGTAGTAAAAGTGCAAAGTTAAGAATAATAGAGAGGATTTGAAAAATATGACTACTAAAAAAGTAAAAAGAAGAAAATTAAAGGGAGAAAAATTTGTAATTATTGCAATATTTATGTTAATAGTTGCAACACCTCTTTTGAATGTTTATACTCAAACTAAACTTTCAGAATCAAATATTGAGGTAGAAAAATTAAAACAAAATATTGAATATCAAAGTAGTATTAATGAATCCTTAAATATGAAAATAAATGAATTAGCTTCTTTAGATAAAATAAGAGAAGTTGCATCTGAAGAAGGATTATCTTATAATAATGATAATATAAAAGTTATAGAAAAAAATTAGAGGTGAATAAAAATGAAGAAGAATAAGACTATCAAGAC
The DNA here is from genome assembly GCA_017484125.1 of Bacilli bacterium. Taxonomy (GTDB): domain Bacteria; phylum Bacillota_I; class Bacilli_A; order RF39; family UBA660; genus RUG12834. The sequence goes on from JAFUTV010000011.1 coordinate 22,846, forward strand.
AAGTAAATTAGTTTTAATAGTTCTTATTGCTTCTTTTTTTGTTATAATAGGCCAATTAATTCATATTGCAATGTTTGATAAGGTAGATGGAATTGATATTGCAAGCTTTGCCAAAAACAGAAATACAACCACTAAAACTCTTTATGCTTCTCGTGGATCTATTTATGATGTTAATGGTGATATATTAGCTCAAACTGCTAACTCTTATACAGTAATTGCCTATTTGTCTGAATCTCGTACAAAAGATATTAATAATCCAAAGCATGTTGTCGATAAAGAAATGACTGCCAGAAAATTATCTGAAGTATTTGAAAAAAATAAAATAACATCTATGACATATGAATATATATTAGAACTTTTAAGTAAAAATAGATACCAAGTAGAGTTAGGACCAGGTGGAAGAGAGATAACAGAGGTATTAAAATCAGAAATTGAATCTTTAAGTTTGCCAGGAATAGCATTTACTAAAAGTACTATGCGATATTATACAAAATCTACATTAGCACCATACATTATTGGTTATGCCAAGAAAAATGATGATGGTAAAATAACAGGTGAAATGGGAATTGAAAAATATTATGATGATGAACTTGAAGGTGAAGATGGTAAAACGACATATGAAACAGATGTTTATGGGTATCGTCTTCCAAATTCTACTGAAACTACAGTTGAACCAAAAGAAGGTAAAGATATTTATTTAACAATAGACTCAAATATTCAATTGTTTTTAGAGAATTCAATTAGTGAATTATCTGATAAGTATGAAATGAGTTGGTTAACTTTTACTGTTGCCGATGCTAAAACAGGTGCAATACTTGGTAGTGCATCTAATCCAACTTTTGATTTAAATAAGCAAAATATGGAATCTTACTTAAATCCTTTAGTATCTTATCAGTATGAACCAGGTTCTACTATGAAAATATTTTCCTTTTTAGCTGCCATGGATAATAATGTTTATAAAGGATCTAATACATATATGTCTGGTTCAGTTAAAGTGGGAGATACTACTATTCATGATTTTAATGATGTTGGATGGGGAGAAATAACATATGATACTGGGTTTGCATATTCATCAAATGTAGGAGCTGTTTATTTATCTAAAGCAGTTGGTAGAGAAAAATTAAGAGAATTTTATGATAGATCAGGATTTGGTCAAAAAACAGGTATAACATTACCTGGTGAAGTTGAGGGTTATGCAAATTTTATATATGATACAGAAATTGCAACAGCTTCATTTGGTCAAGGTATTACCACAACACCAATTCAAAATATACAAGCCTTAACTATGTTAGCAAATGATGGAATAATTTTAAAACCATATATTGTTTCTAAAATTGTTGATAGAACTACTGGTAATGTTGATTTTACTGGACAAAGGCAAGAAATTAGACAAGTAACATCAAAAGATAATATAGAAAAAATAAGAAAACTAATGGACAATGCTTTATATGATACAATAACTGATGCTGCATATTACCAACCAAGTAATATTAGAATGATTGGTAAAACAGGAACTGCAAATATTCCTTCTTCTAAAGGTGGATATTTAAAAGGAAAGTATGATTATATTAGATCTTTTGCAGGCCTTTTTCCAGCTGAAGATCCTAAATATATTATTTATGTTTCTACTAAACAATTTATTGGACCTATTAAAGCCTTAGCTAAGGCAGTAACATCAGTTGTAGAAGATGTTGCTAATTATAAAAATATTGCTGAACTTGATTCAACAGTTTCTAAAAATGAAATAATTGTCTTAGATAATTATTTAAATACACTAGTAGAAGAAACAGAAGAAAAGATTAAAAATTTAAACTTAAATCCAATAATTTTAGGTGATGGAAAATATGTATTAAAAATGTATCCAAATAAAGATAGTAAAGTTTTAAAAGATAGCAAAGTATTTATTGTTACTTCACAAAATAATTATGTTATGCCGGATGTATTATCTTGGAGTGAAAATGAAATTAAAACATTTTGTAATCTTATAGGACTAAATTATAATATTTCTGGATATGGTAGAGTTGTATCTCAAAGTATTGCTGCAAATTCAGTAATTGATTTAAATGATACTTTAACTATAGTATTAGAATAGAAAATAAAACTTTTCGCAGTTTTATTTTTTATTTGTCAATTTAAATTTAAAACATATAAAAAAACGTTGAAACTTTTATATGTTTTTTTTATAATATATATAGAGAAGAAAATGGTGAAGAGTATGAATTATAGTAAACCTAATTATAGCTATAGGGGATTTTTGTTATTTTTATTTTTTTTGATTTTTATTGCAATAATATTAGCAATAAACGTTTTTAATGATGAAGAAAAATCAAATACTTATAGAAATGATATTTTTTATTTAATATCAAGTTCAGAAAATGAAGTATTTGATGATGATATAAAAAAATTTGCAAATAAAGAAAAATTTAAAATAGAAATTACTTATGATGATACTCAAAAAATAGTAAAAAGATTAAATAATGGTGAAAAATTTGATGCTGTATGGTTATCTAATTCTATTTGGACATACGCTGTAAATACTAGCAAAGTATCAATTTCTAATACTAAATCAACTAGTATAAATCCAATTATTTTTGGAATTAAAAAAAGTAAAGCAGAAGAATTAGGATTTATTAATAAAGATATTTATACTAAAGATATTGTTAATGCAGTTGAAAGTGGTAAACTAAAGTTTAGTATGTCTAATCCTATTACTACTAATAGTGGCGCTAGCGCATATCTTGGTATACTTGCAACTTTAGCAGGTAATCCTGAAGTATTAACAAGTGATATGTTAAACAATCAAGTATTAAAAGATAAATTAAAAACCTTCTTTTCTGGATTAGAAAGATCAGCAGGAGATGAAGATTTTCTAGAAGAAGCTTTCTTAAATGGAGATTATGATGCAGTTTTTTCTTATGAATCGTCTATAATTAATATTAATAAAAAGTTACAAGAAAATAATAAAGATTATTTATATGCTATTTATCCAGTTGATGGCGTTTCTATATCAGATAGTCCAATAGGCTTCATAGATCAAAAAAATAGCGATAAAAAAGAAATATATGAAAAAATAAATAATTATTTACTTGGAAATGATGGTCAAAAATTATTTGCTAGTTATGGAAGAAGAACATGGTATGGTGGAACATCAACTACCGCTGATAAAAATATATTTAATCCTACATGGGGAATAGATACAACTAAATATATATCACCAATTAAATATCCATCAACCAGTGTAATTACTGAAGCACTAGCATTATATCAATCAACATTAAGAAAACCTGTTCATGTTGCTTTTTGCTTAGATTATTCAGGAAGTATGTATGGACAAGGTTATAAAAAATTAATTGATGCCATGGATTATATTTTAACAGATAGAGCACAAGAAGAATTGCTTCAGTTTAGTGAAGAAGATAAAGTTGATGTTATTGCATTTGATTCTTCAATTTCTGCTCCTTGGTCAACTACTAGTGGAATAAATACTAATGAATTACTTTCAAAAATAAAGGAAAAAACACCAGGCGGTACAACAGCACTTTTCCCAGCTGCTAAAAAAGCAGTAGAATTATTAAAAGATGAAGATAGAACAAAATATAATACATCAATAATATTATTAACAGATGGTGAAGGAAACGTTGGTACTTTTGCTGATTTAAGTACATACTATAATTCTATAAATAAAGATATTCCAATATATTCAATAAAATTTTCTGATGCTAGTCCAGCACAGTTAAGACAATTAGCAGATCTATCAAACGGAAAAGTCTTTGATGGCGATGAAGATTTAGTTGAAGCTTTTAAAGAAGTAAGAGGATATAATTAAGGGGGCATAAAAATGAAATATAAAGATAGTGTTTCAGCTGTTATTGGTGGTGCCTTCTTTGCTGTACCATATCTTGCACTTGCCGTAGATATTGTACCATCACTTCTTATTGGTGCAGCAGCTTTTGCAGCCGGTGAACTTGTTTTTACTCAAAAGAAGAACTTAACATTAAAAGAAAGTAATCGTAATTTATATGATACACTTCAAAATGCGAAAAAACAAAATAAACATATTGTTGAAATGATTCCATTAATTGAAGATGATGAAATCAAGAAAGAATTAAACGAAATAAATGAATCAGTCACAAAAATAATTGATACTATTACCAAAAATCCAAAGAAAGTTGAAACAATAGGAAATTTCTTTGACTATTATTTACCAGTAACAATTAAAATAATTGATAGGTATGATGAAATAGAAAATCAAAAACTTTCGTCATCAGAGAGTAAAAAATTTTTAAATTCAACTAATAAAATGGTTAAAGAAATTAATAAATCATATAAAAAAGTCTTATCAGAATTATATAAATCTGATATAGTAGATACAGATGCAGAAATGAAAGTATTAGATTCACTACTTAAAGCAGATGGTTTTAATGATGCTGATATAGATGTTTCGAAGGAGGAAGATGTTTAATGAAGAAAGGACAAATTATTGGTATAAGTATATTTATTGTATTAATATTATTAATTATTGGCATAAAGGCATTTTCAAGTGACAATGATAACAAAGAAAATGTGAGAGGATTAACAACCATATATGTTGCTACAGGTGGTGGCAAAGAAGACTTCCTTGCTGATGAAGAAGTTCAAAAAATATTAAAAGATAAATATAAACTTAATGTTATATTTGATACGTGGAGTAATGGTAAAACTGTTAGCCAACCATTAATTAGAGAATATGTAAAACTCGGAAATGAATCAATAGTATCTAAAATAGCAGCAGGCGATAAGTCATATACCATAACTTCTTCAGATGTTAGTAAATATGATGCATTATTTACTTCTGATCAAAGATTTTATGATTATTATAAACTTTATCCAGATAAATCAAAAAATGAGGCAGATAGATATAGTGTTTTAGGTGGAAGTTTAACATTAAATACGCCAATTGTTATATATAGTTGGAATAAAGTAGTTGATGCACTTAAAAAAGAAGGAATTGTAACAGAAAATAATGGTGTTGCTTATATTAGTAATATGAGTAAACTAATGAATTATATTTTAGAATGAAAAAAATGGTCTGATATTGGTTTAAAAGAATTATATGGAAAGATTAATATAGCATCAACAGATCCTGTAACATCAAGTCCAGGAGCAACATATTATGGACTTTTACTATCAATACTAAGTGAAGGACAAGTAACTGATGAAACATTAAGTGAAAATTTAGCAAAATTAAAACAATTTTATATTAAATCAGGTTATATGAATAATACTCCAGCAGATCTTTTTGAAAGATATTTAAAAACTGGAATGGGTGGACAACCAATGATAGTTGATTATGAAAAGAGTATTATAGATTTTGCAAATTCAAATCAAGATGGATTTAATCAAGTAAAAGATGAAATAAGGATTTTATATCCATCGCCAACTATTTGGAACAGTCATTGCTTCGCATATTTTACAGAAAATGGTAAAAAATTATTTGAAGCATTTGATGATAAGGATATACAACAAATTGCCTGGTCTAAGTATGGATTTAGAACAGGTATTACTGGAGGAGATTATGATGTATCATCTATTGGAATTGGTGTTCCTCAAACAATAACAAGTACGGTTACAAGTTTAAAAATGGATACTTATAACAAATTAATTGAATATTTAGGAAATGGAGAGTAGGAAAATATGAAAGAAATGGAAATTAAGTTAGAAAGCAAAAAAGCAGAAAAAAATGTAGAAAGCTTAGCACAAGATGCAACAAGTAAAATTACTGATGAAGAAATTGAAGAGTCATTAAACTATGATTTATTGTCAGCTGATGAAAAGAAAGCAATAGATGAATTTGTTGAAAAAATAGATGTATTTGATTCAACACAAGTTCTTCAATTTGGTGCAGCATCTCAAAGCAAAATATCAGAATTTTCTGATTCAGTTTTAGAGGATGTAAAAACAAAAGGAACTGGTGTTACAGGAGATTTACTAGCTGATTTAGTAGCTCAAATAAAATCATTTGATTCATCAGTTGGTCAAGAAAAGAAAGGCTTAATGAAATTATTTTATAATGCTAAAAAAGAAATTGATAGAATAATTGCTAAGTATTCTAAAATTGAAAAGAATATAGATTTTATTGAAAAAGATTTAGAAAAAGATAAAATCCAAATGTTAAAAGATATTGCAATATTTGATACAATGTATGAAAAAAATTTAGACTATTTTAAAGAAATATCATTATACATTATTGCAGGTGAAAAGAAATTAGAAGAATTGAAAACAAAAACATTACCTGAACTTCAAAAGAAAGCAGAAAAATCTAAGGATCAACTTGATGTTCAAAAAGTTAATGATATGGAAAATACAATTAATAGATTTGAAAAGAAATTATATGATTTAAAAACTACAAGAGTTATTTCTATTCAAATGGCACCACAAATTAGATTACTTCAAAATAATGAGGCAGAACTTGTTGAAAGAATTCAAAGTTCGATTACAAATACTATTCCACTATGGAAAAATCAAATGGTTCTTGCACTTGGTATAAATAATGCTAAACAAGCACTTAAAACACAACAAGCAGTTACTAATTTAACAAATGATATGTTAAAGAAAAATAGTGAAACTTTAAAACAAGGATCTATAGAAATTGCTAGAGAATCTGAAAGAGCAATTGTTGATATTGAAACATTAAAGAAAACGAATGCAGATATTATAGAAACTTTAGATCAAGTTCTTGAAATTCATAAGAATGGTAGAATTCAAAGACAAGAAGCTGAAAAGGAACTTCAAAATATAGAAAAAGAATTAAAAGCAAAAATGTTAGAAATTAAAATGTAATAAGAAAGATGTCGATTCAATTGACTTCTTTTAGAAAGAAGTATATATGAACAAAAATTATTTAAATGATATTTATAAAGACTTTTTTGGAAAAGAAATAGATTTAAATCAGGAAGTTAATGTAAAAATAGATAATAATAAACAAATTAAAATTGATGAAGAAATAGAAAATTTATTAGTTAGCGATGAATCTAAAGAATTATTAAAAAAAATAATTTTATATATTAAAGAATATAAAGATGACAATTATTTAAGCTTTAATTTAATTGTTGAATCTGATAATAAAGAAACTAAGGATAGTATAAGAAATATTATAAAAAATGTTATAGATAATTATGATTATATTGAAAATAATAATCAAATAATAATATCTTTTTATGAATTAGATGATATAAATAAACTTAAAGAAATATTTGAAAAAAATTCACTTATTATTTTAAAGGATATAAAGGCTTTAGAGTTAAAAGATGATAACTATAAAAGAGTATTTGTTCATTTATTAGAAGAATATTCACTTAATAAAAACATTATTATTATTGAAGGATTAAAAGAAGAAATAAATTATATATTTGAATTAAATAATTTATTGGAAGAAAAGTATTTTCCATTTAAAATTATTGGAAAAAATCCTGATGTATTAGATATCTATCAAGAAATATTAAATATAACTAAATCTACTGATGAAGAATTTAATGTAAAAATACTGGATTATATTTCTAAAACATTTAATGATTCTAAAGTTGATTATCCAACTTATCGTGATAATTTATGTAGAGAGATAATGTTTAATCACGATATTCCTAAATTAGAAGTTAGTAAATCTCTTGACGAAATATTTGCAGAATTAAATGAATTGGTAGGATTAGATAATGTAAAAAAGACATTGCATGAATTAGTTGATTTAATATCATTAAAAGACAAAGCAGATTATTTAAAAATTAATAATGTTAATTTACATATGGTATTTTTAGGTAATCCAGGGACAGGAAAAACTACTGTAGCACGAATAATAGCTGATATTTTATATAATTTAAAGTATATTAAACAAAATAAATTAATTGAAGTATCTAATAAAGATTTAGTTGCTGAATATGTAGGGCAAACATCACCTAAAACAATGGCAGTAATAGAAAGGGCAATGGGTGGAGTATTATTTATTGATGAAGCATATGCCTTAGCTAGTAAAAATACAAATAATTCATTTAATGAAGAAGCAATAGCTACACTAATTAAAGCAATGGAAGACTACCGTGATGATTTAGTTGTTATTTTTGCTGGTTATACAAAAGAAATGCAAGATTTCCTAGAATCAAATTCTGGCATAGTTTCAAGAATTGGTTATACATTAGAATTTAATGATTATACAAGTAATGAATTAATTCAAATATTTAATAATATGATGAAAAAATCTGGATTTATTGTAAAAGAAGATGCAATAGATAAATTAAGAAAAATAATAGATGATTATAAAAATAAACCAAACTTTGGTAATGCTAGATTTATAAGAAATGTCTATGAAAAAACAGTTATAAAACATGCAGCTAATACTAAAGATAAAAAAAGAAAAGATGTTTTAAAAACTATCACTAAAGAAGATATTAGTATAGAAAATATTAAATAGGAAAGGATTTGATAAATTATGGATAATAAAATTTATAGTAAAGTATTCGGTTGGCTTTTTGTAGGCTTGATGATTGTTTTTTTAGGAGGATATTTAACTCAGTCATTTTTGCTAAGTCATTTAGAATTGGCAAAGACATTATATTCGGGAATTGGTTTTTGGATAATTATTATTGTTGAACTTGCACTGGCATTTATATTAAGCTTAAGAATAAGAAAAATGAATAGTTTAACAGCTAAGATATTGTATATTTTATATTGTATAGTAACTGGTTTTACATTTTCATCAATATTTATAATGTTTCAATTAAAATCAATAATATTTGTTTTCTTAATAACAGCTGTTATTTTTGGTATATTTGCAATTATAGGAAGTAAATTAAATGTTGACTTATCAAAATTTGGATTATACTTGTTTGTTGCATTAATAGGAATAATTATAGTATCTATAATTAATATATTTTTACATAATAGTACACTAGATATTATTTTGTCTATTGTATCTATATTAGTATTTACATTATATATTGGATATGATATTAAAATAATTAAAGAAATGGCAAATACCGATATTAATGAAGATAATTTAGCAATTTATGGTGCATTTCAATTACTACTTGACTTCATTAATATATTTATTCGTTTATTAGAATTATTTGGAGATAATAAATAAAATGAACTAGTAATAGTTCTTTTTTTAATTAATATAATCTATTAGGTGATATAATGTTTTGGCAAGATAAGCAAGTAAGAATAAGATTTGTTGTATTAATAATTACATTTTTAATAATTACTATAATAGTTAAAGTATTTTATATTGAAGTATTTCAATATAAAAAGTTAAACTCTTTAGCTAGTGATTTATGGTCTAGAAATCTTCCTATAACTGCTGATCGTGGCAAAATATTAGATAGAAATGGTAAAATTTTAGCAGATAATATTACAACAACATCTCTTTATTTAATTCCAAATCAAATAAAAGAAAAAGAAAAAGTTACTCAAGAACTTGCTAGTATTCTTAATGTAAGTTATGAAGAAATGAAAGAACATGTTTTTAAAAAAACTTCTTTGGAAAGGGTCCATCCAGAAGGCAGACAATTATCATTTGAAATAGCAGATAAAATAAATGCATTAAACTATGATGGAGTATACTTATTAAAAGAATCTAAAAGATATTATCCATATAAGAATTTAATGGCTCAAACACTAGGATTTGTTGGAATAGATAATCAAGGATTATCAGGTTTAGAACTTAAGTACAATGATTATTTAACTGGAACTAATGGCTCTATTAAATATTATAGTGATGCTAAGGGAAATAAACTTCCTGTATCTGAAGAATATAAAGAAGCAGTATCAGGACTTGATCTTACCTTAACAATTGATTTAGATTTACAACAAGCAGTTGAACGAGAACTTGATAATGTTGTATCTAAATATAGTCCTGAAGCAGCTTTAGCAATAGCTATGGATCCACAAAGTGGTGAATTACTTGCAATATCTTCTAGACCAAATTATAATCCCAATTCTTATCAAACAACATCTTTAGAAATATTAAATAGAAATCTTCCTATTTGGATGACGTATGAGCCTGGTTCAACAATGAAAATAACTACACTTGCAGCATCACTCAATGAAGGTGTAGTAAATTTATTTGAAGATAACTTTTATGATAAAGGCTCTATTGAAGTAGATGGAGCACATCTTCATTGTTGGAAAAGGGGAGGACATGGTCAAGAAACATATTTACAAGTAGTTGAAAATTCATGTAATCCAGGTTTTGTATCATTGGGTTTAAAACTAGGAAAAGATAGATTATTCTCTTATATTAAAAATTATGGATTTGGTGAAAAAACAGGTATTGATTTAATTGGAGAAGAAAACGGTATTATATTTGACTTAGATAAGATTGGTAATGTAGAATTAGCCACAACTGCATTTGGTCAAGGTATTTCTGTTACGCCTATACAACAGGTAAGAGCAGTATCTGCATCAATAAATGGTGGTACACTATATAGACCATATATATTAAAAAATATAAGTGATTCAACAACCAAACAAATAGTATTGGAAAATTCTTCAGAAATTATTAGACAGGTAATAACTAAAGAAACATCAGATATGGTTAGATTTGCACTAGAGAGTGTTGTTTCAAATGGTACTGGAAGAAATGCTTATATTGAAAACTATCGAGTTGGAGGAAAAACAGGAACAGCACAAAAGGTTAATAATGGAAGATATATGGTGGGAAATTATATTGTTTCTTTTATTGGGTTTATGCCAGCAGATAACCCCAGTATTGTTGTTTATGTTGCTATAGATAATCCTAAAGGTGTTACTCAATATGGTGGTACAGTTGCAGCACCTGTTGCTAAGGCTATTTTAGAAAGTTATATTAATATAAAAAAACTTCCGCCAGCAAGTGATTTAATGCCTAAAGTATATAATTGGAATGATATTAAATATCAAGTATTACCTGATGTTGTTGGAAAGTCATTAGAAGAAGCAAAAAAAATATTAAAAGGTTATACATTAGAGTATTCTGGTCAAGGAAATAAAATAATACACCAATCTCCAAGTGCTGGACTTTATGTAGAAGATAATTCTACTGTTAAATTAATGTTATCAAATTGACAAAATAAAATGTAAAATAAATAATATTGTTATTAAATAATCTATTTAATTGTAGTATAATTAATTTAAGAGTTAGGAGAGATATTATGCTTATTTTAGCTAAATCAGCAATGGCTTTAATGCTAGGATTTATTTTAGCAATTGTTGTTGGACTTATATTTATTCCTTTAATGAAAAAAATAGGCGCTGGACAACAAGTTAGTCATTCATTAAAAAAACACTTAAAAAAAGAAGGAACACCAACAATGGGAGGATTTATTTTTATAATCCCAACTATTTTGGCTATATTATTTCTTTGGCTGTATGGATCTCTTGAAATAACATCCAATATCATTATTGTTGTATTCGTATTTATTTCATATGCAGCATTAGGATTTGCAGATGATTATTTAAAAATAAGATATAAAAATAATGTTGGTTTATCTAGATTATTTAAACTACTTATTCAAACATTAATAGCATTGATCTTTTTCTATATATTTATAAGACATGGTGGGGATCCAACAATTGAAATATCATTTTTAAATATCAATATTAATTTGGGATGGATTTATGGTTTATTCATATTATTTTTATTAGTTGGTACTAGTAATGCCGTAAATTTAACCGATGGTTTAGATGGACTTGCAGGTGGCCTTTCTGCAATTGCATTTTTGGCTTATGGCTTAATTGCTTGGTCAACATCTTGGCTTGCCGGTTATACTGAAATTGCTATATTTTGTTTTATATTAGTTGGTTCTTTACTTGGATTTTTATTATTTAATTCTCATCCAGCAAAGGTATTTATGGGTGATACTGGTTCAATGGCACTTGGTGCAACACTTGCTGCAATTGCAATATTAACACGTCATGAAATTTCTTTAGCAGTTATTGGTGGTGTATTTGTTATTGAAACACTATCAACATTAATTCAAATAATAGCTATTAGAAAATTTCATAAGAGAGTATTTAAAAAAGCACCTTTACATCATCATTTTGAAGAATTAGATTGGCAAGAAACAGATATTGTAAAACTATTTTGGGTAGTAGGTTTAACACTTGCTATGATAATGATTACATACGGCGTATGGTTATAATAAGAAGTCTATTAAGACTTCTTTTTTCATATTATTAATAAGGAGATAAACACATGAAAAAAATAAAGGATAATATTCTTCTTATAACAACTATTTTATTATGTTTATTTGGAATAACAATGATTTACTCATCATCATATGTTTGGTCAATATATAAATTTAATAATCCATATAAATATTTAATATCACAAGCTATATTTTTTATTGTAGGTTTAGTACTTATGTTCATATTAAAAAAAATTGATTATCATTTATATGAAAAACATGCCAATAAAATATTATTAGTATGTATAATACTTTTAATACTTGTTCTAATACCTGGTGTTGGAAAAATAAGAAATGGATCTCGAAGTTGGTTTGGCTTTGGACCTTTTGGAATACAACCATCAGAGTTTTCTAAGATAGGATTAATAATATTTGTATCAAAATATTTATCAAAAAATAATAAAGATATTAAAGATATAAAAAAAGGAATATTTCCAATTCTTAGTATTATTATTTTTTTCTTTTTTCTTATTATGTTAGAACCAGATTTTGGTCAGGGAATGGTTATTGTTTTATCTTTATTATTAATAATATTTGTTAGTGGTACAAAGTTATCATTTTTTATAAAGTGTTTTATCTTGGGATTACTTTGTATAATTGGACTTATTATAGTTGCTCCATATCGTATGGCAAGGATAGTATCTTATTTAAATCCTTGGACAGATCCTTTAGGTAGTGGTTTTCAAATAATACAAAGTCTATATGCCATTGGCCCTTCAGGATTACTTGGCTCAGGATTAGGTAATTCAATACAAAAACACTTTTATTTACCAGAGCCACAAACAGATTTTATATTTGCAATTATATCTGAAGAATTTGGATTTTTAGGTATATTATTAATAACATCGATGTTTATGATTATATTTTATAAATCAATAAAAATATCATTATCATCAAGTGATTTATTCAGTAAATATTTAGTATTTGGATTATCGTCTCAAATTATTATTCAAGCAACACTTAATTTAGCAGTAGTAGTAGGACTAATTCCTGTAACTGGGGTTACTTTACCATTTATATCATATGGTGGATCATCACTTTTAGTAAGTTTGATGAGTATTGGAATAATACTAGGGATAGAAAAATCAAATAAAAAAACTGATTTTTAACTTACGAAAATATTTTTAAAATGTTACAATTATATTGTAAGTAGGTGAAATAGATGTTTAAAATAAATAGTCATGTTTTATATAATTGTAATGTGTGTAAAGTAAAAGATATTGTTAAAAATAGTGATAAAGATTATTATGTTCTAGTGCCAATTAATGATGAATCATTAACTATAAAAGCACCACTTACTCAAGAAAATATAAGAAAATTATTATCTAAAAAAGAAATTAATAGACTCATTAATAATATGCCTAATATTAAAACAATTAACTATCCAAATCATCAATTAGAAGCTGAATATAAAAAATTACTTAACACTGGAAATAGAGAAGATTTAGTAAGAATTATTAAAACAACATATTTAAGAAATAAAGAAAGATTAGATAGTGGTAAGAAAAAAGGAGAAAAAGATAATACATATATGCTTTTAGCAGAAAAATCTTTATATAGTGAAATAGGTACTGTATTAAACATGTCATTAGATGATGCTAAAGAATATGTAATAAATAAGATTAATAAAAAATAACATTTTAAAAGAATATTAGTTCTTTTTTTTTATTTTTTATTATGGTAAAATAAAAATAGTAGAAATGAGATGTAGAAGTATGAGTAAAAAGAAATTAAGCATTGTAGTATCTTGCTTTAATGAAGAAGAAGCTCTTCCTATGTTTTATAAAGCAATATCAAATGTTGCTGAAAAAATGGATAACTTAGATTTTGAATTTTTGTTTGTTGATGATGGGTCATCTGACAATACATTAAAGTTATTAAAAAAATATAGTAGTCATGATGATAAAGTAAGATTTATATCATTTTCAAGAAACTTTGGAAAAGAAGCTGCAATGTATGCTGGTCTTAAAGAATCTACTGGAGATTATATCACGGTAATGGATGCTGATTTACAAGACCCACCATCACTACTTCCTGAAATGTATCGCCTTATTGCTTTAGAGGGGTATGATATTGTTGCAACAAGAAGAGTATCAAGATCTGGTGAACCTAAAATCAGAAGTTTTTTTGCAAGACAATTCTATAAATTAATTAACAAAATGACTGATAGAGTTGAAATAGTTGATGGCGCTAGAGATTTTAGACTAATGACTAGACAAGTAGTTGATTCAATACTTTCACTTGGTGAATATAATAGATTTTCTAAAGGTTTGTTTTCCTTTGTTGGTTTTAAAACTAAATATTTAGAATATGAAAATATTAAGAGAATTGCTGGAAATACTAAATGGTCTTTCATGGGACTATTTAAGTATGCAATTGATGGTATTATTGCATTTACTACTATGCCTCTTTCATGGCCAATATATTTTGGAGTATTATTTATATTTATTTCTTTAATATTATTTATTATTATGATATGTAAATCATTTATAGTTTCATCTTTATTTGCAATAATTACTTTATTACTATTTATATTTGGATTATTATTTGTTTTTGTGGGCAATATAGGACTTTATTTGGCTAAAGATTATTTAGAGAATAAAAAAAGACCAATATATATTGTCAAAGAAACAGATAAAGATTTATAGGAGGAAATATGGGAGTTATTTTTACATTTTTAATGGGCTTATTTATGGCACTTGAACCTATTACTGATAATGACTGGTTTTGGCATTATGTTATAGGTAATATAATAGATGTTTCTCATACCATCCCAAAATCAGAAATGTTTTCCTGGTTTGGAAATTATTCGTGGACTGCCCATGAATGGTTAACTGAATTTGTTATGTATAAACTAGGTCCTGTCGGAGACTTAGTAATAATGTTAGTTATATTTTTGCTACTTTATATTTTAATGGCTAAAATGCTAAAAGTTAAATTAAAAAAAATATTTGATTTTAAATTATGTTATTTACTTTTAATGACAGTATTTTTTAAAGTAACAGGTCCTCGTCCATATATATTAAGTTTACTTATGATGGCTTACTTAGTTTATGTATTATTTAATTATTTGGATGATAAAAAACATTTTGATAAATTGATATATACTATTCCAATACTTCAAATAGTGTGGGTAAATTTTCATGGTGGTTCATCATCTCTTGCTTATATATTTATAATTGGTGTATTACTATGTGATATCTTCTTAAAAATATTTAAATTCGATGAAGAAAGATGGACTTCATTTAAATTAAGTAAAAAGCAAACAAAAACATTAGTAATAGTTTTAGTATTAACCTTATTAGCTACTTGTTTAAATCCATTTGGATATACAATGCTTGCTTATCCATTTACTAATATGGCTGATCAAAATATGATTGAATATATAGTAGAATGGCAATCAGCAAGTTTCCATGGTATGTTTGGTATATATATATTTATAATTGTAGCTTTTCCATTAATTAATTTAATATTGCAACATAAAAAAATGAAATTACATGAAATAGCATTTCAATTATTATTACTATTTATGTGTATGAGAAGTCAAAGATTTATTGGAATGTATGGAATATATTCAACATGGACATTAGGTAAGTATTTCTTTGTTAGCGATGATATGTACAAATATTTAAAAAATCCATTTAAAAAAGTGGAAAAATTGATTTTAATTTGTTTTTGCATTGTATTAGTTGGAGTTACTGCCGTAGTTGGATACAAGCAAATTAATTCATTTAGAAATCAAGGATTAATTGATAATGATGGATTTTATAGTGATGAGGCAATTAGGAAAATTATTGAATTAAAACCTAAGAGAATGTATAATGATTATTCTCAAGGTGGATATTTACTTTATAAACTAAATGAATTTAATGCATTATCTGATATTAAAATATTTGCATATGGCTTAGGTGATGTTTTTTCTAAAGATGTGTTACCAGATGCAAGAAATTTAGAAAATCTTGATACTAATCCAAGAGAAATAATTGAAAAATATAATTTTGATGTAATTCTTACAACAGTTAAACATCCTATGCATTATTTCTTAGAAGAAATGGATGATTACAGTTTATATTATAGTGATAAAATGTGCTTTATTTATGTAAAAAATATTTAAGATAAGTTTTAATAACTTATCTTTTCTTGTTTAATAAATTAAAATATGATATATTTATAATAGGTGATAGTAAGATGAAAAAAATAATTATTTTTGGTATAATTGGTGTTTTACTTATCTATGGATTTGTTTTTTATTATAAATATGTATATGTTCCAACAGGACAAGAATTTGATGTTAAATTTAGTAATCTTAAAGAAGGTGAAGTTAAAGGCCTTGTTGACGTTGAAAAAGTTGAATTAACTGATCATGGATTATACACTAGATCTAAATTTATGAAATCCGGAGATTCATTTACATATACTTTTGATGTTACTAATGATGGAACAATAAATGCTGAACTTAAGGCAGAACCAATAAAAATGATGCTTGATCAATATTTTAAAAGTCATATTGTTTATGAAATAACGTATGCTGATGGCTCAAGAATTTCAAAAGGTGATATGTTAAATGTTGGAGACGTAAAAACATTTAAAGTAACAATAACTTATAAAAGGTCAGCTGACATGGCAACACAAGATAGCCAATTTTATGAAAGTAATATTTACTTATTATATTTACAAAAAAGATAGAAGGGAAAATAATTATGAAAAAGAATATTATAATTATTATTTTATCAATCATCTTATTAGTATTGATTATATTAACATTTACAATCAAATATGAAAGTATTTGTGAAGAAAAAGAAAATGAATATATTTGCACTGGTACAAGAAATATATTTGATGAAGATAATAATATAATAGATAAGCAAGATGTAAAAAATATTATCCAATATGATAATACAGGACAAGTAACACATTATTATACAGGATATATAAATCATTATTCATCACCATCAGATTGTGATAAAGATGTAGAATATATGAAAAAAAATGGTTTTACTTTTTCTAAAGAAGATAAAACTAGTATATTCATTTATGATGATAATATAAATAACGAAGAAGAGGATTACAAGATTTGGTTTAAAGATTTAATTGAAGATGTAAATAATGAAGAATATAATATAACATGTAAAAAGAGTAAATGATATAGCTAGGGTGGGAGATTATAATGAAAAAAAACATTATTATAATAATATTAATAGTTTTAATACTAATATTTGGATTTGTTTTGATATTTAAAAGTTTAAATAAAAATAATAATTGTCTAACTAATCAAAGCAAAACAAGTAAAGTTATATGTACAAAAGATGTTGTAAAAAATGAAAATATAACATTTGATAAATATAAAGAAATAATAGAATTTAATGAAGAAGGAACAATAATTAATTATTATTCAGGAATAATTGTTCATTTTGAAAGTAAAGATGAGTATGATAAAGCAATTGAGAGCATAAAAAATCAAAATGTCTCTTTTACTGAGGAAGAAAATTTAACTATATTTATTTATACTAATTTGTATGAATATGATGATACTTATAAAAATGTATGGTATAAACATATTCTTGATAATAAAAAAATAGAAAATTATAATTGTGTAGAGTAATATCAAAAGAATGGATAGTGGTCTTATGAAAAAAAAGTCTGGATTTACATTAACAGAATTAATAGCAGTAATAGTTATATTAGGATTACTTGTAGCAATAGCAGTTCCAGTATATTTTAATGTAACAAAAAAAGCTAAAGAAAATGAATATGAGGCAAAAAAAGCATACATTGCAACTGTTGCAACAAGATATGCAGAAGAAAATAATGTTAACATAACTAATGCTTTTTCAGTTGCTAGATTAATTGCAAGTGGTTATATGTCTGCAGAAGACTATATTGATAGTGATTCTTCTCAAATTCCATTTATTGCTAATCCAACAAATGCAAATGATAATTTAGCATGTCATACTATATCAATAACAGTTGATAATTATGAATATAGTGCTACTGTAAATGATGATTCTGATTGTTCATTAATATCTGGAGATGAAGATGCAAAAGATTTTGGAATTAAAGCGTATAAATTAGAAGATAATAGTATTAAATCTGAAATATCATTTGAAAATTCAAATACTTTAAATTGGGTAAATACAGATGTAATTTTATTAATAAAACCAAATTATTCTAATATTTTGGAATCAATAATATCATACAATGGTGAAAGTAAAGAAATTAACTTTAATGATTCAAGTATTTGTAGTTCAGTGAAAATGGATTGTCCAAATGTTGTTATTTTAAGAGCAACAGCAATTTTAAAAACAGAAGTTTCAATATCTCTTAAACTAACTCAAAATGATAATGAAACGAAATTATTAACAACACGAGTTGAAGTAAGAATTGATAAGGAAGTACCAACTGTAAATTTTGAAAAATATGATGGATGGACAGATGCTAATAAAGATACATTAATTTACGTATCTGATGGTAGTGGTTCTGGTCCAAAAGGCGTTTATGTTACTGATAATCAAGTTATGCCAAACAAAGAATGTACTGAAGCTAATAGATGTTATAAAATAGACGATAATAAAATTTCTGGAGCAGTTGCTGTACCAAATTTAACAGATAAACAATATTATTTATGGGGAATTGATAATGTTGATAATATATCCAGTGAATATGTTTTATTTGATGTTAATAATGTTGATAATGTTGCTCCAACATGTACAGTAGAGGGTGAAAATACCACCTGGAAAACTGGAAGTATAACTATAAAATGGGGATGTCGTGACTCAGAATCTGGTTGTAAAACTGGATATGATGGTTCATCAAAAGTTTATACTGAAACAGCTAAGCAAATAACAATTCCATCATATGTAATAAAAGATAATGTTGGTAATGAAACAAATTGTCCTTCAAAAAATGTTAATGCATATATTGATAATGATCCACCAACATGTACTAATACTCCAAGTTTTTCTGATTGGACTAGAGAAGATAGAACAATCACATGGGGATGTAGTGATAATGGTTCAGGCTGTGATCCAAGTTCTGGTGGTGGAAGCAAAATAATAAATACTACTATGGAAAAATATACTATTCCATCATATGTAATAAAAGATAATGTTGGAAATGAAACAAATTGTCCAAGCGTTACAATAGATGTCAAAGTTGAAAAAAAGCCTTTAGATACAACCCCACCAACGTGTACACATACTTCAAATTTTTCTAATTGGACTAATCAAAATAGAACAATTACGTGGGGATGTAGTGATTCTGATTCGGGTTGTGATTCAAGATATAGTGGTGGAAGTAAAATAATAAACACTTCTATGGAAAAATATACTATCCCATCATATGAAATAAGAGATAATGATGGTAATATTACTCGTTGTCCAGCAGTTTCAGTTGATGTAAAGGTTGATAAAAATCCACCAACATGTGGAAATGCCACAGGAGGAAAAACATATTGGACAAAAAATCAATCAGTAAGTATCGGTGTAAATTGTAGCGATACAGGAAGTGGTTGTCAATATTCTAATTTTACAAGTTCAATATCTGGAAATGGAACAACACAATATACAGGAATAACAATAAGAGATAATGCTGGAAATACCACAACATGTTATAATACATATAATAAATACATAGATACTATTGCACCATCATGTGGTAGTGCTACAGGAGGAAAAACATACTGGACAAAAGATCAATCAGTGAGTGTTGGTGTAAATTGCAGTGATACAGGAAGTGGTTGTAAATATTCTAATTTTACAAGTTCAATATCTGGTCATGGAAGAACATCATATATAGGAATAACAATAAAAGATAATGTTGGAAATACAGCTACATGTTATAATACCTATAATAAATATATAGATACAGTGCCACCATCTTGTACGACAACAGGTGGAGAAACTAATGCAACATCAAATTTAACAATTAGAGGAACTTGTAGTGATTCAGATTCTGGTTGTTTATATTCTTCAGTAGCAACAACTGTTTATACATCTACATCATACAATCCTGGATGGTCATCGCCGGGAACTGTTTATGATAATGTTAATAATTATACAACATGTCCAAGTACTTATTATTCATTTAAAGAATCCTGTGCATATACTGCAGGTAAATCTTGGTCAATAACAATAGATAATAATTTTGTTATTCCTTGTAGTGGATCATATACAATCAAACTTTGGGGTGGTGCTGGTGGTTCTGATGATGAATCTCCAGGTGGAAAAGGAGCGTATATAAAAGTAACTGCTAAATTGAAAAAAAATTCCGTTGCGGCATTTATAATTGGGGGTGAAGGTGGATCATCAACATGGCAAGAAAAAATGAATGCTGGTGGTCATAATGGTGGTGGAAACGCATATTGGTCTGGAGCTGGTGGTGGTCGTACCGAAGTCAGTATTGATGGTACCCTAGCAGCAGCCGCTGCTGGTGGAGGCGGTGGAACATTTCATCTAGGACAAGCTGGTGGAGGAAGAGTTTCTACCAAGTCAGGAAATACAACTTCATCATGGAAAGGTGGTTCTACCAATACATACGTAGCTTATGACTGTAATGCCGATGCTGGTGGAGGCGGTGCTGGATACAAACGTGGTGGAAAAAGAGGTATTTATGAGGAATGTAGTGGTGCAAGTACTGGATATGGCGGAATAAGTGGATATGAATCATCATTAGTTACAAAAGTTGAAGAAAAAGCAAGCAATAAAAGTGGAAATGGTAAAGCAGAAATAATACTTGATTCAATTGATTCATCATCAATAGGTGAAGAAATAATAATTGAGGATGATGGAAATGGCGAGGAAATAATAATTGAGGATGATGGAAATGGCGAGGAAATATTATTTGAGGATGCTGGATAAAAAAATAGACTTTTGTCTATTTTTTTATTTTACCACATTATTTGCAGCACTAGAGTAAGCTCTTAATAAACCGCCAGCACCAAGTTTTATTCCGCCAAAATATCTTACAACAACAATTAAACAATTATTTAATTGTTGTTTTTCAATTATATTATATATTGGTGATCCTGCTGTTCCATTAGGTTCTTTATCATCACTTTTTTTAACAATATTATCTATTTTATATGCATATGGTAAATGACGTGCTTTTTTATGTTCTTTTTTTAATTGATCTAATATTTCTTTTATTTCATTTATATTAAAAACTTCATAATAATAAGCAATAAATCTACTTTTTTTAATTTGCTCTTCATATGTATTTATAAGATTCATTTATAATCACCTAAATTAATTATATATAAATAAATTATTAATTACTAGAAAAATTTTACTATTTTAAAAAAATATATTATATTAAATTAGATTTATAATAAATCTAATTTTTTTAGTATCGATTTTATGGTATAATTAATTAGTATTTATTAAAAAAATATATTTGAAAGGAGGTATTTAATATGAAGTTTAAAGAAAAACTATCTTTAGTTCCAAATCTTCCAGGATCGTATCAAATGTTAGATGAAAATGGAGTAATTATTTATGTTGGAAAAGCAAAAAATCTTCA
Organism: Bacilli bacterium; assembly: GCA_017484125.1. Classification (GTDB taxonomy): domain Bacteria; phylum Bacillota_I; class Bacilli_A; order RF39; family UBA660; genus RUG12834. Next base: position 44,556 of record JAFUTV010000011.1, read on the forward strand.
TAAAAGAGTATCTTCTTATTTTAATAGAGAACATACCGGTAAAACTGCAAAACTGGTTGAAAATATTCATGATTTTACATATATTGTTGCAACAACTGAAGTGGAGGCTTTCTTAATTGAAATTAATTTAATAAAAAAATATAAACCTAAATATAATATAATGTTAATGGACGCTAAAAGTTATCCATATATTGAATATATTTCTAAACCATATCCTAAACTTAAAATATCAAGATATTTAAATATTAAGAAAAAAGATAATAAAATTTTATTTGGACCATATCCAAATGCATATGCTGCAAGAAGAATAGTTAATTTGATTAATAGATTATATCCTTTAAAAAAATGTGATAATCAAAAAGAATTATGTCTATATTATCACATAGGTGAGTGTTTAGGATATTGTTCTAAAAATTTAGATCAAAATAAAGTTAAAGAAATGGAAAATGAAATATTATCTTTTTTAAGAGGAAATGATAAAATTCTTAAAGATAAGATAATGGAAAAAATTAAAATATATAGTGATAATTTAAATTTTGAAATGGCTCAAGAATTAAAAGAAGAATTAAACTATGTAAATATTGTTATGGAAAAGCAAAAGATTGATTTATCTGATTTAAAGACAAGAGATGTTTTTGGATTTTTCTATAAAGATGGTTATATGTCTGTTAATGTTTTCTTTGTTAGAAATGGAAAATTAGTTGGAAGTAAAAATGATATTTATGTATGTTTAGATGATGAAATTGATGCTGCTGAATATTATATTGCAGAATTTTATACAAGAAATGAAATTCCAAAGGAAGTATATGTTTCAGATAATTTAAACAAAAATGTTTTAGAAAGTGTTGTAGAAACTAATTTTATTACACCTGTTAAGGGGGTAAAAAAAGGACTTCTTGATATGGCATTAATGAATGCTAAAATAAATTATGAAAATAAATTTAAACTACTTGAAAAAGAAGACGAAAGAACTGCAGGTTCAAATGAAGAATTAAGAAAACTACTTAAATTACCAAAATTAACTAGAATTGATCTTTTTGATAATTCTAATCTTTTTGGTACTTTTGCAGTATCTGCTATGGTTGTATTTATTAATGGTAAACCAGAGAAAAAAGAATATAGAAAATATAAAATAGTTGTAGATAAAAATGATGATTATCATACTATGCAAGAGGTAATTTATCGAAGATATAATAGAGCTATGATTGAGAATACTCAAATGCCAGATTTAATACTTGTTGATGGTGGAGAAATTCAAATTCATGCAGCTAAAGAAGTGTTATCTGATCTAGGTTTAAATATTGCAGTTGCTGGTTTAAAAAAAGATAATAAACATAATACTAACTCATTAATTGATTTAAATGAGGAAGAAATACCTTTGGATATAACATCAAATTTATTTCATTATTTAACTAGAATGCAAGATGAAGTTCATCGTTTTGCAATTAATTATCATAGGCAAATAAGAAGTAAAGGGCAAATATCTAGTGTTTTAGATAATGTATTAGGAATTGGTCAAAAAAGGAGAAAAGATTTAATAAAAAAATATAAGTCAATTACTAAGATTGAAGAAGCAAGTATAGAAGAGTTAAGCAAATTAATTCCTAAAGAAATTGCTATTAATTTAAAGGAATATTTAAAATCAATTAAAGAAAAATAAATATTATTTGGAGGAAATTTATGAAAACAGTTAATATATTAAGAGATTTAAATTTAAATATTGTTGATAATTATTTTGAAGTATTAACTCCAGATTATATTTTTATTCCTATAGTAGATGAAAATTATATTATAATTAAATTAAATACTCATATTTTAAAAGGTCAACTAGTATATGATGATAATAATATAAAAAGATATTCTTCTGTTTCAGGCATTGCATTAAAAATAGGAAAATTAAATAATAAGAAATATTTAATAATAAAAAATGATTATAAGGAATTATCTATATCTAAAAGAGCAAGAAATGTTGATAATATTTCGAAAGAAGTATTTTTAAAATATTATAGTAATGATGATATAAAAAAAATATTAGATAATAAAATTCATACTTTATATATTAATGCAATTGATGATGATCCATATATTTATAATAAATATATGTATTTAAAAAATAATATTAAAGATATTTCTGATATAATAAATAATTTACTTAGATTATTTGCCATTGAAAGAGTAGAATTTGTTATAAAAGATAGTTATAGAGATTTATTAAATGACTATAAAATTAATATTAATTATAATATAGTAAATGATATTTATCCAATAGGAAATGATAAATTATTACGTAAGTATTTAATAAACAGAGATGATGATTTTCTTATTAATATTGAAGATATTTTAGATATGGTTTATGAAGTTAAAAAAAATAAACCTATTTTAGAAAAATATGTAACAATAAATGGTAATTTAATTGATAATCCAAGTGTAATTAATGTAAAAAAATATACTTATTTAAAAGAAATACTATCTAAATTTAATATTAAAGAAAAAAATTATAGTATTATATTAAATAATTCTTTATGTGGAAAAAATATATCATTAAATGATTGTATAATAACATCTGACATTAATGGTGTTATTATAAATAAAAATAATAATAATGTAAAAATGGAATGTACTAGATGTGGATTATGCTATGATGTTTGTCCTGTTAACATTAATCCATTAATAAAAAGCGAGAAGTGTATTAAATGTGGTTTATGTAACTATGTTTGTCCAAGTAAAATAGATGTAGTAAAGGAGTATCAAGATGACTAATTATTTAAAATCTAAATATTCTAATATAAGTATTATTACAAAATATTATATAATAATTTTACTATTAACTATTTATGCTACATATAAAAATGGTATATTGTTATATCAAAAAGAATTAATAAACTTTATATCAATATTAAAACCTGCTTTTTTAGTTTTACTTGCAATATTTATACCTTTTATTATTAGTTATATATATTATAAATACCTAAAAAAAGAAGAATATCATATACTAAATGATTATAATTTAGTATTATTTCCATTAGTGGCATTTGCCTTACCATTACAAATAAATATATTTTTGTATATAGGCATTATTTTATTATTTAGTATTATAAAAATGGCTTTTAAAACTAATATAATTAATTATTATGCACTTATGAAATTAGTAATTATGTTTATAATTTATTTACTTGGCAAGTATTCTTATCTTACTATATATGATTTAAATATTGAAACAAATTATACAACACTAGATATGTTTTTAGGAAATGGCATAGGTGGAATTGCTACAACAAATATTGCTTTACTAATAATTTGCTATCTTATACTTTGTATAACAAAATCTTATAAAAAAGAAATTCCAATTATTTCTTTAGTATCATTTTTTATTATATTATTATTATCATGTTTAATATTTAAAAATAATATTATTTTAGATATTAAAGAATTAATTACTAGTGAATTTATTTATGGTATAATATTCATCTCGACTATATCATTTTATAGTCCAATAGAAAGTAAAAAAAAGATAATATATGCAATCTTAGTAGGAGTTTTATCATACTTATTCAATAAAATAATTAATCCTTTTGAAGGAATATTTTTTGCTATAATAGTAACAAACTTAATTATATTTTTATACGAAATTATAGAGAAGAGGATGAAAAATGAACATAAATGATTTTGATTATTATTTACCTGAAGATAAAATAGCACAAACTCCATTAAAAAATAGAAGTGATTCAAAACTTTTAGTATTAGATAGAAAAACTAAAGAAATAAATCATGAAGTATTTTATAATATTATTAATTATTTAAATAAAGGTGATGTATTAGTTTTAAATAATACAAAAGTAATACCTGCTAGATTAATAGGAGAAAAAGAAGATACTCATGCTCATATTGAATTATTACTTTTAAAAGATTTGGGAGATAATAAATGGGAATGCTTATCAAGACCTCAAAAAAGATTACATATTAATACTATTGTTAGTTTTGGAAATGGTATATTAAAAGCTAGAATTGATGAGATATTTGATGAAGGAATAGTTAATGTTACTTTAATATATGATGGTATTTTAGTTGAAATATTAGATAAACTTGGTGAAATGCCTCTTCCTCCATATATACATGAAAAATTAAATGATAAAAACCGATATCAAACAGTTTATGCAAAAGTTGAAGGTAGTGCTGCTGCACCAACTGCTGGACTTCATTTTACTACTGATTTGCTTGAAAAATTAAAACAAAAAGGTGTTACTATTACTTTTGTTACTCTTCATGTTGGACTTGGTACTTTTAGACCAGTTCAAGAAGAAAATATTTTAGATCATAAAATGCATAGTGAATATTATGAAATGTCTAAAGAAACATCAAATATATTAAATTTAGCAAAAAAAGAAAAGAGAAGAATTATTAGTGTAGGTACAACATCATGTCGAACTTTAGAAACTATATATGGTAAATATAATGAATTTAAAGAATGTGCTGGAACAACTGATATATTTATTTATCCTGGTTATGAATTTAAAGCAATAGATGGACTTATTACTAATTTTCACTTACCTAAGTCTACATTAATTATGTTAGTATCTGCATTTGCTTCAAAAGATATTATTTTAAATGCTTATAAAGAGGCAATAAAAAATGACTATAGATTTTTTTCCTTTGGAGATGCAATGTTTATAAAATAATGTATTTTATACATTATTTTTTTATTAAAAAAAGGAAGTAAACCTTCCTTAACGATTATTGCTATTATTATTTCCAAACCAACCAGCACCAATTATAATAACTAAAAGAATAAATAATACTATCCAAATAGCAGCACCAATTCCACCACCATAAGTATAACCTACATAACCACCTTGATTACAACCAGCATTTCCATAATAACCGTTATTTCCGTAGTAATACATATTTATACCTCCTTTATGTATCTATTATATTTTATTAATTTAGACACTTTTTTGACAATCATTTTATCTAAAGATTATTAAATCAAGTTAAAGTATGCTATTATATAAATAGTAGGGTGATGTTTGTGAAAAAGCATATTCAAAAAATGGATTTACTTCTTTTACTTTCATCTATTATTTTAACGATAATAGGTGTGGTTGCTATTTATTCCGCATCATCTGTTGTAACAGTTTTATCTCAAGGTGTTGCATCAAATTATTATTTAAAAAAACAAGTATTAATTGTTTTAGCTGCATCAGCATTTTCTACTTTGTTTATTTTATTATTTAAATATCGATTGTATAAAAATAAATTAATAATATATTTTTTAACGATATTTATTATAGTTTCTTTGATAGGATTAAAATATTATGGAATGGTAGTTAATGGTTCTCGAAGCTGGTATGATTTGGGATTATTTAGTTTTCAGCCATCAGAATTTGCTAAGACAATATTAATTCTTTTTATGGCATATTATTATGAAAGATTAATAAAAATAAAAGAATATAGATGGTATTTATATTTTATTCCATTTCTTGTAGCGATAATAATGGCATTTTTGATATTTAAACAACCAGATTTAGGCGGAGCTATTATTATTGCTTTACTTGTGCTATTAACATTTGTTAGTGTTCCAATTAATAAATTTGTTAAAAAGAAGTGTAGTTCAATAATATGGATTACTATTGTCATTGGTTTAGTATTAGTTGCTTTGGTTGGTCCAAAGTTAATATCTGAATATCAAAGAAATAGACTTAACTTTTTAGCACCATGTACAAGGTATACTGAGCCAACAGGATATCAAGTTTGTAATAGTGAAATAGCTATAAAAAATGGAGGATTAACAGGCCTTGGTTTTGGTAACTCAACTCAAAAGTATTTGTATTTACCAGAGGCTCACACTGATTTTATTTTCCCAATTATATGTGAAGAAATGGGTATAATTGGTGGAATAATTGTTTTATTACTATATATAGCAATGCTTTATTCAATTCTTAGAATTGCTAAAGGAGCATCTAAAGTAAGTGATTCAATTATTGCATATGGAACATTCATTTATTTAACTATACATATATTAATTAACTTACTTGGAGTATTAGCATTAATGCCTCTTACTGGAGTACCTCTACCATTGCTTAGTTATGGAGGATCATTTAATATTAATGTGATTGTTTTATTATTTGTTTGTCAAAGAATTGCTATTGATTCTAAAAATGCAAAAATAACTGAAAAAATAAAAAAATTATAAAATACAAATATATTATTTGTATTTTTTTAATAAATAATAAATTAATTCATATAATTATTTAGGAGATGATTATATGAAAAGTGTTATTCCTTATGAAAAGGATATAAAATTTGATACTAAAATTGCAGAGATAACTTCAATATCATTAGAGCATGAAGAACAATTAAATAATGGTGAAATTGATGGAACTTTTATCATATCAGGAGATTATAAGGCACATTTAATTAGTGTTAATAAAGAAAATTTTACATATAAAATACCTTTTACTATTGAATTAACTGATAATATTGATAAAGATTCAGTTATAGTAGATATCAATGATTTTACATACGATATTAAAGATAATGATACTTTAACTGTTAAAATAGAATTATTATTTTCTTATGAAGAAATAATAAAAGAAGATATTATTGAAAATAAAGAAGAAGAAAGTGTTGATGATAATATTTTGAAAGAACAAAGAAATGAAGAATTAGACAAAGAAATTGATGCAATAATAAATAACAATGAAGAAAAAAATGTTGAAAGTTCTATAATTGATAATTCTATAACTACTACTGATAATACGTATGTAACTTATCATGTATATATTGTTACTAAAGAAGATACAATTGATTTAATTTGTCAAAAGTTTAAAGTATCTAAAGAATTACTTCATGAATATAATGATTTTGATGAAATAAAAATTGGAGATAAACTATTAATACCTATTGAAGAAGATGAATAAGTCTTTAGAAACAATAAAGGAAATATATAAACCATATCGCTATACCTTAAAGGGAAGTGCAACTATATTAGAAACCACCAGTGTTAATTATGTAATAAAAGAAAGTAATAATAATTTAAGAGAATTATTTTCTTATCTTAAATCTAGAAGTTTTGACAATTATCCAGAAATAGTAGATGATTCTAGAAAAGGAATTGATGTTTTCAAATACATTGATGATATATCTTATCCAAATGAACAAAGAGCTAATGATTTAATAAATTTAATAGCAAAACTACACTATAAAACATCTTTTTATAAAGATGTTACAGAAGATAATTTTAAAGAAGTCTATGATAATATAAAAAGTAATATTGATTATTTAAATGAAATATATGATAAGTATTACGACGATTTTTTTAAATCTATATATTTATCACCATCAAAATATTTATTTATGAATAATTATAGTAAAATAAAAGCTAATTTAAATTTTTGCCAGAATGAATTAGATAATTGGTACTCATTAGTTAAGAAATTAAAAAAAACTAGAGTTGCGGTTATTCATAATAATTTATCACTTGATCATTTTTTAAAAGATACTAAAGATTATTTGATTAGCTGGAATAAATCTACAATAGATATACCTATAATTGATATAATAAAGTTTTATAAAAAAGAATATTTTAATATAAATTTTGATAATTTAATAAAAAATTATTTAAATATATACTCCCTATCTGATGATGAAAAAAAATTATTTTTTGTTCTTATTTCTCTTCCAAATGAAATTAAATTTGATGAAAATGAATTTTTATCTTCCATAAAAGTAAGAGAAAATTTAGATTATATTTTTAAAACTGAAAATTTAATAAGGCCATATTATCTTGAAAATCAAAAAGAAGAATAGTGCGATTTCTATAAGTAAAAAAAATATATGCGTTCTAAATGGTAAAATTAGAGTTATTATAGTTTGATAAAATATTAATATTGCTAAAAAAAATAGACACAAAAAATATATAAATCCTGGAGTTTTAGGTTTTTTTGGACACATAAATTATCACCTATAATATTTTATGTAAATATTAAAAATATTCTTTATCTTTTTATTAATATTTGATATTATTATTAGGATAAGAAGGGCAAAATATGAAAATATTGAATAGATCAATTATTAGATATACAATTTCTTTAATAATATTTATCGGTGTTTTAATTGGATTAACAGTATTTATAACTATAAAAATTATTGAAGATAATATTCATAAAACTTATCAAGATAATGGTTTTATAATTGATATTAATCCAAAAATTAATAAAAAATTAGATAAACAATTAGATATTGACGGTATTTATTCTCCATTTAATATTATTAATTTAACTAATAATGGTAAAAAAAGAAAATATCAAATAGTATTAACTCCAATAAATAATAGTGATGCTAATATAAGAGTATCAGTAAATAATGTATTAATAAGATATTTAAATAATTTTGATAAAGTTGATGATGGCTATTTGTTATATGAAAATTATTTAAATGAACATTATAGTATTTCACATCAAATAAGAGTATGGCAATCAATTAATAGTGTAGTGGATAATATTACAGTCAATTTTAATTTAAAAGTAAATATTTTAGATGAATAAATATACCATTCATCTTTTTTTTATGGTATTATTATAATAGATAGATATAAAAAGTAAGATGATAAAGGGTGATAGTCATGAATAAAGTAAGTAAAGGAACTACTTTAGTAGAAATAATGGTTAGTGTCATGTTAATTGCTGTAGTACTAGTTTTTATATTTAATATTTTAGTTGATTTAAAAGCTGAAAAAGAACTATCTACTAAAAGAAGCGAAGATGCTATTGAAAGAGCTTCATATACTAGGATAATTCAAAATGACTTTATTAATTATGGCTTAAAAAAAATTAGTAGTTGTACAAGTGGATTAATTTGTTATGATTTTGAATACAACAATGACTTAAAAAAAAGATTAGTAATATTTGATACTTATGTTGTTTATGATGATGAAAAGTGGGTAATATCAACTGGAACTTATAAGAAAAATGCCGCTAAATTTTGTTATACAAATGTATTTGATAATAGTAAAATAACTACAGAAATGAAAAATGATAGTACAGTTAAGAATTACCATGTTTTAAAATTGATAGTACCAGTAACAAAAAATATTTCATCCAATAGAAAATATGATATAGAATTAACTAATATTAGTGAAAGTCCAGTTGAAATTTCTGGCATAACAATAAAATGTGATTAAAAGAATTAAAGCAATTATTACCTGCATTATTCTTCCATTTAAAAAATATTTGTAATCAATATTAGAATTTTGTAAAATACTGTTTACTTGCGTATGAATAGAAAGACCACCAAATGAAATGTATATTACTGATAAAATTAATTTATATAAAGTATTTGAATTACTATTAACTAAATAATTTAATCCTTGTGTAACTTCAATTATTCCAATAAAATTACTAAATATTTTTGGTAATAAACTAATAATAATATTAAATATAATAATGGTTATATAAATATTTATCATTACATTACATGATTCTTTAATACTGGTAATTAATATATCATTAAAAGATTTTGACTTTATTTTAATAATATTATTTTTTTTGATTGGATTTATAATAAAAATAATAACATTAGTAATTAGCTCAATTACTATTATGGTAATAGCTATATCATTATTAAATATCGTTTTTAGCATTGTATATAAAAATAAGGGACTCTGAAAAAAAGATGATTTCAAATAAATATTAGCTTCTTTAATAGTTATTACATTATTCTTTAATAAATCTTTTATAGTTATAACATTATTTGGACATCCAGATATAAATGATATTAATAATATATAAATATAAATATTATTTTTAAATATAGATGAAATATAATAAGCAAAATTATAATTAATTAATATTTTGGATATTATAAATATAGGTAATAAAAAAGGTAATACTTTACTTAAAAATAGATATGAAGAAGATATAGTAGTGATACTAATTATATTATTATATTTAAATAAGAGGTATATTATCATAAATAATATTGTAATAATTAATATATTTTTTTTCATTATTCATCTTCTTTTCTGATATAATATTAAAAGGAGGATACACATGTATAATAAAGTATATGACAAAATAAAAAAATACATTAAAGAAAATCTATGGTTTGTTATTAGTTTAATAGCTATTATTTTATTATTTACTATAGAACTTCCTTATCAAGTTGAAACACCTGGTGGTTTTATATCATTAAATGATCGAATAAAAGTTGAAGGTCAAGAAACTACTTCTGGAGAATTTGGCATGGCTTATGTATCTATGATTAAAGGAAATATTCCATTTATTTTATTTAGTTATATAAATAATGATTGGGATGTAATAAAAAAGGATAAGCTTACATATGATAATGAATCACTAAAAGAAATGACTTTAAGAGAAAGATTAAATTTAAATGAAGCAATTTCAAATGCTACAATATCTGCTTATAATTTAGCAGGTAAAGATGTAAAAATAAAAAAACAAATGATTTGTGTTGCATATAATGATAATGAAAATTCTGACTTAAAAGTTGGAGATATCATATTAAAAATAAATGATGTTAGTATTAATACTTTAAAGGATATTCAAGACTATATTCAAACTTTAGATATCAATGATATAGTAAATGTAAATGTTTTAAGAGATAACAAAGAAATAACTGTTACTTCTACATTAAAAGAATATGAAAATTCTAAAAAAATGGGTGTTTCAATTATTTATAATTATGAACTTGAAACTAACCCTAATATAGAAATAAATAGTAAGTCAAATGAATCAGGTCCTTCTGGTGGACTTATGATGGCACTTGGTATATATGATAAATTAACATCTTCAAATTTAACAAAAGGGGATAAAATTATTGGTACAGGAACAATTGATAATGAAGGTAATGTTGGTGAAATAGGTGGGGTAAAATATAAATTAATTGGTGCAGTAAAATCGCGTGCTAAAATATTTTTATGTCCAAAAGAAAATTATGAAGAAGCTATAACTATAGCTAAAGAAAGAAATTATGATATAATTATAAAGAGTGTAGAAACATTAAGTGATGCAATAAATTATTTAAAAGGAAGGTAATTATGACTTATTATAGTAGCGATATAAAAAAGGATTTAACACATTTAGAAAAATGTAAATATTTTGATGAATGGTTAGATATTGTAAAGGAAATACTATTAAATGATGAATTTCAAAAAAGAAAGTATTTCCGTCATCATAAAGGAAGATTATGGGATCATGTAACAGAAGTATCTTATTATTCTTTTTTAATGGCAAAAGTTCATCATGCAGATTCTAAAGTTTGTGCAATTGCAGGATTATTACACGATTTTTATCCAAAAGCCTATAAATATAGTAAAGAACTTGATGAAATTGATCATGATTATGTAACAGATGTTAAAAAGAAACAATCAATTTTTAAAATGCACGGATTTTCTCATGCTGAAGCTGCAGCAATTAATTCTAAAAAATATTTTCCAAATTTAGTGGATGATAAAATATTTAGTATTATAAAAACACATATGTTTCCATTAAATATTAGTAAGATTCCTAAATATAAAGAAGGATGGATAGTTACATATGTTGATAAAAAATTAAGCATTGGTCTTATTAATAAAATAAGATATATGATTGATAAAGATAAAAAAACAGTTGATTATTAATCAATTGTTTTTTTATTGATTTTATTAAAATAAAAAAACACACTATAATTGTGTGTTTTATAACCAAAGTGGTGCGGGTAAAGGGACTTGAACCCCCACGGATTTCTCCACTAGATCCTAAGTCTAGCGCGTCTACCAATTCCGCCATACCCGCAAATCAAATGGTGGACCCTGTAGGACTCGAACCTACGACCGCCCGGTTATGAGCCGGATGCTCTAACCAACTGAGCTAAGGGTCCATTAATTCATCTGACATACAAAATAATACCACAATAAATTGTTTTAGGCAATATTTTTTAAAAAAAAATAAATAAAAAAAGGAAATTAGATATTTATCTATAATAATATAATTAGAGGGATTTCAAAGGAGGTATGATGAAAAAATATTTATATTTGGTTATGATCTTATTTTTTATGATAATTTTTATGCAAAGTGTTAGTGCAGAAAATTTTAGTAGGGAATCTATTCCTGATATATATTATAAGATAAATTTTGATGATAAAGAGAAAATAATTCAGGCTGCTTTTATTAAAGATAGTAATAATAACATATTTTATAGTATTAATCCATTTGATGAACTTGGATTTAATTATGTTAAATATTTTAATAATTACGACTTATTAGGGTTACATCAGGAAACATTTGAATATATAAATGCTTTAGCTTATTATGGATATAATTATGGGTCTAGAACTAAAGATATAGATTATGTTATAACACAGTTATTAATATGGAAAAATATTTTTCCTAACGCTAAAATAGTATTAACCAGTTCTATTGATGGTGAAGAAATAACAACATATAACAGTAAAATTAAAAGTGTAAATAGAGCTGTAGAAAGATATATTCCTATTTCTAAAGAACATACTATTGAAGTTAATTCTTCAAGGCCTTTATTTATAAAATATTTATTAGATTATGAAGAAGTATTAACTGATGGCTTAGAAATCGATGAAGGAGGTAGAATAAATTTAGTAGAAAAGTTTAATAATACAAAAACATATCAAATTGCTCAAGGATACGAAAATAGTATGGAATTCTACTTATCAAACAATTACGTATCTTTATTTAGAGCAATAAATTTACCAAGAATAATTAATAATTATAATATAATTTCTTTATCTAGTAGATTAAATATTAATTTTAACAATATAAATGATTATAAAGAAGATGTGTTATTTGAAAATGTATATGGTATTTATAATAACAACAATGAATTAATAGAAAAAATAGTAATAACAGATAATAATTATTCTATAGATTTAGATTATGGTAATTATTATCTTAAACAAATTGAATGTGGTTTAAATTGTAAGGAAGATTTAAATATTTATGAATTTGAAATTAATGGTGAAGAACTAAATTTATCAATTAATATAGAAAATGATCAATTAATTGATGAAACTATTGATAATAATATAAATAGTATTAAAACTAATAATTTGGATAAAGAAGATACTATTTATAATCCAAATAATGAAATTGCCAAAGAAACCAATATCAAAGAAATCATAACTAATAAAGTAGTAAAACAAGGCGAACAAAAAGAATTAAAAGAAAACAAGAAGATTGAAAAAATAAAACCAATAGTACCAAAATATGATATTAATATTTATGTAAGTGATATTAATGGTAAAAATATAAAAGATTCTAAAATTTGCTTATATAATTCTAATAAAGAATTAATAAGATGTGGTAATACAAATAAATATGGAAAAGTATTGTTTAAAAACAATAATTCCGAGGTATATTATTTAAAACAAGAAAATGTCTCTAATAATTATAAATTAAATAAAGTCGTTGAAAAAATTAATTTATTAGAAAATAAAAGTATCTATTTAATTAATTATTTAAAAGAGAATAAAAATAAATACTTTAAAAAGAAAGAATCAAATTCATTAATAGTTCCATTATTAAATGAGGAGAAAATAGATGATTTTAAAATTAATGATAATCAAATACCAGTATTAGATACTAATATAGAAGATATTAATACTACTTCTTTTATAATTACAGTTCTATTTATGATTATTGTTATTACTAAATATTATGTCAAAAAAAATAATTAAGTTATGTTTACTTTTAATTGTATTTGTGCTATTAATAAGCATATTTATTAAATTCAATAATACTTATCATAAAATAGTTAATATAAATTCTTATATTGATAATGAAAAATCTTCTAATATATCTGGTTATTTAAAAATTGATCAAATAAATTTATTAGAAGTTATTAATAATATAGATTCTAATCTAAATAGTTTAAATAATGGTTTAATGTTATATTATTTAAATCCATTTGTAATATTGGGACATTCTGGAACTGGTAAAACAGCTTTATTTAATGATTTAAAATTATTAAAATTAAATGATACTTTTGAATTTAGCTATAATAAGACTATTTATAATTATAAAATAATAAAGATTTATAAAAAAAATAAAAAAGATTATTTAACATTAGAAGGTGACATTATTCTTGTTACTTGTCTTAAAAATGATAATAATAAACAATTAGTTTTAGTAGGACAAAAATTGAATTTTTGACTAAATAAAATGCAAAAAATAAATTTTTTTGCATTTTTTTAAAGAAAAAAAAGGAAATTGGGCATATACCTATAATATATATAATTGAGGGGAGGTTTTTATTGTGGCATTCATTGATAATAGCGAAATTGAAAAAATAAGAGCCAAAGCAGATATTGCAACTATTATATCAAGTTTAGGAGTAGATGTTATTCCTGCAGGTAAAGATTATAAATGTGTTTGTCCATTTCATGATGATCATTCACCAAGTTTAAATATTTCTATTTCGAAACAAATATTTAAATGTTTTGCATGTGGAGCAGGTGGAAATGTATTTAATTTTGTTTCCAAGTATGAAAATGTTACTTTTCCTGAAGCAGTAAAAATTGTTGCAGATAAAATTGGTTATAATTTATCAGTAAGTAATTCTATTAAAAGTGAAGATAAACATAAATTAGAGCATGAAATATTTAATCTAGCTTGTATGTTTTATCAAAATAATTTAAATACAAGCAGTGGTGTTATTGCAAAAAAATATTTAAAAGAACGAAATATTGATGATAAAATAATTAATGAATTTAAAATTGGGTTAGCTTCAGATAATAAAAATGATTTATTTACTCTATTAACTAAAAAGGGATATAAAATCGATTTATTAGAGGATTTAGGGTTAATTAATATTATTAATGATAGAGCATATGATTTTTTTGTAGGAAGAATTACTTTTCCATTAGATGACATTAATGGAAATATTGTTGGATTTTCTTCAAGAATATATAGGGGAGAAAAAGATACATCTAAATATATTAATACAAAAGAAACACCTATATATATTAAAGGAAATAACTTGTTTAATTATTCAAAAGCAAAAGTTGCTGCAAAAAAAGAAAAAAATTTAATAATTGTTGAAGGACAAATGGATGCAATTAGAGTTTATTCATCTGGGATTGAAAATGTTGTTGCTCTTGGTGGAACAGCATTAACCCAAAATCAGATAAAACTAATTAAAAATTTAAATTGTAAAGTGATTTTATGCTTGGATGCAGATGAAGCGGGTGAAAAGGCAACATTAATTAATGGCGATTTACTAGTTAAAGAAAATATTGCTGTACAAGTAATTAGACTTTCTGATTATAAAGATCCTGATGAATACATAATAAATAAAGGTATTGATGCTTTTGCTGATAATATAAAAAATCCAATTGATTATTTAGAATTTAAAATAAAAGTTGAAGAACACAATATAAACATTAACAATACGGAGGAATTAGCAACTTTTATAAATAAAGTTGTTATTGATATAAGCAAATTAAAAGATCCAATTCAAAAGGAACTTACTTTAAATAAGGTATCTTCTAAATATAATATTAGTTTAGACATTTTAAAAAATAAATTAGAAAATATTAAGGTGGAAAATGAAGTTGCAAAGGAAGTATTTTCACCGCAAATAAAAAATAATAAAAAATTAACTGGACTTGATATAGCAATTAGAAAAGTATTGTATTATATGATGTGTGATAATAAATATATTAAAAAATATCAAAGCAAAATTGGATTTTTTGAGAATAAAGAATATCGAAATATTGCAAATGAAATAGTGTACTTTCAAGAAAAACATGGTATAATATCAATTGCTGATTTTATTTCATACATAACACCTAATCAGGATTTATATCAAATTGTATTAGATATCATGGATGCAAATGATAATGATTTAAATGAATTAGAATTTGATAATTATGTTGAGGTTATTAATCAAAAAAGTAATGAAATTAAAATTAAATTATTAAAAGAGGAAATCAAAAAAGAATTAGATTTAAACAAGAAAAAAGAATTGTTAGAAGAAATTACTAAAATTAAAAGAGGGAGTGTAATAAATGAAAACAATTAAGGGATTAAAAACAAAAGAGAGTAAATTAATTAAATTGGGAAAAAAGCAAGGATTTATAAGTGAAAATGATTTAAAGGAATCATTAGAAGGAATTGAAATAACTGAAGAAGTATTAACTCATGTTAATCAAACTTTAGAAGAAAATAATATTACAATAGAGCTAGATAAAAAAGAAAATGTAAAAAAAGATAATAAAGTTTCATCAATAAAAACTATTAAAGGATTACAAGAAAGGGAAGAAGAATTAATTAAGTTAGGTAAAGAAAAAGGCCACTTAACATTTGAAGATTTAGCTGCTGCTTTAAAAGGATTAGATATTGATGCTGATAATTTAGATGAAATTTATAATTTATTAGTAGCAAATAATATTGAAGTTATTGCTGACGAAGATGGGGACGCTTCATCATTAAAAAAAGAAGATGAAATAATATTATCTGATGCAGAAATAACTAAAGATGTAAATATTAATGATCCAGTTAGAATGTATTTAAAAGAAATTGGTAGAATTCCGCTTCTTACTTCAGAACAAGAATTAGAATACTCTGTTCGTGCAGCAAATGGTGATGAAGATGCTAAGAGAATTTTAGCGGAATCTAACCTTCGTTTAGTTGTATCAATTGCTAAAAGATATGTTGGAAGAGGTTTACTATTTTTGGATTTAATTCAAGAAGGTAATATTGGATTAATGAAAGCTGTTGAAAAATTTGACTATGATAAAGGTTTTAAATTTTCAACATATGCTACATGGTGGATTAGACAAGCAATAACTAGAGCATTAGCAGATCAAGCAAGAACAATTCGTGTTCCAGTTCATATGGTTGAAACAATTAATAAAATGGCCCGTATTCAAAGACAAATGACATTAGAACTTAATAGGGAGCCATCTGAAGAAGAACTTGCCAAAAAAATGGGAATATCTGTTGATAAAGTTAGAGAAGTAATGAAAATATCACAAGATCCTGTAAGTTTAGAAACACCAATAGGTGAAGAAGATGATTCACATTTAGGAGATTTTATTCAAGATGAATCTAATATGTCTCCTGAAGAATATGCAACGAATGAAATATTAAAAGAAGAAATAAAAAATGTTTTACTTACTTTACAAGAAAGAGAACAAGAAGTATTAGAATTAAGATTTGGTTTAAAAGATGGAACATGCCATACTTTAGAAGAAGTAGGAAAAAAATTTAATGTAACAAGAGAAAGAATTAGACAAATAGAAGCAAAAGCACTTCGTAAATTAAGACATCCATCTCGTGCTAGAAAGTTAAAGGACTTTTTAACAGACTAATGAATAGTAAAAGATTATTAGCAATTGCATCCTTTATCGATAAAGATGATAAACTAATTGATGTTGGATGTGATCATGGATATTTGGGTATTTATTTAAAACAAAACAACTTAGTTAATGATTTATTATTAACTGATTTAAGAAGTAATGCATTAAATAGTGCAATAAAAAATATTAATAAATATGATTTGAATATTAAAACTATTCAAACAGATGGATTAAATAATATAGATTTAAATAAATATAATACTGTTTCTATCAGTGGAATGGGAACTTCAACAATAATTGATATTTTATCATTACTAAAAAATGACTCTTCTATCAAAAAATTAATTATTCAATCAAATAATGATTTAAATATTTTAAGAAAAGAAATAGAAAAAATAGGCTTTTATTTAGATGATGAAATAACAGTTAAAGAAAACAATATATTTTATGTTATTTGCAAATTCTCTAAAAAATATAAAAAAATTTCAGATGAAACGTATCTTTTTGGAATAAATAAAAGGGATAAAGTAGAATATTATAGTTATTTGATAGAAAATTATAACAATATAATAAAAAATATTTCTAAAACAAATAAAAAGAGAATAAATGAATTAAAAGAAAACATTAAAATATTAAATGAATTATTGAAAAAATGTAGGTAAATTATTGTTACTTACTTTTTTTATTTCATTTACTTTTGCATCTTTTATATTATCATTTAATTCTATTTTTTCATTATCAGGGCTATTAATAATATTTACTATTTTAGATATATCTTTAACATTTGATAATATTGGTTTAAATTGCTGATATAAGGGAATTGCTTGATTTATTACACCTAAAGCCTTACTAATGCCACCTATGATTTTTGGTAAATCTAAGCCTGCTAAAAATTTTGGATTCATGACTATCACCTAATATATTATATTTATTAAATCTATAAAGTTGTTATTTTATTTTAAAATAAACAATTATTATGATATAATCTTTGTGGTGATTTATTATGTTTGTAGATGAAATCATAGTAAAATTAATTGCAGGAAATGGTGGAGATGGATGCACTTCTTTTCATCATGAAAAAGCTATGCCAAATCTTGGACCAGATGGTGGTAATGGTGGAAGAGGTTCCAATATTATTTTTGAAGTTGATAAAGGTTTAAAGACTCTTGTAGATTTAAGATACCATAAAATAATAAAGGGTGATAAAGGAACAAATGGTAAGGGTAGTGATAGAACTGGGGCTAATGCTGAAGATATTATTATTAAAGTTCCGCAAGGTACAACTATTACTGATATGAAAACTAATCAAGTTATTTGCGATTTAATAAATGATAAGGAACAGTTTATTGTGGCTAAAGGTGGAAGAGGAGGAAAAGGTAATGCTGCTTTTGCAACACATGATAATCCTGCTCCAAGAATGTCAGAAAATGGTGAACCAGGTGAAATAAAAGAAGTAAAATGTGAATTGAAAGTATTAGCTGATATTGGTCTTGTTGGATTACCTTCAGTTGGAAAATCTACCATTTTATCAGTAATAAGTGCATCAAAGCCTAAAATAGCAGCTTATCATTTTACTACCTTAAATCCTAATTTAGGTGTAGTAAAGCTAAAGGATGGACGTAGTTTTGTCATGGCTGATCTTCCTGGATTAATTGAAGGTGCTAGTGAAGGATTAGGATTAGGTTTAAAATTTTTACGTCATGCTTCAAGAACAAAAGTTATTGCTCATGTAGTTGATATGGGTGCACAAGAAGGAAGAAATCCAATTGATGATTTTAAAATCATTCAAGGTGAAATAGAAAAATATGGTCATGGTCTTGATAGAAAGAGTTTAGTAGTAATTGCTAATAAAATGGATTTACCAGATGCTAAAGATAATTTGGATGAATTTATTAAAGAATATCCTGATTTAAAAATAATTCCAATTAGTGCATTTTCTTTAGAAGGTGTAGAAGAATTAGTTATAAAATTAGCCGATATATTAGGAAGTATTAAGGAAGAAGAAATAACTCCAAGTGTTGATGAAGTAGTATACAAATTTGAAGATAAACTTCCATTTACTATTGAAAAAACAAGTGATGGCTGGATTTTAAAAGGTGATAAAATTACGAAACTTTTCAAAATGACTAAATTTAATGAAGATGAAAGTGTTATGAGATTTGCTAAAAAATTAAAAGCAATGGGTGTTGAAGAAGAATTAGAACGCCTTGGAGCTTCAAGAGGCGATGATGTAATTATTGAAGATTTTGTATTTCAATTTAAAGATTAAAAAGTCTTATTTTAAGACTTTTTTCTTTATCTATAATTAAACTTATGTTATAATTATTAATAATAAGGGATTGGTTAGTATGGCAAGTTTAAGAAAAAGCAAAAGCATATTAATTACTTCAACTAAAGGCGGAGTAGGTAAATCGATATTTACTCTTAACTTGGCTGGTATTTTTTCGACAATTGAAAAAAAAGTATTAATTATTGACCTAGATTTAACATCTGGTATTATTGCTATGGCTTTAAATAAACCATATAACAAATCCATTTATGAAATGAGTGAAGATATTAAAAATAATGTTTTTGATGAATTTGAAAATTATGTTTTAAAATATAATAATTATATTGATTGCATAGCTTGCCCAAAAGATCCAAGAGATGCTTCTAAAATTGATTTAAGATATGTTGATATGATAATTAATCAAGCATATTTTAAATATGATGTAATATTAATAGATACAAACCATAATTTAAGTCCTATTAATTTGTTTTTAATGGATAAAATTGATGAGATTTTATTTGTTGTAAATAATGATCCTTTAAATTTAAAAAGTAATAGATCATTGATTTCTATATTAAACAATATAGGTATAAATAATTATCATGTGTTATTAAATAATTCTAATAATCCATATAAAGATTACTTTTCTATGTATGATATAAAAAATATATTACAAGCAAATGTTGATTATACTTTATCAAATACTTTCTATATAGAAAATATTGATAAACTAATTATGGCTGGTGATATTGTAACATTATCTAATGATATAGCAAGAATATATAATAAAGATTATACTAGTTTAATGAATATTGCTATGGATTTAACTAACCAAGGAAGTGATATAGATGGCAAGAAATAGTTTAATTAAAGAATTTAATTACGAATTAAATTTTGATTATAATCAAAATGATTTAAATAACGTGTTTAAAAATAAAGAAGAACTTGACATATTACGAAAAAACATTTTAGGAGAATTGGGAAGTTTATCTTATGCTAATGAAAAGATTACTAAAGAATTAATATTAGATGTAATCTCTAATAAAACTAAAGGATATAATTTATCTAATTTAGAAAGAAATCATCTATATAATGTTATTAATGAAGAAATAAGTGGATATGGTCCATTATCATCACTTCTTAAAGATCCAAATGTTGAAGAAATAATGGTTAATTCATATAATGAAATTTATGCATTAGTTGATGGTAATATTATTAGGGATACATCACTATCTTTTATTAATAATGAACATGTTATGCGTACTATTAAAAAGATGTTGTCTTCAACAAATATCATTATTGATTCTTCTAAAGTGATTGAAACAACTTTACCTGATGGATCTTTTTTAAGCGTTATACTTCCTCCGATATCTAAAAGGGGACCTATTTTAAGTATTAAAAAATTTAATCCAATGGTAAGCAATATAGATGAATTAATAAAATTAGGTACATTAACACCTTATATGGCTAGATTTTTAGATGCTGCAATCAAAGCAAAATTAAATATTATTGTTACTGGTGGCTCTAAATCAGGTAAAACTTCATTACTATCTGCTTTAGCAAATATTGGAAAAGATAATTCAAGATTAATTACAATATCTGATAATGAAGATTTAAATATTAATAAAGAAAATGTTGTTCATCTAACAAAAAATGAAAATATTATAAAAACAGCATTAAATATTTATCCCAATACTTTAATAATTAATAATTTAACTTCTGATTTAGTTGCTGATAGTATTGATGTTATGATAGATAATTCAATTAATGTATTAGAATCTACTAAGTCCAATAATGCCTTGGAGGTAATCAACTTTTTGGAAACATCTTATTGTGAAGCAAAAGGATTATCTTCTAAAATAGCAAGAGAAACATTATATAATGCAGTTGATTTAATTGTTACTATTTCTAAATTATCAGATAATAAACATCGAATTACTTCTATATTAGAATTAAATAAAAATAATAATAATGCAATTGTATTAAAAGAAATATTTGCATTTAAAACTAAAGGATTACTCGATAATGGTAGTGTTAATGGTGAGTTTATTATGTATAACTATAGACCTAGAGCATATCGTAAAATTAAACGTCAAAATATTGATTCTATAGATGATATATTTGAAAATATTAAATAAAGGGGAATAATATGAAACAGTTAATAATTCAATTATTAATTATATTTATTATTATAATTATCTTTTATAATATTGTTAGAATAATTAGAACTAATAGCAAAGAAAAAAGAATTAGTGAATTTTCACTATCTAAAAAAGATTTTAATGAAAATAGTATACTTGAAAGATTTAACTTAATAATTTGGAATATAATTCATAATATAAGTAACATATTAAGTAGAAGTAATTTATTTTTAAAAAAAGCAATAAAATATGAAAAGTATATATTAATTAAAGAAGAAAAATATAAGAGTTCAATTGATTATGTAACTATTAAATATTTAAATATAATTTTAGCTATTACTCTATATTTTTTAATTATTTTATTATTTACATTAAAATTCAATATTTTTATTTTAATTATATTTATAATACTTGGTCTATTTCTCCCAGATTTTTTATGGAAGTTATCATATATTAATAAATGTAAGAATATTTCATCAAGATTATATGAATCTATAATTATATTAGATGACAATATTTCTAAATCTAACATATATAATTCTATTAATAAAGTTATTAATGAAAGTAGTGAAGAAATATCAGATGAATATCAAAGAATATTTAACGATCTTTCTTATAACTTAACATTATACCAAGCTTTTAAAAGATTTTATGAAAGAACCAAAATTCCTGAAATAAAAACAATATATCATTTATTGAATGTAGAACAAGATAATATTGAAAAAACATTTCATTTAATTAGAAAAGAATTTGAATATATTGATAAACAAAATGATTATAAACATAATACAAATATAATATTAAATGTGCTTAGTAGTGTTTTTGTTCTCATTCCATTATTACTTATTATTTTTATAACTATTATTAATCCTGATTATTTTAAATTGGTTATTTCTTCATTATTTGGAATAGTAATATTAATTGTTATTGAATTGTTATATATTGCATTAATATTTTCTATAAGGCGTGTTTTGGAGGAAAGAAAATGAGTGGTATTAAAAAGATTTTTAGTAAAAAATATATAACAAAATATGAAGAAAAAATAAAGTATTTGGGTCCAAATAATAAAATTAGTTTAGAAAACTTTTTATTAACAAGATTATTTTTATCAATTGTATTGTTAATTATATGTCTTATCATTCCTAAATATGGCTTAATTCTTGCTATTATTGTAGCTATTTCGTTTTATTATTTATATACTAGTATTTTAATTGATAATAAAATTAGAATAAGAAATGATAAGTTATATGATGAAGCTATTTTATTTTTTAATATGTTAAAACTATCTTATGATAAAACAAAAGATATTAAAACATCTTTAGAAATAGTATCAAATAAATTAGGAAATTCTATATCCATAACATTTAGAAAAGTATTAAAAAACAATCGATATAACAATGATTTAAAAGAAGTGTTTTCAAAAGTAATAGAAACTATTCCTAACAAGGATGTAAAAAATGCATTAGTGGATTTAAAGGAATGTAATAATTATTATGATTGTTTAGAAAGAATTACAGAAAATCTTAAAGATAAAAATGTCGTTATATTAAAGAGTAAATATCAATTTAAGCCCATCATATTAGTATTTGTCTCTTTAGTATTTATAAGCATTATTTGTATATTACTATTTAATATTTATGATATTATTAATTATTTAAATAGTTTATTTGTATAAAATTAAGTCCTTTTAACCAATATAAGAGTTAGAAAGGATTTTTTATTTATGAGCAAATATAGTGTAGAAATAACTGGTATTAATACTAATAATTTAACTGTATTATCTAATGAAGAAATGACTAAATTATTTAATGATTTAAGAAATGGTGATAAAAGTGCTAAAGAAAAATTAGTTACTGGTAATTTAAAATTAGTGTTAAGTATTTTAAGAAAAATTAATAATAATAAATATAATTTAGATGATTTATTTCAAATTGGAGTTGTAGGGTTAGTTAAAGCCGTAGATAATTTTGATTTATCTTTTAATTGTCTATTTTCAACTTATGCAGTTCCTTTAATTTCAGGAGAAATTAAAAGATATATAAGAGATTTTACTTCAATTAGAATTAGTAGGGGAATTAAAGATAATGCATATCAAATATTAAAATATAAAGATGAATATGAAAAAAAGTATGGAATAGAACCAACAAATGAAGAAATTTCAAATTCTTTAGATATGTCTGATTATGATATAAAATTAGCTCTTGATTCTTTAAGAGAGCCAATGAGTATATATGATCCGATATATTCTGATCAAGGTGATACAATTTATTTATGTGACCAAATAGCAGATAATAAAAATAAAAATGATGAAAAAGATGATTTAATTGCTTTAAGAAAAGCTTTAGAACATATAAAACAAAGGGAAAGAAAAGTTTTAGAAGATAGATATATAATAGGTAAAACTCAAACTGAAATTGCAGAAAATTTAAAAATATCTCAAGCACAAGTATCAAGAATTGAAAAAAATGCTATTGTCAGTTTAAAAAGATTATTGAAATAAAAAAAGTAGAATTAATATCTACATCATAAATACTAGCAATGTACTAAAAACTTTTTTATCATAACTTTTACGCCTTTTTAATATTAATGATATTAAATCACTTTTTCATAATTTATTCAAAAAAAAAATATAATTAATTAGGTGAGTATCTATGAAACTATCAGATTTACAAGAAAAGGATGTAGTTAATGTTAATGATGGAAGAAATGTAGGTAGAATAATAGATGCACAAATAGATGAAAGTGGAAAGATAAACTACTTAGTGGTAGATACTAAAAAAGGTATCAGGGGATTTTTTTCATCATATCAAGAACTAACAATCACATTTGATAAAATAAAAAGAATTGGAACTGATGTTATTTTAGTTGATTTATGATATAATATTTTAGGAAGTGACAAGATATGAATAAAAAGGTTTTAATTATATCATTAATTATCTTAATAATAGATCAATTAACTAAAATACTAGTTAGCACTTTTATATCAAGCAATTCTATTGTGATAATTCCTAACTTTTTTTATTTAACATTTGCTAGGAACACTGGTGCTGCTTGGTCAATTTTAAATAATAATCAATTATTTTTAATAGCATTGTCAGTAGTTCTATTTATATTGTTATTTATATTTAAAAAGAATTTTAAAAATAATAATCGTAATAATATAGCATTTGCTTTATTGTATGGTGGAATATGGGGAAACTTATTAAATAGAATTTTTAATGGATATGTAATTGATTTCTTAGATTTTAAAATATTTGATTATGATTATCCAATATTTAATATAGCAGATATAGCAATAGTAATTGGAATTATTTTATTAGTTGTTGCAATTATAAAAGGAGAAGACAATGAAGTTATTAGTAGAAGAAGAAACAAATGAAAGATTAGATAAATATATAAGTCAAAAGACTGATATATCTAGATCGCTAATATTAAAAATGTTAAAAGATGACTTTATATTAGTTAATCAAAAAAAAGAAAAGCCAAGTTATAGAGTTGAATTAAATGATACCATAGATATTAAAGATGGATATATTAAAGAAATAAATATTGAACCTAAAAAAATGGATTTAAATATAGTATATGAAGATAATGATTTAATAGTTATTGATAAACCAAGTGGATTAGTTGTTCATCCAGGTGCTGGAAATTATGATAATACTTTAGTAAATGGTTTAATGTATTATACAGATGATTTATCAATTGGAACTGATGAGAATAGACCTGGTATTGTTCATAGAATTGATAAAGATACATCTGGTTTAATCTTAATATCTAAAAATAATAAAACACAGGAATTATTATCTGATATGTTTGCTAAACACACAATTAAAAGAGAATATATTGCTTTAGTTCATGGAGTATTAGAAAGTGATAAAGCAATAATTGATGCACCAATTGGAAGAGATAAAAATGATCGCAAAAAAATGAGCGTTACTGCAAATAATTCTAAGAAAGCAATTACTCATTTAACGGTTTTAAAAAGATATAAAAAATTCACATTAGTAAAGTTAAATTTAGAAACTGGACGAACTCATCAAATTAGAGTACATATGAAATATATTAAACATCCTATATATAATGATCCGGTATATTCTAATGATAATGCAACAGAATTTGGTCAATTTTTACATTCTTATAAAATGAGTTTTGTTCATCCTATAACTAAGAAAGAGTTATCTTTTACGTCAAAACTACCAAAAGAATTTGAAGATTTTATCAATTCTTTAGAGGAACTTTAATAGAATAATAAAAAATACATATATAAAATATAAAAAATAAGGAATAGTTATAATAATATATCTTTTATTAATATTTTTAATTTCTCTAATTAATAAATAATTATTAATACACAGTAAAAACGAAATAATTAATGATAAATTAATGTCTTGAAAATAAAAATAAAATACTGCTAAGGTAAATATTAAAATTATTCCAATTAATAAAAAAAATAGTAAATCTTTAGATAGTTTATCTTCTTTTAAACTATTTATTATATATAAATAAAATAAAGAAAATGATAATACTAGTATTAGTAAAGAAATATTGGACATATTATATCCTCCCTTTACTAATTTTATGAAATGTAATAAAATATATGAATGAAAGGAATTAAGTATGAACACAGTTGTTGTAGATAAAAAGGATGAACTTGTAATGCGCTTAGTTCATTACTTTATTACCCAAAAAAACTACAGTCCAATAGTTGTTAATGGTGTAAAAAATGAAGTATGGTTAGAAAATGTTGATGGACCATATCGCATAATAAGAATAAATTCAAATTATATTCATAATAATGAACAATATAATTATGATATAAGTAAAACAAAAAATATAATGCATCAAATAAAGAAAAAAACACTATCATTTAAATTAAATACATTAAATATATTTTTGGATTTAAATGAAAGAGTTAAATTAGGAGAAGAAAAAAATATTTCATCAATATTTATAGATAGTTTATCTGATGTCAAAAAAAATAACTTAATTAAAGATGCTTTTCCTGATATAGATAATAATTTATTAGATGATGCAAAAGGAATAGATTTAATTATTAATGTTACTAATGATATTAATGAAAAAACTGCAAAAAATAATGCAAGCTATGAAAATGTGTTTAAACCTAAGAAAATAATAGTTACTAAAATATTAATTGCATTATGTGTATTAGTTTTTCTTTTAACAACATATAATCAAAATTTAGTTTATATGTTAGCCAATAACTTAGAAATGGTAAAAGCTGGTGAATTTTATCGTATCATAACTAGTGCTTTTGTTCATGCTGGATTACTTCATTTACTAGTTAATATGTATTCTTTATATATAATTGGCACACAAGTTGAAACCTTTTTAGGCAAAAGAAAATTCATATTTATATATTTAACAAGTGCCATAGTAGGTAATTTAATGTCACTAGTATTTAATACGGGATTTAGCGTTGGTGCTTCTGGTGCAATATTTGGACTAATGGGATCTTTATTATATTTTGGATATCACTATAGATTATATTTAAGTACTGTTATTAAGAGTCAAATAATACCAATCATATTAGTTAATTTAATAATTGGGTTTACTTTAGATGGAATAGATAATTTTGCTCATATTGGTGGATTAATTGGTGGATATTTATCAACTATGGCAATAGGAGCATCTGATCAAGCTACATTAAAAGAAAAAATTAATGGCTGGATAGTCTTAATTTTACTTACAATTTTTTTAGCAGTATTTAGTTTTTATAAATAAACATCAATATTTGATGTTTTTTATGTTTAAAATATAAAATATTATCCATAATAATTATGGAAAGGAATTTATTATGACACAAAAAGAATTAAATTATATTGAGGATGCTATATCTCATGAAGATAATATAATTAAAATACTAGAAAGTACTTTAGATTATTTAAAAGATGAGTCTTTAATATCATACTTTAAAAGTGAAATTAAAAGTCACACAACATTAAAAGAAAAATTAATAAGCATGATGGAGGATAAACAAAATGGATGATAGATTAATAATGGATAACTATTTATTGGTATTAAAAAGTACTGTAGAGGTATTTGTTCATGGAACATTAGAAAGTTCAAATGCAGATATTAGAGATTTATTAAAAAGTGGATTAGATCACATAATTAAACATCAAGCAGCAACATATGATAAAATGGTAGAGTGTGGTTGGTATGTTGTATCTAATGTAGAAACAAAATCTATTAACAAAACTCTAAATAAATTATGTAATAAAAAGTAGATTTTAAAATCTACTTTTTATGTGTTATAATCAAAATAGAGGTATGATATGGAATATTTAATTGAATTTGTATTGGAATTAATATTAGAAGGAACTACTAACTTATCTTTAAGTAGACGAGTTCCTAAATTTATTAGATATCCTTTAGCTATTATTTTAATATTATTATTTGCATCAATAATAGTTTTATTATTTTTAGTAGGTGTTCTTGTATTTAAAGATAACATATATTATGCAATTTTGATTATTATAGTAGCAATAATATTATTAGTATCTGCAATTGTTAGATTTATTAAAATATATAAACATAAATTTAAAGTAGATTAATCATTATTCTTTTGTTATAATTTAAAATAGAAAGAAGTATATATTAATACACTTTAAAAGAAAATAATGGAAAGGAAATGTATATGTATAAGAAAATAGTAATTATCCTATTATGTTTATTCTTTGTAGTAGGATGTAAAGAAAAGAAGGAAATTAAAAGTGAAGTAGATAATACTTTAAATGTTGAAGAAAAAAAATTAAATGAAAATCATGATGAAGAAGAAAGTAGTGAAGATGTGATTAGCGAAGAAGACATGATAACTCAATCAGGAAAATTGACAATTGAAATTGATGATCAACCATTTATCATTACATTAGAAGATAATACAAGTGTTAAAGATTTAATTAAATTATTACCCATTCATTTTATTTTAAATTATTACGATGAAAATAAAATGACTGGATACATGCCATCTGAAATAACATCTAATGATAAAATTTATGGAATTATTAACAAGGGAGATTTAATGATTAGTGATGGTGATAAAATATCTTTATTTTTAAATGATTATGTATCAACTAGTTCTTACACAAAAATTGGTCATATTGAGAATTTCAATTACACATCTAAAACTAGAAATGCAGATGATTTTATGAGAATGGAAGATGTAATGGTAAGAATAATACCATATTTTTAAAAAAATATGCAAATGTTAATGTTAGTTGACAAATTTCCAATCATAATTGGTAGAACGCAACCAATTTTTAATATATAATTATACTCATGAAAGAGGAGAGTTTATGAATTTAGGAGAAAAATTAATTAATTTAAGAAAAAAGAAAGGTTTATCACAAGAAGAAGTGGCAGACAAGCTTAATGTTACTAGACAAACAATATCAAAGTGGGAAACAAATCAGTCAACACCGGATTTTGATAAAATTATTCCACTATGTGAATTATTTGAAATAACAACTGATGAGTTATTTAAAGGACAAATAAATAATGATAATGAAAAATATGAAAGTGTAAATATAACAAATAATGAGGAAAAAACAAAAAAAAGAACTATTGGTTTAATTAGTGGTATATTACTATATTTTATTGCTGTTGCATTTATTGTTGTAAGCGTAGCAGGATTTATGATAAATCCAATTATTGCTACTTCAATATTTATTATTATATGTGGTATTGCAACATGTATAATTATATATTCATGTGTAGTTTATAAAAAAAATAAAGTAGAAAAAGAAGAAAACAAGAACACAACATTTAAACAAATAGAAAATATTGTATCTATATTAACAGTTATTATTTATCTTGGTATATCATTTATAACAATGGCATGGCATTTAACATGGATAATATGGCTTATATATGCTTTAGTAATTGAAATAATAAAGTTAATATTATCTTTAAGAGGTGAAATGTAATGAAAAATAAAGGGTTAACAATATTTTTAATAATTTTACTTAGTATTATAGCTATTGTATTACTTGGAATATTTATTGTTTTATTAAATGTTGAAAAACTAAAACTATTTTCAATTGGAAATTATAATGAAAGTACTAATATAGTATATGATAGGGAATATGATGATATATTTAATCAAATAAATATTGATGTTAATTCTGCAAATATTGAAATAAAAGAAAACAAAGAAAATAAAGTAAAATTAATAATGTATAGTGAAAAAAATGAAGAATATAGTGTTAATTCTAATTCAAATGATTTAAACATTAATATAAATAATGATAGTTGTAAGTTTTTATGTTTTAATTTTAAAACTTCTAAGGTTATTTTATCAGTTCCAAATAATAATAATAAAATGATTAAAATAAAAGATAATTTTGGAAATATTAAAGTAGAAGGATTATTAAATAATATAGAATTCGATATAGATTCAAATGCTGGAAATGTAAAATTGGATAGTATAAAATCAGCAATAATTAATAATGATTATGGTGACATATTTGTAAGTAGTGCAAATGATTTAAATTTAAATGCAAGTGCTGGAAATATAAAAGTAGATAATGTCGGTAAAATAACTGCTAAAAATGATTATGGAAATATCGATATAGATAAAATTGAAGGATCAGCAAACATTAAAGAAAATTGTGGAAATATTAAAATTAATAGTTTATATTTAATTGAAGACTCTATTATTGAAAATGATTTAGGAAATATAAAAATTGGTAATACAAATGAAGTTTATATTGATGCAAATACAGAATTAGGTAATACAAATATAAAAAATAACTATAGAAATTCTAATATTAATTTAAAAATCAAAAATGATTGTGGAAATATTGAAGTAAATAATTAATTTTATTTACTTTTTATATGACAAATAATAGTAAAAAAATAATAGATATTAATAAGATGATTTGATAGAATTAATATAGAGGTGCATAGGTATGGTTATTACTAGTGAAATTATAATTATATTACTTGCAATTATTATTGTTTGCTCTTATGGATTTAAAAACCCATTTTGGCTTATTTCTACAGGATATGGCTTTTCTGTTGCAACCAGCGGTATATTATTATTAATATTATTTTTTAACAATATTAATTTATCTATAATATTATCAAGTTTATTTCTTATTGTTTATGGGCTTAGACTTAGTTTATTTTTAATAATTAGAAGAAAAAAAAGCATTTCTTATAATAAAAAGATGGATAAGGAATTAGCTCATAAAAAGAAATTTAAATTATCAACTAAAATAATAATGTGGTTATCTTGTTCTTTACTTTATTTACTAATTATTTCTTCATTATTATATAGAGCAATAAATAAAAGTGAAATTGATTGTTGCTTTATTGTTGGACTTATTATTGCTATACTTGGTTTATTTATTGAATCTTGTGCAGATATTCAAAAAAGTAAAGCAAAGCTTAATAATCCTAATAGATTTTGTGATAGTGGATTATATAAAATAGTAAGATGTCCAAATTATTTTGGAGAGATAGTAATTTGGAGTGGTATATTTATTAGTGGTTTTACTACTTTATGTAGTATTTGGCAATTAGTAGCATCAAGTATAGGATATTTAAGTATGGTTTATATAATGTTTAGTGGTGCTAGAAGGCTTGAACTAAGACAAGACAGAACATATTTTGATGATAAACAATATAAAACATACAAAAAGAAAACACCTATTATTATTCCCTTAATTCCACTTTATAGTGTTAAAAATCACAAATGGTTAGTAGGATAAAACAAAATAAGTAATAATGGAAATAGTTATATATATATGTTAAAATATATTTAGAAGGGTGGTTTTATTGTATGCCAAAAAAAATTGATGAAAATAAAGTAGAAGAAGAAAAAGATACAAAAGAAGAAATTGATATAAAAAAATTAAAAAAGGAGTTAACCACTTACATTGATAATCAAATATTTGATAAATTTAATTTTGAATTAGATAAAGTAAATAAAAAAATAATAAGAGAAAAATCGAGAAAAATACTATTAAGAGATTTAATTATAATTTTACTAGTGGCACTTTGTTTATATTTAGTATATTTATTATATGATAATCGATTTTTTGATAAGTTTTTTATTAAAAATACTGAATTAAAGGAAGTTATTAAAGAAGAAAAAAAAGAAGAACAAGCAACATCTTCTGAAGAAGTAAAACCCACTTTATCAGAATTAAAAGAAAAATATGCCTCTTTATTAGATAATATTTATATTAATGAAAAATCTGAATATTTAAATGATTATTATAAAGGTAATCTAACAAATGAATTAAAATTATATTTTGTTTTAAATTCAATTAATATAGATAACATTATTAAGGAAAATGAATATAGCATAATTGAAGAAAATTTATTAAATGATGCATACTCAAGCTTATATATTGATAAATATAATGCAGCAAGTTTTAAATATAATGGTAATCAAGTTAAGTATATATCCTTATTAAAATCATATATTTCTGAAAAGGTAATAACAAAAAATAAAACAAATATTCAAAGGGAAATATATAATATTCAAGTAACAGATGATGAAATAATTATTAAAACATATGAGGGTTTAGTAAAAGATAATAAATTATATAATATTTTAGATAATTCTAATATTGAAAATTATAAAAAAGATTCTTTATTAAATTACAAAGATAAATTAAATAAAGTAGTTTATTCATTTGATAAAAATAATAAATTATTAAAAATTCAGGATAAATAAAAAAGTTCAGAATAATTTCTGAACTTTTTAGTTTTAAAATGGCGGAGCAGGAGAGATTTGAACTCTCGCGCCAGTTTCCCGACCTACACCCTTAGCAGGGGCGCCTCTTCAGCCTCTTGAGTACTGCTCCATATTAACAAGGCACAAATTAATTTTACAATAACTTGACCTTGTAGTCAATATTTTTTATAACACAACATCAGATAAATTTTTAATAAATGTTCTTGTTATATTAATATAATTTTCATTATTTTTAACTTCTTCATCACTTAATACAGTCATAGTATTAATAGATACTGTCTTGGCATTATAATCTTTTACTAATGTATCAACTTTGTCTGTTGTTTTATTATTTTCAATAAAAACATATTCATACACTTTGTCTTTAAATTTATTTTTAAGTTCATTAGTAAAGTTTTTAGAATCTTCTAAAGAGATAACATTAAATCCATAGTTTTCCAAATATTTAAATGCATCACTACTAACTATTATTGTATTTTTATTCTTACTTTTTGAACTTGATCCAATACTTCTTAATTCCGCATCAATTAAACTAACTTCTTCTTGAATTTTTTTATAATTTTTGTCAATTTCTTCTTTAATATATGTATTTGTTACAAAATCAATTAAGTTATCTTTAACTGTTGTAGCAAGCATTAAATAATTATTAGGACTTAGCCATAATTCTGCAGGATTTTCTTCACTATATTCAATATTTAATCCATAGGATACATCAATTATTTTTAAATTTTTATTCTTATTAATTAATTTTCTAGCAATTTCTTTTTCATTACTTAATCCATTATATATAAATAAACTTGAACTTGCAAAGTCATTTAATTGTTTTTCTGTAAATTCATAATTATTTACATCAATATCATTAGGATAAATACTATTAATAGTAGAGTAATTACCATATAATGAATTAATTATATATGTTATAGGATAAACAGTTGTATATATATTAATATTTTCCATATCATCTCTTTTAATACAACTTGTAGAAACTCCTAAAACCAATAAACATAATAATAGCCCTTTAAATATTCTCTTCATAAAAATCTCCTTTACTTAACTGGATCATATCCATATTTTCCTTTTGGATGACACTTTAATATTCTTTTAATACCAAGTCTAATTCCCTTTATAACACCATATTTTTCAATTGCATCAATCATGTATTGACTACAAGTTGGAGTAAATCTACAAAGGCTGTGAGAATGCAAAGGTGTTATTTGATATGTTTTAATTAAAAATATTAATATCTTTTTTATATGTATCACCTTAAATAATTTTACTATAAAATTTAAATATTGTAAAACAATTTATTATATATTTTTAATCATGTTATTAAATTTTATAAATATCAATACTTATTAAGGAATAATCAATTTTTATTCTTTATTTTATAATTAATATTTGTTATAATATCTTAGGTGATAGTAATGGATTTCTTGAAGAAATATAATATCAATATTAAAAATACTGAATTACTTTTAACTGCATTAACACATTCATCATATTCTAATGAACATAATTGTGAATCTTATGAGAGATTAGAATTTTTAGGTGATGCAGTACTTGAAGTAATAATAAGTGATTATTTATATACTCATGAAGATTTATCTGAAGGTAAAATGACTAAAAAAAGAGCATCATATGTATGTGAAGAAGCTTTAGCAGAGTATGCCAAAGATATTAATTATATGCCTTATATTAGGGTTGGCCATGGTCAAATTGATAAAATAAATGATACTATTATTGCAGACATTTTTGAGGCAATACTTGGCGTTATATACTTAGATCAAGGCTTTGATGTTGCCAAAGAATATATAAATAAAGTAGTAATTCCTTATATTAAAAAAGAATATGTATTTTTAACTGATTATAAGAGTGCTTTACAAGAAAGTGTTCAAACTGATAAAAAAACTTTAGAATATGTTTTAGTAAGTGAAGATGGTCCATCTCACAATAAAACATTTACAGTTGAAGTTCAAATTGATGGTATTATATTTGGTAAGGGATTTGGTAAGACAAAAAAAGAAGCAGAACAAAATGCTGCTAAAGATGCATTTAAGCGACAAGCAAAGTAGGTGAATATTATGTTTTTAAAACGTATTAATGCTCATGGTTTTAAATCATTTGCTGATAACGTTAGCATTGAGATAAAAGAAGGAATTACTGGAATAGTAGGTCCAAATGGATCAGGGAAAAGTAATGTTGTTGATGCAATTCGTTGGGTTTTAGGCGAACAATCTTTAAAATCTCTTCGTGGTGGAGATACTATGACTGATGTTATTTTTAATGGGTCAGAAACAAGAAGTGCGGCAACAAGAGCAATGGTTTCATTAACTTTTGATAATCAAGATCATTATCTAAATAGCGAATTTAATGAAGTTGAAATAAAAAGAATACTATATAAAAATGGAGAAAATGAATATTATATTAATAATTCTAAAGTAAGACTTAAAGATATAACTGATTTGTTTATTGATACTGGAGCTGGTAATAAATCATTTAATATAGTTTCTCAAGGCACAGTTGGAGATATTATTAATAATAAACCTTATGAAAGAAGAATGATATTTGAAAGTGCTGCAGGTGTTTTAAAATATAAAAAAAGAAAAGAGGATACTTTAAGAAAACTTGATAAAACTCAAGATAACTTAGAAAAGGTTAATTTACTTATAGACGAACTAGAACAAAGAGTTGAACCTTTAGAGAAACAATCTACAATAGCTAAAAAATATTTAGAATATAAAAGTGAATTAGAATCAAATGAAATATCATTAATTGCAAAAGATTTAAGAGAATTAAATAAAGAATACAAAGAATTAAAAGAAAATAAAGAAAACTTATCTAATGATATTGAAAAAATTAATCTTTCTAATTCCAAAGATATAGCATCTTTAGAAAAATTAAAATTAGAAAAAATAAGATTAGATGAATCATTTAATTTGAAAAATGAAAATTTAATTAGTTTAACAAAAGAAATTGCTGATTTAGAAGCAAAGAAACAGTTAATTACTGAAAGAAAAAAATACGAAGTTGAAGATTTAAAATTAGAAAATAATATTTTAAATCTAAAAGAAGAAGAATTAACAATTAATAAAAATATAACTACATTAAGTGATGAAATAGAAAAACTAAATGAAGAATTACTTAAAAAATCAAAAATAAAAAAAGAAATAGATGATGATATTTTAAATATAACACATAAACATTATTCATTAGAGGCATCAATTAATACTAAAAATAAAACTATTTTAGAAAAGAAAAATAGAATAGATATTTTAGAAACAAATTTGGAGGAAAATTCTTCTGTTCCATATCCCGTTAAACAAATACTTAATAATCCAAGATTTACTGGTGTTCATGGAACTATAAGTAGTTTAATTGAACTTGAAGATAAATATATAACGGCAATTAATGTTGCACTTGGTGCTAATTCCAATGTTTTAGTAGTTGATTCTGAAAATGTTGCTAAAGAATCTATTAATTATCTAAAAGATAATCATCTAGGTAGAGCTACTTTTTTTCCATTAAATATAATTAAAGAAAGATATGTTGACGCTGATACCTTAAATACTATTAAAAATATTGATGGCTTTATTGATATTGCTGA
Source organism: Bacilli bacterium (assembly GCA_017484125.1). Lineage (GTDB taxonomy): Bacteria > Bacillota_I > Bacilli_A > RF39 > UBA660 > RUG12834. The sequence continues at coordinate 80,628 of JAFUTV010000011.1, forward strand.
TAAATTAGTTAAATATGATAGTAAATACCAAGGAATAATAAAAAATCAATTAGGAAATATTATTGTAGTTGATGATATTGATACTTTAAATAAAGTAGGAAAATTAATTAATTATAAATATAGAATAGTATCTTTAACCGGTGAAGTATTATATGTTGGTGGATCAATTACTGGTGGTAGTATAAAGGGGACTACAAATATATTAGCTATTAAAGAAGAATTAAGTTCATTAAAAAAAGAAATGGATAGTTTAAATACTGAAGTAAAAGATTTAGCTAAAAAATTTGTTGAACTTACATCAGAAGAAAATAATAAAAATGAAAAATCACATTCTATCCAATCTGAAATAATAAATTTAAGAGAAATAATTGACAGAAAAAATATTACATTAAGTGATTTGAAAAAACAATATAATGTAAAACATGAAGAATTACTTGGTACTCAAAATGTTAAAAATAACACTTTAGACAATGAAATGAATTTATTACTTGAAGAATTCTATCAAAAGAATACTGATAAAGAACTTTTAGAAAAATCAATTAGGACAATAAAAGAAAAAGTAAATGATATATCAGATGAAATTTCAAGTTTAGAAAATAATAATAGACAAATAACTTTAGAGTATAATAAAATGCAAAACGAACTAAGAGAAACTGAAGTTAAATTAGGTAAAATGGATGTTAAAATTGATAATTATTTACTTACTTTAAACGAAGAATACAATATGACATATGAAAGAGCTTTAGAAATTGCAAATTTGGATATTGATATAAATGATACTAAAATACTTGTTTCTAAGTTAAAGAAAAATATTAAAGAACTTGGTGATGTTAATGTATCTGCAATTGAAGAATATGAAATTGTTTCACAAAGATATAATTTCCTAACTAAACAAAAAGAAGACATAACTACATCAATAGATGAATTATCTAATTTAATTAAATCCATGGATGAAATAATGATAGATAGATTTAAAAATACTTTTGATGAAATTCAAAAAGAATTTAGAGAAATCTATAAAGAGTTATTCAAAGGTGGTAAAGGTGATTTAGTTTTAACGGAACCGGAAAATTTACTTGAAACAGGTATAGAAATAGTTGCTATTCCTCCTGGTAAAAAGTTGCATATTATTCAAGCATTATCAGGTGGAGAAAAATCACTTACTGCAATTGCATTACTATTTGCTATTCTTAAAATAAAACCAACCCCTTTTGTTGTACTAGATGAAGTTGAAGCAGCACTTGATGAGCCAAATGTTTTAGCTTTTTCAAAATATTTAAAGAAAGAACAAGACAAAACACAATTTATTGTAATTACGCATAAAAAGAAGACTATGGAATATTTAGATACTTTATATGGTATAACAATGCAAGAGTCAGGTGTTTCAAAATTAGTAAGTGTAAAATTGGAGGATAACTAATTATGTATTATTTATGGAGCATTTATAATTGAACATGCAATAAATTATATAGAGTATGTTAAATCAAATAAAATAAAAAAAAGAAACTATAAAAATTAGTTTCTTTTTATATTTCTCTAGCGCCATTTTTTCCTTTGTAAGGATTTTTTGCATCTATTTTATCAGTAAACAAAATACCATTTAAATGATCTATTTCATGTTGAAAAGCAACTGCAATTTCTTCTCTTACTCTAATAGTGTATTTCTCTCCATTTTCATCATATGCTTCAACTGTTATTCTTGCATGCCTAGGAACTATTCCTTCAACTTCACGATTAATTGAAAGACAACCTTCACCTTCGCCAACATAAATCATTTCCTCTGATTCAGATATTATTTTAGGATTTATTACAATATAATCTTTAAATTTTCCTTCTTCATATTCATCACATATAACAAATAATCTTTTTAAAACACCAATTTGAACATAAGAAAGTCCCATACCAGGTCTTAAATTATATTTATTTGAATATTCTTCAATTTGAGACATTCTTAAGTATTTTAGCATATCTTTTATATTTTTTTTATCTTCATCTGGCAATGGAAATTCTACTTCTTTACTAACTTGATGTAGTACTTTTTCTTTTTCGTCTAATATTTTAATATTTGGAAGTTCCATAATTTTCACCCCTTCATGACATGTCATATTGTATCAAAAAAAACAAAAAAAATAAAGATTTATTTAATAATTGTAAAAAAATGTAAAAAAATAATTAATTATTATGTAAAAATATGTACATTATTTAAAATAAAAAAGGAAAAGTATAAAATACCTATAATAATATAATTGAAAGGATAAAATATTATCTTTTAAAGAAAGGAGGTAAAGCATATTAAGTTTATAATTTATAAAATATATTTAATTTTTAAAGGAGGTATAAAAGATGAGTAATGTATTTTATTATTTTAAAAAATTTTGGCTTTTATTAGTTGTAATTATATTTATTGTTATGGGAATTGTTTTTTTATTACTACTAAAAAGTAACAATGAACAAAATAATAATGCTCAAAATCAAGAAATAGCTTTAGTTGAAGAAAAAGAAATAAGTGATGATTCAAATGAATACGTATTTGTTGATATTAAAGGTGAAGTTAAAACACCTGGTGTTTATAAAATGCCATCAAATTCTATAATTAATGATGTAATTGTAAAAGCAGGTGGACTTTTAAAGAATGCCACTACTATAGATATTAATTTAAGCAGAAAAGTATTTAATGAAATGGTTATATATATTTCAAATAAAAATGACTATAAAAAAGTAAAAACAGTAGTAACTAACAATGTGAGTAATGAAAAAGATGATACTATTAAAAATACATTAAATAATAATAAAGATGATACTATTAAAAATACATTAAATAATAATAAAGAAGCTAGTAATACAAGTATTTTAAATAATAATTCTTCAAATTATATAAAAAAAGAAAGTGACTCTACATCAAAAAATAATGTAAATAACAAAATAGAAAAAAAACAAGAATCTAATTCAAATGACTTAGTACAAAATTCAATAGATACTTCATCAAGTACTAACACAACAAAAAAAGATAATAATGTAAAATTAAATAATGATTCAAGTACTAATAATTTAAATAAAAATGAAAGTATTAAAGCAATTACTATACAAGAAGATTCAACAAAAGAAATAAATGATGCTATTAAGGAAGTTGTATCCAAAGAAATTAAAGTTGATGATTATAATAATGATACTGCTAATGAAATATTATTAGAGGAAAAAAATGATGAAGATGGTAAAAATGAAGATAAAGAAAGCACTTCTTTAATTAATATTAATAGTGCAACAATTGATGAACTTTCTACACTAAGTGGAATAGGTGAATCTAAAGCTAAAAAAATAATTTCTTATCGTGAAGAAAATAATGGATTTAATACTATAGAAGATATAAAAAATGTATCCGGAATTGGAGAAGCTTTATTTGCAAAGATTAAGGATTATATTACAGTCTAAGTATTTATATATAATTCTTCTTCTTTGCTCTTTTTGTTATGTATTTATTACTACTTGTTTAATTAAATACAAATCTAATTATATTGATGAAACATTATTTAATGGAATAGTTGAAAATTATAAAATAGATGGTAATAAGATATCAATAACTTTTAATGATAAAGAAAAATTAATAGGAAATTATTATGTGAAAACAGAAGAAGAGAAGAATTATTATATTAATAAATTAAAATTTGGAAGTAGTGTTAAAGTTATTGGAAGTTTATCTGATCCCTATAACAATACTATACCTAATACATTTAATTATAAAAAATATTTATATAATAAAAGAATATATAAAATTATTAAAATAGAATCTATTAAAATAGATAATTCTAATATAAATTTACTTAATAATATAAAAAATACTTTAGTAAATAATATATCTAAAAAGAGTAATTATGAATATATAAAAGCATTTATAATAGGCGATAGAAGTAGCATTGATATTAATGACTATGATGATTTTAAAAAATTAGGAATAACCCATTTATTTGCAATATCAGGAATGCATATTGCTTTGTTTTCAACAATTATTTTTTTAATTTTAACTAAGCTAAAAAGAAATATAAATATAACTATTATTATTTCTTTATTGCTATTATTTTTTTATGGTCTCATATGTAATTTTCCAGCATCTATAAGAAGAGCATATATTTTATACTTATTACTATCAATAAATAAAATATTTAATTTAAATATTAAAACTATATATTTATTATTTTTAACTATAACAATAAATATATTTATTGATCCATTTATTATCTATGATATAGGATTTTTATATTCTATTACAACAACAATGGGATTAATAATATCTTCTAAATACATCAATGGAAATTATGTTACAAAATTATTTAAAGTATCATTATTAGCATACCTATTTAGTTTACCATTAACAATAAATAATAATTACATAATAAATTTATTAACTCCAATAAATAATATTATTATTGTTCCTTTAGTAAGTATAATAATATATCCATTAAGTTTATTGTCATTTATAATACCAATATTTAATCCTATTTTAGATTTTTTTATTAATATATTATTATTTATTAATAACATATTACTTAAAATTAATATTATAAATATTGTAATTCCTAAGTTATCAATTTTCATGATATTTATTTACTATATTATTTTATTATTTACGATATTTATAAATAAAAAGTTTATTGCTTTTATTATTTTATTATTTATAATAGCTAAACAAATTCCTTATTTCAATGATACCAATAATGTTTATTTTTTTGATGTTAGTCAAGGCGATAGTTCAATTATTATTAGCCCACATAAAAAAGATATTATTATGATAGACACTGGCGGTAAAGTTTCATTTGAAAAAGAAGAATGGAAAAAAACTAATACAAATTATAAGTTGTCAAATAATATAATTACCTTTTTGCGAAGTTTAGGAATATATCAAATAAATAAATTAGTACTAACTCATGGAGATTATGACCATATGGGAGAAGCTATTAATTTAGTAGAAAACTTTAAAGTAGAGAAAGTAATCTTTAACTGTGGGCCATATAATGATTTGGAAAAAGAACTAATTAAAGTATTAGATAAGAAAAAGATTAAACATTATTCCTGTATTAAAGAATTAAACATAGATAAGAATAAATTATACTTTCTTCAAACAAAAGAGTATGATAATGAAAATGATAATAGTAATGTTATTTATACAGAACTAAATGGTTATAAATTTATGTTTATGGGAGATGCATCAATTATTACTGAAAAAGAAATAATGAATAAATATAATCTATCAGATATCGATGTATTGAAAGTTGGACATCATGGTAGTAAAACAAGTTCAAGTAAAGAATTTATTGATGAAATAGAACCTAAATATTCTGTAATTAGTGTTGGAAAAAATAATCGTTATGGTCATCCAAATAAAGAAGTGTTAGGTAACTTAGATAATTCTAAAATATATAGAACTGATCAAGATGGAAGTGTTATGTTTAAAATTAAAAATAATAAACTAAGAATTGAGACTTGTAGTCCATAGAAAGGAAGATGATAAAATGAATGAAATAAAAGAATATACAGAAAAAATATTTGAAGATATTAAACATATAGATGAATTTGGTAATGAATATTGGTTAGCAAGAGAATTAATGACAATACTAGGCTACAGAAAGTGGGAAAGATTTTCTAACGTTATTAACAATGCTAAAACTGCTTGTGAGAATAGCAGATATAATGTTAGTGATCATTTTCTCGAGGTTGGGAAAATGATAAACATTGGTAAAGGTGGAAAAAGAAAAGTAGATGATTATAAACTTTCAAGATATGCTTGTTACCTAATTGCACAAAATGGAGATTCTAGGAAAAAAACAATTGCATTTGCTCAAACATATTTTGCTATACAAACAAGAAAACAAGAACTTTCTGAAAAAGAGTATAATGAACTTACTGAAGATGAGAAAAGATTATATAGAAGAAATCAAGCGAGAAAAGGAAATTATAATTTAAATCAAACAGCAATTAATAGTGGAGTAAAAGATTTAGCCAGATTTCATAATGCAGGATATAAAGGGCTATATAATGGTGAAACGGCAGATGATATTTTTAAAAGAAAGAGCCTTAGATATAGAGAAGACATATTAGATAATATGGGTAGCGAAGAACTAGCAGATAATATATTTAGAATTGCTCAAACAGATGCTAAATTAAAAAGAGATAAAGTAGATAATGAATATACTGCAGATTCTATTCACTATGAAGTAGGTAAAGAAGTAAGAAATAGCATTAAAAGATTAGGTGGAACAATGCCAGAAGATTTACCTACACCAAATAAAAGTCTAAAAGAATTGGAAAAAGAGAATAAGAAACTAAAGGAATAATAAAATTTGTGATATAATAATCTTAGGAAGTGGTATTTAATGTATATAATTCACTCAGTTAATAAGGAAGAATTTGAAAATGAGATAAAAACAGATAGTTATGGAAGAAAGAGTTTAGAAAAATATGGGTTTATTCATTGTTCTGATTTAGATACATATTATTTAGTAGCACCAAATTTTAAAGAAGATTTGAATGATAGATTAATACTATTAATAGATACTGAAAAAGTAGATTCTGAAATAAAATGGGAAGATGGAGGAGGAATCGATTTTCCACATATTTATGGTTTGCTTAATAAGAATGCAATAATAGGTATTTATAATCACATATGGAATGATGAAAGAGTTTGGGTTCCAAATAATGAACTTAAAGAATACGCTAGAGATGGATTTGAAAGAAAAATATAATTTTAAGGCTTGATGCCTTTTTTTGTTTTAAATTCGACTTACTTTTTGACAATCACTACATGGAGATTACGATCACATGGGTGAAGCTATCAATTTAGTAGAAAACTTTAAAGTAGAGAAAGTAATCTTTAATTGTGGACCTTATAATGATTTAGAAAAAAAATTAATTAAAGTATTAGATAAAAAGAAGATAAAGTATTATTCCTGTATCAAAGAATTGAATATTGATAACAATAAATTACATTTCTTACAAACAAAAGAATATGCTAATGAAAATGATAATAGTAATGTTATTTATACAGAACTAAATGGTTATAAGTTTATGTTTATGGGAAATGCAAGTGTAACTATTGAAAAAGGATATGAAAGATTAGAAGAATTAAAGAAAATAGAAGAATCTTTTCATCAAGATTTTATCCAAATGAATTCCTTGGAAGAGCAAAAAAAATCAGCTGATACAGGAATAAGAAGTGTTTTAGAAAAATCTCCAACTGATACGAATATTGTTGGCGGTGTTCTTTCTTCAGATACTTCAAAAAGTCATTTAATTGCAGAAAAAAAGTCAGATGAGCAAATGAGTTTGGAAAAGAAACAAATGCTTGAACAATTAAAAGAAAAAGTAAGAAATGGTGAAATTACTTTAGCACAAGCTTCTGGAATTATCAGCTAAAATCACTTCATCTTTTGATTTTTATGGCAAAGAAGAGGAAATACAAGAAAGATATATGTAATTACAGACAAAGAATTATTATTTAATAATTCTTTTTTTATTTAAAAAGATATTTTATTTGCTCCATTTCTTTGATAAGTGTATAATAATTTCAGGTGGTATTAATGATTTATTTTATTATTAGTAATTCATTTCATATTATTCAAGAAGAATTAAATAAAATTTTTAAAAGTATGGATGATGTGGAAATAATAGATTATAAAGATACAAATATTGATGAAATTATTAATTTATGTGGATATACATCTTTATTTAATGAAAATAAAAACATTATTGTAAAAAATTCTTCTTTTTTATCTTCTAAAGAAAGTGATAATTTAGAAAAATTAGAAAAGTATATAGAAAATCCTAATCCAACTACTAATATTGTATTTTTATTTGATAATAAAGTTGATGAAAGGAAAAAAATAGTTAAATTACTAAAAGAAAAAAATACTTATATTTATATTAAACCATTAACTTATAAAGAAATAAGTGAAAAATTGATTTCTATTTGTAAATCTAATGGATATAAACTATCTGAAAGTAATGCATCTTATATTACATTTTCTTCATTAAATAATTATGATATAGCCAGGGAAGAATTAGAAAAAGTATTTTTATACTATAGCAAACCATGTGAAATACAAAGAGATGTTTTAGATAATATTATTTCTAAATCAATTGATGATAATAATTTTAAATTTGTTGATAATGTAATAAAAAGAGATATAAAAGGTGCTATGGATTTAATTAAAAATTTAAAACTATTTAAAGTTGAACCAATAATGCTATTATCACTTTTAGCAAGGGAATATCGATTAATGTTATTTACTAAGTATTTCGTGGAAAAAGGCTATTCAAATATAAATATAGCAAAGGAATTATCGCTTCTAGATTGGCAAACAAATAAAGTTGTAACAAATTCTTATAGTTATACTTTTAAAGAATTGGAAGATAAATTACTTGATTTAGCAAAACTAGATTATGAATTGAAAACAGGGAAGATTGATAAATATTTAGCACTTGAAATGTTTATATTAAAGGGATAAAAAAAAGGACATTTTTATCCTTTTATTTTTTCTGTATTTTTAAAATTATATTTTACGTATTTTTTTAATTCATCTTCACCTTTATTATTTAGTATATTTTTAGCAACTTCATCAACAATTGAATTAGCGCCAAAAGGAATATTTGTATTAAGTTCATCACTAATTTTCTTCATTTCTTTTAAAAATATGTATCGAGATATAATTGAGGATGCAGCAACAGACATTACTTGATCTTCAGCTTTTGTCATGAATGTAACATTTTTAATTTTTTCTTTTGCATCATTAATATATTCATAAAATTTTTTAGGGCTACAAAATTCATCTATAACTATTTTTTCATAAATAGGCTGTTCTTTTTTTATTAATTCAATTAATACTTTATTATGAAGTACTGCCTTAATTTTATTCATATTTAAATTTTCTTTAGGTAGGGAATTATAACTACTATTAGTAAGAATAAATGTTGTATATGGTATTTTTTTAATAATTTTTGGAGCAATATCAATTATTTTTTCATCAGTGATTTTTTTTGAATCTCTTACTCCCAAATTTTCTAAAAATTCAATATTCTCTTTTGATACAAATGTTGCACTTACGACAATTGGTCCAAAATAATCACCAGTACCAACTTCATCAGAACCTATAGTATTAAAATTGTAAAATACTTTTTTGTCTTCTTTTTTCTTTTTGTCTTTTTCTTTATTTTCTATAACGATATTATTTAAATGCTTTTCTTGATCAATCCAAAGTTGTGCTTCAATATCAGCACTAATTCCTTGAAACATTGCTTTATTAGACTCATATAGTGTTACAACAACATCAGCAGAATCTGCTTGAAAAATTGCATAAGGAGGAGTTTTTTCTCTTCTATAATCTTTATAATATTCTATCATCATTTTAGCAACGTTAGGACTAACTTTAAATACTCTTACCATATATCAATCACCTAATATAAATTTTACAATATTATTCTTTCTTTTTCAATTAATTTAATATATAATATATATATAATAGGAGTTGATAAAAATGAATATTGGCATTGTTGATATAGTTGTTATTATTTTTTTGATTTTAGGAGCTGCACTTGGATTTAAAAGGGGAATAGTAAAAAGTTTTGTAGGATTTATTGGACTTGTAATTGCACTTATACTTGCATGGTATTTAAAAAATCCTATATCAGAATTTATGTATACTCATTTACCATTCTTTAGTTTTAAAGGTGGATTTGCATTACTTAATATTGTTATATATGAAATAATTGCTTTTTTAATAATTGCTATAATACTTCTTACAATAGTAAAACTTATTACTATTTTTACTGGACTAGTAGATAAACTAGTTGGACTTGCTTCAGGATTAGGAATTATATCTAAAATACTTGGTTTAGTATTTGGAGTAATTGAAAATTATGTAATAGCTTTTCTTGTATTATTTATTTTATACAGTTTTACTACTTTTAATACAACAATTAATGAAAATGAATTATCATCTAAGATGTTATCTTCTACACCTGTCTTGTCAACATTAGTTAAAGATGAAATGTCATCATTACAAGAAATATTTAATATTAAACTTGATTTTAATGAAAGTGGTAATTATGATGATCAACTATTTGATATATTATTAAAATATAAAGTAATAAGTATTGATACTGCAGAAAAGTTAGTTTCAGATAATAAAGTACAAATTTCTAATGCTTCTGAAATCATAAAAAAATACAAATAAAAAATAAATCATATGATTTATTTTTTATTTTGTTAAACGATAAGTCAAACTATTTTTAAAGTCATAATTTATTAATACATCATCATTTAATACAAAATCCAGCATAGGGAATTTAGATAATAATTCTTCTGCTTTTGATGTATCAACTTCAACAGAATATTCAACTTTATCATAATATACATTAAATGAACTCATAATATTACTAACGGATAAATATAATTCAGTATCATCTAAATCTTCTCTTGTAACGTCATAATATTTGCATAGGAAGTTTAGATATTCTTCATTTAATTGATATAATTTAATTAATAGTTTTACATCATTATAATTTTCATTTAATTGAGTATTATCCATCAATGTTTTTGCTCCTATATTATACATAAACAAATTATCTTCTAAAGAAAAATCAGGATGTTCTTTTAGATAATTTAGCATATCTTTAACATATCTTTGATAAATATATAGTACATTATAATTACCAATATCTCTTTTAAATCTAGTTTTATCTTTAGTAATATCATAATGCTTAGCTCTCATCATTAAATTATTATCTGCATTCATATTTTGAAATGCCTTATAAAATTCATAAAAATCTTCTTTAGAACTTAAATTATACAATTCATATAAACCATCAATATCTTCATCAAATAGTACTTTATAATATTCATCTTTTGTAGCTTCTTTATTAAACATAGAAAGTAGAGCAAGTTTCTTTTCATCACAATAGCTTGTTTTACTATCACTATTTATAATTAAATCCTTATCATCATAATAAGATAGTGCAGATCCTTCAATTAAAGTATTTAATATTAAATCATTATTAAAATCAACAATACTATTACTATCTTTTGAAGGATTTGTTTGTCTAATATGAATTATATTATGTCTAATAATTCCTCTTAATAATTCTTCTCTTGGAATATCAATTTCTTTAAATATTTTAGGATTAATAATAATAGCATTCTTATCTATATCATATCTAACATTAGTTGAGATAGAACTAGTATATTTAGTATTATTATATATTATAGATTGATTACTTATAAAATCATCTTCGTTTAAGGAATAATAAATGCTTAAATTTTCAATTAGAGATAAATCTTCATTAATATCATTTGTGGAATTATTAATAATATCAAAAATACATAGTTCTAGTTCGTTTTTAACTAATTCTTTTTCTTTAATAGTAAAAACACTAGCATAATTATCATCTTTATTTTGTAAAGTATTTTCAGTATTTTCTATTATTTTTTCTGCTATTTCTTTAGCATCTAAACTACCATCATAAGTTCCAACTTTATGATTTTTAGTACTTTTTACAATATCTGTTGACTCATCCATCGATAAATATAATTCAGCATAAGGATATTCAACACTTTCACTAAATTTTGCAATATATTCATCAATTAAAGCATAATCTTCTTCAGTATTTTCAACACTAATATCTTTACTAAAAATATTTTTATAATTTGTATTTGTATGATTAAATCCTATAGCTATACCACATAATGTTGTTATTGCAATGACACCTGCAACAACTTTAATTCTCTCTTTATTTTTCAATTTATATTACCCCCTTTAGGTACTTACAATTATAGCAAAAAAAAGATAATATGTCAAATTTGATACGTTTCATAATTAGACAATTATTTTAATAAAATAATGATATGTTATTTATAGGTGATTATAATGCGACATTTTTACATATTTAATATTAATTACGATGTAGTTGATATTAGTAAAATAAATCCAAATGAATTATTCAAAACATTTGAAAGCATTCATTATATAAATAAAGAAAATATAGCGTATAAAATAAATATTTATAATAATATTACGATTAAATTTAATAAAGAAGCTTTAAATAATAGAATATATGAAGCTTTCAAAAATAATTTGTATTACACTAAATTTATGAATACTCATTTTTACAATAATTATTATAGTAAGGAAAAATCTAAATTAATAATTAATAATTCTTATATTTTACTTGATACCACAGCTATTAAACCATCTTTTTTTAATTTTTTTAAAAAGTATAAAAACTATTTTGTATGTGATTTTGAAAACAAGGATTATTTCTTTTTAGAAAATGTTGCGTGAATTAAAAAATAATAGTAAAATAAATATTAATTAAGGAGATGAAATTATGTTACATGATATATTATTAATATTACTTGGAGTAATTATTGGACTAGTTATTGGCTTTTTAGTTGCTAGAAGTTTAATGAAGAAACAACTAACAGACAATCCACCAATAAATGAAAAAATGATTGAGGCAATGATGTCTGGAATGGGAAGAAAGCCTTCTCAAAAACAAGTAAGACAAATAATGGCTCAAATGAACAAATATAAATAGAGTAGAGATACTCTTTTTTCTTTTATTGATTTTTAATAAAAAATATTAGATAATATATGTATATGTTAGAAAGAAGTGAACTAAATGAATGATAAGAAAAAATTAATAACTATTATTTGTTTATTAGTTGTAATATTTTTATTAATTATATATGCTATATATTTTGCAATTACTCATCATAATGCAGAAGACATTATGAAAGTAGACAATCTTGATGCTAAATATACACTTTCTAATTCTCAGCTTGATTCAATTCCTCAACCAAATGTTAATGAAGAAATAATATTAGATACATTACCAAAAGCAAATAATATTATTGAAAATATTGATATGAAGACTATAAAACAATTATTTAAAACCAGTAAAAAATCAATATTAGTTTTAGTAAAAGATGGATGTATTTATTGTGAACAATATCTTCCAATTTTAGAAGAAGTATTAAAAGAATTTAATATGAATGCTTATAAAGTAAATATTAGTACTTTAAATGAAGAAGATTTTGATATTTTATATGATTATCTTGATTATGAAGGAACTCCTACAACATATATAATTCAAAATTCTAAAGTATTACATACTTTAACAGGATTAACTGATAAAGATACTTTAAAATCATTTATAGATTATTTTTATATAAGAAATAATTAAGAATAAAGAGGTAAAGTAATGAAAGAAAGTAATAAAATATACATATATATAGGTATAATAATTGTTGCCATTGCTATTATTACACTAATATTATTTAATACTATTTTCTATGATTATAAAGGACGTTTATCATCATATTTAAATACATATTATAGTAGTGAATCAAATAATATTGATGATATTAATACTTTAATAAATAGATATAAAAATAATACTAATAGAACTAATAGTATTAATGAGTTGATTGATGATTTTATAAATAATAAAATAGGTGAATATAATACTAACTATTCATCTGTATCAGATTTAGATACTTCTAAAAACAGATTAATTGATAAAATAGATTTTCTTTTAAATAATATTGTTGATTACATAGAAGTAAGAAATGATAAAAATTCATATGTAAAAGCAATTAATAATTTGTATGAATCTAAAGTATATTATTTAAATGGATTAGATTATTTTAATAATAAAGATTTTAATGAAGCTTATGAATCTTTTAAAAATGTTATTTCAAATGATTTTTATTTTGAAGATACGACTAATAAAATAGATGCTTGTTTTGACAGTGAAGTAAATGAAATATCTAATGAAGTAAATAATTTAAATGTAATAACTGATGAAACAAGTATAGATGAAAAATTAAGTATTTATAAAAATATATTTGAATATTTAATTAATAAAAAAAATAATACAAAGTTTGATTTAACTAAATCTAAAACATATACAAATTTGTTTAATGATGTAGTAAACAATATAAAAAATACTTATATAGATATTGCTAAATCATTAGTTTTGGATAGTAACTATACTGATGCTATTGATAAACTAAGTGAGGGTGCTACGTTACTCACTAAAGAAGAAATAGATGTAACTAGTTTAATTACACTTGAAGATGAATATAAAAAGATGCTTCCAGTTTCATTAACTAGTGTAGAAAAAAGTTTTGATGGAAGTTTAATAAAGGAAGAATTAGCAATATTTGATAAAGATAATAAAAATTATGCTAGAGCTCTTACAATAACTAAAGGAATTGAAAAAAAATCTAGTGTAACATATAATTTAAATAAAGAGTATAAGTTTTTATCTACTAGCGTTGCTATAACAAAAGAAGTGTCAGAAAAAAATAAATATTATGGGCGTATAAAAATATATGCAGATGATAAAGAAATATATAATTCAAGGGATATATCTATTAATTTTCAAACAAATATTTTAAAATTAGACATATCAGATGTTAATTCTTTAAAAATTGAGTATAATATAAGTAATAATTATTTATCTAGTAAAAATGACATTGTTGTATTTGTACTTGGTAATCCTATGTTGGAAAAATACTAAGGAGGAGTATTATGAAAAATGAAATTAATAAAAAGCAAATTAATGAAGTATTAGGCTTATCTAAAAAAATACTAAACTTAATATATATTGCAATGATTGTTGGTATAATATTTTTAGTTACTTTATTAATTAAAGAATGGGGAATTTTAAGATTTATTTTAACTGTTTTAAATATAGCAACTCCTTTTTTTATAGGTTTTGTAATTGCTTGGATTTTTAATCCTTTAGTTATTAAATTAGAGAAAAGAAAAATAAGTAGGGGGCTTGCCTCAGCAATAGTATATTTAGTATTTCTTCTAGTTTTATTCTTATTCTTCTACTTTTTGATTCCAACTATTTATACTCAGTTAAATGATTTAATAGTATCAATTCCAAATATTATTACTCAACTTGAAGAATGGGTAAGCAATATAATTACAAACATTAATGGAATTGATTTAGCTAGTGCGAAAGCTAGTATATTTAGTAGTATGGAAGGTATAATTAGTTCTGTTACGACTAATTTACCACAAGTAATACTTGACAGTGTCGGTTCAATTTTTAGTGGACTTGGAACGGTATTAATAAGTTTAGTAATTGGTATTTATATGTTAATTGATTTTAATAATATAAATGGTTATTTGATGAAATTTATTCCTAGTAAATATCAAAATGATACACAAACATTAATTAGTGATATTGGACAAGAAGTTAGAAAATGTGTTAATGGCACATTACTTGTTGCATTTATGGTTTTTGTTGGTGATTCTATTGGATTTATGGCAGTGGGACTTAAAGCACCAATACTATTTGGCTTATTATGTGGAATAACTGATTTAATTCCATATATTGGTCCATACATTGGAGGTATTGCTGCAGTTATTGTAGGTTTTTCACAAGGTACATTCATTGGAATTGCTGTAACAATAATAGTTGTGGTAGTTCAACTTTTAGAAAATTATGTTCTACAACCAGTAGTAATGTCAAAGACAATGAAACTTCATCCAGTAACAATTATGCTTGGACTCTTGATTTTTGGACATTTCTTTGGTATAGTAGGTATGGTTTTAGCAACACCAACTATTGCTTTAATAAAAGTAATATATCGTTTCTTTGCTAAAAAATATAATTGGTTAAATTTTAATAACAATTTTTAACTTAATGATTTAAGATCTTTTAATAAGGTTCTTTAAAGAGAATTAAACAAATGCTGAAAGTTTAATAAGAAAATTATTAATAAGTGCTGCTTAAGGAGAGTTAAAACGGAATTTTTATTTCGATAAAATAATTAAGTGAAAATAAGGATGGTACCGCAGTAATTTGCTCCTTAAATATTGTGGTATCATTTTTTTGTTAGAAAGGAAATGTTTATGAGATTATTTATTATAGGTGGTAAAGCTAATGTTGGAAAAAACACTTTAGCTAAATATATTAAGGAATATTATGACGAAAAAGATGAAAAATCAATAATTACGGAATATAGCAAATATGTTAAGTTAATGGCAAACGAAATGATTGATTGGTATGGTAAGAAAAAGCCAAGATTATTTTTACAAAATTTGGGTGAAGAAATTAGAAAAACAATTGATCCTAATATTTTTATTGAAAGAATGAAAGAAGATATACTAATTTATCAAAAATATTATAATAATATTATAATATGTGATGCTAGACTTATTCCAGAACTAACACTAATGAAAACAAAATATTCTAAGTGTTATACCATTCACTTAATTAGTAAAAGAGAAAATAATTTAACTAATGAAGAGAAAAATCATATTACTGAAACTGAGTTTGATAATTATAAAAATTTTGATTTTGAACTTGAAAATAATAGTTTAGATGAATTAAAAAATAAAGTATATGAAATGTTAGATAAGATTAAGGAATAAAATAAGAAAGAAGGAAGTAAAATGAATTTAAAAGATTTATATATTAATTTTTTTGTATCAAAGGGACATAAACAAATACCATCTGCTCCAGTAGTACCTGAAAATGATCCATCAGTACTTTTTAATACGGCAGGTATGCAACCATTAATTCCATATTTAATGGGACAAGCTCACCCTTATGGAACAAGATTATGTGATTATCAAAAGTGCATTAGAACCAATGATTTAGATGAGGTTGGTGATACATTTCATCATACATTTTTTGAAATGCTTGGAAATTGGTCTTTGGGTGATTATTTTAAAGAAGAAGCAATTTCATGGAGTTTTGAATTTTTAACAAAGGTTTTAAATATTCCAGTTGAAAGATTAGCAGTAACTGTTTTTGCTGGTAATGAGATAATTGAAATGGATGATTTTTCTTATAACAAGTGGTTATCTTTAGGAATAAAAAAAGAAAGAATAGTCAAAACTAGTAAAGATAATTTTTGGATTGCTGGAGAAACTGGACCATGTGGACCAGATTCAGAAATGTTTTATTGGAGAAGCAATGATCCAATTCCTGAAAAGTTTGATGTTGATGATTCTCGTTGGGTTGAAATATGGAATGATGTTTTCATGGGATATGAGAAAAAAAGTGACGGAAGTGTTGTTGAACTTCCAAAGAAAAATGTTGATACAGGAATGGGCGTAGAAAGAGTAACTGCAATACTTGAAGGTGTAAATGATAATTATCAATCAAGTATTTGGAAAGATGTAATTGATTTAATTTGTAATATTGCAAATGTTAATTATGATGAGGAACATCAAAGAAGTATTAGAATTATAGCCGATCATTTAAGGACATCAGTATTTATATTAGCAGATTATTCAGGTATTATTCCATCTAATACTGATCAAGGATACATTTTAAGAAGATTAATAAGAAGGGCAATAAGACATGCTAAGTCATTAAATATTGACTTAACTTCCAATTTTGAAGTAGAAATTGCTAAGTTAATTATTGATAAATATAAAAATTATTATAAAGAATTAGAGGATAATAAAGATATAGTACTTAATGAACTAACAAAAGAAAAAGAAAAGTTTACTAAAACATTAGAAAAAGGTCTTAAGGAATTTGAAAAAGTATCTACAAAAGATATAGATGGACAAACTGCTTTTCATTTATTTGATACTTATGGTTTCCCTTTAGAACTTACAGTTGAACTAGCTAATGAAAAAGGACTTAAAGTAGATATTCAAGGATATAATGATAAGTTTAAAGAACATCAAAATTTGTCAAGAACTGCATCTCAAGGAAAATTTAAAGGCGGACTAGCTGGTAATTCTGTAATTGAAACAAAATATCATACAGCAACACATCTACTTAATGCAGCATTAAAAAAAGTTATTGGACCAGATACTCATCAAAGAGGTTCAAATATAACTGATGAAAGAATGAGATTTGATTTTAATTGTGATCATAAATTAACAGATGAAGAAAAAAATAAATGCGAAGAATTAGTTAATAAATGGATTAATGAAGGTTTAGATGTAAGAGTTGAGGAAATGTCAAAATCCGAAGCACTTGCTTCTGGAGCAGAATGTATGTTTATTGAAAAATATCCTGATATTGTTACAGTTTATACAATTGGAGATAATGTTTCAAAAGAATTATGTGGTGGACCACATGTAAAAAATACTAAAGAAATAGGGCATTTTCATATTATTAAAGAAGAAGCATCAAGTGCAGGAGTAAGAAGAATTAAAGCTAAAATTGATTAATAAGAAGTTAAATTTGACTTCTTATTTTTTTTATGATATTATTATTTCTTCTATAAGAAAGGGAAAGGAAGATAATTATGAATGATGAAAAATATGTATTAGTAGTTGAAGAAAGACCTAATAGTTATAATCCAATATATTGGTCAAATAATGATATATATAATTTAGAAAAAATTGATGAATTTACATCATCCTTTGATGAAGAATCATTGTTTAATTATTTAATAGATAATAATATGTTGTCTTATATTGATAGGGATAAATCACTTCAAATAATATATAATAATAATGGTATAAGAAAATTATCTTCTGGTGTTATATATAAAGATTTATTTAATACAGATATGGTAAATTATGTTATTGAATTTATACAAAATAATAAAGATAATTCTGATATATTAAATAAATTATATCAAAAGGTATTAAGTGACAGATTAATTAGTACTTATACTAAAGAAATAATTTCTAATATATTTAGATTAAGAAAAGAAAATGTTGAAGATTTAAAAACTATAATTAATAATTTATGTGATAGTAAATATGTTGATATAAGAATAATATATTTATATATAAAAAAAGAATTAGAATTACAATTAGAAGTTAATAATAAATTAATTTTAAATAAAAAAAGTGATGAAATATAAAAAATCATCTTTTTTTATGTTAAAATATAAATAGTGATAGTTATGATAGAAGATATAAAAAAATATATGGTTTATTTAAAAAAAGAAAGAAATTATTCCAAATTAACTTTAAAAAATTATGCTATTGATATTACTAAATATATGAATTATTTAAATGATAATAAAATTAACTATATAAATATTTCCAAAGATGAGATAAGAGATTATTTAAAATATTTGGATGGGTTAAAGTTAAAAAATTCCACAATATCTAGAACATTAAGTTCTTTAAGAAATTTTTATGCATATTTAGTTATTCAAGATAAAATATCTTATAATCCATTTAAATTAATAAGAAATCCTAAAAAAGAAAATAAATTACCAGTTTTTTTATCTTATGAAGAATTTATTGATTTACTTGAAACATTAAAGGGTGATGATGATTTAAGTATTAGAAATAAACTTATTTTAGAAATGTTATATGCTACAGGGCTTAGAGTATCAGAACTTACTAATATTAAATTAAATGATATTAATATTGAAGATAAATCAATAAGAGTAATGGGTAAAGGTCAAAAGATGCGTATAGTATATTTTGGGGATTATGCTAAGGATATGCTTAGTTTATATTTAAATGGATATAGACAAGATTTATTAAATAATAAATCATCGGATTATTTATTTATTAATAGATTTGGTAATCAATTAACTTTTAGGGGTGTAGAATATTTAATTGATGAAATATCAAAAAAAGCAGCAATTAAATATAAAATATCTCCCCATGTTTTAAGGCATACATTTGCAACTCATATGTTAGAATCAGGTGCTGATTTAAGAAATGTACAAACATTACTTGGACATTCATCTTTATCTACGACTCAAATATATACTCATGTAACTTCTGAACACTTAAAACAAGTATATCATGATGCTTTTCCAAGACAAAAAGAGTAATAATTGTCATATTATAGTAAAATAAATGTAAAGTAGAACTATTATCGTTTAAATTTATAATAATAAATTGATATAATATTGAAATGGAAGAAAGAAGGATGGATATGTCAAAAAAATATGTATATTTATTTACTGAAGGTAATGCAAATATGCGTGAACTTTTAGGTGGCAAAGGTGCTAACCTTGCTGAAATGACTAATATTGGACTACCTGTTCCTCAAGGTTTTACTATTACAACCGAGGCATGTACACAATATTATGAGGATAATAGAGAAATTAATTCAGAAATACAGGAACAAATTAATGAATATATTACTAAAATGGAGGAAATTACAGGTAAAAAATTTGGAGATAAAGAAAATCCACTTTTAGTATCAGTTAGATCTGGTGCTCGTGCTTCAATGCCTGGAATGATGGATACAATTCTTAACTTAGGATTAAATGAAGATGTTGTTGAAGTACTTGCTGAAAAATCAAATAATGAAAGATGGGCATGGGATTGCTATAGAAGATTTATTCAAATGTATTCTGATGTAGTTATGGAAGTAGGAAAAAAATACTTTGAAGAACTAATAGATGAAATGAAAGAAAAGAAAGGCGTTAAGCAAGATGTTGAACTTGATGCTAATGATTTAAAAGAACTTGCAAGACAATTTAAAGAAGAATATAAAAATAAAATTGGTAGTGAATTTCCAAATGATCCTAAAGAACAATTAATGGGTGCTATTAAAGCAGTATTTAGATCATGGGATAATCCTAGAGCAAATGTTTATAGAAGAGATAATGATATTCCTTATTCATGGGGAACTGCAGTTAATGTTCAATCTATGGCTTTTGGTAATATGGGTGATGATTGTGGAACAGGTGTTGCCTTTACTAGAGACCCAGCTACTGGTGAAAAAGGTCTATTTGGTGAATTTTTAACAAATGCACAAGGTGAAGATGTTGTTGCAGGTGTAAGGACACCAATGAAAATTGCAGAGATGGAGCAAAAATTTCCTGAAGCTTTTGAACAATTTAAGAGTGTTTGTAAAACTTTAGAAGAACATTATAGAGATATGCAAGATATGGAATTTACTGTTGAACATGGTAAATTATATATGTTACAAAC
>JAFUTV010000012.1 GCA_017484125.1 Bacilli bacterium
TGGATATTATTTTATAACACAACTAGATTAAAGTCAAAAGTTAAGAAAAAGAGAAAAAATTACACAAAAAGAGAAAAATAACTTTTCTCTTTTTAATAAACTCGCGTTTTTTTGATGTCTCCTATTTGGGGTTCACATCATTTGTAACATTATTTTTATTTATGGTTGTTGGGTATCAAAATGTTTATGCTGCACAACTTGGTGATATTAAGGATGTTAAAGTAAAAAATTATGAAACGAATAAGGAAGAAACCATTTCTGTTCGTTTTAAAAATAACTTACCATATGTTAAACTTGAGGATATATATAGCATAATTTCCCCTGGAAATGTCGATGTTAACAAAAAATCAGATGGCATATTTGAAATTGTTACTTCAAAAGGTAAGGCTGTATTAAATACAATTGATGATTCTTTATATTCTGATAATTATGGAGATTTTGTTGAATTACCAGAATCAGAATCAGAAAGTCCAATATTTATTAATGATTATAAAACTGAAATTATTGGTAAATTAAGTTCAAGAACAATTAATTTTAAAAAATATAAAATTGATATTATTGAATATGAAAATATGGCATATTTTCCTGTTAATGTAGCTCTAGATTTATTTTTAACACCTGGATATTTTGATGGAAAAATAATTAATGTATATGATCATACATCTACAGTTAATATGCTTGAAAATTTTGAGGATTACGATAAAATACTTAGCAAGTTCTTCTTAAATGATAAACGTACTATGGAAAATATTGATATATTCTATAATGAATTTTGCTTTTTGTTTGATTATTACTATGGATATCCAGATCGTAGTATACTTGGTACTTCGATAAAAAATAAGGGATTAGATTATACCTTGGAAAACTATGATAAAAATACTAAACAAATTAAGAAATGGCTATTATCAGCAGATATTAATGATTATTATTTAGGTTTATGTGCTTTAGGTTCATATCTATTTGATGGAGGACATACAGAACTAACTATTGTTATTCAACAACATATAGGATATTTAAATTCAATGAAATTAGATAAAAAAATTAGTTATATTGAGCAATTTAGTAAACGTAACAAAACTGAATATAATCAAATGAATAATGATATGGAAATTTCTGATAATAGAGAAAAAATATTAAATAACGAAAATTACGTTGAAAAAGGAGATACTGCACTATATATATTTGATTCATTTAATTATGATAGTGATGGTTGGAAAAATTACTATAAAAACAAAGGAGAATATCCAAAAGATACATTAGGTGGAATATTAAATGCTTTAGATACTGCAAGTAAAAATAAAAATATTAAATACTTTGTGTTTGATGTATCTAAAAATGGCGGCGGATTAGGTGTAATTGCTTCAATAATAATGGATTTTTTAGGATATGACAATAAGTTACAATATAAAAACACTTTAAATGATTTGATTGAACAAAATATTATAGATACAGATATAAATTTTGATGGAGTATATGACGAAAAAGATAAGATTAGTAAATATAACTTCCAATATGGAGTTATTACTTCAAATTTAACTTTTTCTACTGCAAATATGTTTGCTTCGTTTGCCAAAGAAAATAATTTTATGATTTTGGGTGAACAATCTGGTGGTGGAGCGTGTTCTTTATCACTATTATTTACAAATGAATCTTTATTATATTCAATGTCTTCAACAAAATGTATTGTAAATAATGAGGGAAAATCAATAGATAATGGTATTCCAGTTGATAAAAATATAGTTGGTAAAAAGGAATCTTTTGGTTCAGAAACAAATGATTATTCTAAATATTACGATTTAAAATATTTGAGCTCATTACTAAATGAATTTTATAAATATAATATTAATGTTAAAGAATTAAATGATAATGTATTTGAATCAAATCTTATTAGTAAAAGTGAAGATATTATCGATTTAATACCAATTTCTTCTGAGGAACAAAAAATAATTCATAATGGAAATGATATATCAGTATTTATTGAAGTAAAAGATATTAGTAATGACATTTCAATGAAAGAAAAGAGCTTAATTGAAAATTCATTGGAAGATAATTTAAAAATCAAATCATATCTTGATATAAACTTATTTAAACAAATTGATGGGAAAAGTAAAGTAAGAATTAAAGAATTAAATGGAAAAATAAAAATATCCTTGAAACTTCCTGAAGATTTGAAAAAGTCAAATATATCATTTAACATTATTAGTGTTCATTATGGAAATATCTCAAAAATAATTCCAAAAGTATATGAAGATAATTTAGTCTTTGAAAGTGATAAATTTTCTACTTATGCTTTAGCTTATACTTATAAACAAGAAACAAATATTGATGATAATAATAATCAACAAAAAAGTCCAAAAACTGGTGATAATATTTACTTTTATATCTCAATACTTTTGGTTAGTTTAGTTGGTATTGTCGCAGTTGGAATTATTATTTCAAAATTAAAAGTTAAATAAATATAGATTGAGGAATTTATGATGAAAAAAGTATATATAGTATTTATGTTATTATTTAGTTTGTCATTATTTGGATGTGGTAAAGAATATTATGGTGTATTAGAATTAGAATTAAAAGATGATTCTATACCATCATCTACTTATAATATTAAATTGGATTTTGATAAAGGAAGTTTATATACTAAATTAGTAAGAAACTGTAGTACGATTGAATGTAATAATAATGCTAGTGAAAAAAATATTACGATTACACATGAAGAAATGCAAAAAGTATGGAATATTACAAAAAGAGATGATTATGAGGATAAAAAGAGTTATTTAATTAAAGCACTACAAAATTTATCTGAAGATAGTAAAGTAATGGCAAATAAAAAAGATTACGAAGATTATTGGAATGACATATATTTAGAAAACGATTTAAATAGCGATAGTGTAGTAACCTATAGGGAATTTGCTAATCATTGGTTAGATGTATTACTTAAAGATAATAAATAGTCAATTATTTGACTATTTATTTTTTTTAAATAATTTAAATAAAAAGAATCTATTTTTGGCTTTAATGTTATTTTCTCTTAAAACTTTGCATATAAATGGATAACTATACTTATTAAAAGTTTTATAAAAATCTTTATAATTTTTATAATCTCTTTTTGTAAACATTGTAACAATTGCCTTTTTTATATTTTCGTCTACATAATTATGTGGCTTTTTGTTTTTATTACCATGTTCTACACTTATATTATTATTCTTTATTTCTTTATTTAATCTAATTAATGATTTTTCGTGATATCCAGTTATCTGCGCTAGTTCTTTAAAAGTGCAATCTTTGGTCATCAGCAAATCAATTACTTCTTTTTTACTTAACTTTTTCATGAGTGCTATTATACCACAAGGTAACATAATTGCAAATAATTTCTAATTATTCATAATTTATATTTTTTTATCTATTTATATGTTATAATTTTAATAGATAGTAGCATTAGGAGGTTTTGAGGATGTCATATTTTAAATTTATACATGAAGTTATCTTTTATGTAAAAAAAATAATAAATACAAAATTCGAAGAGCAGAAGGTGTTTTTATGGAACTATTAATAAAAGAAGGAAAGATAATTGACACTAATGATGAGCCAAAATTATTTTTTAATATTACAAGAGAAGATATAGAAGAAAAATTTATTTATTCCAAAGATAGAGTATTATCCTTTATAGATGGATATGAAGTAGAAAAATATCCTAATGATACCAATTTAGATATATATTATCTATATTATTTTATTGATAATCCATCAAAGGTTAAGGAAGAAGTAGATAGTTTACTATCAAATTCTAAAGTTGATTTTCATAATAATTCAATATTTTGGGATGTTTTAAATAATTTTATTATTGTAATTGGAAAAGAAAATTTAAAAGCTTTACTTTATGAATTGGAAATATCTAGATGGAAAATGATTGATTTTAATAAAATGTCTGAAGAAAATAAAAAAACATATATTAATGCATCTTGTTCAAATGTTTACAAAAGAGTACTTAATATTGATTGATTTTTTTATAATTCTTTACTAGAATATTGATAGGTGATATATGTGAAAGACAATTTAGGCTCTATAATAAGAAAAACAAGATTAGAAAAAAATTTAACCAAAGACGAATTAGCAAATATATTAGATGTCAGTGTATCAACTATTACAAAATGGGAAAAGAATATTAGTATTCCTAGTTTTAGCAACTTAGTATTAATAACTAAGGAACTGGACTTATCATTTGATAAAATAATATTGGGTCATGAGATAAATAAAAAAAATAAGAAACAATCAGAAGAAGAACTAAAAAAAGTGCTAAAGGAAAATATTAGGTATAAGAATATTTTTAATGTATTTACAGGTATTTTTGTTTGCATTTGCTTGTTTTTTATGGCAGCAACACTTTATAAATATAAATTATTGAGTTTAGATGCTAACTATATATTTTTATTAGTTGTATTTATGGTTAGTTTTGCAGCCTTTACTGAAATTTTGGAAAAAGCAAATTTACTAGAAGAAAGAAATAAATATAAAAAATATTTTTTGCTATTAGCAGGTGCTTTTATACTTGTAATAGCTGGATTCCTTATTGTAGTTGTTAAATAATATTAAAAAATATTCAATAATTATTGAATATTTTTTAAATTGAGTTATAATATTTCATCAAGAAAGAAGAGATGAATGATGAAATACAAAGAGGGAATTTTATTAAGTCCTGTTACAAAAGAAGATATTAAAAGAAATTATAAGTTTGTTGGATCTGGTGTAGATGGTTCTGTTTATAGAGTTAATAAAGATTTTGTATATAAATTTTATAATGAAAATAGTGATAGAATAACTGCCTTTGAAAACGGAGTGTATGATGAAGATGGTGTAAATGTTGCTGATTATAAAAACTTAAGAGATAAAGGAAAAAGAGTTGATAATAGAGCATTAAAGTATATAGATGAAGATGGTGTTATTTTAGCTAGAGAAGAAGCCATAATTAAAGCTATGGAAAAGCAAAAATATGTAAAAAATACTCAATTACCAATTGATATTATTTATGTTAATTATAGAGTTGCAGGATGTGTATATAAATACTATCCAAATAAGTTAGGAATATATTCTGCAGCATATTTACCTCTAAGTATTCGTTTAAAAATATGTAAAAGGTTACTTGAAAAAGTAAAAGAATTAGTAGATAATAATATTTATCCTATAGCACTTGCTCAAGTAGACCATTTATTCCCAATATCAAAGAAAAATGCTAATGTTTTACTTGGTGTTGATTTAGAACCTCAAATAATTGATTTAGATGGTATTAGTACTATATATTCTGATAAACATTCTGATACTAACCTTAGAGTTGTTGAAACCAATTTAACCTTATTAATACTGGAAATAATTAGTAGATTAAAGATAAACTATAATGAAATTGATGATTTTAATTATGAATCTTATGCACAAGAAATGATTAAAAATGGAATTCCAATGACAATAGTTGATGAATTTTTTGATTATTTTAGAGTAGATATTGATAGTTTAAATCATACAATTAGTTATATGCAAAGAAGCCTTCGTAAATAAAGACGAAGGTTTTTATATTATTTTATCTATTAATCCATAATCTAATGCTTCTTTAGCATTTAAAAAATGGTCACATTCTGTATCTTTAATTACCTTTTTTAATGGTTGCTTAGTATTTTTAGAAAGTATTTTATTTATTTTGTCTTTAATTTTTATTATATGTTCTGCAGCAATTTTAATATCTGTTGCCTTTCCTTGTGCACCACCTAATGGTTGATGAATCATTATTTCACTATTTTGAAGTGAGTATCTTTTACCGATCGTTCCAGATGATAATAAGAATGCACCCATTGAAGCAGCCATTCCCACACATATTGTGCTCACATCGCTCTTTATATAATTAATTGTATCATATATTGCTAATCCCGAAGTTATTTCTCCACCGGGAGAATTAATATATATAGATATATCATTATGATTTATGCTATCTAAATAAAGTAATTCTGATACTATAATATTAGCATTACTAGAATCAATTTCTCCAGATATAAATATTATTCTATCTTTTAATAACCTAGAATATAGATCATAAGCATATTCTTTATTACTTGTTTTTTCTATTATTGTAGGAATTATATTCATATAAAAGTATCACCTAATAAGTATTGTATACATTAATTTTATATATATACAAAATAATTATGACATATTTTGATATTTTTGCTATAATAATAAAAGAATAAGGGGATATGTGATGAATGATTATATAGAAGTAACCTTAAATAATAAAAAAACTATAAATATTTTAAGAAATACAACGATAAGACAAATAGCGCTTAATAATTTAGATGTATGTTCTGATAAAATTATTGGTGCTAAAATAAATAATGAAATCGTTGATTTTAATCGTGAAGTAATATCTAGTACCAATATTGATTTTTTTGATATAAATGATCTTGATGGTTATAAAATGAATCAAGCTGGACTAAAATTTGTTTTAGAAGTTGCTTTAAAAGAGAATTATCCTGAAGGCATTGAAGTTAATTATAATCACTCAATTGGTAATGGTATTCATATTACAATAGATAATTATGAATTTAAAGAAAATGATGTTATTAATTTAAAAAAATATATGGATGAAATAATAGCAAATGATGAAGAAATTAAAAGGCTTCATGTTGAATCTAAAGAAGCTGTTAATTATTATAGAAAGTTTAATATAAGAGAAAAAGCAAATAATATCCATAACATATCTAATAGAATAATAGTTTTATATAAATTAAGAAAATATTTTAATTATTTTTATAATGGTATGCCTTTTTCTACTGGCTGTTTAAATGATTTTGAATTAGTTTATATTAAAGATAATGAACTTGCCCTAGTTTTACCTACTAATCATACATTTAATTTAGTGGAATATAAAAAATATAATAAAATAATAGATTGCTTTAAACATGATATGAACTTACTTCATGAGTATAAATTACCATATATTTGTGATATTAATGACTATGTTTCTCGTGGTTATAGTAAAGAAGTTATTAGATTATGTGAGACGCATTTTGATAATGATATTCACGATGTAGCAATTAAGGCTATCGAAAAGAAAGCAAAATATGTTCTTATAGCCGGACCATCATCTTCTGGTAAAACAACTACTGCTAAAAAAATTGCATTAAACATAAAAGCTGCAGGATACGAGGTATTACTTATTTCAACTGATGATTATTTTGTTGATAAAGAAAATAGTCCTAAAAATCCTGATGGAACTTATGATTTTGAATCAATTAAATGTGTTGATATACCCAAATTTAATCAAGATTTAAAAGATATAGTTGCTGGAAATGAAGTAGTTCTTCCTACATATAACTTTAAAACTGGCAAAAGAGAATATATTAATAAACCTATAAAACTTGGAGAAAAAGCAATAATATTAATTGAAGGAATACATTGTTTAAATGATGAATTAACTAAATATATAGATAATGATTTAAAATATAAAGTATATTTAAGTCCATTTATTCCGGTTAAAATAGATAGACATAATTATTTATCAACAACCGATTTAAGACTCATAAGAAGAATGATAAGGGATAATAATAATAGAGGAACATCAATTTCACAAACAATTGAACAATGGAAAAGTGTAAGAAATGGTGAAGAAAAAAATATATTTCCATATATTGATAAAGCAGATATTATTATTAATACATCTTTACCATATGAACTTGGAGTTTTAAAGGTGTTTGCTGAACCTTTATTATATTCTATTGACAATACATCTAAGTATTTAGAAGAAGCTATAAGATTAATAAAATACTTTGAAAATATATATCCAATTCCATCGGAATATGTTGAAGAAGATTCTATATTAAGGGAATTTATTGGTGGTAGTGTATTTAAGAAAGAAGGAGATAAATAATGATAAAAGTTGCTATTAATGGTTTTGGAAGAATTGGAAGATTAGCTTTTAGAGAGATGATTACTTCAGTTGATTTTGATGTTGTTGCAATTAATGATTTAGGTAATGCTGAAGAATTAGCTTATCTTTTAAAATATGATACTAATCATCGTAGTTTTTATGAAAATGAAATATCTTTTGATGATAATTATTTAGTTATTGCAAATAAAAAAAGAATAAAAGTTTATACAGAAAAGGATCCAATTAATTTGCCATGGAAAGATTTGGATATTGACTTAGTTTTGGAGTGCAGTGGTGTATTTACTGATGTTGAGAGTGCATCAAAACACATTCAAGCTGGTGCAAAAAAAGTTTTAATATCTGCTCCAGCAAAAGGTGATTGTAAAACTATAGTATATGGAGTAAATGATGATATAATTGATGGAAGTGAAACAATAGTTAGTGCTGCATCTTGTACTACTAATTGCTTAGCTCCAGTATTAAAAGTATTGGTTGATAATTTTAAAATTGAAAAAGGCTTTATGACTACAGTGCATGCTTATACTAATGATCAAGCTACCTTAGATATAGCTCATAAAAAAGGAATAATGGCTAGACGTGGTAGAGCTTGTGCTCAAAATATTGTTCCAACTTCAACAGGTGCTGCAAAGGCGATTGATAAAGTAATACCAGAATTAAAAGGTAAAATGGATGGGATTGCTCTACGTGTTCCTGTTAGTGATGGTTCAATGATTGATTGTACTTTAGAATTGTCAAAAAATGTTACTAAAGAAGAAATTAATAATGCATTTATAAATAATCAAAGTATTGCTTTAAAAACTACTAATGATCCTGTTGTATCAAGTGATGTAATAGGTAAAAAATGTGGTGCTTTAGTTGACTTATTATCTACCAATGTTATTGAATCAAATCAAAAACAATTAGTAAAAGTAATAGCTTGGTATGATAATGAAATGGGTTATACTTCGCAAATGATGAGAACTGCTAAAAAATTGTTTATAAAATAGTAGAAATATCAATTATTAAATGTTATAATAAAAATTAACAAGGTAGGTTTTTAATATGAGAAAAAGATATAAAGTTATGCTACTTTCAATAACAATATTATTAGTTGCTTCATTGCTTCTTGGTACATCTTATTCTTTATGGACAACTACTAATCATCAAGTTGGAGTTAATACAGTAAATGTTGGCTGTTTTAAAATTACATATACTGATACAGGTTTTGATGATTCTGGTGATATTATTTTAGATAATGATTATCCAATATCTGATACTAAGGGTATGTCTAGAACTCCATATAAGTTTAATATAAAAAATGAGTGTTCTATAGCTGCTAATTATACTGTTAATTTAGAAACTTTATCTGTAAGTAATATGAATGCTGATTATTTAAAAGTTCAATTTAATGATAGTGAAACACCAGTTATTTATACTACTGGTTTAGAAACAGGAACTATTGCTTTAACTAGTGAATCAGTTTTAGCTAAAAAACTAACAACTGGATATCTAGCTGATGGTGAAGATGTTACTTATACTTTAAGATTATGGATTGATGATAGTGCAACAACTACAAGTGGAGTAATGAATACTACATGGAAAGGAAAAGTGGTAGTAATAAGTGAAGCAACTAAGACTACTAATCCTGGTAGTGAGTATAGTGAATCTAGTCCATCTTCACTAAAAACCTTTATTACACCTTTATTAAATGAAGATAGTAGATATGTTGGTGCTAATCCTTCAAATTATGTTAAATTTAATAATGAATTATGGAGAATAGTTGGTATATTTAATGATAAAATAAAACTAGTTAGAGCAAGTACATTAGATGATTATACTTATGATACTAATATAGCAGGTTATACTACTTCACCATTTAATATGGTAGTAAATGAAGTAACAACAAATTATTATGATACATTATTAGAAGATGCTAAGTCTTTAATTATTAATGGTACTTATAATGTTGGTGCTTTGTCATCTTTAGATAAAACGGCAAGTGAAGTATTAACTGATGAAAGTGCATCTACTTGGACAGGAAGTGTTGGAACAATTTCATTATCTGATTATTTATTTGCTTCATCAGATAGTGTATGTAAGACTAAAACAGCTTCTTCCTATGGAAATTGTGCTAATACAAACTATTTATATGCAAAAAGTAATATATGGACTATGACTCCTGCAACTACATCTAATTATGTAATTGATGCTACTACTATTGCAGAAGGTGATACAATTACACAAAGAGGTATACTTCCTACAGTATATTTAAATGAAAATGTACTTATAAGTAGTGGTGCTGGTACAAGAAGTAATCCATATTTAATTACAATAGAATAATATCAAATAAGTGTCTAATGACACTTTTTTTAATTATTAATTAATAAATATAATGTATAATAATAGTGGTGATATATATGAATTTAATTCAAGATATGGATATTGATAATAAAAGGGTAATACTTAGATGTGATTTTAACGTACCAATTAAAGATAATAAAATATTAGATGATTATAAAATAAGAGAATCATTACAAACAATTAAGTATATAATGGATCATAATTCCAGTGTAATTATATTGTCTCATTTAGGAAAAATAAAAAAAGAAGAAGATAAGTTAAAAAATAGTTTGGAAATTGTAGCTATAAGACTTCAAGAATTATTATCTTCTAATGTTAAATTTTCAAAACAAACAAGAAGTACAGCATTGGATGAATTAGTAAATACCTTAAAACCAAGAGATGTACTACTTTTAGAAAATACCAGATTTGAAGATTTACCTAATAAATTAGAAAGTGGATGTGATGCTCAACTATCATCATATTGGGCTGAACTTGGTGATGTATTTATTATGGATGCTTTTGGTTCTTCTCATAGAAGACATGCATCTACTTATGGTATTTCAAAATATTTACCTACTGGTATTGGTTTTTTAATTCAAAAAGAATTAAAAGCCTTAAATGATTATGTATTAAATCCAGATCATCCATTTACCATCATGATGGGTGGTGCAAAAATTGATGATAAGTTAGATCTTATGAACAAGTTATTGCCTAAATGTGATAAGATGCTGCTTAGTGGTGGCCTTGCTAATACTTGTTTAAAAGTATTAGGTTTTAATGTTGGAAATTCTATTGTATCTGATAATAGTGAAATTTTAAATAAAGTAAAAGAAATGCTAGTAACATATAAAGACAAAATATCTTTACCATATGATGTTATTGTAACTAATACTTATGATGATACTTTTATAGATCAAAAAGGCATTGAAGAAGTAGATTCTAATGAAGAAATAAAAGATATTGGTGGCAAAACTATAGACGAATATAAAAAAATAATTAATAATTCTAAAACAATATTTGTAAATGGAACTTGTGGTATATATGAAGATATTAAATTTGCTAATGGTACTAAAGAAATTCTAAGAATATTAGCTGAATCAAATGCTAACGTTATAGTTGGTGGTGGAGATGGGGCAAGTGCTGCAAGAAATTTTGGATATGCCAATAGTTTTGCATATGTATCAACAGGTGGAGGAGCTACGTTAGAATATATAATAAATGAAAAACTAGCTGCTCTTGAAGATATTGAAGAAACTGAAGTGTTGTAAAACACTTTTTCTCATATTTATATATGCTAATAAAAGTGTTATAATAGGTAATGAGAAATAAGGAGAAGTAAAATGTTGTATATAGTTATATTATTATTATTAATAGTTATTTTATGTTTTATAATTAGTGGATGTATGTTTATAAAAGCTTTAAGTAGAGGTAGTGATAAGTCTTCTGTATTAGAAAGTGATTTAAATGGAAGAAAAACTGATATGAAGATAAAAATATCTTTACCGGATACTAAATGGTTAAACGATAATTGTAAAAAGGTAAATATTAAAAGTAAAGATAATTTAAAATTACAAGGCTATATTGTTAATAATAATTCTGATAAATGGATTATATTTGTACATGGTTATTCAGGTGATCATAAACATATGATTAATAGAGCTAAAAAAATGTATGAGATGGGTTATCAAGTATTACTAGTTGATTTAAGAGGACATGGTAAAAGCGAGGGAAAATATATTACCATGGGAATAAAAGATTGTTACGATATTAAAGAGTGGATAACTTATTTGATTGAAAATGAATCTGCAAAAGAAATAGGACTGTTTGGAATTTCTATGGGTGCAGCAACAGTTATGATGACAATTGGACTTGATTTGCCAAAGGAAGTAAAATTTGCAATTGAAGATTGTGGATATACAAGTGTATGGGAAGAATTTAAGTATCAAGTAAATAATTTATATCATTTACCAACATTTCCATTTTTACATATATGTAATTTATTTGCGATTATTTTTGCTAAATATAATTTTAAATCATATTCACCAATAGAAGCTATTTCTAATACTAAGATTCCTTTGCTACTTATTCATGGATCTAACGATACTTTTGTACCATTTAAAATGTTAAATGAAAATTATAATGCATGTAGCAGTAAAAAACAACAGTTGATAGTTAATGGTGCAAATCACGCTGAATCACAAGATTTAGATTATAACAAATATTGGGAAACTATAGAAAAATTTATTAAATAATTCTTTACATTTTATTGCATATAATATAGTATATTAAATGTTTGAAGGTGATAAATATGCAAAATATTAGTAAAAATGATTTAGTAAATATTCATTCAATGTTACTTACAGCGCTAAGATTGAACAAAATTGATTTAATAAATATTGGAAGTAGCGTTGATAATAAGATATCTTTGTATAAATGTGATGAGTTATGGAATATTACTTACCTAGATAAAAATATGAAAAAGATGAGAATAGTTGTATATGATTCAGATACTGCTTGCTTAGTAATATTTAAATTGATATGTATGAATAATGATGAAGAATTGCTTGCCATTGACTATTATAATAAATATTTAAGTTTAAATATTCCTGCTTCAGAACTAGATGAATATGTAAATTATCATGAAAATCTATCGTTAAAAAATAAAAGAAGTCTTTAAAGACTTTTTATTTTTTTAATTTAACGATATAATATTTTTTAAGAAATGAGATGATTGATTATGGATATTAGTATTATTAATAATAAAGTTAAAGAAATGGAAGAAAAACTTAATACTATTAGGAGGTCTCTTTGACTTAGATAGTATTGAAAAAGAAATAAGTGCATTAGAGGAAGAAATGGCAAAGGATAATTTTTGGGATAATATTGATTATGCAAATAATATAAATCAAAAATTAACTAATTTAAAAAAGAGTATTTCTTCTTATAATAAATTAAATGATAGTTTATCTTTAATTAAAGAAGTATTAGATACTAATGATGAAGAATTAATAAATGAATCTATTTTAGAATTAGATGACTTATCTAAAGATATTGAAGATTTAGAATTAACAACACTATTAAATGGAAAATATGATTCACTTAATTGTTTCTTAGAAATTCATCCTGGAGCTGGAGGAACTGAGAGTTGCGATTTTGCTTCAATGCTTTATCGTATGTATACAAGGTTTTTAGAAAAAAATAATTATACTTATGAAGTAATTAATTTGGAAGATGGTGAAGAAGCAGGTATTAAATCTGTTACAATTTTAATAAAAGGTTTTTATCCATATGGTTATTTAAAGGGTGAAACTGGTGTCCATCGCTTGGTAAGAATATCACCTTTTGATTCAAATGCAAGACGTCATACATCTTTTGCTTCAGTAATGGTAACACCTGAATTTAATAATGATATAAATATAGATATAAAAGATAGTGATTTAAAAATAGATGTTTATCACTCATCAGGTGCCGGTGGACAATCAGTTAATACGTCTAATTCAGCAGTTCGTATTACTCATTTACCATCAAAAATTGTTGTAACATGCCAAGTTGAAAGAAGTCAGGCAAGAAATAAAGATATGGCTATGCAAATGTTAAAATCTAAATTATATCAACAAGAAATATTGAAACAACAAGAACAATTATCTTCCGTTAAGGGAGAAACTATGGAAATTAACTTTGGAAGTCAAATTAGAAATTATGTTTTAGAACCATATAAATTAATTAAAGATTTAAGATCTGGATATGAAACATCAAATACTGACAAGGTTCTTGACGGAGAAATAATGCCAATTATAAAATCAGTATTAAAAAATAAGTAGTTTTATGGTATATTAATAATAGGTGAAGATATGCTAAAGTATAAGAAGTATATTAATTTAATTATTGGTGTATTAATTGAATCACTTGGATTCAGTTTGTTTTTGGAACCAAATAATTTATCTGCAACAGATGTTAGTGGTTTAGCAGTAATCTTTCATAAATTATATAATGTTAATATTGCCTTATTTGTACTTATTGGTAATTTATTATTAATTATAGTATCTTTTATTTTTTTAGGTAAAAAGAAAACTTTAAAAACAATATTAGGTTCGCTGCTTTTACCTTTTTTTATCTATGTAGAGGAAATGTTTGTATATATGATTGATTTTTCACAAATAGATGTAATGCTATTAGCAATACTAGGTGGTGTTTTTGTTGGTATAGGAAATGGACTAATATTTAGATCTGGTTATACTTCTGGTGGTACAGATATTATTGAAGATATTTTTACTAAATATTTTCATATGTCTTTAGGAAAATCAATAATGTTTGTAGATGGATTCGTTGTTTTAGCTGGTGGTCTTGCCTTTGGTATTGAACCAATGATATATTCAATGTTAGCACTTTTCATGATGTCTACTTTTTCTAATCGTAAGTTAATTGGAATAGATGAAGATAAAATTATGTTAATAACTACTAAAAATAAAAAGCAAATAATAGATTTTATGACTACTCACTACCAATATGGTATTACTATAATGGATGCTGAAGGTGCTTTTACCAAAACAGAAAGTGATTTTATAATGTGCTCTGTTAGTTCTAAAAATTATTATAAAATTAAAAAATCTTTAAAGAAAGAAGATCCAACATCTTTTATTATTGTATTAAATTCATATGATACAAATTATATAAATAAAGATTATAGGCATAGTGCTAAAGTTAATTAATACTTGATAATATTAATTAATTTTTTTATAATACTTAAATTGAAGGGATTATAATGAATAAAACGCTAGATTATTTAAATAGTATATTAGATAGTAATTCAATTGTAGTAATAGGCTGTTCTGGTGGACCAGATTCAATGTGCCTATTACATCTTTTGTGTTTATTAAAAAATAAAATAGGTTTTAAAATAATTGTAGCTCACATGAATCATAAAGTGAGAAAAGAAGCTGATGAAGAAGCAAATTATGTTTACAAGTATTCTAAAGGAAATAATTTAATGTATGAATATTATGAATTAAAAGAAAAGATTAATTCTAATTTTCATAGTAGAGCAAGAATTATTAGGTATCAATTCTTTGATGAAGTAATTCAAAAATACAATGCCACTCACTTAATGACTGCACATCATGGTGATGATTTGATTGAAACTATTTTAATGCGAATTCAAAGGGGATCAAATTTAAAAGGATATTCTGGTTTTGATTTGTTAACAGATAAAAAAACATATAAACAAGTAAAACCAT
Organism: Bacilli bacterium; assembly: GCA_017484125.1. Lineage (GTDB taxonomy): Bacteria > Bacillota_I > Bacilli_A > RF39 > UBA660 > RUG12834. The sequence continues at coordinate 15,487 of JAFUTV010000012.1, forward strand.
TAATATTTTATACAAAAGAAGATATTAAGAATTATTTAGTTAATAATAATATTAAATATTATATTGATTCAACAAATGAAGAAGATGATTATTTAAGAAATAGATATCGTCATCATATACTTCCACTTCTTCATCAAGAATATAATCTGATTCAAGAAAAATATTTAAAGTTTTCAAATACAATTAATGAAGCCGATTCATTTATTAATAATTATTTAAATAGTATTATTATAAAAGTGTTTAATAATAATATTTTATATATAGATGAATATAAAAAAGAAGATAAAATAATTCAAAAAAGAATAATAGAATATATTTTGTCTACTTTATATATTGATGATTTATATAAAGTAAGTGATGCTAATATTAATGAAATTAATAAAATAATTGAAAGTGATAGAGCAAATTTATCTATTAATTTACCAAATAATCATACTTTAACTAAAGAATATAATAAAATATATGTTAATAAAATGAAAGTTGTTAACAACAAATCTACAAATGGATTATATTATGAAGATAATATGTATATAATAAAAGAAGTAGATGCTTCAAATGATACATCAAATTATACTATTAGAATTGATATTAATGAATTAAAAGAACCATTATTTTTTGACAATAGAAAACCTGGTGATAAAATGTTTATTAAAAATTCAAAAGGGTATAGAAAGATAAAGGATATATTTATTGATTTAAAACTATCAAAAGAAGTAAGAGATAATATTCCTATATTATATGATAGTAATAGAGAAGTTTTATGGATACCAGGACTTAAAAAATCTAAGTATGATAAAAAAGAAAATAATAATAATTATATAATTTTAAATTGTATAAAAAAATAAATACAATGTATTAATAAATTATTTATAAAATTTATTAATTTATTTTAAAAAATTATGTTATAATATTTTAGTACTTATGAAGGAGAGAGATTATGAAGAAAAAAGAAGATTTTGTTAAAACATCATTTCCTTACGTTATTTTAGCTATAGTAATAGTAGTAGCATTGCTATTTTATAATAATGCAAGATTTGAAGTTCATGATATTACTACAGGTGAGTTAATCAAAGCAATTAATGAAGAAAAAGTAAAAGAATTAACTATTACTCCAAAAAGTAGTGAATCTGTTTATTATATAACAGGTAAACTTGATGGATATAAAGATGGTGAAACATTTAGTACAAAGGTAGTTGATGAAGATTTAGTAGCGGTAACTGATTATGCTAATAGTCATTCACTTGATTTATATAATACTAATAAAGATCCTGGATCTTCAGCAATTTTATATATAATTGTAAATGTTGTTCCATTGGTTATACTTGCAATAGTTGCATACTTCTTATTTACTAAGTTGGCCGTATCTAATAATCGTTCAATGGATTTTGGAAGAAGTAGAGCTAAACTTTCTGAAGATGGTGGAAAAGTTAGATTTAAAGACGTAGCGGGACTTAAAGAAGAAAAAGAAGAAGTTACTGAAATAATAGATTTCTTAAAGAATCCTAAAAAATTCCAAAAGATGGGTGCAAGAATTCCAAAAGGAGTATTACTAGTTGGTCCTCCAGGAACTGGAAAAACTCTACTTGCTAAAGCAGTTGCTGGTGAAGCTAATTGTCCATTTTATTTTATTTCTGGATCTGATTTTGTTGAATTATTTGTAGGTGTTGGAGCATCTCGTGTTAGAGATATGTTCAAACAAGCAAAACAATCAGCGCCTTGTTTAATATTTATTGATGAAATTGATGCAGTAGGTAGAGAACGTGGCACTGGACTTGGTGGTGGACATGATGAAAGAGAACAAACCCTAAATCAATTATTAACTGAAATGGATGGTTTTGGGGCTAATGAAGGAATCATTATCATGGCTGCAACAAATAGACCAGATGTACTTGATCCTGCATTACTTCGTCCAGGAAGATTTGATAGACAAATCACTGTAAGTTTACCTGATTCTAATGAAAGAAAACAAATTTTAGAAGTACATGCTAAAGATAAAATATTAGGTAAAGACGTTAATTTAGAAGCAGTATCTAAAAGAACACCAGGTTTTAGTGGTGCTGATTTAGAAAACTTACTTAATGAAGCTGCACTTCTTACTGTAAGAAGAGATAAAGAAGCAATATCAATGGAAGAAATTGATGAAGCAACTGATAGAGTTATTTTAGGTCCTGCAAAAACATCTAGAAAAATAACAGATAAAGAAAAGAGATTAGTCGCAATTCATGAATCTGGTCATGCTGTTATCGGTATAAAATTACCGGATGCTGAAGAAGTTCATAAGATAACAATTATTCCACGTGGTATGGCTGGTGGTTATACAATGATGCTTCCAAAAGAAGAACATATTGGTATATCTACTAAAGAAGAATTAGAAAGTAGAATTACTGGTTTACTTGGTGGACGTGTCGCTGAGGAATTATTCTTAGGACAAATAACAACCGGTGCATCAGATGACTTTAAAAAAGCAACATCTATTGCTAGAAGTATGGTAACTGAATATGGTATGTCTGAACTTGGAACAATTCAATTTGAACAAAAGTCTGAAGGAGTATTCTTAGGAAGAGATTACAATAAATCTAAGAATTTCTCTGATCAAATAGCCTTAGAAATAGATAAAGCAGAAAGAAAAATAATTGATGAATGTTATGCTAGAGCTAAAAAGATATTAAAAGAAAATGAAAAGTTAGTTCATTTACTTGCTGATGCTTTAGTAGAAAATGAAACATTAACAAAAGAACAAATTGAATCTTTAGTAGAAACTGGAAAGTTTATTCCAGGTGATGAAAATCCTGAATCAGAAACTACTATGTTAAAATTAAAAGAAATTGCAAAATCTAAAGGAATTAAAGGCTATACAAAAATGACTAGAGAAGAACTTGAAAATGAAATAGAAAAAGCGGATAAGTAATTAGTATGTAAAGAATTAATATATAATATATTAATTCTTTTTTTTTGAAAATAACTGTGATACTATTATCATAATAAGGTAGGGATTTATATGAATGAAAAAAAGAATAATATGCCATTAATAATTATAATTATGGTTTTATGTCTATGTCTTGGCATTGCGGTAGGCTATATAATTTTTGATAAAACTAAAGAAAGCAATAATAATGTTCAACCAAGTAAAGTTGAAGATACAAAAAATTTAAATAATACTGATAATAATAATTCAAAAAGCGCTAGTTATAATAACAAATCAAGTGAAACAAATAATACTGATAATAAGGTAAATTTAGTATTTGATAAAAATTTAGTTATTAATACTTCTTTAGATAAAGATGCTGAATATATTGATACTAAATCACAAAAACCTAAAGGTCTATATTACATTGAAAATTATGTAGTAAATAAAAATATTGTAACAATTAAATTTTCATGGAATATGATGTTACAAGCCTATGGAATTGAAAATTTAAATTATAAACCAAAGCAATATGATGGTGAATTTGCTACATTTGAAATTCAATTTACTAAAAATGTAAAAGAAGTTCATTATTATTCAAATTGCACAGGCGTTGGTGAAGAAGTAGTATTATTCTTAATGGAAGATAATACAGTTGAATTTATATATCTAGAAAAAGCTATTAAAAATAATGATTTTAAATCTCAAGGTGTATTACCAAATGTTAATGATATTGCAAAATTTTATTATGTAGATATTAAGGCTAATTTAGGAAGTAGTTGTACTACATGGGCTCAAAGAAATGATGGCAAAATATATGAATTAAAACCTTTCATAATGGATATAGTGCATAAATAATACTTATATAAAAAGTTTAAAAAAAGCAGTCAATGCTTTTTTATTGACTGATTATTATTAATAAGATAAACTTATGGTGTGATGTATATGAAAAGATTCTTAGTAATAATACCTATTATTTTAGTGATAGTAGTTTCTTTGTTTTTTATTTTAAAACCTAAAGAAACTATAGAAGAACAACCAAATAATAGTACTATACCTTCTAAAGAAAATATAAACAATGATAAAGAAGATAAAACAGATAACAATAATAATAAAAATGATGATGAAATACCAACTATAGAAGTAAAAGAAGCATTAGTTCATACTGACGATATTAATTATGATAAAGAAAGTAATTTAACTGTTAGTTTTGGTAAAAGTGGAGGAAAAGTATCTTGTTCTGATAATAAACTAATAATTGGAAAAAATGACATAGTATGTGAAGCTATAGGAAATAATGGACTTAAATCATCTATATCATATATAATTAATTATAGTTTAACTTATAATAAGACTGCAATTTTCTTTGGAGATTCAATTACTGCTGGATTTGGAAGTAAAAGTAGACATTATTCATGGGTAAATTATCTTGCTAATAACTATGATTTTTTAAAATGTGTTAATGCTGGGATTACTGATTATCGTTTATCAACATATGATGATCCAAACAAATGGTTAAGTACTCAAGTTCAAAATCACTATAATGATAATATTAATTATGATTATATTATTATGCAAGGTGGAGTTAATGATTTAATATATGATACTCCAATTGGCCAGTTATCTAATGGTTTTGATTTAACAAATTTTGATAAGAATACATTATATGGTGGTTTAGAAACATATCTTTATTATGTTACAAATAAATGGCCTAAGGCTAAGATAGGATATATTATAACTTATTATACCCCTAATTATACAGAACGTAATCTTAAATGGAATTATACTGATTATAAGAAATATAATGATGCTATAAAAAATACCTTAAATAAATGGAATATTACTTATTTAGATTTATTTGATGGAACATATAATAACGAGTCTTATTCTGATATTTTAAAAGTAGAAACTAAAACATATTTACCTGATGGATTACACTTAAATGATAATGGTTATAACTTAATTTCCCCTTATATTTATGAGTGGTTAGAGTCATTAAAACAATTTAAATAAGCATATAATTTATTGAGTTTTTTTATAACTAATGGTATACTCTATATGAAGTGTAGGTGGTAGTATATGAAAGTGGTTAAGAGAGTAATTATTATTGGAGTATTGATAATAATAATTGCTTTATTAGCTACTTTTATTTTTAGTAGATTTTATAAAATAACTTTAATTGGAGATCAAGATATTTATCTAAATATTGGTTCAGAATATTTTGAAAATGGTTATAAAGCAACTTTGTTTAATAATAATTATACTAATGTAAAAGTAACTAACAATATTGATACTTCTAAAATAGGTGATTATTATGTTAAATATAGTATAAAATTTCTATTTTATGATATTAATGTTAAAAGAAATGTTCATGTAGTAGATAAGGAAAGTCCTATTATTACATTAAATGGTGATAAACATATTTATTTAAATGAACATCAAAAGTTTGAAGATCCAGGATTTAGTGCAACAGATAATATTGATGGAGATTTAACTGCTAGTGTTATTATTGATTCTTCAGTAAATGAAAAGTCTACAGGTGTGTATGAAGTTACATATAAAGTTAGTGATAGTTCTAAAAATGAAAGTATAGTTAAAAGAGAGGTTGAGGTAATTAAAGATGGACTTCTTACAACTGATGTTGATAAATTTTGGTTAAAAGGTTCTTTTGAAGATGTAATATTAAAATATGAAGAAAATGCTTATGATTATTTTGATAACACAATATTTTTAGGAGATAGTAATACAACTTTTTTACATCTTAAAGGAAATTTTATTAGTGCAAAACAAACTTGGGGTAAAAATAATTTAAATATTGCCCAAATTAATTCATCTGTTTTTACAACATTTGTTAATAGAAATGATAGTACATTAGAAAATGCAATTAATTTATACAAGCCAAAATATTTAATTATCTCTACAGGAATAAATGCCCCATTATATATGAGAAAAGAAAATTATATTTCTGAAACTGAAAAGTTTATAAAATATATGAGAGAAAATCATAGTGATATAACTATTTTATTTACAGCAACATTTCCTATTACTACTACAGGATCACTTAATATATCATTACAAAAGAAAATTAATGAATATAATTATTATTTAGTAGAAATATGTCATAAATATAAAGTTAATTTTATTAATTTTTCAGATGAAGTCAGAGGCGAAGATGGATATGCCAATGCAAGTTATTTTGACTGTGTTGAAGAAAATGATTGTGGTTTTCATTTAAATAAGGCTGGTAGAGAAAAATACATAGATTATATTAAACATTTAAATTTTGAAAGGAGTATACAATGAAAAAAGTATTAATAATTATTGGAGCTATGTTATTACTTTGTGGATGCCAAAGTAATGAAAGTATTACATATTTAGACATTAATAAAGCATCTAGTGCTTTAGATAGCAAATATGGAAATATGAATGCCATGGATAAGAGTGAATTAGAAACTATTTATGGACTTGATACATCAAAATTTATTGAATATCAAATAAAGAGTAGCACATCATCAAATGGTAATTTCTATGCTATCATTAAAGTAGATGATGCAAATAAAAAGAATGCTCAAGATCAAATGAAGAATATGTTTTCTATATTAGAAAATCAAAGTAATTTATATTCACCTGAAGCAGTAAAACTATTAAAAAATAGATTAGAAACTTCTGTAGGTAATTACTTAATTTATATTGTTAGTGATAATAATAATGCATATTATGATGTATTGAAAGGATTTATTAATTAGTGAGTTTTAATAGTTTAACATTTCTTATATTTTTCTTGCCAGTTTTTATATTAGTTTTTTATCTATTTCCAAAAAAATATAGATATATAATCTTATTAATTGGAAGTTTAGTGTTCTATTTATATAGTGGTTTATATAATTTTATAATAATATTATCTATTGCTTTTATAAATTATATAGGCGTATTTATTATTAATAAATATAAGAAAAAAAATGTTTTTTCATATGTTTTAGTTGCTTTAAATATTATTACTTTATTAATATTTAAATATGATAATAATATTATATTTCCACTTGGTATAAGTTTTTATACATTTAATAATATTAGTTATATTATTGATGTAATGAAAAGGAAAGTATCTTATGAAAAAAATATTTTATATTATTTAACATATATATTATTATTTTGTCATGTAACAATGGGACCTATTGTAAGATATAAAGATATAAAAAATAATTTATTAAATCTAAATCCAGATTTTAATGGTTTTCATTGTGGTTTAAAAAGATTATTATGGGGATTATTTAAGAAGGTTTTAATTGCAGATAGTTTAGGTATTTTATATAATACTTTGATTTCTAATAACACATCAATAGTTTCACATATTTTTTGTTTAATTGTTTTTGCTCTTCAATTATATATAGATTTTTCAAGTTATTGCGATATGGCAATAGGTCTTGGTAAAATTGTTGGTATTAATTATAATGAAAACTTTGATTATCCATATTTAGTTACCAGCATAAGTGAATTTTGGCGTAAATGGCATATTACTTTAGGAAATTTCTTTAAAGAATATGTATATTTTCCATTAGGAGGAAATAGAGTATCAAAATTTAGACATGTTATTAATTTATTAATAGTATGGATTCTTACTGGTATGTGGCATGGAAATACAATTAATTTCCTTTTATGGGGATTATATTATGGAATAATAATAATACTAGAAAAATTAGTATTAAAAAAAGTATTAGATCATTTACCTAATTTTATAAAACATATTTATGTAATAGTAATATTATTATTTGGTTATATTTTCTTTAGTATAAGTGATTTTAATGATGCAATCTTATTTATTAAGGGATTGTTTTCAGGATCATTTATTGATAATACTATAATATTTTATTTAAAAGAAAATATTGTTTTATTAATTATTAGTATAATACTATGTTTTAAATTACCTAATAATATTAAAAAGATTTATGAAAATAATAATATAGTATATTTCATAACCAATTTAATTTGTATTTTATTATATATTATATCTATATCATATATTATAAATGGCACTTATTCACCATTCTTATATAATGCTTTTTAGGAGGAATATGAAAAATATTGTTGATAAAATATTTGTTTTTGGTATTGCTATAATTTCTTTTGGATTATTGTTAATGTTTATAATAAGTTCAAAGAATGATTTTTCTGAAGAAGAAAATAGATATTTAGCTACTTTTGATATAAACAATATTGAAGAGTATATTGAAGATCATTTTTATATGCGAAACAATTTTATTTCATTAAAAAATAAATTAGAGTTTTATATTGGTAAGACTTTAATAAATGATATTTATATTGGAAGTGATAATTATTTAATACCTATTTTTAAAACTAATAATAAAAGAGATTTAATAGTTGATGCAATTAATAAGTTCAATTTAATAAATAGTAATGTAGATGTAATGTTTGTTCCTGATTCTATTTTAATAAATGAAGATAAACTTAAATTTCATTTAAATACTTTAGAAGAAGAAGAAATAAACTATCTATATTCTAAATTAAATACTAATAATATAAACGTTATTAATTCTTTAAAAAATAATAATTTAGAAAATAATTTATATTATAGAACTGATCATCATTGGACTAGCTATGGTGCATATATTGCTTATAAAGAATATTTTAAAAATAAGAATAAAAATTATTATAATTTAAGTGATTATAAAATAACAAAAGTAACAGATGACTTTTTAGGAACTTCATCTTCATTTGTAACTGGATTAGCAACAAAGGAAGATATAAATATATTTGAATTAAAAGATACTTCTTTAGAAGTAAATTATGTTTATGAAAATAAGATTACAAATAGTTTATATAATTTTGATTATCTAAATAAAAAGGATAAATATGCAATGTTTTTAGATAATAATCATGCTTTAATAACAATAAATAATAAGAATATAAATGATGGTAGTAATATATTAATAATTAAAAATAGTTATGGTAATTCTTTTGTTCCATTTATTGTTAATCACTATCAAAATACACATGTAATAGATTTAAGATATTATCCAACTAGTGTTACAGATTATATTAAAAATAATAATATTAGTGATATTTTAATATTATATAACTTAAATAATATGTATAGTGATATGTCTATTATTAAACTAAAATAAAAAGAAGTGGAAATGCTTCTTTTTTATAAAAAATAAAAGACAAAACAAACAATATATGTTACAATAGATTATGTAGTAAAAGGCAAGGTGGTAAAAATGGCTAAGGTTATTTCTTTAGTTAATCAAAAAGGTGGAGTTGGTAAAACAACAACAAGTATAAACTTGGCAGCTGCACTAGGTAAAGAAGGTAAAAAGACATTATTAATAGATTTAGATTCTCAAGGAAATGCTACTACAGGACTTGGTTTAAATACAGCTGATATTGAAGTGGATATATATGATGTTATTACTGGTAAAAGATCCATTGAAGACTCTATTGTAAAAACTAGTTTTAAGAATCTATCAATAATTCCTTCAACAATAAATCTAGCTGGTTTAGATTTAGAGTTTATCAAAACGATGCTTGAAGATAATAATTTTAGACAAAATGAACAATTAAGAAATGCTTTAGTAAGTATAAAAGATCAATTTGATTTTATAATAATAGATTGTAAACCATCTCTTGGAATTGATACAATGAATGCTTTGGTTGCATCTGATTCTGTTATTATTCCAGTACAATGTGAATTTTATGCACTTGAAGGTATTACACAGCTTTTAAACACTATTATATTAGTACAATCAAGAATGAATCCATCACTTAGAATTGAAGGTGTATTACTTACAATGCTTGATGGAAGAACTAATATTGGTTTAGAAGTAATTGAAGAAGTAAGAAAATATTTTAAAAATAAAGTATTTAATACAATAATTCCTAGACTTGTAAGATTAGTTGAAGCACCTAGCCATGGAAAACCAATAAGTGATTATGATCCAGAATGTCGCGCAACTCTTGCTTATCAAAATTTAGCAAAGGAGGTTATTCAAAGAAATGAATAAGACTAGTAATAATAAAAGATTAGGTATTGGACTTGAACAATTATTTTCAAACGAAAGATTAGATTTTGATGGACTTGAGAAAAAAATAATTGATGAAACTCCATCAAATGATATTGTGGAAATACCAATAGATGAGATTAGAAGTAATCCATACCAACCTAGAAAGACATTTGATGGAGAAACATTAAATGAACTTGCTGATTCTATTAGAGAACATGGTGTTTTTCAACCAATTATTGTTAAAAAAAGTATTAAAGGTTATGAGTTAGTAGCAGGAGAAAGAAGAACAAGAGCATCAAAAATTGCTGGATTAAAAACAATTCCTGCAATTATTAGAGATTTTAATGATGAAGAAATGATGGAAATTGCTTTAGTGGAAAACATTCAAAGGGAAAATCTAAATCCAATCGAAGAAGCACTAGCTTATGATAATATTATTAAAAGTACTAATATGACTCAAGAAAATATAGCAATTAAATTTGGTAAATCAAGAAGTTATATTACAAATATGTTAGGATTACTAAAATTGCCTGAAGAAACTAAAAAATTAGTAGAATCAGGAAAATTATCTGCATCTCATGCTAGAACATTATCTAAAATGGAAGATAAAGAAGAAATTAATAAATTAGCAAATAAAATAGTTAATGAAAATATTAATGTAAGAGAAATTGAAGATTTAACTAGAAAAATTAATCTTCCTAAAACAAAAAAAGATACACCTTCAATTTATAAAATATATGAAGATATAATGCAAGATAAGATTGGAACTAAAATTAAAATAAAAAATAAAAAAATTGAGATTCCATTTGATTCTGATAAAGATTTAGAAAGAATTCTTGAAATTTTAAATATTGAAATTGAAGGTGAATAATAATTCAATAAATAAAATTGAGGTATATAATGGATAAAATATATAAATTAAATGATTTAGTTATGATGAAAAAAAATCATGCTTGTGGTGCCAATAAATGGAGAATTACAAGGGTTGGTGCTGATATAAAAATAAAATGTGAAAATTGTAATCATGAAATTATGATGGACAGATTAGAGTTTAATAAAAAGATTAAAAAGGTAATAGGTGATTAAAAATGGGTAAATTAATAGAAAAAATAAAGATTCATCCCATAATGACTTTTATGGTATTTATTATAGCAACAATTGTTTTAAGTGGTTTGTTATCTTTATTTGGATTAGAGGCAACATATAATACAGTAGATACAGTAACTAATTCATATAATCAAACATTAGTTACTGTAGAATCATTATTTAGTTTAAGAGGACTTAAGTATATATTTTCATCAACAGTAGCTAATTTTGCTGCTTTTACACCATTAAATATGCTTATAATTATCTTAATAGGTATTGGTATTATGGAAAAGAGTGGTTTTTTAAAAACTGCTATTACTTCATTAACACAATCTGCCCAAAAAAGAACTGTAACATTTGTCTTAGCTATTATTTGTATTATTTCAAGTATAATAGGTGATTTAAGTTATGTAGTAATGATTCCTATATCTGCTTTAATATTTTATTATGGTAGAAGAAATCCACTTCTTGGTATAGTTTCTTCATTTGCTTCTTTAACATGTGGAACAGGATTAAGTATATTTTTAACTTCTATTGATTCATCACTTTTAACAACAACGATGAATTCAGCTAGTATTTTAGATCCAAATTATACAATTAATATATTTGCATTTATACTTATTATGATAGTTGCAATAATTACACTAGCTTTTGTTATAACAGCAATTACTGAAAGAATAAGTATATATAGGGTTGAAAGATACGAGTTTAAAGAAGAGAAAAAAGAATTTAAGTTATCTAAAAAAGAAATTAGAGGATTAGTATTTGCACTTAGTGCAGGAGTTATTTACTTATTAATATTTATTTATAATATTATTCCTGGTCTTCCATTTAGTGGTAACTTATTAGATTATTCACAAAGTTATTACTTAGATAAATTATTTTCTTATAATTCATTCTTTTCTCAAGGATTTGTATTTATAATTACTATGTTATTTGTTATATTAGGATTATTTTATGGAATAGGTGCTAAAACTATTAAAAATAATTATGATTTATGTGATACTTTAGGACATTCATTAGATGATATTGGTAATACTATAGTTTTAATATTTATGGCATCAGTATTTATTAATGTATTTAAGAAAACTAATATGGGTGTTGTTTTCAGTGCCCTACTTACAAATTTAATTGCAGTTAGTTCATTTAAAGGAATTCCACTAATAATATTGACATTTATTTGTGTTGCAATTGCAACAGCATTCTTACCAAATGCAACATCAAAATATTCAGTAATGGCAGGAAGTTTAGTACCAATATTAATGAATGCTGGTATTTCGCCAGAAATGAGTCAAGTTATATTTAGATTTGCTGAATGCGTTACATATGGATTAACTCCGGTTATGGCATATTTTGTAATATACTTAGCATTTATTGAAAAATATAATCAAGGTGATAGACCTATATCTATATTTAAAACAATTAAATATCAAATGCCATATGCTTTAGCAACAGGTGCGGTATTATTATTAATAATTATTGTATGGTATGTTGTAGGTTTACCATTAGGTATTAATGCTTTACCTACAATTTAAAAGATAGATTAATCTATCTTTTTTTATTATTTTAATGTATAATTGTATTGGTGGTTATTTATGAAAATCGATAACAAAGGATGGGGTTTAAATACAATGCTTATAATGGTTGGTATTATTTTAATAGCTCTTTTAGCAGTAACATTTTTTTCAATTAGATTAAATAATTTATTAGGTAATGAAAATAATGAAAGTGAAAATAAAATACAAAATGCTATAAATGACAGTTATTATACAAATAAAGTTAGTGAAATATCTTCAGCTATGGGAAGATATATTAATGATATGGATATAAGTCTTTCAAGTACTCCAATTAGTATAGATATTAATACTTTAATATCACATGATTATTTAACTCCAATAACTGATTATATTTCTAATAATAGATGTAGTGGTTATAGTGTTGCTTATTTAAATAATGGGAATATAAGAATAATTAATTCATATATAAAATGTGATAATTATACTTCAAAAGGATATGGTGAAAAATAATGAAAGAATTAAAAAGAATATCTATTATTTGGGGGTTATTATTATTACTTATTTTTACTACTTTAACTTTTTTTGCACTTAAGTGGAAAATGAAGACAAAACCATATTTTGATTTAGAGGATTTAATTGTTATTAAAGTTAAATCATATTATGAACAAGATCATATGTATCCCAATAAAGATGATTATGTAATAATTAATTATTCTGAAATAAAAGATAAAACTGATATTGAAGAATTAAAAGTGGGTGATGATACTTGTGATGGATATATTAAAGTAGAAAATGATGGCGTTATAAAATATAAAGGTTATATTAAATGTGAGCATTATACTTCAAAAGATTATGATAAATATAAAAGTTCTACAAATTAATTGTAGAACTTTTAAATATTTACTTGACATATATTGTAATAAAATGTTATATTATTCTTGCATTTAATTATGCTGTTTTGTTCTATTTCTTCGGGAATAGAATAATATTTATTAAAGAAAATGATACACTTGGATGTGTGGACATGAAAGGAGGGTTCTTATGCCAACAATAAACCAACTTGTTAGACATGGTAGAAAAGATAAAACTAGAAAAAGTAAAAGTCCAGTTTTAAATGTTGGATATAACACTATTGATAAAAAAGAAATAGCACAACCTAGTCCTCAAAAAAGAGGAGTATGTATTAAGGTTGGAACTAGAACACCTAAGAAACCAAACTCAGCCTTAAGAAAATTTGCTCGTGTTAGATTATCTAATGGTAGAGAAGTTGATACATATATTCCTGGTGAAGGACATAACTTACAAGAACACAGTGTTGTACTTGTTCGTGGTGGACGTGTTAAAGACTTAATCGGTGTTAGATATCATATCATAAGAGGTACACTTGATACTCAAGGTGTACAAGATAGAAAACAAGGTCGTTCAAAATATGGTGCTAAAAAACCAAAAGAATAATATTAAAGGAAGGAGATAATTATGCGTAAATATCGTGCAAAGAAAAGAGACGTATTACCTGATCCTGTCTATAATTCAAAAATGATTACAAAATTAGTTAATCAAATTATGATTGGTGGAAAAAAGGGTACTGCTCAAAAAATTCTTTATGAAGCTTTCGATATAATTAAAGAAAAGACTGGCAAAGAAGCTATTGAAGTTTATAACGAAGCTATGGAAAATATTAAACCTGCACTAGAAGTTAAAGCTAGACGTGTAGGTGGCTCTAATGTTCAAGTTCCTATTGAGGTTCAAGAAGATAGAGCTCAAACTCTTGCACTTAGATGGTTAGTTAATTATTCTAAACTAAGAAATGGTAAGGGTATGGCTATTAATTTAGCAAATGAAATTATGGATGCTGCAAATGGCGTTGGTGGAGCTGTTAAGAAAAGAGAAGATACTCATAAAATGGCTGAAGCAAATAAAGCGTTTGCTCATTATAGATGGTAGGAGAAAAATATGGCAAGAGACGTAACAATTGATAAAATTAGAAATATAGGTATCATGGCACATATCGATGCCGGAAAAACTACTACAACTGAAAGAATATTATTCCTAACAGGAATAACTCATAAAATTGGTGAAACTCACGATGGTGAATCACAAATGGACTGGATGGATCAAGAAAAAGAAAGAGGTATTACAATTACTAGTGCTGCAACTACATGTCACTGGAATGGATACAGACTTAATATTATTGATACTCCAGGACACGTAGACTTTACTGTTGAAGTTCAAAGATCTTTAAGAGTATTAGATGGAGCTATTGCTTTACTTGATGCTAATGCGGGTGTTGAACCTCAAACAGAAACTGTTTGGAGACAAGCAAATGAATATAAAGTTCCTAGAATGATTTGTGCAAATAAGATGTGCAAAATTGGTGCAGACTTTTATATGAGCTTAGATACTATTAAAGAAAGACTAGGCGCTAATGCTGCTCCTATTGAACTTCCTATTGGTGCAGAAGATCAATTTAGAGGAATTGTTGATTTAGTTAATATGAAAGCTTACTCTTTTGATAACAGCGAACAAGAAAATCTTATTGAAGAAGAAATTCCAGCTGATATGAAAGATAAAGTAGATGAATATAGAACTAAATTAATTGAAGCTGTTGCTGATTTTGATGAAGAACTAATGATGAAATACTTAGATGGTGGAGAAATTAGTGTTGATGAATTAAAAGCTGCTATTAGAAAAGCAACATTATCATCAGAATTCTTCCCAGTATTATGTAGTGATGCCTTAGGAAATAAAGGTATTAGATCATTACTTGATGCAGTTATAGATTATTTACCTGCACCAACTGATGTAGAAGCTATTGAATGTACTGATAAAAATGGTAATATTGTAAAAAGACATCCAAGTGATAGCGAACCATTTACTGCAATGGCATTTAAGATTATGACTGACCCATTTGTTGGACGTTTAGCATTCTTTAGAGTTTACTCTGGTCATTTAACAAGTGGCTCATATATTATTAATGCTACTAAAGGTGTTAAAGAACGTGTAGGACGTATTCTACAAATGCATGCTAATACAAGAAAAGAAATTTCTGAAGTTTATACTGGTGAAATTGCCGCTCTTGTTGGTTTAAAAGATACAACTACAGCTGATACACTTTGTGAAGAAAAATCTCCAGTTGTTATGAATGGTATGGAATTCCCTGCTCCAGTTATTGATATTGCAGTAGAGCCAAAAACTAAAGGCGATTTAGAAAAAATGGCAAATGCTCTTCAAAAACTATCAGAAGAAGATCCTACATTTAGATATAAAACAGATCCTGAAACTGGACAAACTGTTATTTCAGGAATGGGAGAACTTCATTTAGATGTATACGTTGAAAGAATGAGAAGAGAGTTTAGTGTTGATGTTAACGTTGGACGTCCACAAGTTGCTTATAGAGAAACTATTCAATCTGCTGGTGATTGTGAAGGTAAATATATTAAACAATCTGGTGGTAGAGGACAATATGGACATGTTTGGGTTAACTTTGAACCAAATCCTGGTAAAGGATATGAATTTGTTGATGCTGTTGTTGGTGGTGTAGTTCCAAGAGAATACATTCCAGTAACAGATAAAGGATTACAAGAAGCATTAGCTGGTGGTGTTTTAGCAGGATATCCAATGGTAGATGTTAAAGCTACACTTCATGATGGATCATACCATGATGTAGACTCATCAGAAATGGCATTTAAAGTTGCTGCTTCACTTGCAGTTAAAGAAATGAAAAATAAATGTAATCCAGTAATACTTGAACCAATCATGAAGGTATCTGTAACAGTACCTGATGAATATATGGGAAATGTTATGGGAGATTTAACATCTCGTAGAGGTAAACCACTTGGACAAGAATCACGTGGAAACGCACTTCAAATCCAAGCAATGGTTCCACTAGCTGAAATGTTTGGTTATGCTACTAGTCTTAGAAGTAATACACAAGGTAGAGGAAACTTCGTTATGGAATTAGATCATTATGAACCAGTTCCAAAATCTATCTCAGATGAAATTATTAAGAAAAATAGCATAAATGAGTAAATAATACTTGCAAAATTAGCAAGTGTTAGATAAAATAAATATGTAGAAATTTTAAGGAGGAAATATTTATGGCAAAAGAAAAATTTGATAGAAGCAAACCACATTTAAATATTGGTACTATCGGTCACGTAGACCATGGTAAAACAACATTAACTGCTGCTATCACAAGTTTATTTTCTAAGGATCCTATGAAATACGATGAAATCGATAAGGCTCCAGAAGAAAGAGAAAGAGGTATTACAATTAATACTGCTCATGTAGAGTATGAAACTGAAACACGTCACTATGCTCATGTTGACTGTCCAGGACATGCTGATTATGTTAAAAACATGATTACTGGTGCAGCTCAAATGGATGGTGCAATTCTAGTTGTTTCTGCATCTGATGGTGTTATGCCTCAAACTAGTGAACATATTTTACTTGCTCGTCAAGTTGGTGTTCCTAAAATTATCGTTTACATGAATAAAGTTGATCAAGTAGACGATCCAGAATTACTAGATTTAGTAGAAATGGAAATTAGAGAAAAATTAGGAGAATATGAATATGATTCAGAATGTCCTATTATTAGAGGTTCAGCTCTTAAAGCTCTTGAAGGTGATACTTCAGAAATCGGAACAGAATCTATTAAGAAATTAATGGCTGCTTGTGACGAATACTTTGATTTACCTGAAAGAGATTTAGACAAACCATTCTTAATGTCAATTGAAGATGTATTTACAATTTCTGGACGTGGTACAGTTGTTACTGGACGTGTTGAAAGAGGTAGCCTACATCTTAACGATGAAGTTGAAATCGTTGGACTTAAGGATACAAGAAAAACAGTTGTAACTGGAATCGAAATGTTTAGAAAAACATTAGATGAAGCTATGGCTGGAGATAACGCTGGAGTTTTACTTCGTGGTGTTGATAGAAATGATGTTGAAAGAGGACAAGTTCTTGCTAAACCAGGATCAGTTACTCCACATCATAAATTTGAAGCAAAGGTTTATGTTTTAACTGCTGATGAAGGTGGTAGACATACTCCATTCTTCTCAAATTATCGTCCACAATTCTATTTTAGAACTACTGACGTTACAGGAGTTATTGAACTTCCTGCTGGTGTAGAAATGGTTATGCCAGGTGATAATGTTGATATGTCAGTTGAATTAATTGCACCTATCGCATTAGAACAAGGTACTAAATTCTCTATCCGTGAGGGTGGTAGAACTGTTGGTGCTGGTACAGTAACTAAAATTACTGACTAATAAGTTTATAAAAAGAGTGAATTTACTTCACTCTTTTTTATGCTATAATGCAGTAAATAGTAATTATAAAGGTTATATTCAGTTATTTGTTCCAGATAGTGGAGATGCAATTACATTTATAAATTTAACAAATGGCAATTTTATTTGCAGGGATCTTTAATAAATATTAAAAGTAATCTTGAACCTTCTCAACAGGCTATACAAGGAAATAATAATGAATGTCCAATTATTAATGCAGCATATTTTGATTTAAATTGGGCAAATTAAACAATTTTTCATAAATAAAAAGTAGTAAAAAAGGAAGAATATTCTTCCTTTTTTATTGCTTTAAATTATTAAATAATTTTGATAGTGTTCCATTACTTGCAATTTTATTATATATACTATTTTTAAAAATAATATCAAATTCACCAATATCTTCATATACTTCCGGATTAAATCCCATTTTAAAATTATTTAATCCAATAAATGGATTAGTTTCAGAAACATCACCACTAAAACCATCTAAATCAAGAAATTCATAATTATATTTATAATACTCAATTAATTTATAATATAAGAAATCTATGGAATTTAAATCTCTATATTTTTTATCATATCCTGATACAAAAATAGTTACTTTATTTTTATATTTAATTGTTATTGCACCTGCTATTACTTTTGTTTTATTTTCAGATAATCCTTGTGTTGCTATTACAATGTCGTTTTCTAATGTTTCTAATTCTCTATCTGATTGTAGTTTTTGCTTTAGTAATTTTGAACTTTTATCATAAATTATTTTATTTACTAAAGTATTATTTAGAGCTTGTGTTTTTAAATACTTGTCTTTTGTATTAATTAAAAATTCTTCAAAATCTACTTTTATTAAAAATAAATCTATTTGTTTATTTTTTTCAAATGCATGATATAAATTTTTATAATAAGTTAAAGATTTTTTAGTTTTATTTTTAATTAAAGGATATAATTCTTCGATGGAATCTAATGATACTTTATCAATAGATAATCCTTTTCTATAACATTTGCTAATTTTATTTCTAACATTTTTATCTAATTCTTTATATGTAAATCTTTTTAAATCTACTAGTGGACTAAAAGTAGGTAATATAGATTCAAAATACTTATTCTTTTTTAAATTTTGAAATTTATTTTTCTTTAAATAATCTATGTATTTTACATTGTCATTATATATGTATTCATTTTTATTCTTATTATATTTTGATATATATATATTAGGATTAATTTTAATAAATATAATATGTTTGTGTTTATAATATTTTGATAATGATTTAGCAAAATCATTAACTAATGATCTATCATCATAATCTATTAAGAAACCACGAGGAGCATATCCAAATTTATATTTATTATCAATGTTTTTAAATAATATTAAAGATGCTGCTCTTATGTTTTCAAAAGAGTCTTTAATACCCATAATATCATACTCAAATCCATTATCTTCCATAAATCTTGCATATTCTTGACTTTGATAAAAAGAATTATATTTATGAGTGTTAGCAAATTCATGGAATTCTTGTATTCCTAGTTGTACTAATTTCATAGGTATAATCCTCCTTTCATTAAAATAAGAAAGTATTATAGCATAAAAATATCCATTTGTCTAATATATTGACTTTTTTTTATTAAAATAGTATTATTTATCATAGGAAGGGATGTATAATGAACGATATTAAAAAGGCTTTTAATTTAATTACTATTGGTACAATTATTTTAGATATTATTTTTATAATTTTTGGAATTTTTCTTATTTCTAATCCAACTGTTGGTTTAGAATCTGCACTATTATTAATTGGGTTATTTTTAACAATAAGTGGTATTTATTCAATAGTTAAATATATTATTAATAATAAAGTTTTTTTAAGATTTGAATTACCATATGGAATATTAAGTATAATTGTTGGATTATTTGCTATTTTTAAGCCATTTGATGTTGCAACATTGATTACTGTTTTAACTGGAATATGGCTAATTATTACTTCAATTATTAAATTTACTATCGCAGTAGAATTTAGAAAAATAAAAGAAGATACTTGGGTATTTGATTTGACTGTTTCAGTACTAACTATATTACTTGGTATAATGTTAATTATTAATCCGTTTAATGGATATATGATTATTTCTTCATATGCTGGGGTATTAATAATGATTTATTCTGCAATGGATATTATAGAACAATTCTTTATTAGACAAAGAGCTAATCATATTATTAAATTCTTAAAAAAATAATATAAATTTTTAGTATATGAAAAGTGTTTAACACTTTTTTTCTTTATGCTATAATATTACTATGAAAAGGTGGTAAAAATGAATATAAAAGATATACATGCTCATGAAATATTAGATTCTAGAGGAAATCCTACAATTGAGTGTAGTGTAACTTTAGAAGATGGATCTATTGGTATTGCATCTGTTCCATCTGGTGCCTCAACAGGAGTTAATGAAGCTTTAGAACTTCGTGATAAAGATGAAAATAGATATCATGGTAATGGAGTATTAAAAGCAGTAGATAATGTCAATAATATTATTAAACCAGCATTAATTGGTATGTCATGTGAACAAAATAAGATTGATGCTACTTTAATAAAATTAGATAATAGCGAATTTAAAACTAATTTAGGAGCTAATGCAATTTTATCTGTATCATTAGCTTGTTTAAAAGCTGCAGCAAAATCTAATCATAAAGAATTGTATGAGTATGTTTCAACGGGTAGAGTGTCTATGCCTATTCCTATGATGAATATTATCAATGGTGGAAAACACGCTAGTTCTGGGCTTGATATTCAAGAATTTATGATAGTTCCTGTTGTTAAATCATTTAAAGAAAGATTAAGAGCAGGATCTGAAATATTCCATTCTCTTAAGAAAATGTTAACAAGCAAAAATTTGTCCACAGGAGTTGGTGATGAAGGTGGTTTTGCTCCAATACTTGATTCTAATGAAGAAGCAATAAAACTAATAGTTGAAGCCATAAATGAATCTGGATATATTCCTGGAAAAGATGTTTATATTGCACTTGATGTTGCTGCAACATCAATGTATGATAAAACAAGTAATTTATATAATCTAGATAATAGACAAGTAACAAAAGAAGAATTAAAAAACTATTATATTTATCTAATGGAAAAATATCCAATAATTAGTATAGAAGATCCATTTCAAGAAGAAGATTTTGATAGTTTAGCAGAATTTACTAAATTAGTTAATAATAAAATAATGATTGTTGGTGATGATTATTTTGTTACTAATCCAAAATTTTTGAAAAAGGGTATAGAAATGGGAGCTGCCAATGCAATACTTCTAAAAGCTAACCAAATCGGTACAATTACTGAAATGATTGATACAATTTTAATTGCTAAAAGAAATAATTATAAAATGGTAATATCACATCGTAGTGGTGAAACTATGGATACATTTATTTCTGATTTAGCTGTTGGTCTTTCAATACCTTATATTAAAGCAGGTTCTTTATCAAGAGGAGAAAGAATTGCTAAATATAATAGATTATTAACTATTGAAGAAAATCTTCAAAAATAATAAAAAAGAATAATATATTATTCTTTTTTAATTTAAAAAATTAGTTTATAATAATATAAGTGCAACAATAAGAGGAAGTGTAGTAATGAATATATTAGATAACTTAAATGATAATCAAATAAAGGCAGTAAAACATATTAATGGTCCATGCTTAGTTATTGCTGGTGCCGGATCAGGTAAGACTAAAGTACTAACTATAAGGATTGCTTATCTAATAGAACAAGGTATTAAACCATGGAATATACTAGCAATAACATTTACTAATAAAGCAGCAAAAGAAATGAAAGATAGATTGGAGTTATTAATAAATGAAGAAGCAGGATTTGTTGGAACATTTCACTCATTGGGATTAAGAATTATAAGAGATAATCATGAATTACTTGGATTAACAAATAATTTTACTATTTTAGATAGTGATGATGTGTTATCATTAATAAAAAAAATATTAAAAGAATTAAATTATGATCCTAAAGAATATGCACCATCTTATATTAGAAATAGAATAAGTTTTATTAAAAATGAAAATTTATCTCATGGTGAAATTGATAAGTTTTTTAATACTCCAGTAGAGAAAGTTGCAGCTCAAGTATATGATAAATATCAGGAAATGTTAAGTAAGAATAATTCTGTTGATTTTGATGATTTATTAAAACTCCCTGTTAAATTATTTGATGAACATAAAGAAATATTAGAAAGATACCAAGAAAAATTTAAATATATTTTGGTAGATGAATATCAAGATACTAACGAAGTTCAATATCAATTTAATAAAAAATTAGCAAGTAAATATCAAAATTTATTCGTTGTAGGTGATCCAAATCAGTCTATTTACGCCTTTAGAAATGCTAATTTTAAAAATATTTTAAATTTTGAAAATGATTATCCTAATTGTGAAGTGATTTCTTTAGATCAAAATTATCGTAGCACTAATTATATTTTAAATACTGCTAATTCTATAATTAAAAATAATAAAGAAAGAAAAGATTTAGAATTAAAAGGAAACATTGGTGAAGGTATAAAAACAAAATATATTAGAAGTTATGATGATAAAAATGAAATTAATTTGGTTATTGAAGAAATAAAAAAATTAATAACTGAAGGATATAGTTATAATAGTATTGGCGTATTATATAGAACTAATGCTCAAAGTCGTTTAGTTGAAGAAATGTTTTTAAAAGCTAATATTCCATATAAAATTGTTGGTGCTTATTACTTTTATCAAAGAAAAGAAATTAAAGACTTATTATGCTATTTAAAATTAATATCCAATTTAAATGATGATGTTGCTCTAAGAAGAATTATTAATGTTCCTAAACGTGGTATTGGAGAAGCTTCCATTAATAAATTGGAGGAATTATCTATTGCTAAAGGTGTATCAATGTTTGATGCAATAGAAGATAATAAACAAATGCAATTTAAAAACTTAATTTTAAAATTAAAGGAAAAATCTGAAGATTTATCTTTAACTGAATTAATTGATTTAATACTTGATGAAAGTAAAATGAAATTAGAATTAGAGCAAGATAAATCATTAGAAAGTGAATTAAGACTAGATAACTTAATGGAATTTAAATCAATAACTGCTTCATTTGAGGAGTCAACTGGATCTGTTAATTTAGAAGATTTTCTATCTGAAATATCTCTTGTTGCAGATATGTCTGAACATAAGAGTGATGGTAATGATGTAACTCTTATGACTATTCATAGTGCAAAAGGATTAGAATTTGATGTTGTATTTTTAGTTGGCATGGAAGAAGGAATTTTTCCTCATCAACAATCATTACTTGAAGATAATGGAATAGAGGAAGAAAGAAGATTATGCTATGTTGGAATAACTAGAGCTAGAAAAAAACTATATTTAACAAATGCTAAAAGAAGAATGCTTTATGGTAGGGAATGTTTTAATCCTCCATCAAGATTTATAGATGAAATAAATAAAGACTATTTAGACATTGCAAATCCTTCTTTAGAAGAGCCTAAGAAAATTAATAAACAAGAATTTTATAATGATCAACCAACAGAATATAGAAATGGTGATATAGTAATGCATCAAATACTTGGAAGAGGTGTAATTACTGAAGTGGGAGACTCACTAGTTACTGTTGCCTTTATTAAGGGTGGTTTAAGAAAAGTGCAAAAATCCTATAAGGGAATGAAAAAGATTAATTAAAGAAGTAGTTTACTTCTTTTTCTTTTCTTAACATGGTAAAATATATTAGAAAGGAATTGTTAATGAAAAGAATAGTAATAACTCTTATTTTATTTGTATTTATATTGTTATTAATTAATGTATCTTTCTTTACTATTTTTATAAAAAGTATATTTAATAAAGATACTAAAAATATTATTTATAGTCTAGTATATGATCAATATAATATCAATGAAAGATTATATAGTATTTCAAATAATAATAATTATACATTAGATGAAGCATATATTGAAATAAATCCATATAAACTAAATGATTTATCTGCAATTATAATATTTCAAACTAATATCAATGAAGAAATAGAAGTTTATATTAATGATGAATATAAAACAACTATGGAAAAATCTAATAAACATATTATTCCTATCTATGGTTTAAAACCTGATTATGATAATATTATTAAATTAAAAAGTAGTACTATATCTAAAGAATATATAATTACTACAAAAGACATACATTATAATAATTATTTTAATATTGATGAAATAATTAGTAATAGTATATTAGATAATAATAATTTTATTATAAAATTAAATAAAGGATATATAGAAATTGATCATATTGGTAAAATATATAATTATTACATAGGTAATTATTATTTTAATAATAAAAGCATTGATAATTATAATATATATTTAGATAATACTAAAAATATAGATATAGCTTATTTAGAAATAAATTCTAATATAGAAAACACAAAATTAAATAGGAGTTTTTATAAATTTTTAGGTATTAGCAAATCTAAAGATTATAAATATTGCGTAGAACTTACAAATAACTATTTTTATACTGATTATGATTTGAAAGAAGAAGAAAATATTAAACTATATTTTATGAATAAATTTGGCATTGTATATATTTTAGATTATCATAAAAATATGATATTTAATATTAATTTACCAAAAGATAAATATGCCTTATTCATTAAAATAGAAAATACTGTATATAATACTAATAATATATATGAATTTAAGTGATTTTTGCTTGTAATTACTTGATTTTTATGTTAATATCATATATGTGAATTTATTAGTTCACACTCTAAGTGGAAGGGAGATATAGCGGAACGCCCATACCACTTACACGGAAAATTAATATTACACAAGGGAGGTGTATTTCGTGGCTAAAGAAGTCGTAAAGAAAATCAAATTACAAATTCCTGCTGGTAAAGCAACTCCAGCACCACCAGTTGGTACTGTTCTTGGTCCTGCCGGAATTAATTTAGGTGAATTCTGTACAAAATTTAATGATGCATCTAAAGATAAGATGGGTGATGTTTTACCTGTTGAAATAACAGTTTATGCTGATAGAACATTTGATTTTGTTCTTAAAACTCCACCAGCTCCATTCTTAATTAAAAAATTTGCTAAAATTCAAAAAGGAAGTCCAAAAGGAGCTAATGAAGTTGTTGCTACTTTAACATTAGATGACATTAGAAAAATTGCTGAAATAAAAATGCCAGATTCAAATGCATATGACATCGAAGCTGTTATGAAGTCTATTGAAGGTACTGCCAGAAATATGGGTGTTGCAGTTAAAGGTGTTAATGATGCAGAATTAGCTGAACAACAAAAAGAAGCTGCAGTTGCTGAAGCAGAAGCAGCAAAACGTGAAGCTGAATTAGAAGAAATGGAAGCAGAAGCTAAAGAAGAACATTCTGCTGAAGTTGAAGTAATTGGTGAAAAAGAAGAAACTGAAGAAAATACTGAAGAATAACTTATAAAATTTCCGCTAATTAAACCACAAGTTAGAAAGGAAGAATATTATGAAAAGAGGCAAAAAGTTCGTGGAAGCTTCTAAAAAAGTAGATAAGAAAGTATCTTATTCTAAAGAAGAAGCAATTAAATTAGTTAAAGAAACTTCTATTACTAAATTTGATGGTACTATAGAAGTTGCTTTCAAACTAAATTTAGATCCTAAAAAAGCTGATCAACAATTAAGAGGTTCACTTGTACTTCCTAATGGTACAGGTAAATCAAAAAAGATTTTAGTTATTGCTAAAGGTGAACAAGCTGAAGCTGCTAAAAAGAGCGGTGCTGATTTCGTTGGAGATACAGATATGATTGAAAAAATTGAAAAAGAAAATTGGTTCGATTATGATGTAATCGTTGCAACTCCAGATATGATGCCAGTACTTGCTAGAGTTGGTAAAGTTTTAGGACCTAAAGGATTAATGCCAAACCCTAAAACTGGCACTGTAACTATGAACGTTGCAGCTGCTATTGAAGATATTAAAAAAGGTATGGTTGAATATAAAAATGATTCATACGGAAATATTCATGCTATAATTGGTAAAGTTTCATTTGATGAATCTAAATTAGTTGAAAACTTAGTATTTGTATTTAATGCTATTTCTAAGACTAAACCACAAAGTGTTAAAGGAAATTATATTCAAAATATTTCAATATCTTCAACTATGGGACCTGGTATCAAGGTTGATAAAAATTCATTTGACAATTAGTTAAATGTCTTATATAATAGTTATGTTTAAAAAAGCGATTGACCAAAGACAGCAAGTGCAAAAGTAAATCTTGCCGAGGGAAGCTAATATACAACTTTAATGATGTAATTTTATGCTTTCCACTCTGTGCGAAAGCTTTTTTATATAAAAAATATAATAGAAAGGAATAAACTAGTATGGCAAGTCAAAAGATTCTTGAATCAAAAGAAAACATTGTTAATGAAATTGCTGATAAGATAAAAAATAGTGAATCTGTGATTTTATTTAGCTACCAAGGTTTAACTGTAGCTGATATGGCTGAATTAAGAAATAATCTTAGAAATGTTGATGGCGAAGCAAAGATTTATAAAAATACTCTTGTTAAAAGAGCATTAGAATCACTTAACATCAAAATGGAAGATTCTTTCTTAGAAGGTCCAAATGCTATAGTTTTTGGTAAATCTTTACTAGAACCTATTAAGGAAATTAGTAAATTTGCAAAAAATCATGAACAAGCTGTTATAAGAATTGGAATTATCAGTGGTGAAGTTGCAGGTCTTGAAGAAATAAATAAATATGCTACTATACCATCAAGGGAAACATTACTTACTCAACTTGCTTCTGGCATGATGGCTTACGTAAAAGATTTATCTATTGCTTTGAATTTATATGCCGATAAAAAAGAAAATTAAGTTTATTAGAAAGGAATGATATTATGGCAAAGTTTACAAAGGAAACATTTATTGAAGGATTAAAAGAAATGACTATTCTTGAAGTTAAAGAATTAGTTGATGCAATGAAAGAAGAATTTGGAGTAGATCCAAGTGCAGTTGCAGTTGCTGCTGCTCCTGCTGCTGGTGATAATGCTGGTGCTGCTGCAGATGCTCCTAAAACTGTTGTATTAAAAGATGCTGGGGCTACTAAAATTGCTGTTATTAAGTTAATTAAAGAAGCTACAGGTTTAGGATTAGTTGAAGCTAAAGCTTTAGCTGATAATGGTGGAAATATTAAAGAAAATGTTTCTGCTGAAGAAGCTGAAAAACTTAAAGCTGATTTTGAAGCAGCTGGTGCTACTATTGAATTAGCTTAATTTGTGAAAAATGGATTAAATCCATTTTTTTCTTGCTTTTTTTAAAAAAATAAAGTATTATATTACTTGTTTTAAATGAAAAGGGGAAAATTTATGGAAAAGAAGAATATGAAAAGGTTGATGGCTTATGCTTTAGTTGCTGCATTAGCAACACAAAGTCCAATTACAGTTAAGGCTAGTGAGAAAACTAGTGATGTAAAAATATCAGAAGTAAATTATGTTATGGCATTATCTAATGTAAATATCAGAAAATATCCATCTACTGAATCTGAAAAGTTAGGACTATTAAAAACTGGCGAAGCTTTAAAATTGAATTTTGAAACTTCTGATGGATGGTATAGAGTTAAATATAATGATGTATATGGATATATTTCAAAAGATTATGCTGAAATTGTTGAAAGAAAAGAAGTAGTCGGTGATAAGACTCAAGCAATAGTTTTGGAAGATACTAAATTATATACTGATATTGGTCCATTAGATATTAAAAAATATACTATTGGGGAAGTAACTGAAGTAAATGATATATATTACTATATAAAAACTGATAAAGAAGAAGGATACGTTGCAAAAGATAAATCCGATATTTTAACAGATACCTATGTTATAGTTGATATTTCTGATCAAGAATTAAATCTATTTAATAAAGGTGAATTAATATTAACAACTCCTGTAGTAACAGGTACACCTACAAAATCTAGAGAAACACATATGGGCTATTTTGAAATATATGATAAATCTCATGATAGATATCTTGTTGGACCTAACTATAGAAGTTATGTTGATAAAATGATGAAGTTTAATAATAATGAGGGATTACACGATGCAGAATATCATAAAGATTATGATGAAAATGGTAAATTAATTAAATCACATGGATGGAGAGAAATATCGGAATTTGGTGGACAAACATATCAACATAATGGTTCACATGGTTGTGTTAATATGCCACATGATGCAGCAGTAGAAGTATATAATAATACTGATGTTGGTTCTAGGGTATTAGTAAAAGAATAGGAGTATTTTAATGGTAACAATAAGTGATATAACAAGATTAGCATATTATTCTAAATATTTATTAATCGATGAAGATATTATTAATGCTCTGGGATACGAATCTGCATTATTATTTTATCTTGATAATATTAATAGTGATGAAAAAGATAGTTTTGATGCTATTGTTTCAGATAAGAATGCTAAAGAATTATTATTTCTTACAATTCAATTACTTGATATAAATGAAGAAATAATAAATAACGGAATAAATGACAACTTAAAGAAAAAGTACGAAGACTTAAGATTTATTTATATGCGTACTAAATATAGATTTGAAGATACTAAAACATTAAAAAAATAAAAGGAGAATTATTTTCTCCTTTTTAATTTTATTATAAAAACTAATATAAATATAATTAATAATGCAATAGAAATTATATATATCAAATATTTCTTAATATATTTTAAAATATTAAATTTTATTTCGCTATTAAGAATAACATCTTCAGATAATAATAATTCATTATCATAGTAATAGTTAATTTTACCAATATTATCATTCTTTTTATTATTATAATCCAATTCTTCAATACCAATGTATACTACTTTAAATAAACTATTATCATAATCATTTGGTAACATTTTATATATATTATTGCTATTATATATACTATAGCTATCTATATTACTTAAATTAACATTTAATTGTTTTATTAAAGTATTCTTTTTAATTAATAGTTGATTATCATAATTATCATTAATAAATTTTATTAACTTTAAAGTATCTACAAGATTATAGTAACTATTATTAATTTTATCTGCTTTTAAAGTAATTACTAATATTTCATGGTCATCTTTATTAATTAATGAAGACATACAATATCCGGCATCTAAAGTAAATCCTGTTTTACTACCTAATATTTTTGATGTATCTGAATTTGAATATTTATTATATTTATTTATAGTTGAATATACGTTTAATCCATTAGATAATTTATATTCACTAGTAGTATATATTTTTTTAAATGTATCATTTTTTAATGAATATGCTAATAGTTTTCTAATATCATCAGCAGAAGAATAGTGATTATTAATATCTAATCCCGTTACATTTACAAAATGTGTGTTGGTAAGTCCTAGTTTATTCACAAGCAAATTCATTTTTTCAACAAAAGACTCAATTGAACCACTTGATAAGATTGCAATTGAATTAGTGGCATCTGCTCCAGATGGAAGCATTGAAGCATATAATAAATCCATATATGTTAGTTGATCATTAGCTCTTAATCCCGCAATACTTGCATCCCATCTAACAGTATTTAATATATCTTGTGTTATTGTTACTTTTTCATCTAAATTTTTAATATTTTCAATTGCAGTAATTGTTGTTGCAATTTTAGTTAATGATGCAATAGATATTTTGTCATTACTGTTCAATTCATATAGTATTTTATCATCAGTTAAATCATATACTTCAACATATTTTGAATTTACATCAGGATAATTTAATGCATATATAGTATTTGGAATAAATAGTAATAATAATAAAAATAAATACTTCTTCACTATAATCATCTCTATAATATAATATCATAATAATTATCTTTATGAAATAATTTTACATTTTCATAATAAAAAAATATTGACATATAATTATTATAGAATTAAAATTAATTTAATAACTAAGAAAGAGACAAGTAGTAATAGAAATATTTCTAGTGAGTTGGGTATAGTGGAAACCAATAAATTATCTATTATGAATAACACTCTGGAGTTGCTTACCAAAAGGTAAAACCAAGTAGACTAAGTCGGGTGCAGACCGTTATATTTGCTAGATTTGTTTGAATCGAAAAAGTGATCATAAAATTAATAAATTATGATAAATTGGGTGGTACCGCGGAATAACCAGTTTTCGTCCCAAATAGTGGATGAATACTGGTTTTTTAAATCTTAAAACGCGGAAAGGAGAATTTATTATGTGCAGTTTTATGGTTTATACTGATGTAGATATCAGTGATGAAAGTTTTAAAAAGGGGTTTGATAGGATAAAATATAGAGGTCCTGATATGTCAAAAATAATAAAGAAAAATGGCATATGGGGATTTCATAGACTTGCAATTATGGGACTTGATGAAAGTGGCATGCAACCATTTGAAAAAGATGAAAAAAGAGTTGTATGTAATGGAGAATTGTATGGTTTTAGAAAAGTAAAGGAAGAGTTAATTAAAGAGGGGTATAAGTTTTCATCTGATAGTGACTGTGAAATAATTTTACCAATGTTTGAAAAATATGGTGTAGAAATGTTTAAAAAACTAGATGCTGAATTTGCTTGCGTATTATTTGATGGAACAGATTTTATTGCCGCAAGAGACCCAATTGGAATACGACCAATGTTTTATGGATACAGTAAATCAAATCATATTGCTTTTGCTTCTGAAGCTAAAGCATTAGTTAATATATGTGATAAGATAATGCCATTTCCTCCAGGCCATTATTATAAGGATGGAAAGTTTATTTGCTATTATGATGCGACTAAATATAGTAAATATATCGATGATGATATCAATAATATTTGTTTTAAAATCAAAGAAAAATTAATTGATGGTGTATTAAAAAGATTAGATAGTGATGCACCATTAGGATTTTTACTAAGTGGTGGTCTTGATTCAAGTTTGGTGTGTGCAATTGCTCAAAAGCATTTAGATAAGCCTATTAAAACTTTTGCTATTGGTATGAGTAAAGATGCTATAGATTTAAAGTATGCTAAAGAAGTTGCTGATTATATTGGCAGTGATCATACTGAAGTATATATGGAACCAGAAGATGTAATAAATATATTAGAGGAAGTTATATATCATTTAGAAACATGGGATATAACAACTATAAGAGCATCAATTGGAATGTATATGCTAACTAAATGGATTTCTAAAAATACTGATATTAAAGTGTTAATGACAGGTGAGGTATCTGATGAACTATTTGGTTATAAATATACCGATTTTGCGCCAAATGCAAAAGAATTTCAAAAAGAATCAGAAAAACGTATCAGAGAACTTTATATGTATGATGTATTAAGAGCAGATAGATGCATATCTGGGGCATCGTTAGAGGGGAGAGTCCCTTTTGCTGATTTAGAATTTGTAAATTATGTAATGGGAATTAATCCCGAAATAAAATTAAATAAGTATAATAAAGGTAAATATTTATTACGTCATGCATTCGAAGGTGATTATTTACCACATGATATATTATATAGAGAAAAAGCAGCTTTTTCTGATGCTGTTGGACATTCAATGGTAGATTATTTAAAAGAATATGCAGAAAAAAAATATAGTGATGATGATTTTCAAAAATTATGTAAAAAGTTTGATAAACATACACCATTTACTAAAGAATCTTTATTATATAGAGAAATATTTGAAAAGTATTATCCTAATCAAAGTGATATGATTATAGATTACTGGATGCCTAATAAGAATTGGGATGGATGTGATGTTAAAGATCCATCTGCTAGAGTCTTATCAAACTATGGAGAAAGTGGAAAATAAAAGTTGTAAAAAATAATACATGATATTATAATATTATCATGTATTTTTGTTAATAATAGTTAATTAAAGGAGAAATATATGTTTAAATTACAATCGACATACAAACCAAGTGGTGATCAACCAAAAGCAATAGATGAATTAGTAAAAGGGATAAATGAAGGAAAAAAAGAACAAGTATTACTTGGTGCAACCGGAACAGGTAAAACATTTACGATAGCCAATGTTATTGAAAAAACAAATAAGCCAACATTAATATTAGAGCCAAATAAAACATTAGCTGGTCAGTTTTATGCTGAAATGAAGGAATTGTTTCCAAACAATCATGTCGAATATTTTATTTCATTTTATGATTATTATCAACCTGAAGCTTATGTGCCACAATCAGATACTTATATTGAGAAAGATGCTTCAATAAATGATGAAATAGATGAATTAAGAAATGCCGCAACTGCATCATTAATTAGATATCCTGATACAATTGTTGTTGCTTCTGTTTCATGTATTTATGGAATAGGTGATAAACAAGATTATGAAAATTCAATGTTAGTATTATCTGTTGGTGACAATATAAAAAGAAATGATATTATCAATAGATTAATTGATATGACTTTTGAAAGAAATGATATGGATTTTACTAGAGGTACATTTAGAGTTCATGGTGATATAATTGATGTTATTTTAGCAAGTGAAAGGAGCAAAGGAATTAGAATAGAATTATTTGGAGACGAAGTAGAAAAATTATCATTTTTTGATCCATTAACAGGGGTTGTAGAAAAGCAAGTAAAAACATTAACAATTACACCAGCTACCCAGTTTATAACTAGTAAAGAAAAATTAGATGAAGCAATTAAAAGAATCGAAGAAGAATTAAAGTATCGTTTAGAAGAATTACATGAAAATGGAAAACTATTAGAGGAACAACGTCTTAAAGAAAGAACAAATTATGATTTAGAAATGCTAAGAGAAACAGGCTATTGTAATGGAATAGAAAATTATTCTCGTCATTTAACTCTAAGAAATGAAGGAGATCCAGGAAACTGCTTAATAGATTTCTTTCCTGATGACTTTTTAATAGTAGTTGATGAATCTCATGTTACATTACCACAAGTAAGAGGAATGTATAATGGTGATAGAATGAGAAAACAAACACTTGTTGATTATGGTTTTAGATTACCATCAGCACTTGATAATAGGCCACTTAAATTTGATGAATTTGAAAATAAAATAAATCAAGCAATATATGTAAGTGCTACACCAGGTGATTATGAACTATCAAAAACCAATCAAAAGTTTGTTGAACAAATAATTAGACCAACTGGACTACTTGATCCACTTATTGAAGTAAGATCTACTCTTGGTCAAATAGATAATTTAATTGAAGAGATTACAAAAAGACAAGAAAAAAATGAAAGAGTTCTTATTACTACTTTAACTATTAGAATGGCAGAGGAATTAACTAACTACTTAAAAGAAGTTGGTATAAAGGTCGCATACCTACATAATGAAGTAAAGACTTTAGATAGGCTTAAAATAATTCATGATTTAAGAAGTGGTAAGTATGATGTTATTGTTGGTATTAATCTATTAAGAGAGGGTTTAGATATTCCTGAAGTATCATTAATTGCAATAATGGATGCTAATAAAGAAGGATTTTTAAGAAGTTCAAGAAGTTTAATTCAAATAGTTGGACGTGCAGCAAGAAATAGTAATGGACATGTAATTATGTATGCAGATAGTATTAGTGATGCTATGAAATATACTATTGAAGAAACTAAACGAAGAAGAAGTATTCAAGAAAAATATAACAAAGAACATAATATAATACCTAAAACTATTATTAAAGAAATTAGAGAAGTAGTTTCTAATGATGTTAAAGAAGATAAGAAAAAAGAAACTAAGATGTCTAAGAAAGAAAAGATGCAAGTAATGCTTTCAATTGAAGAACAAATGAAAGAAGCTGCTAAGAATTTAGATTTTGAACGTGCAACAGAGTTGAGAGATATACTATTTGAAATGCGCTCAGAAGGCTGATAATTTGATTTTTATAGTTATTTATGCTATAATATGCAACTATAAAAAAGGGGGATATATATGCAAGAATTATATGGTAAAATGAATGCTGCAAAGGTAGATTATTTTGATATTAATGAATTATTAAAAGATTTTAAATTATCTGTAGATAATCTATCTCACTTACAAGATACAAGTATTAAATTTAGTGAATACATGGATTTTTTAAGTGATTTTGATAATAAATCAATATTATATTTTCTTATTAAATCTTTTAATGATGAAATAGAAATTAGTAATTTAATTGAAGATCATATAATACATCCAAGAGATATAAATGAATCAAATATTTTTTTAGATAGTTTATCTATTAGTAATAAAAGAATTAAAGATTTACATGCTTTTAGTGCAGATAATCAAGGTGAATATGAATATCGTAATCAAGAAGCTTGGGTTCATTCAGTAAGAAATGGTATTGAAACAATTTATTGGTATGCAGTTAAACCTGAAGATATACAAAAATTTATGAGTGACTTTCTAAAGTATTATAGAACAAAATCTGGAAGTTTAATAGATAGTAGTATATATATAAAAAGTGCTTTAGTACATTTACTTTTTATGCGTATTCATCCTTTTAAAGATGGTAATGGTAGAACATCAAGATTATTACATGATATGAAATTTGTTGAATTAGTTAATAAAACATATAATTATAATTTAAAAATATCACCTCTTCATATTTCTCAAAGTATATGGAGAAACCGTAGTGAATATTATAAAAGAATTAATGCTCTATATTTTGATTTAAAACACCCAGAGGAAAATTATAAAGCATTAAATGATTGGATTAATTTTATATTAAATATGTATGATGAAGAATTAAACTTCATGAATCTAATGTTAAGTAATAGTTCTATGTCCTTAGAATATATTCAAAATAAGGCAAGTGATGATGAACTAATAAATAAAGAAGCAAATAAAATAAAATTAAGTAAAGTAAAGAGGTAAGTAGTATGAAATCAATAGTCAATTATGCCAAAGATGAAACAAGAAGTTTTAAAGAATTTCCTTTTAATGATTGCGATTCTTTAGTTCTTTCAACTATTGTATATTTTGATTTTGAAGATAGTATTCCCTCTCTTTTTTCAAGAAAAAAAATAAAATTAAAAGATATTGTAATAAAAAATAGTTATGTGAAGTTTTTAGGAGATAAAAAGAAATATTTAAAATTACTTGAAGGTGCAATTAGTAATCCTAGATTTAACGAACTATATTTAGATAATTATTATGAAAAAGAAAGTGAAAAAGAAGAAGTACAGTTTAAAGCAATGACATTTGAAAATGATGATTTTGTTTACGTATCTTATATGGGGACTAAATCATGCCTTGTTTCTTGGAAAGAAGATTTTATGCTTTCTTATCTAAAACAAGTTCCAGCACAAAAATTAGCACTTAAGTTTTTAAATAGAATAATGATTGAAACTTTAAAGCCAATAATTGTAGGTGGACATTCTAAGGGTGGAAATTTAGCTATATATGCATCAATGAAAACAATGTGGCTTAATAGAATTAGAATTAAAAAAGTGTATTCTCATGATGGCCCAGGTTTTAGTAAAATTATTTGTCATAGTAGTAAATATAATTCAATAAAAAGAAAAATATCTAAAACTGTTCCTGCTACATCAATTGTTGGTATGCTTTTTAATAGTATTGAAGAATATAAAATTATTAAAGCTAGTGGAAGAGGGTTTAATCAACATTCACCACTTAATTGGTTAGTTAAAGATAGTGAATTTATTTATTTAAAAACCAGATCTAGAACATCTAAAATAATTGATAAAAGAGTATCTAATTGGATTGATAATCTTTCTAAAGAAGATAAAATAAAATTTACAGAATGTTTATTTGAAGCACTTGATAAAGGCGGCTTTGATGCAATGTTTATTTCTAATAGAAATTACTTATCTATGATTAGAGCAGTAAGAAAAGGATTAAAAAATGTTGATGAGGAAACAAAGGATATAATAATAGAAATAGTAAAAAGATTGTTTGTTTATAAAAAAGAAATTAGTAAAAATAGTGATATATAATTACTATTTTTTTTTATTATTTTATGATAAAATTATAATAGGAGAAGGGGTATGTATGAAAACATTTATATTTGGCCATAAAAGACCAGATACCGATTCTGTTTGTTCTGCTATTGCTTATGCTCATTTAAAAAATGTTTTAAATGTAAATGCGGAGGCAAGAATACTTGGAAGTTTAAACTTAGAATCTAAGTTTGTTTTAAAATACTTTAATATTCCTGAACCTAGATATTTAAATGATGTTAAAATTCAAATAAGAAATATGAAATATTTGGAAAATGCTTACATACACATAGATACAACTATTAAAGAAGCTTTTGAAACTATGCAAAACAAAAATGTTACCGGTTTGCCTATAGTTGATGAAAATAATTCTTTACAGGGTTATATTAATTTAAGAGATTTATGTAGATATATGAGTGATAGTAACATCGAATGGCTTAATACATCTTATGATAATATTATTAAAACGTTAGATGGTAAAAAAATATTATCATTTAACAATGAAATAAAAGGAACTATAGTTTCATCAATGTATAATAGTAACAATTTCGCAAATAGCAAAAAATTATCTGAAAATAATATACTAATAACAGATAGTAATATTGATATCATAAAGTATGCCATAGATTCAAAAGTTAAATTAATAATTATATTTGGAGACTTTAAATTTCCTGCTGAATTACTTGTTAAAGCAAGTTTGAAAAAAGTAAATATAATTACTACTCCAAATAGTAATTATGCTGATTTAGCAAGAATTTATTTATCTAATTATGTCTCAAATATTGACTATGAAGATAATCCAATATATTTTAATACCACCGATTATCGTGATGATTTTTTATCAATAGCTGAAAAAAGTGGACATACTAATTATCCTGTTATTGATAAAAAAAATAAGTGTGTTGGTATGATACGATTAGTAGATCAAAATACCTACGAAAAATGTCAGTGTATTTTAGTTGATCATAACCAAGATAGTCAAAGTGTTGATAATATTAATGAAGCAAATATTTTGGAGGTTATAGATCATCATAATATTGGCGTTTTTCAGTCGTCTTCACCAATTTCATTTCGTATTATGCCTGTTGGCTGTACTTCAACAATTATATATCAAATATATAAAGAAAATAATATAGAAATTCCTAAAAATATAGCTGGAATAATGCTAAGTGCAATACTTTCTGATACTCTTTTACTAAAAAGTCCTACTACAACTAAGTTGGATATTGATACTGCTAATACTTTAGCTAAAATTGCTAATTTAAATATTGAAGAATATGGTTTAAAAATGTTTAAAGCCGGTACTTCAATAGATAATATGGATATTCAAGAAATATTTGAACAGGATTTTAAAACTTATGAGGTTGATAATTATAATATTGGTATATCTCAAGTAATGACATTAGATATTGATACAATTTTAAAAAATAAAGATAGTTATATTAATTTGTTAAATGAAATGAATAATTTTAATTATAAGATTACTTTAATGTTTGTTACTGATGTTATAAAAAATGGATCTTATATATTTTATAATGACAGTGCTAAAGATATTATTATGAATGCTTATCAATTAGATAATTTAAAACAAGGCTTATTTTTGTCAAATGTTGTGTCAAGAAAAAAACAAATGTTACCTAAACTATTGGACTATCTTCAAAAATAGAATAAAATGATTTTAGGTGATACTAATGAAAGCATTGATTACTGGTGCGTCTTCTGGTATTGGTAGAGATATTGCATATTATCTTGCAAGTAAAGGATATGATTTAATACTTGTGGCAAGAAGAGAAGATAGATTAAAAGAAGTGCAGAAAAAAGTTAGTGTTAATACAAAAATAATACCAATGGATTTAAGCATTGAAAAAAATGTTTATAAATTATATGATATGACTAAGGATGAAAATATCGATATGTTAGTAAATAATGCGGGTTTTGCTGTATTTGGTTTTACTTCAAAAAATGATATTGATAAAGAAATTCAAATGATGAATGTTAATATTAATGCATTATATATATTAACAAGATTATTTTTAAATGATTTTATAAAAAGAAATAGTGGCTATATTTTAAATGTTGGTTCATCTGCTGGTTTCTTAGCTGGTCCTAAATTAAATACTTATTATGCAACTAAAAATTTTGTTGTTAAATTTACTTTGGGATTATATGAAGAATTAAAACATCAAAAAAGTAATGTCCATGTATCAGTATTATGTCCAGGACCAGTAGAAACAGAATTTAATAAAGTTGGTGGAGGACACTTTAATGTTAAAGCATTATCAAGTGAATATGTTGCTAAATATGCAATTGATAAAACTCTTAAAAATAAATATTTAATTATACCTGGAATTACTATAAAAATGGCATTGTTTTTTAATAGATTTTTACCTTATAAATTAAGTTTAAAGGTAGCATATACTATTCAAGATAAAAAAACTAGATAATATCTAGTTTTTTTATCTATAAAATATATATAATTTTACTATAAAAACACTTGACTTTAATATAAAAAATGATAAAATAATACTTCGAAAAGGGAGGTATTTGGATATGGCTAGCCAAACAAGTCAAATAAATGTATTAATTGATACTAAGACAAAAAAAGAGGCAACTAGTGTATTAAATGAACTTGGTATGAGTATGTCTACTGCTATTAATATTTTTTTAAAACAAGTAATTAAGAAGGATGGACTTCCATTTGAAATAATTAATGTAAAAAAAGAAGTTGAAAAGAGTAATGTTGAACCACTTAGAAGTAGTAGATATCAAAGATACAATAATATAGATGAAATGATGATGTCTTTAGAAATAGATAAAGAATATAAATAAAAAACAAGGTTAATGAAGTGAACCCTGTTTTTTAATATTGTGTATTATCTTTTTTTCTTATTGCTTCACTATACCATAAAACATCATCTTTTTCTTTGTCCTTAAGCATAATAAAATTATTTAGCATTTTATAAGTTTTAGGATTCATCTCTTTTATATTAAATCCTGATAATGGAGAATCGTCTTCAATTCTTCCTAGTAAATAATCACATGATGTATTTAAATAATTAGCTATCTTAATTAAAGCATCAGCACTTGGTAAAGCTTTGCCACTTTCATATGCGCTAATAGTTTCTTGTTTAACATTAATTTTATTTGCTAAATCCACTTGAGTAATATTTCTTTTGATTCTAAGTTTTTTAATGTTATTCATTATTAACACCATCCTTTACTATTCGTATTTATATTATAATATAAATTATACTAATTGTAAATAATAAATTATATTTATAAATATATTTATTATCTTTTTTTAATTGGAAAATTTTGGTATAATATTATTATTAGGTGAGTAGTAATGAATGATGTAATTATAAATAAATTAAGTGAAGAATTAAGTTTAAAAGATAGTCAAATAAAGTCTGTTTTGGAATTACTTGCAAATGATGCAACTATACCATTTATCGCAAGATATAGAAAAGAAGCAACTGGTAATTTAAATGAAGATCAAATAAGAAGTATTTCTGATGAATATAATTATCAATTAAATTTATTAAAAAGAAAAGAAGATGTTATTAGATTAATTGATGAGAAGGGTTTACTAACTGATGATTTAAAAACACAAGTTATGGCATGTAACAAATTAACTGAAATCGAAGATATTTATCGTCCATTTAAGGAAAAGAAAAAAACTAAAGCAACAGAAGCAATTAAACTTGGTCTTGAACCACTTGCTAAAAAAATAATGTCTTTTCCAACAAGTGGAACTATAGAACAATTAGCATCAGGATATAATATGGAAGTTGATAAAGCCTTAGAAAATGCTGGATATATTATTGCTGAATGGATATCTGATAGTGCTTTTTATAGAAAATATATTAGAAATAATATTTATAATAATGGTAATATCGTTTCTAAAGAAAAAGATAAATCATTAGATGAAAATAAAACATTTACTATGTATTATGAATTTAGTGAACCAATAAAATATGCTAAGCATTTTCATATTTTAGCAATTAATAGAGGAGAAGATAAAAAAATATTAAAGGTTGAATTAGATTATGATACTAATAATATAGAAGAATATCTTGAAAGTAAAATAATTAAAAATAAAGATTCTTTTGTATACTCATATGTTATTACTTATATAAAAGATGCTTTAAAAAGATTAATACTTCCATCTATTGAAAGAGAAATAAGAAGTGAATTAACGGAAAAATCAGATAAAAAAGCGATAGAAACATTTGGCCATAATTTAGAAGGACTTCTTTTAACAAGACCTATAAAAAATTCAGTTGTTTTAGGTTTTGATCCTGCTTTTAGAACTGGTTGTAAATTAGCAGTTTTAGATGAAACGGGAAATGTATTAGATATTAAAGTAATATATCCAACAGCACCACATAATGACTTAGTGGGATCTGCTAAAGTAGTGAGAGAGTTAATTGATAAATATCATATTAATTTAATATCAATAGGTAATGGAACGGCATCACGTGAATCTGAAAAGTTTATAGCTGAAACCATTAAAGGAATGGATTGTAAGTACACTATAACATCTGAAGCTGGTGCATCAGTTTATTCAGCATCTGAACTTGCCAAAAGTGAATTTCCAGATTTAACTGTCGAAAAAAGAAGTGCAATTTCTATTGGAAGACGTGTTCAAGATCCCCTTTCAGAACTTGTTAAGATAGATCCTAAATCAATTGGAGTTGGGGAATATCAACATGATGTTAATCAAAAACTACTATCCGAAAACTTAGATTTTACTGTTTCAAAAATTGTTAATGAAGTTGGAGTTAATGTTAATACTGCTTCTCCTTCCATATTAAGGTATGTTTCTGGTTTAACTAAGCCATCGATAAATGCACTTTTATCTAATAAACCATTTAAAACTAGGGAAGATATTAAGAAAACTAAAGGAATTTCAGATAAAGTTTATGAACAAGCTGTTGGATTTTTAAGAATACCTAAAGGAGATAATTTATTAGATAATACAGGAATACATCCTGAAAGTTATGAATTAACAAATAAAATATTGAATTATTTAAATTTAGATGTGCAAAATATAAATAGTAAAGAATTTAAAGATACATTATCTAATGCTAATGTAAATGATATAGTTAACAAATTTAATACAGATATATATACTGTTGAAGATATAATAAAAGAATTAAAAACTCCAGGACTGGATCCAAGAGATGAATTAGATGCACCAATACTTAGAAGTGATGTATTAACAATTGATGATTTATCAATAGGTATGGAATTAGAAGGCGTAGTAAGAAATGTAACTACATTTGGAGCTTTTGTAGATATTGGTCTTCATGATGATGGCTTAGTGCATATTTCCAAGGTATCTAAATCATTTGTGAAAGATATAAATGATTATTTGCATGTTGGAGATATAATTAAATGCTATGTAGATAGTGTAGATAAGGAAAGAGAAAAAGTTCAATTAACTTTAATAAAAGAATAGGAAGTATGATTTATGAAAAAGAAGAATAAAGCAAGATTAGCTATGGTATTTTTTCTAACAATTTTGTATATGGAATTAGTATTTCAAATATTTACAGTAGGATTAGTTAATTTATTTAGTGCTAAAACTATTTATGTTTCGTTATTTGCAATCATTACAAGTGTTACTTTATCTTTTATATGTAAAATTTTTAAAAATGATAAGGTAAGTAGAAGAATTGCCTTAGGAATAATATTATTTTTAGGAATATATTATTTTGGAGTATTATTATTTAAAGAATTATTTAATACATACTTTAGTATCCATTTAATTGGCGTATCAGATCAAGCAATAGCATTTGTTGGTGATTTAGTACGTGAAGTATTAAAAAGAATACCTTTATTATTATTGTTTATGCTACCCTATCTATTTGTGCTTAGATATAGAAAAAAAATATCTTATATCTTAACAAAAGAAAATGTATTATCAGATGTAATATATTTGGTATTAAGTTTAGTATTATTTATATTTTTAGTTAATGTTAATTCAGTTTCCAAAAATTTATTTTATGAAGTAGATAATAATGCTGCAAATGTTGAAAAATTAGGTATTAATGTTGCAACATATTTGGATGTAAAAAGAATATTTAGTCCAATTGAAGAGGCTATTATTTTAGATATTCCAAAAGAACAACCAGCACAAGAATCTACAGAATATGGATATAATAACATGAATATTGATTTTAATAGTTTAGCAAATTCTACATCGAATAAGACATTAAAAAGTATGCATGAATATTTTGGCAATCAAAGTGGTACACTAAAAAATGAGTATACAGGTTTATATAAAGATAAGAACTTAATTGTTGTAATGGCAGAAAGTCTAAATACAATTGCAATTAGTGAAAAATACACACCAACTTTATATAAGTTATCACATGAAGGTATGGAATTTACTAACTTTTATACTCCAATAAATCTAAGTACTTTAGGTGGAGAGTTTCAAAATTTAACAGGATTATTTGCAAATCTTTCTGTTTTATCAAATCAATATCGTAAAGGAAACAATTATTATCCATTTGGACTAGGAAATGTTTATAAAAAACTAGATTATTCTATTCAAGCATATCATCCAAATAGTGGATATTTTCAAGATAGAAATAGGTATTTGAAAAATATGGGATTTGATAAATTTGTCTTTAATGGTAATGGTTTAGAAAAACTAATGAATTGTAATTTATGGCCTCAATCCGATTATGATATGGTTAATGTTACAATAGATGATTTTATTAATGATGATAAATTTATGACTTATTATGTATCTGTTTCTGGACATATGCCTTGGTCTTATTCTGGCAATAGTATGTCTGTTAGAAATAAAGAAAAAGTAGCAGATAGTAATTATTCAACTGAAGCTGCTGCATATATTGCTGCTAATATTGAACTTGATAAAGCAATAGAACTTATTATGCAAAAATTAAGTGATGCTAATAAACTAGACGATACAGTAATTGCAATAGTTCCTGATCACTATCCGTATTCTATGAATATTAATACTATCAATGAATTGTCAGATTATGAAAGAGATAGTAAATTTGAAGTAAATCATTCTACTTTAATTCTTTATAATAGTACTCAAGAACATAAAGTAATAGATAAATATATTTCTCAACTAGATGTTTTACCTACAATCTATAATCTATTTGATATTGAATATGATTCTAGATTAATTATGGGAAAAGATATTTTTTCTACTAGTGAGGGAATAGTTTACTTTAATGATAGAAGTTGGATTACAGCTAAGGGAAGATATGATGCTACTAGAAATAAATTTACTTCTAGTTCTAATGAAGAAGTAAGTAATGAATATATTGAAAATATTAAAAAGATAGTTGCATCTAGAATTAATATGAGTAAGTTGATTATGGAACAAGATTATTATAAAATAGTGTTAGGTGATTAAAAAATGTGTGGAATAGCAGGATTTGTTAATAAAAAAGATAATAAAGATGAAATAATAAAAAGTATGGCTGATAAAATAGCTCATCGTGGACCTGATGGACAGGGATATTATATAGATGAAAATATTGCTTTAGCACATCGAAGACTTGCTATAATTGATTTAAATACAGGTGCACAACCAATGTATAGCAAAGACAAAAATATAGTTATAGTATTTAATGGTGAAATTTATAATTATTTAGATTTAAGAAAAGAATTAAAAGATAAGGGTTATAAATTTCAAAATAAATCAGATACTGAGGTTATTATTTATGGATATATTGAATGGAAAGAAAAGGTTGTTGAACATTTAAGGGGTATGTTTGCTTTTGCTATTTATGATATTAAAAATAAAGAATTATTTTTAGCAAGAGATAAATGGGGAATAAAACCACTTTATTATGCAATGTTTAATGATACATTTATGTTTGCTTCAGAAATAAAATCTTTGCTTGTTCACCCAGATTTTGATAAAAAATTAAATGAAAATATCTTATCAGCATATCTTTGCTTTAATTCTACACCAACTACTGAAACATTTTTCAAAGGTGTATATAGATTAGAACCTGGAACTACTTTAAAATTTAAGAATGGTAAATATAAAATTAATAAATATTTTCAAGTAGATTTTGAACCAAAAAATCAAAAGATGGATGATATTGTTGAAAACATAAAAAAAGCAATGGAAAATTCTGTTACATACCATCAAATAAGTGATGTTGAAGTAGGCTCATTTTTATCATCTGGTATTGATTCATCTTATTTAGTATCACTATCTAGACCAGATAAAACATATACAGTTGGATATGATAATCCTAAATATGATGAAATAAAATATGCTAAGGATTTAACTGATAAACTGAATATATCTAATACTTCTAAGAAGATAACAAAAAAAGAGTATATGGATAATTTTGAAAAAATAATGTACTATATGGATGAACCACTTGCTGATCCATCCGCAATTGCATTATATTTTGTTGCAGAAATTGCATCAAAGGATGTTAAAGTTGTATTTTCTGGTGAAGGTGCTGATGAATTTTTTGGAGGATATGGTACATACTTAGAAGATATTACTCAAAGTTGGTATATGAAAATACCTTATCCAATTAGACATGTTGGTGCAATGATAGCTAAATTACTACCGGATGTAAGGGGATTAAATTTTAT
Organism: Bacilli bacterium; assembly: GCA_017484125.1. Taxonomy (GTDB): domain Bacteria; phylum Bacillota_I; class Bacilli_A; order RF39; family UBA660; genus RUG12834. The sequence goes on from JAFUTV010000012.1 coordinate 59,838, forward strand.
TTATCGACGTGGACAACATTTAAAAGATTATAATATTGGGCTTGGCAGAGTATTTAGAGATGAAGAGGCTAATAAGATTGTCAGATTAAAAAATCAAATACATACAAAAGAAATAGTTGCTTCATTATATGATGATTATAAAGATAAAGATGATACTTCTAAAAGACAAGTAATAGATTATTACTATTGGTTAGTAAAAGATTTCTTACATGCAGTAGATAGAAATACTATGATGTTTTCCCTAGAGGCACGTACTCCATTTTTAGATGATGAAGTTTATAAAATTGCCAGAACTTTACCAGTAAGTGCCAAAATAAACAACGAAACTACTAAACCAGCTTTAAGACAGGCTGCAAAAAGTGTTATTCCAAATGAATCTTATAAAAAGAAAAAGTTAGGATTTCCAGTTCCTTTAAGAGAATGGATTAAGGAAGATGATTTATATAATCAAATTAAAGTTAAATTTGAAAGTAAAGAAGCCAATTATTTCTTTAAACAAAAGAAAATACTAAAGTTATTAGAACAACACAAGGCAGGAAAAAAAGATTGTTATAAAAAAGTTTGGACTATATATACTTTCTTGGTATGGTATGATATATATTTTAAAGAAGCCTAGTAAAAAATACTAGGTTTTAAAATGAATTGTTTTATGTTAAAATAATTTAGAAAAAGGAGCAATTCTTATGAAAGATTTTATTATAATTCAAGAAAATAATATTAAAGAAGCAATCAAATCTTTAGGTTACGACGTTGATATTGTTAAACTAAATGTTTCCTCCGTGCCTTCACTTGGAGATTATCAATACAATGGATCAATGGCTTTAGCTAAAGAATTACATCAAAATCCAAGGGATATAGCTAATAATATTGTTGAAAAACTAGATAAGCGAGATATAGAAAAAATAACTATAGATGGACCAGGATTTATAAATATAACTTTTAAAAATGAAGCATTAATAAATTATTTTAATGATTATGAACTAAAAGAATATGAAAACAATAATATTAATGTAGTCATGGACTATGGTAGTCCAAATGTAGCCAAGGCTTTACATGTTGGACATTTAAGAAGTGCAAATATTGGTGAAGCACTAAAAAGATTAGCTAAGTTTTTGGGATATAATGTTATTGCTGATAATTATATAGGCGACTGGGGAAGACCTATGGGATTAATCATATTGGAATTAAAGAAAAAACATCCAGACTGGAAATATTTTGATGAAAACTATGATGGAGATTATCCTGTTGAAGAAACAGTTACTAATGAAGAATTAGAATATTTATATCCTATTGCTTCAAATAAGGCCAAAGAAGATGAATTATATTTGGAGGAAGCAAGAATAATAACCAATAAACTTCAACATAAAGAAAAAGGATATTATGACTTATGGCAACGTATTGTTGAGGTATCAATCAATAATATTAAAAGATTATATTCTAAATTAAATGTTGAATACGATACTTGGAATGGAGAAGCATATTCGGATAAATTTGTTAACGATGTTATTGAGTACTTTAAAAACAGTGGACTAACCAAAATAAGTGATGGAGCTACTATTGTTGATGTTGCAAAAAGTGATGATAAATTAGAAATACCACCAGTTTTATTAATTAAATCTAGTGGTGCTGTATCATATGAAACAACAGATTTAGCTACAATTTGGGATAGAACTAGAAATATGAAAACTGATGAAATATGGTATGTAGTTGATAATAGACAAGCACTTCATTTTGAACAAGTTTTTCGTGCTTCATATAAATCTAAAATGGTAAGTGATAATTTAAAATTAGATTTTTTAGGTTTTGGTACAATGAATGGTAAAGATGGTAAACCATTTAAAACAAGAGATGGTGGTGTTATGCCACTTGAAACACTAATGAATTTAGTGAAAGAAGAGACTATTAAAAAAATTAATACAAACTTTAGTGATCAAGAAAGAGAAAATATCGCAGACATTTTATCAGTTGCTGCTTTAAAATATGCTGATTTACTTCCAGTAAGACAGACTGATTATATATTTGATATTGAAAAGTTTTGTGATTTAAATGGTAAGACTGGTATTTATTTATTATATTCTATAGTAAGAGCAAATTCTTTAATAAAAAAAGTTAAAGAAAATAATATAGATTTTAATAATTTATCTAAAATTAAAGGAAGTCAAGATAGGGATGTATTAATTAAATTATTACAAGTAGATAGTGTATTAAAAAAATCGATGGAAGAAAAATCATTAAGTTTTATAACTGATTATTTATATCAATTATCTAAAACTTATAATAGCTTTTATGATGCAAATAAAATATTAATAGAAAATGATGAGATTTTAAGAGAATCATGGATTGTTTTAACTACAAAGTATATTGATGTTGCAACTAAATTAACTAATATTCTTGCCATTGAAATACCGGATAAAATGTAATATAATATCCTTATTTGGAGGTTTTGATAATGAATAATTATATTTCTAAACATGATGATGTTAAATATTTATGTCAAAGAATAAAAGGATTATTAAAAGATAAAGTTGTTTTGGGTACATATGGACAATCTAAAGAAATCTTAGCGGGAGTATATAGAAAAGATCCAGATGTGACAGCATTATATGATGGAATAGCCTTTTATATTGAATATAATAGTAATTATTATTTAAGGTTGCATACTGAAGGTAATAATGAAATGGAAATGCTTAAAGCACTTCAAGATATTGGCTTTGTTTTATCAATTATTGTTGATGATTCGAAATTAATAGGTGAGCCATCTGCATATTATAAAACAAATGTTGATCAAGAAAAAAGATTATATTTAGAATGGTGTTTTCAAAATAAAGAAGAATGGTTAAATAATTTAGTAAATTCAAACGAAATAACTAAAGAAAATCTTGTAATATTTGATAATAATGAAAATAATATAACAAGAAGATTAATTAAAGATAATAGGATAAATATGTAAAGTAGATTTACGTAAATTTGACAAATATTTTAAAATATGTTATACTTGTATTGCGTTGATGGAGAAAAGTACCCAAGAAGATTTATTTCAGTGAGTTAGGTATAGTGTGAACTAACAATAAATGCTTGGCGAAAGAACACTCTGGAGCAAACTACCGAAAAGTTATCTTAGTAGGCTAGTTCGGAAGGCAATCCGTTATCAATTTGCTAGGTTTGATAGAACCGATTAAAGAGATTACTGAAAATATTAAATTATTCATATAACATGTGAATAATTTGTAAGTAATAAATTAAGGTGGCACCACGGATACCCGTATTCGTCCTTATTGTGGGATGATACGGGTATTTTTATATTAAAACATAAAAAGGAGGAATTAAAATGTTTGAATATGTTGTAGAAAAACCAGAAATGGTAAAATTAAAAGATGAAGTGCTTAAGTATAGTGACATAGCAAAAAAAAGAATGGAAAGGTTATATTCTATATTAGGAGATGTTGAAGTATCTATTGAATATATTAAAGCTTATTTAGATTACTTTAGTTATACAAATTCTAAAAGAGAAGATTTATTATTTACTAAGGATGCTTTATTAGAAACTTATAGTATTAGTGCTTCATATCCAAATTTATCAAGTAAAGCAATTAAATTAATAATGGGAGAATATGTTAAAGATTTATTTGATGAAGTTAAACCATTAAGTTATTTTGATGGCATGAATTTAAGACAAATGGATGATTCATTTGATAGATTTATGCACTTACTAAGATTAGAGGCAGATAAAAGTGATTTACCTTATATAGAAGAAGAAAAGAAAATTGAAGCATTATCTAATGAATATGGAAAGGAATTTATAGATTACATTAAGAAATTTGCTGTTAAATATCATAAAACATTTGATGAAATCTTTTATTCAATTCCAGTATCTTCATTAATTAAACCTGATGTTGATATGTTCTATGAAGAAGCTAAGAAAGAATTATTTGGGTATATTGGCTATCCATACTCTTTCTTACTATCTAAATCAATGATTTTATTTGATGGAGTTGATGCTTATACAAGTGATGATAAATTAATGTATAATTCATCAAGAAAAGGTAGTTTTGAAGCCCCATTTACAGCATCTGAATTTCTTGAAAGTGTAGAATCTAAAAGAAAAGAAATTAGAAAGATGTGATTTAATGTCAGATGACAATCATAATTTAAAAAACACATAAAATAGATAATTTAATATTTCATTTTATATCTATTTTATGTAATATAAATAAAATAGATAGTACCTACAAGCTATATTAGTTTATTTATTTAAATATAATATAAATTAAGGAAGAAGGTTATTAAAATGAAAAAAGAATTAGGTTATTTAGATACAATAAAAGCAATAGATTTAACTAAAAAATATTTTGAAAAACAATTAGAAAAGGAATTATCTCTTACTAAAGTACAAAGTCCATTATTTGTTAAATCAACATCAGGACTTCAAGATGCCTTAACTGGAGTAGAAAAGGCATTAAGTTTTACAAAAGATGGTGAATCTTTTGAAGTAGTTCATTCACTAGCTAAGTGGAAAAGAGATGCATTAGGAAGATATGCTTTTCCATTACATACAGGTTTGTATACTGATATGAAAGCAGTTAGAAAAGATGAAATAATTGATGATGTTCATTCTTTATATGTTGAACAATGGGATTGGGAAAAAGTTATAAGTAAAGATGATAGAAAAATATCATATTTAAAAGAAACCGTTCAAAGTATTTATAAAGCTATAAGAAAAACATTAGATTATATTAAAAAACAATATCCATCTATATCTCTTAAACTACCTAAAGAAATATTCTTTATTTCAACTCAAGATTTAGAGGATTTATACCCAGATAAAACACCAAAAGAAAGAGAAGAATTAATAACCAAAGATAAAAAAGCAGTCTTTATTATTGGTATTGGTGATAAATTAAAATCTGGTATAGAACATGATTTAAGAAGTCCAGATTATGATGATTGGCAATTAGATGGTGATATGTTAATTTATGATAAAGTAATTGATAAAGCTATTGAAATAACATCTATGGGTATTAGAGTAGATGAAAAATCTTTAGTATCACAACTTGAAAAAGCTGGATGTATGGATAGATTAACTCTTCCATATCATCAAAAAATTGAAAAAAGAGAATTACCATATACAATTGGTGGTGGTATTGGTCAATCAAGATTGTTAATGCTTTTACTTGAAAAATCTCATATAGCAGAAATTCAAGCATCAAGTTGGGATCAAAAAACTTTAAAAACTTTAGAAGATAAAAAAATATTATAATTTATAAAGAGCTAAGCATAGCTCTTTTTATTTATATTAATTGTAATTAATGCTATTATTTATAATAGGGATTTCATATAACAAGAAATATTACTTTGGATGAATTTATTAGTTACATATATTAAAGTGTTAACTAATAATAAAAAGAAAGAAAAAATCTTTTTTTTTTATTTCAATAAGGTATAATAATAATAGGGTGGTATGCATGAGAAATTATGATTTGGAAGTACCTGTATCTGATAATAATTTATCGATTACAAAAAATTATGATAAGTGTATAACATGTGGATATTGTAGAAAAGCATGTGTTGTTGATGAAACACAACAAGAAATGTTAAAAACTAATCCAAATAAAGAAATTGTTTGTATAAATTGTGGGCAATGTACTAATATATGTCCTACAGAATCACTTAGTGAAGTTTTTGCATATAAAAAAGTAAAGAGTATATTAAATAATAAAAATGGCAACACTATAGTTTTTAATATTGCACCTGCAGTTAGAGTTGCTTTGGCGGAAGAATTTAATGCAAAAAATAGTATTAATGTTGAAAGTAAAATTGTAACTGCATTAAAAAAAATAGGTGCTGATTATGTTTTTGATATTACTTTTGGTGCAGATCTTACTATTATGGAAGAAGCTATGGAGTTAGTTAACAGAATAAAAAATAATGGTGTTTTGCCTCAATTTACTTCTTGCTGTCCTGCATGGGTAAAATATTTAGAAATATATCATCCCGATTTCATTTCCAATTTATCAACTGCTAAAAGTCCAATTGCTATGCAAGGTACTATGATAAAAACATATTTTGCCAATATAAAAAAAATTGATCCTGAAAAAATAATAAATATTGTAGTGGCACCATGTACTGCAAAAAAAATGGAAATAGAAAGAGACGAAATAAACTATACTCAAAAAGATACTGATTATATATTAACTACCAGAGAACTTGCACTTCTTTTAAAAGAAGAAAATATTGATATAATGAATTTAGAAGAAACAAATTTTGATTCACCACTTGGCAAGGGATCATCTGCTGGTGTTATATTTGGAGCAAGTGGAGGAGTTTGTGAAGCTGCAATTAGAACTGCTTATTATTTTCTAACTGGTGAAAATATGAAAAAAGAAGATTTAGTATTATCCTCAATTAGAGGAAATAGTTCTATAAAAGAAGCAACAATAAATATTAATAATAGGAAAATAAAAGTTGCTGTATGTAATGGTATTAAAAGTGCTGAAAGCATTATTTTAAAAATAAAAAACAAAGAAGTGAATTATGATTTTATTGAAGTAATGACATGCCTTGGAGGTTGTTCTGGTGGAGGTGGACAACCAAAAATAACTATGCTTGATATGTTAGAGGTAAAAGAAGATAGAATGAATACATTATATAAAGAAGATGAAAAAATGACATTAAGATTATGTCATGAAAATCCTGAAATAAAAGAAATATATGCTAGTTATTTAGGTGTACCAAACAGCATAGTTGCAGAAAAACTTCTTCATACTAATTATAAAGATAAATCTTATATGCTTGGAGGTAAAAAAAATGAATAATGTTAAAGAATTAATATCTAATTGTGAATCTTGTGTTACTAAACCATGCCAAGTTGGATGTCCTTTAAATATTGATATACCAGGTTTTATAGATAAAATAAAAGAAGAAAAATATGAAGAAGCATTTTTATTATTAAGTGAATATACTCCTTTGATGTCTTTATGTGGTAGAATATGTCCTCATCAAGAACAATGTGAAGGAAGTTGTGTAAAAAAAATATCCTATAGTCCTGTAGAAATTGGTAAACTTGAAGCATTTGTTGGAGATTATGCTATTAATAATAATTTAAAAATAGATTATCCAAATAATACAAAATTCAATATTGCTGTAGTTGGTGGTGGCCCAGCAGGTTTATCTTGTGCATATTTTTTAAGAAAAAATGGTTATGGTGTTACTATTTATGAAAAACATGATTATTTAGGTGGATTATTAGCTCATGGTATCCCCGAGTTTAAATTATCTAGAGATATAGTTAAAAAGGTGATTGATAAAATATTACAATTAGGTATTGATGTAAAGTATAATCAAGTATTGGGTAAGAATATATTACTTGATGATTTAATTAATAATCATGATGCTGTTTTTATAGCAATAGGATCTAATGAATCAAATATTATGAATATTCCTAATGAAAATATTAATGGCGTATATAAAGGAAATGAATTATTGGAAAATAAACTAATAATTGATTATAAAGATAAAGATGTTGTTATTATAGGTGGTGGTAATGTTGCAATGAATATTGCAAGTATTGCTAAAAAAAGTGGTGCTAGAAATGCAACAATTATTTATAGAAGAACTGAAGAAGATAGTCCAGCTGCAATAAGTGAGATTAATAGTGCAAAAGAAGATAAAGCAACATTTCTATTTGAACGTAATGTAATTAAAATTAATGGAGAAGATCATGTTAATAGCGTTGATGTAGTTAAAACAAAATCAATTAATAAAAAAGATATACCAGTAAATATTGAAGATAGTAAAGAAACTATTAAATGTGATATAGTAATTATTGCAATAGGATCTCACCCAGAGAAAATAGTTGAAAAAATGGATATAGAAAAAACGCAAAGTGGTAAAATAAAAATAGATAATGATGGGCATACTTCAAGTGAAAAAATATTTGCCGGTGGAAATGTGGCTGGTTCAAAAGCAACAGTTTCATGGGCAGCAAAATCAGGAAGAAGTGCTGCAAAATCAATTATTGATTATTTAAATGAAAAAAAGATATAAAATAATTATATCTTTTTTATCTGTGTCTTTTTTTCGTTGTTTCAATAATATTTGCTCTTGCTTCATCTAAAGTAATATTATATGTAGAAGAATAGATATTAATAAATTCTTCTTTTTCATCATTACTTAATTTATTTAACCAATCTTCACCATATTTTCTAGCTACATTATTAACATAATTTTTGAATGGCTCTATATTTTTTGTGTTTTGATTATCTATTTCTTCACTTATAACATTAGGTTTAATATCATATACTATAGAATATAAATTAGTAAAAATATCTTTTTCACTATTATTCATAAAATTTTGCCATGATATACCATATTTAATTTCCATTTGCTTAATAAATTCATTTAACTTAATAATATATTCGTTTCTATCTTCATCATTTAAATTATTATCTTTATTAATGTTTGCATTATCTACTTTCTTACTCTTTTTAATATTATTAGTAATATGTATATCAAAACAAAATTTATTTGAATCAATATCATTTGCATATGAATTCTTAATTATTTGTTTTTTAATATTTTTAATATAATTAGGATCATTTCTTAATATTCCTACAGTTATTTCTTGCATTATTTTATGCATATCATATTCACTAAATATAATATTTTTACCATTTTTACCTTTAATAACAATTTCTTGAAAACCATTATTATTACAAAAATCAACAATTGAATTATTAATACCTGATTTAATATATTGTAATATATTATTTTTCCAATTTTTAGAATTTAAATCTTTACTAGAATATCCTATCATATTAGAAATTGAAGAATTACTAACGGATTTATTATTTTCTTTTGCATTATTTTCATAATATTCACATTTTCTTTTTAAATCACTTAATAACTTATTTGCAGCTCTAATAGCTAGATAATCAGTAAATGATATTTCTTTACCTATATATGATATAACGTCATCCCTATGATTTAATATCCACTTTTTAGTAACACTTTCAATAGATTGTTCAATTACTTTACCTCTTTTTTCATTAAATGATTGTATTTTACCATATTTATCATGTAATGGTTCTGACCCATAACCAATCCAATTATCTATTTTCCCAGAAAGTATTGGTGGTTCTTTAATATTTTCAACTAAATTAGGCTCTAAATCTTTAATTTCCTGTAAAATATCAATATATTTTGAAATATTATTACTAGAAGAATAAATAATAAATGTATCATCTCTATTAACAAATTCATTAAATTTAAAATAGTAAGGAACTTGATGCTTTTCACATAATTCTACAAATAAATTAGCAAATCTATGTAAGTAAATAGATTCAATATTTAAATATAGACGGTGTTCAACATTATCCATTTTATCTTTTTTACCAGTTAAGTATCTAGAGTAAACATGTTGCCAAGAACTGCCTTCACCAAATGCATTCCATCTATATTTATCCATAGCTTTATCTAAATCTTTATATTCTTTTTTAGAGAACATTATATCTTGTGCTTCTTGTTTAGTTTTAACATCAGGAATGGTTGATAAATATTTTCTTAACTTAATTAAATCTTTATCAAAACTATGTTGTTGATAACCTTTAATAAAATCTATTCTTGACATATTTACTATACTATTTTTCCATTTATTAAACATATTTGCATAAAATATATCTGCATCTTTTTCATTATATTGTCCTACATAATTCTTTTCTCTCATTTTATTTAAATTATTATAAAATCCACCAAATCCTTCAGAACTCTTAGCGTATACTCTTATAATTTTTTCTATGTTAGTTTCATCTTCAATAGGATTAGAGACAAGATTATATATATCAATTAATTCCATGGTATTCACCTACTTTTCATTTTTTCATTTACTTTTCTTATTTCTTCTTTAATAATATTATCAAAATCTAATATTTCAATTATTTGTGATAATTCATCTAATTCTTGATCTTTTGTCCATACTATTTTAAAGAAATAATTATAATTTAATTCGAAATGACTAAATCTTTGTGGATTACTATCCGTAAAATAGTTATTTTTTAGATTTCTTAAGTCTATCTTTTCCAATTGTTCAATTATAGAATTATCTATTTCTTCTTTATAAGTTATTGTTTCTTGTGAATAGTTGCTATTAAATCCATAATATGAATGACTAACTATTTTATTCCATATCATTTTTTGCCTATTAAAATCATATTCGGCTACCAATTCAATGGATGTTGTAGTTGGAGTACCAAAATCAATATCTCCTGACATAAAATGATAATATTCTAGTTTTATTTGAGTTATATTAAATGGATTTCTATTACTTTTAATTTCCAAATTTTCATTTAGTAGATCACTAAAATCGTCAAATTTACTATTCATATGTAATCCTCCAATTAATTGTATTATAACATATATTCGGGTAAAATAAATATGGAATATGATCTAATTAAACATAGAAAGAAGATGCTGATTATTAAGGATTTAATAATATATTTTAGTAGAGCAGATAAAAATTATAATGTTGGTTTTATAGAAAAAGGCAATACTCAAATAGTCGCAGAATATGTTAAAAAATTACAAATGATGAATTGTTTAGGATAGAACCATTAATTGAATATGCAAAAGATTATAATACATGTATAAAGAAAGCTTAAAAAAGAGTTGGAAATGCTCCTGTTAAAGAGAATATACCTAATATTAGTGACTATGATGTTATTTATATTTTAACTCCAATTTATTGGGGAACTTATGCTCCTGAAATTGAAAGTGCTGTTATTTTTGATGATGCTTTAGCTATACAAGGTTGTAAAGTAAATGATTCAAAGGAAACAGTAAATAAATGGATTAATAAATAAAATAGTAAACATAAAGTAAATCAAGTGTAAAAACTATTTTTAATTGAATAAAATATGTTATAATTTAATTGTAATAATAGGCTGATATAGACATATTGTAAGGAGATGGTAAAGATATGTTAAGGTCAAAAGTAGGACATAGTATTAATGCAGATAGTTTTAATGCAGGTGTTGAAACTGCAAAAAGTGCAATGGAAGGATTAAATAACACTAAAGTTGGTTTTTTATTTACTTCTGTAAATAATGATATTAAAGAAGTAATTAATGGTGTAGAAAGTGTTAGCCAAGGAAGTTTTCCTGTTATTGGTTGTACTAGTTCAGGAATGATTATGACAAATGATGGAATAATTAGCTCTGAAAATGGATTTGCTGGTATGATGATGCTTGATGATGAAAATATGAGTATTGGTGTTGCATGTTCAAAATCTGGAAGTGATGCCAGAGCAATTGGTAGAGAAGTTGCAAAGAAAGCAATGGCAAATGCTAATAAAAATGTTAGTCCAGCATATTTTTATATGGTGGCTAGTCCAAAAGAAGAAGAATACTATTTAATGGGTATTCAAGATGTAATTGGAAGAGTTCCAATGTTTGGTGGAAGTGCAGCAGATGATACTGTTGAAGGTAAATGGAGCATTTACTTAAATGATGAAATATTTAGTGATGGTGTTGCAGTTGCTTTTATTTACACTGATAATATAATTGCAACAACATATACTGGTGCATTTAACGAAAGTAAAAACGTTGGTATTGTTACTGAAGTTAAAGATGATCGTAGAATTGTTTCAATTGATGGTGTTCCAGCACTTAAAAAATATGGTGAATGGATAAATGCAACTGATGAAGAATTAAATGGATTAAATCTACTTGCTACTTCAATTACTAAACCTTTAGGTGTAAAAGACCAAGTTGGAAATCTAACTGTAGTTCGTCATCCAATGGTTGGTAATGTTGAAGACAGTACAATTAATGTTGGAAATAAAGTTGTAAAAAATACGGCTTTAATACAATTAGAAGCTACTGTTGATGAATTAATTAATTCAACAGAAGATACTCTAAATGATGTAACTAAAAAAGTTGGTGAAGAAATTGGAGCCTACTTCTTAGTACATTGTGGAGGAAGAAAATTAGGTATTGGTGATAGAATAGATGAAGTTCATAAAAAATTAGTTGCAGCATCTAATGGTGTTCCATTTATTACTATATTTACTTTTGGCGAATATGGATATAATGAAAATTCTGCAAATATGTGTGGTGGATTAATGTTATCGTTCACAGCATTTGGTAAAAATTAGGAGGTTATATGAAGAATTTAGTTAATGGTAAGGAAGTAGATTCAGTTAGTAAAGAAGTAGTAGAAATTACTAATCCGTATACAAATGAATTAATAGATACAGTTCCATCTTCAAATGAAGAAGATGTTGACATTTGTGTAAAATATGCTAAAGAAGCACAAAAAAAATGGGCTGAAGTTCCACTTCATGAAAGAGGAAGAATATTAGAAAAGTTTGCTGATTTAGTAGATAGAGATGCGGAAGAACTAGCTCAAACACTATGTTTAGAAACAGGAAAACCTATCAAAGAAGCTCGTATAGAAATATCAAATACTAGAATATTTGTCTCTTCATATGTTGAAAGAGCAAAACATTTGTATGGAATTAATATTCCTGTTGGAAATGAACCTGGACAAGAAAATACAATGCAATTTACTATTAGACAACCTTTAGGTGTAGTTGCTTGTATAATTCCTTTTAATTTTCCATGTGACCTATTTGGACAAAAAGTACCTAGTGCTTTAATTATGGGAAATTCTGTTATTGTTAAACCATCAACATATAACCCATTAACATTACACAAATATTGTTTATTATTAAAAGAAGCTGGAGTTTTAGATGGAGTTATTAACTGTTTATCTGGACCTGGACCTATTGTAGGGCAAGCTTTAGCTCGTCATAAAGATGTTCATTTAGTAACATTAACTGGTTCTACTGCAGTTGGTAAAGAAACTATGGCTACTGCATCTGAAAACTTAACACATGTAATGCTTGAACTTGGTGGAAATGATGCCTTTATTTTAGATAAGGATGGGGATATTGACTTAGCCGTTGAAGAAATGGTATGGGGAAGATTATATAATACTGGTCAAGTATGTTGTGCAAGTAAAAGATTCTTAATTCATAATGATGTTAAAGAAGAATTTACTCAAAAAGTAATTGATAGAATAAAGAAAATAAAAACAGGTAATCCAATTGATGAAGATACTGAATTGGGTTGTTTAATCAATGAAAAGGCTGCCATTAAAGTAGAAGAACAAGTAAATAAAACAGTTTCACAAGGAGCTAAAATAGTTCTTGGTGGAAAAAGAGATGGTGCTTTTTATGAGCCAACTGTTTTAGTAGATGTAAATAAAAATATGGATGTAATGAAAGATATGGAAATATTTGGACCAGTAATTCCTATTTGTGGTTTTGATACAATTGATGAAGCAATAGAAATCGCTAATCAATCTGTTTATGGATTATGCGGCTGTATTATTACAGGAGATACTAATAATGCCTTTAAAGTTGCTTCAAAACTTGAAGTAGGTGGAGCAATAATTAATGGTGCAAGTTTCTTCCGTTCTGCAGAAATGCCATTTGGTGGTTGGAAACATTCAGGAATTGGTAATGAAGGAATTGCAACAACACTACAAGAAATGTCTAGAATAAAAACGATAATATTAAAAAATGTATTAAAGTAAAACGATTTGTTTTACTTTTTTTTAAAAAAAAATATAATAATAAATTGTATTTGTAAATAAATAAAATTTATATAGTGTTAAAATGGATTAGTTGCATTTTTATATTTAATACTATATAATTTTATTTAGAAGGGAAGAAGTTTATATGGGATTAATTTTAAAAGATGTATCAAAGTCTTATGGTACAAAAAAAGTGGTTGATAATATATCTATTACTTTGGATAAACCAGAAGTATTTGGCTTATTAGGTACTAATGGTGCAGGTAAAACAACAACAATAAGAATGCTTTTAGGTATACTAAAAAAAGATAGTGGAGAAATTACTTGGAATGGTAAAAAAGTAGATAGAAAAAAAGTTAATTTTGGCTATTTACCTGAAGAAAGAGGAGTTTATCCTAAGGTGAAAATAATGGATCAATTATTATATTTTGCACAGTTAAAAGGAATGAATAATGATGAAGCCATTAAATCGATTAATAAATGGGCTAAAAAAATAAAAGTTGAGGAATATTTAGATATGCCTGCTGAAAAATTATCAAAAGGTAATCAACAAAAAATTCAATTTTTAACTGCTGTCATTCATGATCCTGAATTAATAGTTTTAGATGAACCATTTTCTGGTTTAGATCCAGTTAATACTGAAATATTAAAAAAGGTGATTATTGAATTGGTTGATAATGGTAAATATATTATTATGTCTGCACATGAAATGCATACTATTGAAGAGTTTTGTTCTGATGTTGTAATTTTAAATAGAGGAAAAACTGTTTTACAAGGAAATTTAAATGATATTAAAAATTCATATCCTGCTAATAGAGTTATAGTAGAAACTAATACAAATATTAAGGATGTTATTAAAGAATTAAATTTAAAAATAGAGAATGCTCATGATAATAATTATGTAGTTTTAATTGATGATGAAGATCAAGGTCATAAGTTGTTAGAAAAACTTGTAAAAAATAAGGTGATTATTAATAAATTTGAAATACAAAAACCAACACTTAATGATATATTTATAGAGAAAGCAGGTGAAAGATAATGAAAGATATCTTTACTGTTATTAAATTTACAATGAAAGATATGATTAAAAGAAAATCTTTTATAATATCTACTATAGTAATACTAGTAATGATTTTTATTGGATTTAATGTTCCTAATATTATAAAATCATTTAAAGATGATAGTGTTAAAACAAAAATGTTAATATCTGATATTAATAATGTCTATGAAAATAAATTATCACAACTTAATAATATAGATTTAGGGTATAATTTTTCTTTTGAAAATATTGGTATTGATAGTATTAAAGAAAAAATATTGGCTAAAGATATAGACTGTGGTGTATATATTGAAAGGAAAGATAATACAGTTAATTTAACATATGTTGTTGAAAATGCAACATTTGGTAATAGTCCAGGAGAATTATTTACTGAAACTTTAACATCACTTTATAAAAATATGCAAATAGAAAAGTTGGGATTATCACAAGAGCAAATGTTACAAATTAATCCAAAATTTAACTATGAAATATCTCAAGCTGAGGAAGAAGCTAAAGGTAATGTTCTTGCAATGATGATAATGTCGATATTATTATTTTATGCTATTTATTTTTGTGCATATCAAGTATCAAGTTCAATTACTACAGAAAAAACATCTAAAATAATTGAAACATTAGTAACATCAACAAGTCCTAGAAATATTGTTCTTGGTAAAACTATTGGTATAGGATTAGTTGGACTTTGTCAAATGGTATTATTTTTAGTAACAGCTGTTATATGTGCTAATTTATTCATTGAAAAGGAATTACTTGAATCTATACTTGATTTATCAACAATAACAGTTGGTCTTGGCTTTATAACAATACTATATTTCTTATTAGGATATTTTGCGTATGCACTATTATATGCTTTAACTGGATCTACTGTTAGTAAGCCAGAAGATATTAACTCTGCAAATACTCCAGTAGCATTACTTACAGTTGTAGCATTTTACTTATCTTATTTCACAATGATGAATCCAGCTAGTGAGCTAAACTCATTTGCAGCTCTATTCCCATTATCATCACCATTTTGTATGCCATTTAGAATAATGATGGGATTTGCTACATCAAGTGAAGTATTACTTTCTATTGCAATACTTTTAATAACAATATTAATAATTGCAAGCGTAACGATTAAGATATATTCTAATGCAATATTAAATTATGGATCTAAGCTAAGCATAAAAGATATAATAAAAATGTATAAACAAAAATAAAGTAAATCTATGTGATTTACTTTTTTTGTAGTATAATAACATATGTAATGTTAAAAAATAACAAATTTTGACATTTTCTCTTATAAAAGAATTAACTAATATATTAATTAAGGGGATAATTATGAAAAATAAATTAAGACTAGCATTTTATCTTATTAAACATAACTTTATTACAATATTAAAGTTTGAAATTTTTTATAAAATGTTTACTGCATTAATTTTTTTGCCTGCATTTAATTTATTATTTTATTCTAATTTAAAAAGTAATAATTTATTTATAATAACTTTAGATAATTTATCATCATTAGTAAATCCTTATATGATAATTTTTATATTAGTATATTTATCTATTATAACAATAATTGAAATTAATACACTTATTGTTATATTTGATATGTCTTTTCAAAATAAAAAATTATCATTTTTAAACTTAATTAAATTATCAATTAAAAAGATTAAAAATATATTTAATTATAAAAGTATTTTGATAGTGTTATTTGTTTCATTACTATTGCCATTTATTAATTTAGGAATATCATCTTGTATAGTAAGTTCTATTACTATACCATATTTTATAATAGATTATGTTAATTTAAATATTAATAATATTATATTTATTATAGTTATATTATTATTGATAACTATTATATTATTAAGATATATTTATTCTTTTCATTATATGATTTTAGAGGAAAATAACTTTAAAATATCTAGAATAAAAAGTAAAAAAATGATAAACCAAAGTAGAATAAAAGATATACTATTATTATTATTATCTCAATTATTTATATATATAATATATATGATATCTATAGGAATAATAATATTTATATTATATAAAATAAGTCCTGATATTTCTTATAATAGTATATTAATGATTATATTATTTATACTATCCTTAATTATATTATTTAATAAGGTATTTATTTGTTCAATTATCAGTAGTTTATTTTATGCACATAAAATAGTTAAAAACAAAACTATAATGAATATAAGATATAATTCCGTATTTTTTTCTACATTAAGTAAAATAATTATAAATTTTCTTATAATAATATCTATTACTGGATTTGGATTAGTAACATATTATAGTTTTGAATTAATAGATAATAATTTAATTATTGATTTAGAAGAAGAAAAAAAATTAGAAATAACTGCTCATCGTGGTGCTAGTGACAAATATCCAGAAAATACAATGCTGGCATTTATTGGTGCAAAAGAATTAGGGACAGATTATATTGAACTGGATGTAAGAAAAACTTTAGACAATCAAATAGTAGTTATACATGATTCTAACTTAAAAAGAACTACAGGTATAGATAAAAAAGTTAGTGATCTAACTTATGATGAAATAAAAGAATTTGATGCTGGTAGTTTTTTTAGTGAAGATTTTAAAGATGAAAGAATTCCATTATTAAAAGATGTAATTAAATATGCAAAAGAAAATGACTTAAAAATGAATATTGAAATAAAATCTTCAGATGAAAATAAAAGTGTAGAGAGCGAAGTTATATCTTTAATAAAAGATTATAAATATCAAAATAGATGTTTTATTTCTTCATTTAATTATAATATTTTAGAAAATATAAAAGAAATAGATTCTAACATAAAAACCATTTTTGTTACATCAGAAATAGATGATATAAATAATTATGAAGATGCAGATGCTTTTAGTATTAAGTATTCAAATATAACTAAGGATTTAGTTGATTTAATCCATAATAATAACAAAAAAATACATGCTTGGACAATTAAAGATGAGGAAGAATTAAAACAAATTATTGATTTAAGTGTTGATAATATAATTACTAATAGTCTTGATGTAACTAAAGATATAAGAATGCCAGATATCAAACATTATGATTTGTCTATATTAAATGAATATATAAATATAATTAATAAAAAATAATTTATTATTTAATGGATAATAAGTAAGATATGTAAAAATAATATAACTAATAATTATTAAAACAATACCTAAAACTTTTTCATATCTTATTTTTTTAAATTTGAGTATATAATAACTTATTATTTCACATATGATAAATATTATATATAAAAGGACTATAGCTACAATTAAATTATGAGGAATAAATATATCAATTATACTATAAATAATTAAATACAACATTATTCCTATAATACTTATTAAAGGAATACTTAATAAGAAATTATTTATAATTATGCTACTATTTACATATATAAAATATTCTATAATACTAGCTATTATTATAGACGTATATATTATTTTCATATGTTCCCATATACTTTCGTTAATAGGAAAAAAAATACTTGTAAAAAAACATGAAAAAATACTATATCCAAAATGAACTAATATAGATACTATAAACAGTATAAAAGTAATAAATATTTTAATTTTTTTCATAATTAAGTATATTATTTATAATTATATATTATTAAAGTAAATTATATTTATATTAATTGAAAATGAATTATTTCTAGAAATAGATATGATTTTCAAGCAACTTTAATGAGTTGTATGGATGAAACATCTTCACCATGGCCTGGAATACTTTATAGAATAAATAATACGTCAAATGATCAGCTAACAGTTAATTCTAATGGCTCTAAAAAAATAGATGTATTCCGTTTTATGATAGTTATGAGGTTGCTGAAGATTATATACCTTATCAAGATGTCTTAAAAGAACTATATAAAGAATATAGTGCGGATAAAATGAAAGACAAACCTATAGAATTAGAAAAAGTTAAAACATTAGTTAAAAGAATTACAGTAAAAAATTATCAAATAATTAAAGAAAATAAATAAATAATCTAATCATCAAATGATAATTATTGATGTTTCAAAAGATAGAATGGTTAATTATGAAAAGTTAATAAATTGGAAACTGAAATTGCATCATAAGTTAGTCAAGTAAATATTAAATACAAGAATATTAGTAATAATCTAAGCATCATCCTTTCTTTTAAGGATGTTTTAACAAACAAAAAATCATCTCTATATGAGATGATATCTATCGTAAATGTCCGAAAAGTTCGAACAGAAACGTCACTGGAGCAATTGTGTATCTCGTTTGAGAAACAATTACCGACAAATATAACTGAGATAAATCTTAATTACTTATTCATTATAATACAACAATTTATAAAATTAAACGATATTATATTTTTTTTAATAAAATTATGATAAAATATATTTGTATTTATTCAGGAGGTTAAAAATGAGTCTTAAAGAAGAATTAATAAAATTTAGAACAAGGATTACTGGAAACACAGAAGAGGATTCAATGATTACACCAATCAGCTTAGATGATAAAGTTGATGAGTTTATTGATTGGTATTTTAAAAATATGGTAAAAGGAAATTATACTGATATTGGTGAATATCATTTTCCAAGAGAAATGAGAGATTTAATTGAAAAAATAGCAGTATGGTATGAATTAAGATATCCAAGTTATGAAATCAATAGATTAATGCCAGGAAGTGGGCAAGAACAAATTAATGTTAATGATGTAATGTTTAGAAATAATCCATATGTAAATGAATTACTTGATGAAAACTCAGATGCAAAAGAATTAGATTGGGATGAATTTTATAACACAAATGTATTTATTAAATCATTACCATGGGAAGAAAGATGTTATTTTTCTAATCCAATATATAATGATGTAGTTTATTTAAATCCAAATTCTAGAACTGCACATTTACATTTAACAAAAAATGGATTTGTTGAAATGGCCGAAGATGTTACAAGTTATACATATTATGAAATAAAAGATGAGGAATTAACTGGATTAAATGTTAGAGATGTTGTTAAATTATTTAAAGATAAAGGAATAGAATTGCCAGAAAATAATGAGTTAGAAAAAGCAATTAAGGAAGCTGATAAATGGATTCAACAAAAAGAAGGAATATTAGATTGTGCAATGTATAGAATTATAGAACGAGGTGGAAATAGAATTGGTCCTCGTAGAGCATTCGTATTTGCTAAAGAATTTGGAAGAAGCATTGATATTCCAATGATGTATGCAGTAGATTTTTCAGATCCAGGTTTAAGATTATTCATGAATGAATATATTAAAGCAGGTGGATCTAAGGATTTAAAATGTTATGTAGGTTATTTTTCAAGAGCAAGTAAAAACGAAAAAGTTTATACTACAACAATTCAAGATTTAATCTTAACTCAAAATAATAATGCTGCAACATTCTATACTCCTGAAGAACATGAATTACATCAAAGAATAGTAAATGCTATTGCTAGTCAAGTAGACCATGAATCGGTAAGACAAGAAGAAGTTAAGCAATTAAGACTAGAAAGAAAACTTGAAAAAAGTAGAAATAGACAACAATAATTATTAAAAAGACAACTATAATTCATAGTCGTCCTTTTTGTTTGTTTGATAAAACTCTTCAGCAGCTTGATCCATTTCTCTATTAATAGAACTAAGTGCTTTATTTATTTCTGATTTATTAATTGTTCTAGGCGGATTAAATATAACTCTATGTTCTTTATCAGTTATTAAGCTTTTATTATTTCTATCGTTATAATATTTGAATTTTTTTGTAAAACATTTTTAGATAAAATAAAAATGTCGACTATTCCGACGTATATTTAAAATGGAGCAATTGTGTATCTCGTTTGAGAAACATTTTACTACAAATGTAATAAGAGATAAACATTAATTACGTATTAATTATAACATATTTTTTTAATTTATATCCATTTATTGCAAAAAAATAATTTTTAATGTATAATAGTAAATCATTTAGGGAGGTTTTGAGAATGGAAAAGAATAATGAAATTAGTGAAAGAGTTGATATAGATTATAAATTTGGTAAACTACCTAATGAAGCTCAACAAAAACTTGCTAACACTTTAATTTGGAAAAAAATAGTTCATGATTTTATTGAAAGGAAAACTGATTCATTTACAAATGGTGTTTTTGGTGCCGCTAATCCTTCAGAGGAAGATGTAGATGGATTTAGAACAAACTTAGTTAAAGATTCTTCTAAGGCGTTAGAACAAATGTTAGATACTATTTTTGGAGAAGATGAAGAACTAAAGTTTAGAATTTTCCAAAAATTTATTGATAGTTATAATGAACTAGAAAGAGAAACAAAAAAAGAAATATGTGGATATAATCATACTTTTTCTGAATGGAAAGAAAAAGTTGGTGATGTACCACAATATGATGAAGATGGAGAATTAGACGGATATATAAGTGATAAAAAATATTTTGAAAGAACATGTAATTATTGTGGAGAAGTTCAACAAGCATATTCTGAATACCATAAGAAAAATATTGAAGATGAAACAGAATATTGGGCTAATCGTTTTCCCCCAAAAAAAGTTATGCTAAACAGAAGAAAATAATAATAAAACAAAGTAAAGAACAACTATAAATTATGGTTGTTCTTTTGCTATAGTTAGTTATACAATTATGCTATTGAATAATAATGTTATGAAAAAATGGATATGTATAGAATTTAGACTGACAAGCTGACCTGTTGAAAATAAGAAAAGAGCTATTCGCAATGAATAACTCTTTGTTTCTAAATGGAGCGATAACAAAGGTTATTCGAAACTCCTAATAGTAAAAGTTGATAAACAATTAATTACTAAAGTAATAATACCATAAATAAATAGTAATTCCAATATTGATTATAAAATAATTGAATTTAATGATATAATATACCTATAAGATAGTAGGAGTTGATTGTATGACTATTGAGGAACTAAAAGAATATATCAAAGATAAAATATCCGATATAAATAGACAATAT
This sequence comes from Bacilli bacterium, assembly GCA_017484125.1. GTDB lineage: Bacteria > Bacillota_I > Bacilli_A > RF39 > UBA660 > RUG12834. The sequence continues at coordinate 81,449 of JAFUTV010000012.1, forward strand.
CCAAATACAATAAGCAATGAGCAAATTGAAAGATTTATTGAATCAAATGTTAGTGATAATATGACTCAAACTGAGATAGATAGTAAAAAAATTGAAATAGATGCTATCTATGATGATTACATTGCTAGAATACAACAACGATTAGAATATGCTGAAGAAAAGAAAAAGAATAATATTGAACAAAAAGCAAGTGAAATTCATGATATATATTATCAATACCCCGGTGATGATAGAAGTAAAGATATAAAAGGAAAAGTATATATTATGCCACCTAATCCAGAAAAAGGTTTTAATTGTGGCTATTCATTATTTGTTCCAGATGAATGTCAACCAGATACTACATTATTAGTTCATAGTTGTAATACTGGTGGTGCTGGAGTAACAGATGGTAAATTAGATAGAACAAAAACTGCTATTCATTTATCTGAAGGAAATGAAGCAGCGAGATTAAGTACAATTAAAATGAATCCTGGTATGTGGTTTGGATCAGATTTAAAAATGCCTGTATTAACACCATTAATACCAAGAGTTCAAGGATATTATACACAAGCATTAGGAAGTAAAGTTTTTGAAAATGATGTTTCAACATTAATTGCAGATAATAATGATAGACCTATTGAAAAACAATTATCTGAACAAGAAATTAAGCAAATACAAGAACAATGTAGAGATTTACCTTCTCAATTAGTTAGTATTATTTCTGATTCAAAAGGCACTTTAGAACAATTAGGTGTTAAAGTTGATAGTAAAGTAATTATGGAAGGATATTCAGCAGGATCTAAATTTGCTAATTGTTTTACTGCACTACATCCTGAAATGGTAAAAGCTTGTATTAGTGGTGGAACAAGTGGATTAGGAATTTTACCTATATCACAATTAAATGGAGAAACATTAAATTTCCCATTAGGTGTTGCAAATGTTCCGAATTTTAATGCTGAAGCATTTAAATCTATACCCCAGTATTATTATATAGGAAATCAAGATTATAATGATCCAGCAATGGTAAGTGATAAACAAAATGAAACACAAACAAAATTACAACCAAGATATAAAGAAAACTATACTCCTCACGAAATAACACAAATTCAAACACAGTTGGGTAAAAATCCACAAGAGAGATTTGATAATAATCAGAGAATGTATGCCCAATTGGGAGTAAATGCTAAATTTCAAAAGTTTAATGGAGATCACAATTCTGTAACACAACAAAGAGATGTTAATGGTAATTTTATTACAAATGAAAGTGTTAAAGGATTTATAAGAGAAGTTATTTCAAAAGAAAAAACTATACAACAAGCACAACAAACAAAAAGTAGTGAACCTGTTCGTACACATGTAAATGATACACATAAAAAATCCGAATCATTTTCTCGAAGAAGTCAAAGCGAAATACAAATTCATCAACAAATAAAGGAAAAAAATCAAGTAATTAAACAACAAAAAGCACAAAAACAACAACTTAATAAGCCAAAAGTAAAAACTTTATCAGCTCCATCATCTAAAGGAAATGGATCAAGTGGTAATAAAGGATACACTAATATAATTTCACTATCATTAATAGTTAGTTTTGTTTGTGGTGCATTATTTATGGTTGTTTATATGATTATAGGGAGATAATATATGCCAAGTCATAAAATTCATATTAAAATAGCACAAGATATAAATAAAAAGCTTAAATTGGATAACGATTCAATCATGCTAGGTAGTGTTTTGCCTGATTTAACTACTACAAAAAATCATGGATTATCACATTTTCAACATAAAGATGAATATCCATATAATCTAGCGAATGCAGATGAATTTATAAAAAAATATCCTAATATGAAAGATGACATTTCTATAGGATATATAATTCACTTATTAACTGATAGATTTTATAATGACTGGTATTATAGAAATTTTAAATTAAAAGGTATTAATAAAACAAAAGAATTTAAACATAGTTTATTTGAATCTTATGATAATTATATCTTGAAACATTTTAAATTAAATAAATTTAATGATATTGAAATAATTAATAAAATACCAAACTATCAAGATTTGAAATTTGATAAAAAATATTTAACAGATTATATTGATAAATTTAATAATGAAATTGATAATAGTGAAATTGATAATAATTATACAATTGATAATCTAAATACTCTAAATAAACTATACAATGATTGCTTATTATTTATACTAAATTTTCTAGAAGAAAGGAAATAAACAATGGATAATAACTTAAATGTAAAAATATTAGAATCATATGTTGAAATAGATAAAATCCATGATGATATTAATAGTAAAATATTTAATTTTATTACAAAAGCAAATGAACTTGTTGAATTGTCAGAAGATGATTATCAAATTGAGAAAACATTATTATTAAATAAAATCTCTTTAAAGGGTTATGTATTAGAATCCGATTTGTGTAATCAATTGAGTGAAAATAATATTAATGATTATTCAATAGATGAACTAAAAAACTACATAATACAATACGAAAAATCATTTAACACTGATTACTCAAAATACTTATTATCACTGTCTTTATATGAACAAGTGGAACAAATTGAAAAATTAGTAGATTCTAAAATTGAATTAGAAATAAAAGAATTAAGTATAATTATATCTGATATAAATTCTATTTCAAATATGGATAAATTAGAGTATGAGAAATTATATATAAATTCTAAAAATCAATTAGACGATTACTATAAAAATGAAAAATTAGATGATAAATCATATAACATTTGTATCCAAATACTTAATGATATTTTTAATTTTTATATTAGTGGGTATCCAACAATACCGGATGAATATTTATACAAAAACGATGACTTATAAAGATAAGCATCGTCTTTTTCTTTGTTTTTTTTAGTATTATAAAATTATTCAGCAGCTTCTTCCATTTCATCTTTATCACATATAAACTCAATTTTCTTTCTTAATGATTCTTCTAATGATAGTTCTTCCTTAATAATATTTACCATAGTTCCATCCTTTCTTTTAGGATAGTCTTTAAACACAAAAAAAACTAATCCATTTCTGAATTAGTTATTTATCAAAACTCGAAAAGTTCGAGCAGATTTCACTATGGAGCAAGTGAGGAGAATCGAACTCCCGTCTCGACCTTGGCAAGGTCATATTCTACCATTGAACCACACCTGCATTGCACTAATAATATACCAAAAAAGTATTTAAATAGCAAGTAAAAATTTTTAATAAAAATATTGATTTTTAATGATTAATATATTATTATTTTAATAGAGGGTGTTTGTATGATGGTAGAAATTAAAAAAATACTAAATAATATTGCTACTACTAGTATTGTTTTTATAGTTCTTTCATCAGCTATTTATAGTTAATAAAAAGAAGAGGATTAATATCCCCTTTTTTTAATTATTTAACACCTATAGGAAAGGAGTATTTTATGAAAAAATTATTGTATGACATTGATGAAATGCCACCAGTAGGAAAAAGTATTATACTTGCTCTTCAACATGTATTTGCTATGTTTGGAGCAACTATCTTAGTTCCAATTTTAGTTAATGCTGCGGCTGGAGAAACAGTTATTACTATTCCTATTGCTTTAGTATCTTCGGGTATAGGAACACTTATATATATATTATGTACTAAAGCAAAATCACCTGTTTATTTAGGAAGTTCATTTGCTTTTATTGCACCTATTGCAGCAGCATATGTAAAAGGTGGAATAAGTGGTGCCATGACTGGAATTATGGCCGTAGGATTAATATATGTAGTAGTAGCATTGTTAATTAAATTTGTAGGAAAGGATTGGTTAGAAAAATTACTACCACCAATTGTTATTGGACCTATGATTATGGTAATTGGACTAGGTCTTGCATCATCTGCAATTAGCAATATTGGAATATCTACATCAAGCGTATTTGATTGGAAAAATGTTATCGTAGCATTAGTTTCATTTCTTGTTACTGCATTTGTTATGACAAAAGCTAAAGGATTTTTGAAAGTTATACCTTTCTTAGTTGGAATTATATCAGGATATGTAGTAGCAGCATGTCTTGGAATGGTTGATTTCACATTAGTTAAAGAAGCGGGTTGGTTTAGTATGCCAGCATTTATAATTCCATTTAAGGATTATTCATTAAACTTTGCAGCAATTATAACTATTGCTCCAGTCGCTTTGGTAACAATATGTGAGCACATTGGAGATCATACTTCATTAAGTCATATTATTGGAAAAGATTTAATAAAAGATCCAGGACTTGATAGAACATTAATGGGTGATGGTATTGCAACATTTGTTGCTGGTTTAATAGGTGGACCTGCTAATACTACTTATGGCGAAAATACTGCTGTAGTTGGTATTACAAAGGTTGCATCTGTTAAAGTTATAGGTTTGGCAGCCTTATTTGCAATTGTTTTGGGATTTTTAGGCAAATTTACTGCTCTTGTACAATTAATACCTGCACCGGTTTTAGGTGGTGTATCTATTTTATTATATGGATTTATTGCTGTTAATGGTTTAAAAGTATTAATAAAGAATCAAATTGATTTTGATATTAATAAAAATGTGGTTGTTGCTGCAACAATGCTTGTTATAGGATTAGGTGGAGCTACTATATCAATTACTTCAGGAGATTTAGATATAGCTTTCTCTGGAATGAGTTTAGCAGCTATTCTTGGTATTATTTTAAATCTAATAATTCCTGATGAAAAGAAAACTATAACAGAAAAAATTCATGATAAAGTTGAAGATGTTAAAGAACACATTGAAGCAAACATTTATAAATCAAAAAGTAAAAAATCAAACAGATAAATAATCAAGGAGTATTATATGAAAAATATAGTAGAATTAAATCATCCCTTAATAACACATAAATTAGCTATATTAAGAGATAAAAATACAGGAACAAAAGAATTTAGGGAGTTAGCTAATGAAATTGGAACATTTTTATGCTATGAAGCAATGAAAGATGCTTCTTTAGAAGAAACAATTATTGAAACTCCAATTGCTAAAATTAATACAGGAATATTAAATGAAGATAAATATGCATTTGTACCAATATTAAGAGCAGGTATGGGATTTGTTGATGGAGTTATTAATGTTATACCAAATGCTAAAATTGGACATATTGGAATGTATAGAGATGAAAATACATTTAAACCTGTTAATTATTTCTTTAAAGTTCCTAAAGACATAGAGAAAAGAGAAGTAATTATATTAGATCCAATGCTTGCAACTGGTGGTTCAGCATTAGATGCTATAGAATTATTAAAAGAAAAAGGTGTAAAAAAGATTAAATTTCTTTGCATGATTGCTGCACCTGAAGGCTTAGAAGCCGTTACTAAGGTCTATCCAGATGTTAAAATATATTGTGCTCATATAGATGATCATTTAAATGAAAATAAATATATTGTACCAGGACTTGGTGATGCTGGAGATAGAATATTTGGAACAAAATAAAAGTTAACAAATGTTAACTTTTTTAAATTCTTTCTTTTATCATATCATCATCTTTTATATTACCTATAAGAAGTGGTGAATTAACATCATGATTTGACATATTCTCTTTTATTTTAGTTTCATCAAAATTAGCATAACAATATTTACATAGGTGATTGCAGGAATTATATGTTCCAATATCAACCATTTCAACGCAGTGACATGGCACATTCTTTCTTGATTTTTGTTCTTTAAATTTTTTCCCTGTTAATGTATATGCTAGTTGTTTAGATAAACACTCACCATAATCAAATCCATATTCCTCTAAAGTTCTTTTTTCAGCACATGTTTGAACACTTATATTATGTTTTTTAGCACTTTTACTAAAATATTTTCCGATAGCTTCATAATCATTTTCTTCTAACTCTTTGTATTTTAAAATATTTATATTTTTTCTGACATTTTTATAATCATCGATAAATGACACCATGATTTTTTCAATATATCCATCTAATATTTCACATAATCTATCAAAAGCTTTTATGTGATAATCTAAAGTATATTTATTGCTAATAAATATAGGATCATATCTTACAACGATATTTTCTTTTCCTATAATTTCAGATATTTGTTTTATCCCATCAATTATTTTATTTTTATTAATAACATTTACCTCAATATCATTTTTATATGGAGTTAAAGTTACATGAAATAATATTGGCTTTTTAATATCTTTTAGATGATTAATAATTGGTAAAGGATTTTTAGTACAAAACATAATTATATCTACGTTTTTAAAATCTATTTTACTAACTAATTTAGGATTAAAAGGGTTTCTAACATATACATATCCATCTTTATATCTATTCATAAACCATGGTGTATAATAAGCAACTATATCACATCTTCCACTTACCATAAGTACCATATTATTTCACCACTTCTTTCTTTTATAATTTAGATTAATTATACAAAAAAGATAGACTATAGTCTATCTTAATTATTAAAGAAATCATTAAATATTTTTTCTTCATCATCAAGTAATTCTTTAGTTAATTCTTCTCTAGAATCTTTTTGATTTTCTGAAGTACCTTCAACTAATTTAACTGCTACACCATCTTTTACATATATGTAATTAGGTGCATAAATTCTTTTTTCTCCAGTACTAACTTTATCACCATTTTCATCAGTTAAATTATATTCTGATAATACACTATCAAATTTTTCTAATAATTTTTTATAGCTTTCAGTTCCATCAATAGTTTTAGTTATTTCACCATCTTTTAATTCATATTTATCTCTTAATATTTCTTTTCCATCATCATCCCAAATAGCTATATAATAGATTTTATCTATCTTATTTTTCTTTGCAACTTCAATAGCTTTTTCAATAGCACTTCTACACCATGGACATAAATCATCACCAAAGTATACATAGAATGTTTCTTTATTATTTATTTTTTCTACTATTTCTTCTGCAGTAGCATAAATAAATGGATTCTCTTCATCAATTTTAACACTTCTATGAGCCTTTCCTGATTTATTAGTTTGACCATTTAATTTTTCATAGTCTTCCTTAAATTGCTTTGCATCCTTTGTTGCACATGCACTAATTCCAAATATTGAAATAACTAATAATAATGACAAAATAATTTTCTTTTTCATTATACTTCCTCCTTTATAAATTAATTATATATATTAAAAAATGAAGTTGCAATATTTTTTATCTAAAGAATTGGTTGAGTTATATAATAAACAATATAGTAATAATTATTGCTCTTTATTTTTAATTAATTTATAATATAAATCAGGCAAGAAATAAATATAAAATATAAATATATATGTATATAATTTATATTTATATAAAAGGAGTACATTTTGAAAAGAGATATATATAAAATAGACAATAGTATTGAAAGATTATTAAATGATAAATCAACATTATTTTTAGATCAAAAAGAATTAAAAATTATTATATCAAAATTACATAAAAAATATTATAATGCGTATTATCCATATAAAACTTCAGAAAAAGTAATTCTTTATACTAAAAAAATACCTAAAGTAACATTGTTTAAAATTATTTCTAATAATACTTTAAGACATCAAGATATATTAGGTAGTATAATGGGTCTTAATATTTCCTCTTCATATTTAGGTGATATTATAATAGATAATGATAATTATTATTTTTATATATTAAGCGAATTATCTAATTATATAAAAGAAAATTTATTATATATAGGAAATAATAAGATTACTTTAGAAGAACTTAATATTAATTATTTAGATTATTATGAAAGAAAATATAAAGAAATTGAATTAATTGTATCAAGTAATAGAATTGATACTGTAATATCAAGATTAATTAATAAACAAAGAGATAGTGTAATTGAATTAATCAAAAATAAGGATGTAATACTAAATTATGATGTACTTACTAAAAATTCATATTATTTAAAAGAAAATGATATTTTTAGTATTAGAAAATATGGTAAGTATAAATTTATTAATGTATTAAAATCTACTAAAAAAGACAAATTAATAATAAAATGTTTAAAGTATATATAATAAGTTCGACTTATATATAGGCTTTTATTATTTACTTAAAGTATTATTAAATCATACTATAAACAAAGGTGTGATTTATTATGATTTATCCAGTGAATTATATAAGTATATCTCAAGGTTTTCATCAAGGAAAATCTATAGATTTTGGATGGTGGAAAGAAAAATATAAAGGTCAAGATATATTAGCTTGTGATGATGGAATTATATATAAAATAGAAAAACAAGATAGTGGGGGTAATGTAATATATATTAAACATAATAGTGGTATTATTAGTTGTTATGCACATTTAAATAAAATATTTGTTAAAACAAAAGATAAAGTAAAACTGGGTCAAAAAATTGCTACAATGGGAAGTACTGGTAAAGTAACCGGAGAACATTTACATTTTGGATTATATTCTAAAAATAGAAATATTTATAAGAATGCAGATATAGATATATTTGATGTATGTTATGTTTATCCAAATCAAATAGTTAGAAAAACTGGTTTAACTTCAAAGTATATTAAATATATTAAATATTATTATTCTAAAGGTAACTATAAATTACTATATTCTAAAGCTATTAGAAGAAAACCAACATTAGGAAATAATATTGTTAAAGTAGGTAATTGTACTAAAGCAACAAAGAAAGTATTAACTAGTTCTAATAATAATAGTAAAGCAAAAATTAAAGCTGGAACTATTGTTTATATAAGTAAAATATATTATGAAAACAATAGAGTATGGGGCGCTTATGGTAATTGTTTTATAGTTTTGCAAAATATTGATAAAACACCTCAGGCAGTAAAAGTAAAATAAACGTTTATTAATTATAAAATATATTATATAATAAAAACAATATAAAAAAATAGATAGTTATTTTAAGGAGTAATGATTATGAAAAGTATAGGAAAGTTTTTTAATATAGTATTAATATCTATAGCATTATTTATATTTAGTATTTCAACTATAGTACTTTCTATAGTATTTAATAAAGATTCTATTAGAACTATTATTAGTGATAGTAATCTCTATACTTATGTGAATAATGAAGTAAAAAAAGAAGTAAAAAAATCTATGCATGATAATAATATTTACAATAAAGAGATTGAAAATAAAATAGATGAATTAATAGATAAAACAATTACAGAAAGTGTATTAGATAAAGAATTTGATAATATACTAAAAATAGTATTTTCTAATCCAGATAAAATTGAAATAGATATGCAACCACTTATTGTAGAATATTATAATAATATTAATAATTATTTAAAAGAAAATAATATTGAATTACCCCAAGAAATTAAAGATAATGTTGATAAGATATTATCTAATAAAGAATTATCTAAAATAGATATAAATGATACTACAATTGATGAAATAAGAACGATTAATAAAGTAAAAACAGTAATTGAATATATTCAGTTAATATCAGGTATTACTTTTGTTGTTCTTATTATATTAACATTAATAATTGCTAAGCAAAAATTAAGAGGAGTATATATTCCATTATTAATTAATTCAATAGTAATATTCTTAATAACATTATTAATGTCATATTTATTAGAAAAATCTTCAATTAATATTGATGAAATATATGCTCAGTACTTATTTGATAATTTAAAAAATATCTTTATAAATGCATTTTATACTTTTGCACTAGTTTATGCATTAGTTGCAATAATATTAATTATAATAAAAAAAATATTAAACAATAAATGCAAATTAGTATAAATTTATTTGATAAAAGGTGATATTATGTTTGAAATTTATTCAAAAGACAATATAATTGATGATGAAAAAGCTAAAATAATCAATAATATTTTAATAGATAATATTTGTAAAAGGGAAGAAAATAAATTAAGACCAAGATCAGATTTTATAGATGATAAAAAATATAATATTTGGTTAAATATGCTAAGAACTAAAAAAGATTATCATACATTATTGTTTTATTATAATAATGAAGTTGTAGCTTTTATATCATATATGTATATTAATGATAGTATATGCCTATCTGAAGTTCAAATAAAGGAAGAATATCAAGGAAAGCATAATATATTAAGATATATGTTAAATCATATATTAGATATTACTGATAAAACAAAATATAATAGTATATCTGCAACAATTTCAAATAATAAAAAATCTATGCAAATATTTACACATATAGGCATGAAAAACACAGTAAAAAATTGGTATGTTATATCTACTAATGATTTAATCAAATGGATTAATAAGTATGGTGAAGTTAAGATTACTAATTAATATTATTATTGCATGTAAAAACTCGAACAAAAAGTTCGAGTTATTTATATAATAGGGCATATTCATGGGTCATATAAATTAAGAATTTTAGAAAATTAAAAAATCTACTTCTTAGTAGAAGTAGTATTTTCATTTATTGGAGCTACAAAGTTTTGAATAGCATTTATTAACATAGGATGATATATTACAAAATTTGTAATTGGATTATTCATTTTAGAAATAATAACTTGTTTGTTACTTATGATATATACATTGATGTTATTAAAGGTGTATTTACTATCTGTTTTATATGTGTAGTTTTTATTAGCATTCTTAAACTCTTTAATTAATTCTATATGTTCTAAATATTCATCATAGTTATATATTATTTTTTTATCGTAGTAAAATTTAGATAAATCTAAAAAACAAGGGTTATTTTTAAATTCATTTTTAGATAGAATTTTTATTTCATCTATAACGGTTGTATTAGATAATATGTTTTTTATATTATCTTTTTCATTTTTGATCCATTCATATATCTTATTTCTATCATTTTCATTAATTTTATTGTGATCTAATATTTTATTTAATAATTCATCAGTTATTGTATAAATTGGTAAATTTAATAATATATTATTTCTTTTATTTTTAATATTTAATTTATTATTACATATTTTTAGAAATTCGTTTTTCTTTTCTGGTGTATAGATGTTCATTAAAGGAGTTGCTTTTTTAAGTAATAGATTACTATTTTCTTTATAATAATTAATATCATCTTTTTTTGTACTAACTAATAATTTGCATTTATCTAAACTTCCTGTTACACACTCACCGTGTAAAATTGCATTTGATGATACACATTCTATAACTGAATATAAAAAGTTGGAATTATTTTTAAAATAGTAAGGATTTATTTGTCCAGTCATATATAGAGGTATCCATCCTTCAAGTCCTAACATTAACTCTTTAAATGGTCTATCTAAATCATGTACTATGTTTAATTTTATACCTTTTTTTAAAATAAAGGCTAAATACATCATATATTTTTTTGTGAATTTTAAATCTTTACTTGCTTCAATCATAGGCATATTGCTATACCAAAATATCTCATCTTTTGATTTAAAGAATGCTGATTGTTTTAAAACTTCAAGTTGAGCATCCTTATATCCATCTAAACCATAGTATACTTTTGATTTAGTTTTTAATTTTGGTAAAGTTGGTACAAATAACTTATCAAATTTAATAGATTTTATATAATCATTTAAATCAAAAATATCTAACTTTTTAATAAAATTATCTACATCATAATTATTAGTATTCTTATTTACATTGTTAGTAAGCCAATAATATAATTTATCAGCAATGACTTGGGTATCTTTTAAGTCTTTATCATCACATTTTATTAGTTCTTTTATTAATTCATTACTAGTGCCTAAATAATTAATTATAATAAATTTGCATAAACCATTAGCAAAATCAGATATATTAAGTGGCTTTCTAATGCCATTTTTTATTTTAGATACAAATGAAGAATCAAAGCCAAGAAATTTTGATAAATCAGATAAATTAATTTTAAAAGTATCAATTAATAAATTAAAATTAGTATTAAATAGTTCAAAGTTTATATTCTCTTTATTTAAAAATTTTCCTAAA